>NZ_CP072014.1:625934-1251868 GCF_017603825.1 Arthrobacter crystallopoietes
GGGCTGCTTCATCGAACCCACCGTAGTGACCGATGTGCCCGCCGCCGTCGCGATCGCTGGAACAGAGATCTTCGGACCGGTCGTGTCCGAGGGAACCTTCGTCACTGGTGGGAAGATGTGCGGGTGCCGGAAAATTCCACCTTGCTCAATACCGGACCAGCAGTCTGGCTACTGCTGGCAGTCCTTCTGGTCGCCGCCGCAGCTATTGGACGTGCTGTGCTGGGGCTGCCGGTCAAATACATTCTGCTCGCGGGTATCCGCGCCTTGGTCCAGCTCACCGTCGTCGCCGTCCTTATTGCCCAGCTAGGACGATCTGGTTGGTTAGCGATGGCTTTCCTGCTGCTGATGCTGGGCGTGGCGTCCTGGACTGCGGCGAAACGGATCGGAGGCAGCCCGTTCTGGATCGCTGCCCTGCCAATCAGTGCCGGCACACTCCCCGTGGCCGGCCTCATGGTGGTAACCGGGGTGCTGCCGCTCCATCCCCTGGCCCTGGCGGCGGTTGTGGGACAGCTCATCGGAGGATCGATGACTGCGATGAACTTGGCTGGCAGGCGGTTGAAACAGGAACTTGCGCTACGGCACGGAGAAGTCGAAGCGGGCATGGCCTTGGGCCTGACCCTGCGTAATGCGAGGTCCCTCGTGGCGCGGCCAGTGGCAGCGGAAGCGCTGATACCGGCGTTGGATCAGACCCGGACGGTAGGCACGGTGACCTTGCCCGGGGCCTTCGTCGGACTGGTACTCGGCGGCGCCTCGCCTTTGGACGCGGGACTGGTCCAACTGGTCGTGTTGGTTTCCCTACTGGCCGCGGAAGCTGTTGCCATTTCCGTGGCCACTTACCTCGCCGAGGCCGGCCAGATGAACCGCTAGCGACGGGTTCGCCGCAACATACAGGCGGCGGTTGGCCGCGGATAGGAATCCTCCGGTTTGCATCGCCACGAAGTGCCCGTTGCCCTCAACCAAACTGGAATCCAGACCTCCGTTATGAGGCCTTGGCCTGGCTGAGTTCTACGATCTCGGCCAGTTCTGCCAGCCGATGGGCTCGAGCGGATTCGGCGGGGGTGAAAGGGTTCCCGGGACGTACGAAGATGATCGGTTGATGCCAGGCTGTGGGGATTTTGAGCAGCGTGCCGTCCGCGGCGTGTCCCTGGACTGGGTGCTGCCCAGGCTCGGAGACGATTTCGGCGGAGAGCAGTTCGGCCACTGCCAACGGCAGTTCCGAGGGATTGCCTGCAATGCGCGCCGCGAGGCTCAAGGCCCGCGTCTGACCGTCAACCAGTGCGATGGGAGTAGTACGCACAACACGCGGGCTGTTTCCGCCGCCTGCGACAAGGGCGTCGAGCAGGTCCTGCTCGGTCAGCCCGCCCGGGCTGGCCAGGACAAACTCATCGAGCACCCCGTCGCGCACCGGGTGAACGTGAATGCTGAGGATGTTGACGTCTAGACAGGACAAGGCGTGGGTAATCCGCTCAAGCGCTCCGGGTCGGTCGGCCAAGATTGTCCGGACACGCCATAACGAGTGCGCGCGGTGCAGGTTCTTCCTCCGGTGCAGAGCGGGTCCGTGCAGCCATCGGCGCAACAAGCGTGTCGCCGATGGCTCGGCGACCCAAATGACCAGGACCGTAGCGGTAACGGTGAGTATCAATACCTTCACGGGATAAGACAAGTCAGTCTGGACGACCAGGGCATGCACCAGTAGTTCGATAGGCAGCATGGCGGCCACGTTGGCCAACGTCAGCCGGCTTCGGGGCGGTTCGGGAAGTTGGCCGCAAGAGTCGCAGGACAGTTCGGCGTGGAAGGGGGTTAAGGCACCGTGTCTCATGCCTCAATGCTCGCCCGGACCTGTTTCGTCCGCGTTGCGCCCGTATCAAGAACCGGAAACATGTCCTCCGCCGCCAAACAGATTGACGTCAGCGACGAAAAGGCTCCACTCAGAGAAGAGGGCTTTCGTGTCAACATAAGTGCGCTGGAGGTTCAGGAGCAAAGTCTATGTCGGCACCTTCGGCGCGCACTCGGTGCGGCGCCGCCGGCGGCGTCCGGCCCGGTGCCGCCATTACCATCGAAGTAACGAAAATCTGAGGAAGGCTGACGAGTGGCTACCACGAAGAAGACGGTTCTGGAGACGAGTCTGGACATGTTCCGCGCGCTGGGGGTGACCACCATCTTCGGCAACCCCGGGTCCAACGAGATTCCCTTCCTCGCCGGCCTCGATGAGAGATTCGACTTCATTCTCGGACTGCACGAGCAGGTCGTCGTCGGCATGGCGGAGGGCTACGCCCGAGCCACCGGCAGGCCTGCCCTGGTGAACCTGCATGCTGCCTCCGGGTCGGGCAACGCCATGGGCGCCTTGACCAACGCCAGCTACGGGCACATTCCGATGGTCATCCTCGCCGGACAGCAGGTCCGGCGCACCGTCGGCCAAGAGGCGATGCTGGCCAGTGTGGACGCTTCGGTCCTGCCGACGCCGCTAGTCAAGTACTCGCATGAGCCGCTGGCCGCCGCAGACGTGCCGCGGACCCTCGCTCAAGCCGTCTTCGAAACCTCTACCCAGCCATGCGGGCCGGTCTATGTCTCCGTCCCGCTCGATGACTGGGCGGAGCCTGCCCTTGACGACGACGCCCTGCTCACCGAGCGTTCGGTGGTCGTCGCCGGCGGCCTCACCGACGACATGGCACAGGAGCTCATCGCCACCGTGGACGGCGCAAAAAGGCTGGCGCTCGTCGTGGGCCCCCAAGTGGACGCCGCAGCCGTTGACGATCACACGGTTTTTGATGCTGTGGTGTCCCTGGCGGAGAAGTCGGATGCATCCGTGTACGTCGCGCCCTCGCCCTCGCGGGGTCCCTTCCCGACCACCCACCCGAACTTCGAGGGTGTCATCATCCCGGGCATCAAATCAGTGCGTGACCGCTTGGCCGGACATGACGTCGTCCTCGTCCTCGGCGCTGCCGTTTTCCGCTACCACCGCTGGGAGCCGAGCAACTATCTCGAAGCGGGTACCCGCGTTGTGCATGTCACCCACGACCCGCGCGAGGCGACCCGGGCACCCTTCGGCAGGTCGGTGATTGCCGATGTGGCCGGCGTCGTGAAGGCCCTCGCCGAGGGCGTGCAGGACCGTGGCAAGCGACGCGGTGAGCCCGGCTCTCGCGAACTGCCCCCGGCCAGGACCTCCCCGGACGGTATGACAGGCACCGAAATCCTCGAGGTGCTCAATGCCTACGTGAACGACACCGTCGCCTATGTCAACGAGACCACCACCCTGGATCTGGACTACCTTGAGAGGATCGCCATCGACCGGCCGGGTATGTATAACTTCCCGGCCTCGGGCGGCCTGGGATTCGGCCTCCCGGTGGCGGTCGGACTGTCCCTCGGGGACCCGGAGAAGACGATCGTGGCGACCGTGGGCGACGGCTCCGCCAATTACGGCATCACCGCGCTCTACACCGCGGCCCAGCGGCAGACGCGGACCGTGTTCGTCATCGTCAACAACTCCAGCTATGGGGCCCTCGCCGGCTTCGCCCAGCGGATGGGCACGCCGGACATACCGGGCTTGGAACTCGGCGGCATCGACTTTGTATCCATCGCCGAGGGCTACGGTGTACCCGCACAGCGGACTAGCACCCGCGAAGAGTTCGAGGAGGCGTACCAAAAAGCACTGAAGGCCAGCGGCCCGGTCCTTATTGACGCGCAGGTGGTCATCGGCTGATCCATCTTGTGGGTTGCCGGACCGATGCCGGTGGATGGCTCCCCACGCCCAGCACTTAATTCCGGGGGTTTCTCCCTCGGGACGCGCTGCAGTATTGAGTGGCCGGAGCCCTGAGAGTAGCGTGGCACCATCCCCAACCCTCAGCCCCTCACTGCGGAGTGACCATGACACAGATGAGACGTCGGTTCGCTGCCTTCACGGCCGCCCTGGTGATGAGCGTGGGCAGCGGCGCCGTAGCCAGCCCGGCCTTCGCCGACCCACGCGAGACCGACAAGAGCCCGACCGCCCAAGGGTACGGCGGTGCCGTAAGTACCGTGGACCCGGAGGCATCAGCGGCAGCGCTGAGAGTCCTCCGCGAAGGCGGCAACGCCGCCGACGCCGCGGTAGCCGCCGCGGCGACCCTGGGCGTGACTGAACCGTACAGCGCCGGGATCGGCGGTGGTGGCTACTTCCTGTTCTACGACGCGGACACCGGTGAGATCGACACCATCGACGGCCGCGAGACCGCCCCCGCGGCCATGCCGCACGATGCGTTCATCGACCCGGGAACCGGCGAGCCGTACCGCTTCACGCCCGAGCTGGTCACCAGCGGCGTCTCCGTAGGCGTGCCCGGCACACCGGCGACTTGGGAGCGCGCGCTGGACCGGTGGGGAACCTTGAGCCTCGGCGAAGCGCTCAAGCCTGCCATCAAGGTTGCGAACCGCGGCTTCGTGGTGGACGAAACCTTCCGCCAGCAGACCCTCGACAATGAGCACCGCTTCGAGGCGTTCACGTCGACCAGTGACCTCTTCCTTCCGGACGGCGACGCACCTGCCGTCGGCAGTGTCTTCAAGAACCATGACCTGGCCAAGACGTACCGGCTGCTCGCGAAGCACGGGACGGAGGCCTTCTACGAAGGCCCGCTGGCAGAGGAAATTGCCGACACAGTACAGGATCCGCCGAAGACGAAGGACACAACTCTGCCAGTCCCGGTGGGCTTCATGACTGCGGAGGACCTCGCCGACTACCGCGCCGTGGACCAGGAGCCGGCGCACGCGGAATACCGCGGCTTCGATGTCTACGGCATGGCACCGTCGAGCAGCGGGGGCACCACCGTCGGTGAGACTCTGACCATCCTGGACACGTTCAACCTGACCGAGATGGCCGTGCCCGACGCGCTGCACCACTACCTCGAGGCAAGCGCGCTGGCCTTCGCCGACCGCGGCAAGTACGTGGGCGACCCGGCTTTTGTCGACGTCCCCACTGGCGCCCTCACGGACCCGCTGTTTGGCAAGGAGAGAGCCTGCCAGATCGACCCGGACGAGGCGGCTGGGAAACCCGTTGATCCCGGAGACGTATCAGAGTACGACGGCGTGTGCCCGGCTACCGCCGCGGCGCCGGCCGAGGAGAAGGACACCGAGAACATCTCGACCACCAACCTGACGGTGGCAGACAAGTGGGGCAACGTCGTTGAGTACACGCTCACGATTGAGCAGACGGGCGGATCCGGCATCGTGGTGCCTGACCGCGGATTCCTGCTCAACAACGAGCTGACCGACTTCTCCACCGTGTACGACCCGGAAGACCCGAACCGGATCGAACCCGGAAAGCGCCCCCGCTCCTCGATGTCACCGACCATCATCCTCGAGGACGGCGAGCCGTTCCTCGCGCTCGGCTCACCGGGCGGCTCGACGATCATCACGACCGTCGTACAGACCATCCTGAACCGGGTGGATCTGGAGATGACTACCCCGGAGGCGATCGCGGCGCCGCGTGCGTCCCAAAGAAACACCACCAGCGTCACGGCCGAGCCGGAGTTCATCGACGACTACGGTAGCCAGTTGGAAGAATACGGCCATAAGCTCACGCCCGCGGGCGACGCTTTCACCTCCGCGGCAGAGATCGGCGCGGCGACCGCAATCGAGTTCATGTCCGATGGAAGCATGGTCGCTGCCGCCGAGCCAGCAAGGCGCGGAGGCGGCTCTGCCTTGGTACTCGAACCGTCGCGATAGCGCAGGCTTCCGGAGCGGTGCGCCCGGAAGCCTGCGCTATGGAACGGGCTAAGGGTTCATCAGGGATGCGCTGCCCTGGAACGCGTCGCGGCCTTGGACTGCGGACGTACCGAGGTCGCTTTTGGACAAAGCCTGGCCGGACTCGACCGCGGTGACCCACGCGTCGGTGCCGGCCACGGCAGCGAAGTTCGACTGGAGCAGCACGAGCAGGGTCTGGTGCAGCTGTTCGGCCGGCACCTTGCCCGCCTCGTTGGCTAGGTGGGGCGAGCCGCTGGCGTCGGAGAGGATCTCGGCGGCGAGGCCGAGATCCTCGGCCGCAGCCGCGGTCCCGATGTCGCAGTTGTTGGTCATGTAGCCGACGATGGTGATCGTATCGACCTGCCGGTCAGCGAGCCACTGGGCGACGTCCGTGCCGGCGAAGACGCTGGCCTTGTCCTTGGTCACCCGCTTCCATGACGGGGTGACTCGCTTCTCGATCTCGGGGTGCAGCGACCAACTCTCGGAGCCGACTGCGAAGACCGGTGCACCTTCGGGGAACTGGTGCTGGACGACGACGATGGGAAGGTCCTGCTGCTCAGCGGCGTCAATTGCGCGGAGAATATTGGCCAGCGATTCCTCACGCGGCGGGTACTGGATCTGAAGGATTCCGTCGAAGTATTCCTGCTGCACGTCCACAATGATTAGGGCTCGGCGGGGTGCGGTCATTTTGTTCTCCTTGGTGGTCGGGGCTACTTGCCCCAATTAGTCTGCCCGCTCGACGCGGGGTATCGTGAGTGGCACAAAAGACGACCATGGATGGATTTGAGCCAAAATGAAGATCGCGGTTTACGCCTTTAACGGGATCACGATGTTCCATCTCGCATCCCTGCTGATGGTGTTCGGCGAAGTGGGGCGCCAGAACCTGGCGACCGGTTGGGAACCAATCGTATGGACTGAGGACGGGAACGGAATCCAGACCGCCGAAGGGCTCTCGATTCAGGACGTCGCCGGCCCGGAGGCTGTCGCCGGCGCCGATCTGCTCGTGTTCCCGTCCTGGCCTGTCGACTTGCCCCCGTCGAATAATTTTCTGACCGAACTGATCAGGACCGCCCACGCGGACGGGATCCGCGTGGCCGGCCTCTGTCTCGGCGCGTTTCCCGTTGCCGACAGCGGGCTCCTGGACGGCCGCAGCGCCGTCACACACTGGGCCTCCGCACCTGATCTGGCCCGACGTCGTCCCGCCGTCACGGTCAACGACTCCGACCTCTACCTCGACCACGGCGACGTGCTCACCTCCGCAGGCACCGCATCGGCGATCGATGCCTGCCTCTACATCGTCCGCAAGCACTTGGGCTCCGCCGCGGCCGCGAAGGTCGCCCGGCACCTTGTCGTTGCACCCCACCGCGAGGGCGACCAGGCCCAGTACGTCGACCGACCAATCCCCGACCCCGGCGGCGTCGGCGACCTCGGAAGCACCCTCGGCTGGGCGCTCACCCACCTCGACCGGCAGCTTTCCGTCGACGAGCTCGCCGCCCATGCGGGCATGAGCCGGCGCAACTTCACCCGCAGGTTCACCGAAGCCACTGGCACCACGCCGGCCCGCTGGATCCTCTCGCGCCGCCTCGACGAAGCCAGGCGGTTGCTCGAAACCACCACCTGGCCAATCGCGCGCATTGCCCGCACCTGTGGTTTCGGCAGCGCCGTCGGCTTCCGGCAGAACTTTACAGCCACCTACAACACCACCCCCACGTCATACCGACAAAGGTTCACCGCCCCTGTCCCATGATCAGCATTGTCGTGGAGGGTCAATGCCGTTACTTGCGTTTCAGAGACTGGGGAGGCTGCAGTCACCTCGGCCGCGGCACGATCGCGCTTCTAGACTTTTCGGCGCGGTTTGGCTTGGGCCACGAGGTCGACCGCCCATGGACGTGTCCCGTGGCGGAACTCCATGCCTTGGGGCAGCCCATGGACGGTTGCGTCGGAGCCTGAAATGTCGATTGTGATCCGTCCACCGGCCATTGGCGCATTGGTTATGTGCAGATCACCGTAGGACGCCGGAAGCGCGGGATCCATCCAAAGACCGCCGAGGGCAACGTCCGGATAGTAGCCCATCAGGCTTTTCACGAGCTGGATGGGGGTGGTCGCTGCCCAAGCCTGCGGAGAGCACGCCGTCGGGTAGGGCACTGGTTCCTCAAAGTGCTCACGGCTGAAGCCACAGAACAGTTCGGGCAGCCGCCCCTCGGTGTACTCGGCGGCCTCGAGCAGGGCCGTGGAAATCCGCTGTGCCTGCTCCACGAAGCCGTAGCGCATCAATCCTGCGGCAATGATCGCATTGTCGTGCGGCCAGACCGACCCGTTGTGGTAACTGGCCGGGTTGTAGGCACCCATGTCCGTGGCCAGAGTCCGCACGCCCCAGCCGCTGAACATCTCCGGAGACATCAGCCGTTCGGCCATCAGCTGGGCTTTGTCCTCGTCGATGAGGCCAAACAACAGGCATTGCCCCATGTTGGAAGCGCAGGCGTCCACCGGCCGCTTGTCCTTGTCCAGCGCGATGGCGTAATAACCGCGCTCGGGCAACCAGAACTGTTCGTTGAACTGCTGCTTCAGCCGCGCTGCACGGTCCCGGAACTCAGCTGCCAAGGCCGCATTGCCGACGTCGTAGGCCATCCAGGCGCGGCCCAAATATGCGCTGTAGACGTAGGCCTGCACCTCGCACAACGCGATCGGCGGTTCCGCAAGGGTGCCGTCGGCGAAGTTGATGCCGTCCCAAGAATCCTTCCAGCCCTGATTGACCAAGCCCCGGTCGTTCAACCGCTGATACTCGACAAACCCGTCACCGTCCTTATCCCCGTAGTTCCGGATCCACTCCAACGCGCGGTCCACGTGTGGCAGCAGGGCAGCGATGGTCTCGGCGGCAAAGCCCCAGCGACTGACCTCTCCGAGCAGTGCCACGAACAGCGGTGTGGCGTCGACGCTGCCGTAGTAGGCCGACTTACCGCCCAAGGCGAGCCCGCTGGAGACGTCTAGCCTGACCTCGTGCAGGATCTTGCCGGGCTCCTCCTCACTTAGCGGGTCCACCACGGTGCCTTGGCGGTCGGCCAGGGTCTGGATGGTGCCCATGGCCAGGGATGGGTCTACCGGCAGGGCCATGAGGGAAGCCCACAGCGAGTCGCGCCCGAACAGGGCCATGAACCAGGGCGCCCCCGCGGCCACCACAATCCGGTCCGGGTGGCCGGGATCCTCGATCCGGAGGGCACCCAGGTCGTCGTAGCTTCGGCGTAGAGTCCGCTCGATGGACCGGTTGCCCATCTGCAGCACCGGAATCCTGGCCACCCACTCCTGCCGGCGCGCGTCGCGCGGAGACAGTTCGCCCGCGGCCGGTCTAATAATCGGCGCAATGGGATCGGCGCCATCCTCGGTAGGCACAACGGTCAACGCGGTGCTCCATTCCCCGTGGGGTGGGACAACGGCGCGGTACGTCAGCACTTCCGGCCCCACCTCCGCGCCGGAAGCGCTGACGAGGACACCTTTGCTGATGTCCTGCCAGGTGGCTCGGATAGTCAGTGAATCACCCTCGGGCGCGCGTATTTCTTCCCAACGCCGCTGGTTTCGTGCTTCCTTCACCTCGAAAAGATCCGCGAAATCCGCTTCTATTTTGAGGGCGACTACGCATTCGACGGCGGCCGGGGAATAGTTCCGGATGGTGATCTGCTCCAGGATTCCGGCTCCCACTTCGCGTAGGCGCTCAACAATCAGAGGACTGTCGGCGTACCCATCCGGACGAGGAACGCGGCCGGCAAACAGCGCCCGGTAGGGCTCCTTGGTCGTCGCCGCCAGCGGCTCCAGCGGCTGACCGTTGACAGTGAGATTCCAGCGGGACAGGATGCGGGTGTCCTCGTGGAAAACCCCTTGCGGGTATTCCGGGTGAATATCGCCGTTCGCAGAGGAAATACAAAAAGATGATCCCTCCACCAACGTAACTGCCCCGGAGCCCAGCGGACCTGCAGCTGTGTCGGCATTCCATCCGGCCATCCCGGCTCCTCCACCGATAGGCATCAGCAAGGCAATGCACGGACCCACCCGTCCGGCTGCCTGTCGCCGTCTTCCTCGACGTTATCGACGCTACGCCCGTCTCCCCACTGGCGCCAGCCCTCCGATTGGCCCGTATCAACCTTCCTTGGATGCATTGCTCTGTATGGGGCGCAGTCGCTCCGTCCCGGAAGGACATGCCGGACGCACTTGGCCTTGTGCCCGCGCGTTTCCGGGTCCTTACTAGTGATAGGAGCCAATCGCCACGCAGCCCGGTGCTGACTGACATGTTTCCCGGGTGCAGAGCGAAGACCGGTGCCACATGCCTGATCTGGCAGCCGTTCCCGGTTCCCAGCCGGATCATCTATGGAGGAACTATGTTTGCTCGAGTCAGCACGTACAGGACAAGCGCCGACGCTACAGGTGCGCCCACTGAGGAGACAATCAAGCGGGTGCTTGAATTGCCCGGATGTCTGGGCCTCTATTACCTGAAGGGGCGGGACAACAAATCCCTGTCCATATCGCTGTGGGATACAGAGGAAGATCTTGGCGGAAGCCAGCAGCAGGCGAACAAAATCCGCTCCGAGACCAGCACGGAACAACACATGGAGGTCTTGGAAGTGGAAGAATTCGAAGTTCTCACGAACCAGCTCAAAGACTGGGAAGTTCATTAAAGATCCGTTGCGGACTATGCGGTGCAGAGGGCGCGCGTCGCCGCTACTCCGTCGGAGTTGTACGCGGTTCGGTAGCCCTTAATCAACGCGGTATAGCTTCCAGGTGGTCAGGACGGATCCGCACGGTGTGCGGCCGGTACTCGGGATGTTTACGGATGAACGCCTTGATGTAGGGGCAGACCGGAACGATCTGCAGCCCCTGCCCGATGGTTTCGTCCAGAGCATGGCGCGCTAGTTTCGCGGCCAGGCCTTGGCCGGAGCGGGCGTCGACGACGACGGTGTGGTAGAAAATCCGCTGCGGCACGCCTGGTTCCTCGAATGCAACCCAATGGGCCGCGCCAATGACGGTATCCCCTCGAGGAGTTCGTAGCGGCGGCGGTCGGGATTGTTCCGTACGGTGATGGCAGGTTGGTGGTTCACAGTCTCTCCCTAGGGCGAAGGGTCAGCCGCACGGGCGCATCCGGACGGTGGGCAGGGCCGGGGCCGGCAGGGGTGCCGGCCCGCGCGCATCCCCCCGCTTGCGGAGACAAGTTCGGGGCCGTAGTGCTCCAGGTAGCACCAGGCGCCGATGAGGCTGCTCCGTCGTTGCGGCAGGTTCCGGCGCACTTCACCGCCCGCGGCCCGCCCAGAGGCACATCGCGCGGGGCCAGCAGTTCGGCAACAATGGGCTCGGCGCCCCCGCAGACGATTTCCTCGGGATGGATATCCAGGTTGGTCATGCGAACGATCGACGAGACGGGCTGCCACGGGAAGACACCCGCGTCTGGCCTTGTCCCTCATTCCAACAGATACATGCAGTCCTGCAGAAGGGGCGGCGTCTTTTAGGTTATGAGGCTCTACCGGAAACAGCTCAAGTGGGACGGACGGCCACTAGGGCACAATGACGCGCTACGACCATCCGCTTCAGGTGCGCTGGAATATCATCCTCTCGAAGCATCCCTCATCCGGCCGTCTTGACTAGGCTGGCATTCCGTACTGCGCGCCGGCTACCTGGGCTGCACGTAGGCACAGTCCCCCGTTAGCACCACAGTGAGAGACATGGTCCATGATCGACGCGCTGCAAGACTTCACCGCTTCACTTCCGGCCGTGCTGCAGTGGGTGGGAGTGATTCTCGCGGCTGCGATTCCCTTTATCGAGTCCTATTTCGGGTCCGTTATCGGCGTGCTCGCCGGCATCAATCCGGTGGTCGCGATCGTAGCCGCCATCGTCGGCAACGTGATCTCCATGCTGCTCTTCGTGCTCAGCGCCCATAGCCTGCGTTCGAAGGTAGTCAGCGGCAAGGCGTCCAAGGAGCCCTCTGCCCGCCGGCAGAAGCTGCGCGCCCAATTCGACAAGTACGGCGTCGCAGGCGTGAGCCTGCTGGGCCAGACCATTCTGCCAAGCCAGATCACCTCGGCCGCGATGGTCTCATTCGGAGCGTCGAAGAACGCCGTTATTTTGTGGCAGATCGTCTCGATCATCCTGTGGGGCGTCGCCTTCGGCGTCTTGGCTAGCCTCGGCGTCTCACTGATTGGCTAAGCGACGGGGGCACCCCAGCTTCAGCCTCGATCAAGGCTTCGCTTTAGACAACGACGGTGATCCACTCGCCGTCGATCGCGGCAGCAAAACGAGGCAGCGGCGCGGGAGCGGGCCCTCCCGTCACTGCCCCGTCCGCCAATGCGAACGTCGAGTTGTGGCATGGACAAGCGATCTCGCTTTCCGTGGCCGCCACCTTGCAGCCTTGGTGCGTGCATTCGGAACTGTAGGCAAGGACCGTTTCTTCATCCGGGCGGTGAATTAGGATCGGCGTACCCTCAACGTCCAGGTTTACAGAGCCGCCGACGGGGACCTCGCTGAGCTTGCCCGCCCGCACCGGCGTGCCCTCGGCGCCGACCGCCGCCGGTTCGCCGCTGGTGTCTCCCACAAGATTCTGGAAGGGCGAGCAACCGGCGAGGACACCAGCCGTTCCTGCGGCGGCACTGACGGTTAGGAGCGAACGGCGTGAAGTCACACGGGAAGATTCCATACCTGCCATTCTTGCTGCCCAAACTTGTAAATTTCCAGCGGCGCGCGCCTAAGAAGTCCCGTGACAGTCAACTTCGTTCGGAACCCGAGGCGGCCCGCGGCGACATTTGTGAACTCGTCCTCGCGGCTATGAGCTTCAGCCGGCGACCAGTTGCCGGGCGGCTTCGGAGTGGTCTGTGATCAGTTCCTGGAGATCCAGCCCCTCGATCTGCCCGTCCACTACACGCCATTGGCCGCCGACCATAACGCGGTCAGCCCGGTCTGCGCCGCAGAGCAGCAACGCGGAGAGCGGGTCGTGGCTGCCCGAAAACCGCAGCTCGTCCAGCTTGAAAAACGCCAGATCGGCCTGCTTTCCCACGGCGATCTCGCCAATATCGGCACGCCCCAGTGCACGGGCGGAGCCCTTGGTGGCCCAGCCGAGTGCGCGCTCTGGCGTCGCGAGCTCGGCGCCGTAGCGGAGCCGCTGCAGATACAGCGCCTGCTTGGCCTCGAGAATCATGTTGGAGCCGTCGTTCGACGCCGATCCGTCCACGCCCAGCCCCATGTTCACGCCGGCGTCCTCCAGTTCAATGGCACGGCAGATGCCGGAAGCCAGCCGCATGTTGGAACTGGGGCAATGCGCTACGCCGATCCCTGCGGTCCCGAGCTGCGTCACCTCGGCATCGCTGAAGTGGATCCCATGACCCAGCCAGGTGCGCGGTGCCAGCCAGTCCACGCTTTCGAGATAGTCGAGTGGCCGCAGGCCGAACCGTTCGAGGCAGAAGTCCTCTTCGTCGATGGTTTCCGCCAGATGCGTATGCAGCCGGACGTCATGCTGAACGGCGAGGGCGGCACTGTCTTTCATGATCTCCGGAGTGACGGAGAACGGTGAACAAGGGGCAAGAGCGATCTGGATCTGCGCACCGGGCCCGCGTTCGTGGTAGCGCCCGATCAGCCTTTCGCTGTCGGCGAGGATCACCTCGGGAGCCTGGACCGTGCGCTGGGGCGGCAGGCCGCCGTCGTCCTCGCCGAGGGTCATGGAACCGCGGGTGAGCATGGCGCGCATCCCCAGCTCGCGCACCACCTGCACCTGGACGTCGATGGAGTCCTCCAGGCCGGCGGGAAAGAGGTAGTGGTGGTCCGCCGCCGTGGTGCAGCCGGAGAGCAGCAGTTCGGCCAGAGCCGCTTTGGTGGCGAGCTCCAGGTAGCGGGGAGTCAGGCGGGCCCAGACCGGATACAGGTTGATCAGCCACGGGAACAGCGGCACGTTGACCACCGGCGCCCAGGCCCGGGTGAGCGTTTGGTAGAAATGGTGGTGGGTGTTGACCAGGCCCGGCAGCACCACGTGGTCCCGGGCATCGAACACCGCTGTCCAGGGTTCGCGGGGCCTCTGGCCCGCCGCCACGAGTTCGACGATTTCGCCGCCTTCGACCACCAAACCGCCAGCGGCGTCGTCGTTGTTGGCAGTGAAAATGGCCAGCGGGTTCTTCACCCAGATACGTACAGTCATGATGCTCCTTGTCAGGTACAGGTATGGGCGCCGAGCGTAGGCAAATAACGACGGCGATGCCGCCAGCTCAGTGTTGTCCTGTCTGCTGATCCAGGAGATCGCTTGGGGCCGGTCCCGGTCCGCGGGATGCGGAGCGGGACCGGCCCAAGGCACGTTTTCTAGTGTTCCTTGCCGGCTGCGTGCACACCGGTGGAGGGGCCGTCAGACTCCCCGGCGTCCTCAGGGTCCTCGGCGGCGTCGCCGTCGCAAATCCTGCGGATGTCCTCGGGGCAGCTGATCTCGCCCTTATCCAGCTTTTCCTTGACGATCTGGTACTGCTGGGCGGTGACTACCGGGATCTCGGTGCCATCCGCGGCCATCAGTTTGCCGCCCTGGTAGTAGTCGCCGTCCTGCAGCGCCTGCAGCTCGTCCTCCCGGACCATGCGCGGCGGGCTGGCCACCAGCGAGGACTGCTGATCGGAGTTTCCGGCCTTCAGGTGGTTGAAGAGCAGGTTCAGCAGCACAGCCATGATGGCGGCGGAGCTGATGCCGGAGTGGAAGATGATGCCGAACCAGGTGGGGAACTCATCGTAGAAGGTCGGGGACACCACGGGGATCATGCCGAAGGCCAGCGACACGGCCACGATGATCATGTTCATGTTGTCTTTGTAGTCGACCTTGGACAGCGTGCGGATGCCGCTGGCTGCCACCGTGCCGAAGAGGACAATGCCCGCACCGCCAAGGACGGGTGTCGGCACGGCTGCGACAACGCGGCCGAGGATCGGCAGCAGTCCCAGGACCAGCATGATGACGCCGCCGGCGGTCACTACGAAGCGGCTCTTGACGCCGGTGATGGCCACCAGCCCGACATTCTGGGCAAAAGCAGTCTGCGTGAAGGAGTTGAATACCGGCGCCAGGGCGCTGGAGAGCATGTCCGCCCGCAGCCCGTCCGCAATGCGCCGCGAGTTGACCTTGGTCTTGGCGATTTCGCCGACCGCCAGGATGTCCGCCGTCGTTTCCGTCATCGTGACGAGGATGACGATGGTCATCGAGATGATGGCTGCGACGTCGAACACCGGCCAGCCGAAGGCGAACGGCTGCGGGAAGGCGAAGATGGCGCCGTTGCCCACATTGGAGAAGTCGGCGATGCCCAGGAGTGCCGCGACGACGGTGCCTGCGACAATGGCCAGCAGGATGGACAGGCGGGAGATTGCCGCGTTGCCGAGCTTGCTCAGCAACAGCACCGCCGCAAGCGTGCCGGCAGCGAGCGCGATGTTGGCCAGGCTGCCATAGTCGTCCGCCTGGGAGTTGCCGCCCATGGCCCAGTTGGCCGCAACCGGCATGAGCGTAAGACCGATGGTGGTGATGATGACGCCGGTGACTACCGGCGGGAAGAACTTGATGACCTTGGCGAAGAACGGCGCGATGGCCAGACCGATCACGGACGCGACCAGCACGGAGCCGAACACCATCTCGATGCCGCCGCCGCCGCTCAGAATAGCCGTCATGGTCGCAACGCCGGCAAAGGAAACACCTTGCACCAGCGGCAGCTGCGATCCGAAGAACTTGACCCCGTAGCTCTGCAGGATGGTTGCCGCACCGCCAACGAAGAGGCAGGAGGCGATGAGCAGGGCGATTTCATCCTGGCTCATGCCGGCCGCAGTGCCCACAATCAGGGGCACCGCAATGATGCCGCCGTACATCGTCAAAACGTGCTGGAAACCGTAAGCAAAGGACTTGCCGATCGGCAGCCTTTCGTCCTCGGGCCGCTGTCCGGTTATAGTCTTACGTGTAGTTTTTGCTGCATTCACAGCTGACCTCCTTGTCGGCTGCAGAGGCCGGGACGCGCGCGTGCGTCCCGGCCTCTGACATGTGGACTAGCAGAATCCGGGAATATTGGCCCAGACTTCGTGCGTGGCGGGTGTACCCTCACGCTGGATGGTGGCTTCGATCAGTCCGTACGGCCGGTCGGCGGCGTAGAACACTTCGTTGGGGTTGTCCTGGCCGAACGGGCTCAGGTCCACCAGGAAGTGGTGCTTGTTCGGCAGCGACATCTTGATCTCGTCGATCTCCGGGTGCGCCTCGAGGACGAGACGGCCCATTTCGTACATGCTCTGCTGCAGTGCCAGAGAGTGTGTCTCCGCAAACCCCTTGAGCAGCAGAGCGCGGACGCTGGCGTAGACGGCGTCGAAATCGACGTCGAGGGTGTTGTAGCGCCAGCGCGCGGTCACATCGGTGGCAAGGATCCGGTCATTGGTTTCCTGCAGCGTGGTGTACTTGTCCCGCGGGAAACCGTGGAATTCCGAACCGGTGGACTTCAGGACGGTCAGGTCCTCAATGCCTGCCACAATGGTCTTCTTGTTGCCGGAAATCTCGAGCACCGCTGTGCGGACCTCGCTCTTGTTCCGGGAGAAGGCGTGGTCGTGGTCGTTGATGCGGTCCCAGAAGTACTGCTCGGCGGACCAGCGTCCGCCGGTGACCCAGTCGAAGCTCTCCGTGAAGTGCTTGCCAAGACGGAGCAGGAACTCCTCCGTGGTAGCAACGCCGTCGCGGGCGAGTGCGTACACCGTGTTCTTCTGGGTATCGGTAGCGACCACGTGGGCGTTGTCGCCGGCGGTGTGTGCCGCTTCGAAGTCGCCGCGCAGCTGCGAGGTGACGTTGAGGTCCTGGATCTGGTGGCGGTCGGTGTCCCGGGTGATTTTGACCAGTCGGACTTCGGCCTTGCCGTACTGGTTCTGGCCCAGGACGATGCGGGTGCCGGTGGCGGATTCCACGGTGGCGGTCATGATTAGCTCCCTCGGTATGTTGAGTATGCAAACGGGCTGATGAGAAGTGGTACGTGGTAGTGCTCCGCTGTGTCCTTCACTTCGAAGGTCAGCTCCACGAACGGGAAGAAGGTTTCCGTACCCTTCTGCCCAAAGTAGGGGCCGGTTTCAAACGTGATCCGGTAGATCCCTGCTTCGATCGCCTCGGGGCCAAGATTCTTGATACGGCCGTCATTGTCCGTATGTTCCGTGGCGATTTCTTGCCAGCCGGTTGCCGTTTGGGCTTCCAGTGTGGCCTTGACACCGGAGGCAGGCCTCCCGGTCCCGGTGTCGAGAATGTGGGTAGTGACATGGCTGACGCTCATGCTTCGATGACTCCTTCAAGTCGGAGGATGGCGATTTCGCGCAACTGGCCAGCGACGACGGCGATTTCCTCGTCGGGCGAATTGCGCAGCCGCTTTTCAAGCTGGCTAAGAATTTCCTCGGCGCTACGGCCGGCGGCCCGGATCAAAAAGACCCTGTCGAACTTTTCCTCGTACGCCTGGTTGCCTGAACGCAGCCGGTCCTGGACCTCGGCGGACTGTGCGACGCCGGATTGTTCCTTACGGGACATATCCGCCTCAGTGCTGCTGCCGGCGGCTTTTTCGCCAATGCGCGGATGGTGCGCCAGGGCGCCGTCGATCTCTTCTTCCGTCCATGGGTGGGCCGCCTGCTCGGCGAACGACAGGAGCTCTTCGCGGCTGGTGAAAGGACGGGCACGGATTATCTCGGTGGCCCAGCGGGTTATGTCGACACAGGGGCGCAGCACGTCGAGGGCTGCGCTATCCGAGGCGGAATTAAAAGAGGCGAGATTCATTGCGGGTGTCAGCTTTCTGGAGATCTAATCCACCTCAGCGCTGAACACCCTTGACCATCGATAAAATCGACTTGATTCGATGTTTCTGTATGGTGGAATCTTTATTTCATAAATAGTGTAAGCGGTGTCACAGGGTACGTGTCAAGGGTACCGGAGTTTTATTTTTCTGGCTCCCGGTGATCAGGAACTGCTCACGCTCCCCTGGACCGTCGAAACGGCAAATGGTGGCGGAAGCCCGAGTTGCCTCGAGGCTTCCGCCACCATGGTGGAATGAGCTCTACGTCCGAATCGCGCTCATATCCGGCTTATCCCTGATTCCTGCGCGTCAGACGTCCTGCCTGACTCGGGTATTCAGGCGCTTCCACACCGTGTAGAGCAGCACCAGTCCGAGGACACCGTACAGAGCCCAGGTAACCGGACCCTCCACCAGCACCGATACCTCGCCGCCGCTGGACATCATCGCATTGCGCAGGCTGGTTTCCGCCAGGGGCCCGAGAACCACCCCGATCATGATGGGAGCCAACGGGAATCCGTAGCGGCGCAGCACGAACCCCAGTGCCCCGATGAGGAGAACGATCAGCAAATCGGACACGGCGGCACTGGTGGCATAGACGCCGAGGCCGCAGAATACGGTGATACCGGCGTAGAGGTAGGGCTTGGGGATCAGCAGCAGCTTGGCCCAGAGCGGGGCGAACGGAAGGTTCAACACCAGGAGCATGACGAGCCCAACGAACAGGCTGGCCAGCAAGGCCCAGACGAGTTCGGAGTTGCGCTCGAAGAGCATCGGCCCAGGCTGCAGGCCGTACTGCTGGAAAGCCGCGAGCATGATTGCGGCGGTCGCGGACGTCGGCAGGCCCAGCGCGAGCAGAGCGCCCATGGCCGTTCCGGAGGTAGCATTTCCGGCGGCTTCAGGGGCCGCAACGCCCCGGATGGCGCCCTTGCCGAACTGCGGCGTCTTGCGCTTGCGGTCCAGCCTGCGCTCGGTGCCGTAAGCCATGAAGGTCGGCACCTCCGCGCCACCCACTGGGATGACGCCGAACGGGACGCCGTATGCCGTACCGCGCAGCCACGCCGGCAGTGCTTCGCGGAATTCTCGCTTGGACAGGTAGGGCCGGCCGGAGACCGTGACCGCGGAGAGCTTGGGATCGCGGTGGATGCGGGCCGCCACATGGAATACCTCGCCCAGGGCAAGGAGGCCAACGGTGATAACGATGATGCTGACGCCGTCGAAAAGCTGGGGCACATCGGCAGTGAAGCGGGAGGCCCCGGAGATGCCGTCAATGCCGACCACGGCCAGCATCAGGCCGATGGCCAGAGCAGACAGGCCCTTGACAACCGAGTCAGAAACAACGGATGCGGTTGCGATGAAGGCGAAAATTGCCAGCGCGAAGTACTCGGCAGGCCCGAAGAGTACGGCGATCTCGGCGAGCTTCGGGGCGAAGAACACCACCAGGGTAGTGGCGATCAGACCGCCGATAAAGGCACCGATAGCCGACGTCGCCAAGGCTTGGGGCGCACGCCCCGTCTTCGCCATCCGGTGGCCCTCGAAAGTTGTGGCGATCGCGGTAGAACCACCGGGCGTGTTCATAAGGATGCCCATGGTGGAGTCACCGAAGAGGCCGCCGAAATACACCCCGGCAAACATGATGAACGCGCCCACCGGGTCAAGGCTGAAGGTCACCGGCAGGAGCAATGCCACCGCCATGGATGAACCGAGGCCGGGCAGGACGCCGACGGCGGTGCCCAGGAAGGCGCCGACGAATACCCACAGCAGGTTCATCGGGGTCAGCGCCTGCGCAAAGCCGTCCAGGAGAAGATTCAGGGATTCCATTAACCGTAGATTCCTTCCAGAATTCCGCCGGGCAGGGTCAGACCCAGGCCGGCGCCGAAGGCCAGCTGGATACAGGAGGAAAAGACCAAGGCCAGTCCGATATCGAAGAGCGGGCGCTTGCTGCCGAGGGCATGCGAAACGCACCAGAACAGCAGAGCCGCAGAGAGCAGCCACCCGACGGGGACCAGCAGCAAGGCGAACGCCAGGAAGGCTCCGAACACTATGCCCAGAGACTTCCAATCACTGTGCATGCGGTAGTTCGCAGCGTCCTGCGGCACGGGTTCTGGATAGCGTAGGCCTTGGACGACCAGCAGTCCGGCCAGGACAAAGGTGGCGATGGTGATCAGGACCGGAAAGAACTTTGGGCCCGGTATCTTGGCACCTTCGGGAACGTCCATAGTGACGATTCCGTGGGTGAGGTAGAGACCGATCACCACGAGAATCCCGGCGACCATCAGGCCGCTGCGACCCACCCAGAATCCATCTTCGGGTTTTCCGCCTGTACCGCCAGTTCCGCCGTCGGTCTGGCCCGTAGTGGCCGCGCTCTGGGCATCAACGGTCATCGGAGGCCACCTTCACGGTCAGGACAGGAGCGGTTGCCCCGAGGATAATGCTCTGCGCGTCGGAGCCAAGCAGCAGCTTGCTGACGCGGGAACGGTTGCGTACCCCAATGACGATCAGGGCGACGTCGTGCTCTGCCGCAGTATCCAGCAGCTCCTCTGCCGGATGGCCACCGCCGCGAGTGCTTTGCAGCAGCGTTGCCCCTGCTTCGATCGCGGCGTTGAGGGCAGCGTCTTCTCGCAGGTCGGCGGCCTCATCCCTGTCAGCGAGTGGGAATATGGCCAGCGGCGCGCCGGTCGACGATGCGGCTTCGAGACCGTGGCCGAGGGCAGCTTGGCCCTCCGGGGTTCGTTTGTATCCAACCAGGATTGTCATGGTGTCTCCAAGGTGTTGGTGTTGGGCGGGGAGCGTCTGGCTAGTAGCCGAGTTCGTCCCAGATCTTGTTCACGGCTGCGGTCTCCGCGGCGAGGAATTCTTCGAATTCCTCGCCAGTCAGAAAGGTGTCGGTCCACTGGTTTCTCTCGATGGCATCGTGCCATTCCGGTGTGGCCACGATTTCCGTGACGATAGCCTGCAGTTCTTTCTTTTGCTCTCCGGTGATTCCAGGGGCAGCGACGATCCCGCGCCAGTTGGTCAGCTCAATGTCGTAACCAAGCTCCTTGAGCGTCGGCAGATCAATACCCTCGGGCCGCTCCGGAGCCGAAACGGCGAGCGCCTTGAGCTTGCCGGCCTCGATCTGGTCGGCGAAGTCGACGTAACCGCTGACCGATGCCTTGATAGTTCCCGACAACAGCGAAGTTGCGAGCTCCCCGCCGCCAGAGTAGGCAATGTAGTTCACGTCGGTCGGCGTGATCCCGCCGGCCTGCGCGAGCTGGGTAATGATCATCTGGTCGACGCTGCCCAGTGACCCGCCGCCGAAGGCGAAACCCGAAGGGTCCTTTTTCCAGTCAGCCACGAGATCCTCTACTGAGTTGTACGGGGAATCCGCGGGGACGACCAGTACGTCGTAGTCGTCGGTGAGTCTGGCAATCGGGGTGACGTCGTCGAGCGAGACATCGGATCCGTTGATGTTGATCGCGCCGAGCATGGTGATGCCCATGATCATCATCGTGGTGTTCTCCCCGGACATTCCGGCAAACTTGGTCAGGCCGATAGTCCCGCCGGCGCCCGGGATGTTCACTACCTGCGCGTTATTCACGATGCCCTGTGCCCGCATCGCCTGTTGGGCTTCGCGTGCCGCCCCGTCCCAGCCGCCCCCGGCACCGGCTGGAGCTATCAGCGTCAAGCGGCTGCGGGCATTGTCTCCGGCCCCGCTGGATGATGCGTTGATCGAGGCGAATGCCACCGCAATGGCGCCAAAAACGGCGAATACAGCGAGCGACACCCGCTTGAACCGGGCGGAGCGGTTTGAGGGTTTGGGGTTGGGGTTCACTGCCATAGGTCCTTCCAACATGAGGCATGGGGTGGCGCATGCGAGGGCTGTCTGCCGCTCCAAGTGACCGGCGCCACTCACACACTATAGATTACGTTTTATAATGTCCATTAGCTTTCGAAGGCAGCGAAACTTTCCAAAGCCCTCCAGCTACGCCCCAGCCACACCTGTCGGCAAGCCGTCAGGCGTGTCTCGTCGGATGAACCTAGCGCTGTTCTTGTGCCAGCTCGTCGATGGCGCGCCGACCCAGACTGCCTTGTACATGCTGAAGCATCTGGCGTTCGGCTTCGGCCGCATTGCCAGCAATGATCGCTTTCATGATGCTTGCGTGCTCCCGGTCAACACGCCGGCGGTCAGCCGCGCTGTCTTTTCTCGTTTTGAGGCCCACCTGGCGGTAGCGGTCGGCCTTGTCCCACAGCCCTTCAAGCAAGTTGATCAGGAGTTCATTGTGTGAGGCTGTGTAAATTGCGCGGTGAAATTCGCGGTGGGCGGTCAGTGCGTCGAGGTCCGATTCATCGGCCAATGGTTTCAACCGCGCAGCGGCCTCCTTTAGCCGGACGATGTCACTGTCCGTGCGCCGCTCCGCCGCGAGGGCTGCGGCCATGGGGTCCATACGCTCGCGCACTTCGAAAAGATACTTCGCCTCGGTAGCGGACAACGTCGCTACCCGGGCGTTCTTGTGGGCGTCGATGTACACGAGACCTTCTGCATCCAGACGTCGCAGGGCTTCCCGCATTGGCGTCAGGCTCACTCCCAGCTCCGCGGCCAGTTGTGACTGCGCCAACGGTTGGCCTGGCTCCAAGGTCCCGACCATGATCCGCTGACGGACTTCCTCGTAGGCGTACGCATTCTTGGTCAACGCCTGCCGCACGGCCATGCCTGATCCTTCTTTCGACTGTGTGAATTCCAGAATATAGTGTCCAGTCTCCCAGCAGGTGCTACTTTTATAGATTATAAAATGCTTCACCCTTGGAGGACACATGACTACGGGCTCAGACGTACTTAGCGGCACCCTTACCTTCGAGGTGGGTAGCAGCACTTTTCTGGCAACGGACGTCCGCGCCGCGCTGGGCGAGGACTTCGACCGGCTCCCCGTGGTGCTGCGCCTCCTGGCGGAGAACACCCTCCGTATGTCTTCGGCGGAGGAGAGCTTCCGCACCATCCAGAACCTGCGTGACTGGCTAGTCCGCCGGACGTCCGAAGAAGAGCTCGAGTTCCGGCCGCACCGGGTACTGATGCACGATACAACCAGCACCCCGGCGCTGGTCGACATTGCCGGCATGCGTGACTCCTTGGCGGAGGAGGGTGTGGATCCCTCCGTCCTGAACCCGCTGCTTCGCGTCGACGTCTCCGTGGACCACTCCCTGGCCGTTGAGGAATACGCCCGCGGGGATGCGGCGCCCCGGAACCTGGCGCACGAGTACCGGCGCAACCAGGAACGCTATCGCTTCCTGAAGTGGGCGGCCCAGAGCATGGAAACCGTACACATCAATCCACCCGGAACCGGGATCATGCATACGATCAACCTCGAACAACTTGCCACAGTTGTCTCCCTGATCGAGCAGGACAGCACGCTCCCCCTCGCTGTGCCGGACATGATGATCGGTACTGACAGCCACACCCCGATGGTCAATGGGCTGGGCGTGCTGGGCTGGGGCGTGGGCGGACTCGAAGCGCAGACCGTCATGTTCGGCATGCCAACGACGCTGCGCATTCCGGACGTAGTCGGGGTGAAACTGACCGGCGCCCTCCCTCCCGGTGCGACGGCTACCGACGTGGCCCTGACCGTGACGCAGCAGCTGCGCGCCCTGGGAGTCTCCGGCGAGTTCGTTGAGTTTTATGGTCCCGGAGTTTCAAATTTGACGGTGGGCCAGCGCGCCGTGGTCTCCAACATGGCCCCGGAATACGGCGCCACCACTGGCTACTTCCCCATAGACAGCCACGTGCTCGACTACCTCAGGGACACCGGCCGCGACGAGTTCCAACAAAGCCTCGTCGAAGCCTATGCCCGGGCCGCTGGATTCTGGTTCAATCCGGCGGCGGAGCCGGAATACTCGCAAAGCCTGCACGTTGATCTGGCTTCCATCGAATTGCGTGCGGCGGGCCCCCGCCGCCCGCAGGACCTGCGCACCCTTGGCGAGATTCCCGGGATACTGCGCGGGGAAGACGCTGCCATCTCTTCCCCTGCGCAGGACATGCCCGCATTCCCCGTGGCCCTTGCAGCCATCACCAGCTGCACCAACACCACGGATCCGAAGCTTCTCATTGCCGCGGGACTCGTGGCCCGCCAGGCGAATAGTCTTGGCCTCAGCGTCCCGGACTGGGTAAAAACCTCCCTGGCTCCGGGCTCCCCTGCCGCTGCCAGCTATCTGAAGCGCTCCGGGCTCCTCGAAGACCTAGGCGCCATCGGTTTCGACATTGTAGGGTTCGGGTGCACCACCTGCATCGGGAATGCCGGCCCGCTCTCGGTGCCGGTCAAGGAAAACCTCGACGCCGGCAGCGTGCGCCCAGTGGCCATACTTTCCGGCAACCGCAACTTCCCGGGCCGGGTGCATCCGGACCTGGATCTGGGCTTTATCATGTCCCCGCCGCTGGTCATCGCGTACGCACTGGCCGGCCGCGCGGACGTGGATCTGTCCACCCACCAGTTCCTGCCCGCCGACGATGCCGCGGGCACTGATGGTGTCATGCTCGCCGACTTGCTGCCGTCGCAGCAGGAAATCGACGCAGC
Source organism: Arthrobacter crystallopoietes (assembly GCF_017603825.1). NCBI lineage: Bacteria > Bacillati > Actinomycetota > Actinomycetes > Micrococcales > Micrococcaceae > Crystallibacter > Crystallibacter crystallopoietes. Next base: position 649,957 of record NZ_CP072014.1, read on the forward strand.
GTGGGCTGTAGGGCAGGACCCCGAGGACTTCGCCCGCGACTTCTCTGTGGCGGAGCGCAATCCCCTGTGGTCACGGCTCGAAGCCCCGGATGCTGCTTGCTTCCCGTGGGATCCCGCGTCAACGATCCTGCGGCGGCCGCCCTTCGCTTCCACCTCCGAGGGCACCCAGCTAGGCCACTACACCGCGCACCCGCTGCTGGTGCTCGGCGATGACATCACCACCGACCACATCTCCCCGGCCAGCGGCATTCCCGCCGACAGTCTCGTTGCCGATTTCCTGGTTGAGCGCGGTGAAGACCGTGCCGACCTCAACGTATTCGCCTCCCGGCGGGGCAACTGGGAAGTTATGCTCCGCGGCGGGTTCCATAACAAGACCGTCGGCAACCGGCTGGGGGAAGGCATCCCGGGCGGGCTGCCGGTGGCCCACACCGTGCACGCGCCCAGCGGCGAGGTCATGCCGCTGTGGGAGGCCGCCGACTGTTACCGCCGTGACGGAGACGCCGTAGTTATCGTCGCCGGCGACAGGTTCGGCACGGGCTCCTCCCGCGACTGGGCCGCTAAAGTGCAGCGACTATTGGGAGTGCGCGCCGTCATCGCTGGCAGCTTCGAACGCATCCACCGCTCCAACCTCATCGGCATGGGCATCCTCCCGCTGATCGCTCAGGAGGGAATCCGCGCAGGGCTCGGACAGCTGCGCCCGGGTGACCGGCTCGAAATCAAAGCCACGGAGACTGATCTGGCCGTGCGTGCCGACATTGCGGCCATCCTCCACCGCGCAGACGGGCAAAGCCAGGAGTTCACCGCACGCGCCGCAGTGGAAACGGATCTGGATGTTCAGCTGCTGAGGGCCGGCGGGGTCATCCCCTCCCTGCTCCGCCGCACCATTGAAGCCGCCCGCCAAGGGCCGAGGAAGGACTAAGCAGGACATGGAAAAGATCCAGACTGAGGGAACCGTTGTAGAACTCGACGGCGACGAGATGGCCCACCGGATGTGGACGCTGGTCAAGGAACGGCTGATCCTGCCGCACGTAGACGCTCCCATTTTGCGCTTCGACCTCTCACTGCCCAACCGCGAACGTACCGGTGACGCCGTGACCCATGACGCGGCTGCAGCCGTCGCCGAGCACCTGGTGGGCGTCAAGTGCGCTACTATCACCCCGGATGCGGGGCGGGCCGTGGAATACGGCCTCACGCGGCTCTGGCCCTCGCCCAACGGGACGTTGCGGAACGCTCTCAACGGCGTGCTCTTCCGCGAACCCATCATGATCGGCTCCGTACCGCGGCTTGTCCCGGGCTGGCGTAAGCCGATCGTGATCGGCCGCCACGCCCATGCGGACCAGTACAAGGCAGTGAACTTTGCCGCTCCAGGTGCAGGGCGTTTGACCTTGACCTACACCCCCGACGACGGATCCCCCGCCATCAGCCACGAAGTGACGTCCTTTCCGAGCGGCGGCGGCGTCGCCATGGGGATGTACAACTACACCGATTCGATCCGCGATTTTGCCCGGGCTTGCTTCTCGTACGGGCTCAAGCGCGGCTACCCGGTCTACTTGTCCACCAAGAACACCGTACTGAAGGCCTACGACGGCCAGTTCAAGGACGTCTTCGGGCAGGTTTACGACGGCGAATTCCGCACTGCGTTCGAAGCGGCCGGCATCGGCTACGAACACCGACTCATCGACGACATGGTGGCCTCCGCGCTGAGATGGGAGGGCGGCTATCTCTGGGCCTGCAAGAATTACGACGGCGACGTGCAGTCCGACATTGTGGCGCAGGGATTCGGATCGCCGGGCCTGATGACCTCAGTGCTGACCACACCAGAGGGCCGCACCCAGCTCACGGAAGCCGCGCACGGGACAATCGCCCGCCATCACCGGCGCCGCCTAGCAGGAGAAACCACGTCAACGAACCCGATCGCGACCATCTACGCCTGGACAAGGGCGCTGGCACACCGCGCCATGCTGGATGGCAACGTCGCCCTCGCCGGATTCGCTTCCGGACTCGAGGAGGCCGTGGTGAAAACCGTTGACCGCGGGATTCTGACGGCCGATCTGGCATCCTTATCAGAACCGGGAGCCTCCGGAGTGACTACCGAAGCGTTTTTGGACGCGGTGGCAGTGACGGTTGCCGACGCCAAGACGTCTGCCTAGGACTTTCGCCCCCAAAATTCTGCGCCTAACCTCTTGACCACCCATCAACCTCCCCTTAGCATTTTCATATAACAATATTATTTTTCCGCTATTCGGAATAGAAGCTAGGAAAGCTAAGAATTGGAGAACCAGCATGAATGCACCCAGCCCCGAAACCCAGACCGGACAGTCAACCACGGCCCACATCTACGAGGCCGGCGGGTCGGACCCGGATTTCTACATTCCGCCGACGCGGGCCCGGCACGGACAGGGCGGTCTGCTCAATACGCTGCGGAGCCTGCCGAGCCGGTTGGCTCGCGCCACGCGCGGCTAGCGTCACCTACAGCCAAGGCTGGCTCAGTTAAAGGAGTGAGGGCGGATCCTACGGGATCCGCCCTCACTCCTTTAACTGCCCTTCACGGGCTTAGGCGTCGCCTCCGGCGCTGCCCGAGGTTCCCGCGTTGACGTCGTCCAGCCGGTACCGGCGGAAGGCTTCGGCCGGGGCGTCTGCGGGCACCTTGCCCTGCGCAGCGAGCAACTGCAGGGCGCGGACCACCACGGAGTGGGCGTCGATGCTGAAGAAACGGCGTGCCGCGGCCCGCGTATCCGAGAACCCGAAGCCGTCAGCGCCAAGTGTGGCGAATTCGTTCGGCACATACTGGCGGATCTGGTCGGGCACCTGCGACATGTAGTCGGAAACCGCAACGACCGGCCCTTCGGCGCCCTCGAGCTGTTGCGCGACGAACGGTTTGCGCGCTTCGGAGCCGGGGTTCAGGAACATCTCCCGTTCCGCAGCCAGGCCATCTCGGCGCAGTTCATTCCAACTGGTCACGGACCAAACGTCGGCGCTGATACCCCAGTCCTCAGCCAGGATGCTCTGTGCCTCCAGGGCCCACGGAACTGCGACGCCGGATGCCAGCAACTGGGTCTTCGGCCCCTGGGCTTCCGCGGCCTTCAGCTTGTAGATGCCGCCCAGGACGCCGTCAATATCCAGACCTTCCGGCTCGGCCGGCTGGACGATCGGCTCGTTGTACACGGTGAGGTAGTACATGACGTTCGGATCCGGGTGGTTACCGCCGTACATGCGCTCCAGCCCGGCCCTCATGATGTGGCCGATCTCGTAGCCGAAGGCCGGATCATAGGTAACGACGGCGGGATTGGTCGCCGCGAGTACCGGCGAATGGCCGTCGGCGTGCTGCAACCCCTCCCCCGTCAGCGTAGTCCGGCCGGCCGTGGCGCCGATGATGAAGCCGCGGGTCATCTGGTCGGCGGCAGCCCAGAAGGAATCGCCCGTGCGCTGGAAGCCGAACATCGAATAGAACACGTAGATCGGTACGAGCGGTTCGCCGTGCGTGGCATAGGCAGTGCCGGCGGCGGTGAAGGCCGCGACTGCGCCGGCCTCGTTGATGCCCGGGTGGATCAGCTGCCCGGCCGGAGACTCCTTGTAGGCCAGGACCAGATCGCGGTCCACGGAGAGGTAGTTCTGGCCGCCGGGGTTGTAGATCTTCGCCGTCGGGAAGAACGCGTCCATACCGAAAGTCCGCGACTCATCTGGGACCACCGGAACCACGCGGTTGCCGAATTCCTTGTCCCGCATCAGGTCCTTCAGCAGCCGGACGAACGCCATGGTGGTGGCCGCCTGCTGCTTGCCGGACCCGCGCTTGGCAACCTCGTACGCCTTCGCCTCCGGGAGCTTGATCTCCGCGTGCTTGCTGCGGCGCTCCGGGACGGAACCGCCGAGGGCAGCACGCCGGTCCATCAGGTACTGGATCTCCGGCGCATCCGCGCCCGGGTGGTAGTACGGCGGCCGGTACGGGTCAGCCTCGAGCTGCTCGTCGCTGATGGGGATCCGCAGGTAATCGCGGAAGTCCTTCAGATCCTGCAGGGTTAGCTTCTTCATCTGGTGGGTTGCGTTCCGGCCTTCGAAGTGCGGACCGAGCCCGTAGCCCTTGACAGTCTTGACCAGGACTACCGTAGGCTTGCCCTTGAACTCGGTTGCCGCCTTATAGGCCGCGTAAACCTTGTGGTAATCGTGGCCGCCGCGCTTGAGGTTCCAGATCTCGGCATCGCTCAGGTCCGCGACCATGGCCTTGGTCTCCGGGGTCTTGCCGAAGAACTGGTCGCGGACGAAGCCGCCCGATTCCGCCTTGTAGGTCTGGTAGTCGCCGTCGGGGGTTTCGTTCATGATGTCCACGAGCGCGCCGTTGGTGTCCTTGGCCAGCAGGTTGTCCCATTCGCGGCCCCAGACCACTTTGACCACGTTCCAGCCGGCACCGCGGAAGAAGGCCTCGAGCTCCTGCATGATCTTGCCGTTGCCACGCACCGGCCCGTCCAGCCGCTGCAGGTTGCAGTTGACCACAAACGTGAGGTTGTCCAGCTTTTCGTTGGCGGCCAACTGGAGCAGGCCGCGGCTTTCCGGCTCGTCCATTTCGCCGTCGCCAAGGAAGGCCCAGACATGCTGGTCCGAGGTGTCCTTGATACCGCGGTTCTGCAGGTAGCGGTTGGACTGCGCCTGGTAGATGGCGTTCATCGGCCCGATGCCCATGGACACGGTGGGGAATTCCCAGAAGTGGGGCATCAGCCGCGGGTGCGGATATGAGGAGAGCGCATGACCGGCCTTCGACTTTTCCTGCCGGAAACCGTCCAGATCCTCCTCGGTGAGCCGGCCTTCCATGAAGGCGCGGGCATACATGCCGGGAGAGGCATGCCCCTGGAAGAAGACCTGGTCGCCGCCGCCCGGGTGATCCTTGCCGCGGAAAAAGTGGTTGAAGCCGACCTCATAGAGGGTGGCCGCTCCGGCGTAGGTGGAGATATGCCCGCCGACGCCTACCTCGGGACGCTGAGCCCGGTGGACCATGACGGCGGCATTCCAGCGCATCCAGGCGCGGTACTTGCGCTCGATTTCCTCATTGCCAGGGTAGTGCGGCTCCTGGTCTGCCGGGATGGTGTTGACGTAATCCGTGGTGGTCACCATCGGCACGCCGACGCTCTGCGCTCCTGCCCGCTGCAGGAGCGAGCGCATGATGAACTGGGCCCGGGCGGTACCTTGCGTGCTGATCAGCTGGTCCAGCGATTCGGACCACTCCGCGGTCTCTTCCGGATCACGGTCCGGCAACTGGTCGGCGAGCGCGCTCAGGATAGCCGGCGTCTCATCAATAACAGTCATGTGCTACCTCTCCATTGAGGACAGAGTTCTCCTGCCGTCTCATTTTTTATTTCCACAAGACGGAATGTTTATTCCGTTATGTAAGATACAGTGAACGATGTTGGTGCGTTCCCTGTCAACGTTATGACGAACACGCCCTGTAAGGAGAGCAGATGACATCCCAAGCTTCGGCACCCCAGGTGCTCACCGCCGTCGTTACCGGCGCTGGATCCGGCATTGGCCGCGCGGTGGCCCGTCAGCTGCTCGCGGCCGGCTTCTCACTTGCGCTGGCCGGACGGCGCCCTGAACTGCTCGCGGAGACCGCCGAGGACAACCCGGCGGCACTGGTGGTTCCGACGGACATCACGGATCCGGCAGACGTCGACCGACTCTTCAACGCCGTGCGTGAACGCTGGGGCCGGCTCGACCTGCTCTTCAACAATGCCGGCACCTTCGGCCCGGCGGCCGGCATCGACGAGATCAGCCTGGCCGACTGGAATGACACGGTGGCGGTGAACCTCACCGGTGCCATGCTGTGTGCTGCGGCGGCATTCCGGCAGATGAAGGTCCAGCAGCCGCAAGGTGGCAGGATCATCAACAATGGCTCCATTTCCGCGCACACGCCGCGGCCGCGCTCGGTGGCGTACGCGGCGACCAAGCACGCCTTGACCGGGTTAACTAAGTCCATCGAACTCGACGGCAGGCCGTACGGCGTCAGCTGCGGCCAGATAGATATCGGCAACACCTCGACCGGCCTCCTGCACGGCGTCGGCATCAGCGACGGCGCCCTGCAGCCGGACGGCAGCAGACGTGTCGAGCCGACGTTCGACGTCGATGAGGCCGCCCGCGCGGTGGTCCTCATGGCCACGTTGCCGGCCCAGGCGAACATCAACCAGCTCACCATTACCGCTTCCGGAATGCCGTACATCGGCCGGGGCTAGAGGAGACACTATGAGACAGGCAAAGATCATTGCCACGTTCGGCCCTTCCGTTGCCACCTACGAAAGTACTGTGCAACTCCTGAGGGCGGGAGTCGACGTCGCACGTTTGAACATGAGCCACGGCGAGCACGCGGTGCACGAGGAGACGTACAACAATATCCGCAAGGCCGCTGCCGAGCTGGACCAGCCGATCGCCATCTTCGCCGACCTGCAGGGGCCGAAGATCCGGCTGGGCAGGTTCGCCGCCGGGCCGCACGAACTGCGCGTAGGGGACACCTTCACCATCACCACCGAGGACTTCGCCGGCACCCCTGAGCTCTGTTCGACGACGCACAAGGGCCTGCCGCAGGACGTCACCGCGGGCGATACGCTGCTGATCGACGACGGGAAGGTTGCCCTGCGCGCCGTCGCGGTGGATGACACCCGTGTAGTCACGGAGGTCACGGTGCCCGGCGCCGTCTCCAACAACAAGGGCATCAACCTCCCGGGGGTCGCGGTCAACGTCCCGGCCCTGAGTGACAAGGACGAGGCCGACCTGCGCTGGGCGCTGCGCATCGGCGTCGACATGGTCGCCCTGTCCTTTGTGCGCAATGCCGCGGATATCCAGCGCGTGCACGAGATCATGGGCGAAGAGGGACGCCGTACCCCCGTCATCGCGAAAATCGAGAAGCCGCAGGCCGTGGATGCGCTGGCCGAAATCGTCGCGGCCTTCGACGCCATCATGGTGGCCCGCGGGGACCTGGGTGTGGAGCTGCCGCTCGAAGACGTGCCCGTTGTGCAGAAGAACGCCATTGAACTGGCGCGGCGATCGGCGAAACCCGTCATTGTGGCGACGCAGGTGCTGGAATCCATGATCGACAATCCCCGGCCCACCCGGGCCGAGGCGTCGGACTGCGCAAACGCAGTGCTCGACGGCGCGGATGCGGTCATGCTCTCCGGCGAGACCAGCGTGGGGAAGTATCCGGTGGAGACCGTGCAGACCATGGCACGTATCATCGAGTCCACCGAGCAGCACGGGCTGGAGCGCGTCCCGCCGCTGGGCAGCAAACCGAAAACCCGCGGCGGTGCCATAACCCGTGCGGCGGTGGAGATTGCGGACCAGCTCGACGCCAGGTGCATCTGCGTTTTCACGCAGTCCGGAGATTCGGCCCGCCGGCTGTCCCGGCTCCGTCCGAACAAGCCCCTGTTTGCCTTCACGCCGGTGCAGTCGACCCTGAACGTGATGGCGCTGATGTGGGGCATCCAGCCGCGGCTGGTCGACTTCGCCGAGCACACCGACCACATGACGGCCCAGGTGGATCGGGTCCTCTATGAGCAGAACCTGGCGGAAATCGATGAACTGGTAGTGATCGCCGCCGGTTCTCCCCCGGGCCAGGCCGGTTCTACCAACTCCCTGCGCGTCCACCGGGTGGGTGACATTGCCGACGCCGGAGAACAGTTAGCCGCGCGGCAGCAGGCGTAGGCGCGTCAGCTCTTGCTCGTTGATTTGGCGACGGCCGCCAGCCCCAGCAGGCAGCAGACCAGCCAGATGGCAGCCGCGGGCCCCAGTGGGGCGGCGACCAGGCCGCCGGCCAGCGGGATGACCACCTGGCCGATGCGGTTGCCGAGCAGCCTGATGGCCAGGGCCGCGCCGCGGGACTGCGGGGAAACGGCCTGGGTAATCAGGCTCATGGTCAGCGGCTGGCCCAGGCCCAGCAGGAAGCCGCCGACGAACAGGGCGATTCCCGCTACCCAGAGTGCGTCGAGGAAGAACGGTGCGACGGCGATGGCCGCGCCGGAGCCTACCAGGCTGGCGATCAGCAACTGGTAGCGGGTCCACCTCTGGATGAGTTGGGCCAGGATGACGCGGGAAATGATGGAGGCTCCGGCGCGCACGGCCAGCAGGATGCCCACCCAGACCGGGGCCACGCCATGTTCCTCCGCCACCAGCGGCAGGAAGGCCACCAGAATGTCGATGGCGGAGAGCAGGGCCAGCGAAGCGGCCATGTTCCAGGCGACGCCGGGGGTGCGCAGAATGGCCAGGGCGCCTTCCCTCGGCAGCGCCTTCGCCCCTGACTGCTGTCCCCCACGGCCGCCGGTGCGCGATTTCACCAGCATGGCCGGGGCGCCTGCCAGCGCGATGCCGGCAGCCAGCAGCAGGGCGGTGTTCACAGAGGCCATCCGGGCATCGCCGGTAGTTTCCAGCCCGCCGCCCAACAGCAGGCCCGCCAGCAGCGGCCCGATCAGCTGGCCCAGGGAGAAGGCGGCGGTGAACCAGCCGAAGCCGCTGTCCAGCTGGCTCAGCGGGGCATACCGCGCAATGGCCGATTGACCGGCGATGGTAAAGACCAGATGGCCCATGCCCAGCAGCGCGCTGGCCACGCCGATCCAGAGGAAGTCTCCTGCCGCCGCCAGCAGCAACGCCGCCACGGAAAGCAGGACTGCCCCGAGCACCACCATGCCGCGCAATGACTGCACCCGGTCGCTCACGCGGCCCAGCCAGAGCGCGGCGACCACGGGCAGGATGGCGTAGACGGCGGTAACCACACCGATCACGGCGGCATCCCCGCCGAGCGCCAGGAGTTTATAGGAGATCACCGGCCGGGCCAGGTTCAGCGCCGTCTGCGTCAGCACGGCCGCGCCGATCAGGACCCACAACCACAGCCGCGAGCTGTGCTTCTCTGCTGCTGGTTCGCTCATTTCCCCTGGTTCCCTCGAATGCCCGCCCCTATTCTGCCCTGCCACGCAACCGTTCGCCGCAAAACCATTGCGGCGTTACGGCTACGGTGGTCGAATAGTGTCCATGGCTACCGCCGGTACAACAGTTCTCGCGATCGGTACGAAGAAAGGCCTGTGGCTGGCAACCAGCACAGACCGGGTCAACTGGTCGCTGTCCGCACCGCACTTTTTAATGAATGAGATACCGAGCATCGGGATCGACCAGCGCGGCGGCCGCACCCGGCTGCTCGTCGGCGCCCGCTCCGAGCACTGGGGACCCACGGTCTTCCACTCGGACGATCTGGGCGGAACCTGGACCGAACCCGAAAACGGCGCCATCCGCTTCGCCGAAGAGGACGGCGCCGCGTTGGAGCGGATCTGGCAGCTTTATCCGGACGCGGAGAACCGCCCCGGCGTCGTCTGGGCCGGCTGCGAACCGATCTCGGTCTGGAAATCCACCGACGGCGGGGAGCACTTCGAGCTCAACCGCAGCCTTTGGGCGCACCCGGACAAGGACCAGTGGGGCGCCGGCTTCGGCGGGGCCGCTGCACACTCCGTCCTGCCCAGCCCAGCGGACGAAAACACTGTCCATGTCGCGATGAGCACCGGCGGCGTCTACCGGACCACGGACGGCGGGACGAGCTGGACCGCGCGCAACCACGGCATCAGCGCCTACTTCATGCCGGACCCCAATCCCGAAGTCGGTCAGTGCGTGCACAAAATCGCGCGGGATCCCGAGGTACCCACCACGCTGTTCGCGCAGAACCACCACGGCGTCTACCGTTCGGACGACAACGCTGACACCTGGGTTTCCATCGCGGACGGCCTGCCCACGGACTTCGGTTTTGCCATGCTCACGCACCCGCGGAAGTCCGGCACCGCCTGGGTTATTCCGATCAAGGCCGACGGCGAACGCATTCCGCCGGACGGCCAGCTCGCCGTCCACCGCACCAGCGACGGCGGTAACTCCTGGACCCGGCTGCACACCGGTTTGCCGGACAACGAGTTCAACGTGGTGCTGCGCGATGCAGCCGCCGTGGACGGCGCGGATCCGGCCGGCGTCTACTTCGGTACCCGCGGCGGCTCTGTCTATGCGAGCGCCGATGAAGGCGAGGTCTTCGTCGAAGTCGCCTCTCACCTGCCGGACGTGCTTTGTGTCCGTGCCGCCACAACCAACGACGGCGGCCGGTAGCCGATGAATGAGACCACCCTGGCGGTCACCGTCGTCGTCCCTAGTCTCCTGGCCAAGGTGACCGGCGACCGGCGCGAACTGCGTGTGCCGGTGGAGAACGGGGCAACCGTGGCCCAGGTGCTGGACCGGCTCGCCGCGGAATATCCCGTGTTCGACCGGCGGGTGCGCAACGAAATGGGCGCGGTCCGCCGGTATGTGAACCTTTATGTGGACGGGGAAGACATCCGCGGGTTGGACGGCCCCGCCACCCGCATCGGGCCCGGGCAGGAGTTACTGATCATCCAGTCCGTCGCCGGCGGCTAGAACGGGCACAGCCCGTCCCGGCCACCGGCGACCAAGCCGTACGCAACTCAACCAGGAGGTTCAAGATGACTACCGACAATGGCGGTTTGCCCGACCCGAAGGAAGCGGACGCAGCCGACGTGCAGTGGCAGAACGAGCCCCTGCAGGATGACTCGGATAGCGACGCCACTCCGCTGGAACGCCCGGCATCTTGGGAAGCCAATGATGCCGACGTGCAGGAGCAGGCCCTGTCCATCAATCCGGACGAAGATGACGACTACCCCCACGGCGAGGTGCCCTAACAACAATAGAATTCTGGTATGCAGAATTCGAAGGCGCAGCGGAAGAAGCCGACCTACTCCATCGACGCCGTCGATAATGCCCTCCAGCTGCTCCAGTTGCTGCGCGACCTGGGGAGCGTGCGGCTCAAGGATGCGGCCACCGAGCTTAATGTCGCGCCGTCCACCGCGCACCGGCTGCTGGCCATGCTCGTCTACCGCGGTTTTGCCATCCAGGACGAGTCGAAGCGGTACCTGCCCGGGCCCTCGCTCGGGGTGGGGCCCGCCGGCATCGGTTGGACGACGCAGCTGCGCAGCATCGCCCAGCCTCATTTGGAACTGCTGGCAGCCCGGCTGAACGAAACCGTCAACCTGATGATCCGCGTCGGCACGCAGGTACGTTTCCTCAGCACCGTTGAAGGCTCGAACATCCTGCGCATCGGCGACCGGCAGGGAACGGTACTTCCCGCGAATTCAGCCTCGGGAGGCAAAGCCATCCTGGCTGAACTGGACCGGGAAGTGCTGGAACAGTTGTTCCGCACGAACAATGCGGACATCAGCGGCGCCGCCATCCCTGCGGCCGACTACCCGGGCTTCCTGCAGGAACTTGACGCCATCCGGGCCAACGGCTTCGCCGCCAACTTCGAAGGAACAGAGGAAGGCGTCAGCGCCCTCGGCGCAGCCATCCACGATGCCGCCGGAGTAGTAGTCGGCGCAATAAGCGTGGCCATTCCGACAACGCGCTTCCGCAAACAGTTCGACGCCGGCCTCGTCCACGAAGTGTTCAAGACGCGCCAGTCGCTCGAAGCCGACCTGGCATTGGCGTTCGCCGGGTAGCGGGCATGTCCGGGGAGCATCAGACGAAAGGAATTTGCGGTCGATAGGCGGATACAGCTCGAGCCGCGGGTACCGTGGGATCTAAACGTCTCTCGGCAAGGAGTACCAATGGCAGCGAGTCATGACTTGGCCACCGACCCCGCCCTGCAGGAAGCACTGCTGACCGTGCGCCGCGGGACCCAGTTCTTCGGCCGCAAGCTCAACGAACTGCCCGACGACGCACTCCAAGCGCCCTCGTTGCTGCCGGAATGGACCCGCGCCCATGTCATCGCACACGTCGGCTACAACGCCCGCGCGATCGCCCGCCTGATGAAGTGGGCCAACACCGGCAACGAAACACCTATGTATTCCTCCTGGGACGCGCGCAACGCTGAAATCGAGCACGGCGCCGCCCTGTCTCCCAAGGAACTGCGGAACCTCTATACGGACTCCGCCGCGCAGCTCGACGCGGCATGGCGCGACACCCCGCCGGACGCCTGGGAACACCATGTCAAAACCGCGCAGGGCCGAACCGTCCCCGCCTCGGAAACCGTATGGATGCGTACCCGCGAAATCTGGATACACGCCGTTGACCTGAACAATGGTGCTGCCTTCGTCCAGATCCCTGCCCACGTCCTCAACCGTTTGCTTCAAGAGATCACCGGAGCCTGGAAAAGCCGCGGCGACGACAAAGACCTGCTCCTCAAAGTTACCGATGCCTCAACCGTGACGGAATTCGGTGACCTCGGCTCCGACAATCCTGACGTCATCAGCGGCACCCTTGCCGACATCACGGCCTTCGCCGCCGGCCGCTCCACCAAAGGCATCACCTCCAGCAAACAGCAAAGCCCGACGGCGCCCCGCTGGCTCTAGCCGGATCAGGCATTGGCGCGAAGCGCGTGCTTCTGGATCTTCCCGGTGGCGTTGCGGGGCAGCTCGTCGACGAGCACGATGTCACGGGGCACCTTGTAGGTGGCCAGGCGCTGCTTGAGCTCTTCGCGCATCGCTTCGCTGGTCACGTGCGTATCGGGCGCGAGGACAACGAAGGCCCGCCCCGTTTCGCCCCACTTATCGTCCGGCACACCGATCACGGCTGCCTCCTGCACCCCGGAAACGCTGAGCAGGGCGTTCTCCACCTCGGCCGGGTAGACGTTCTCGCCGCCGGAGATGTACATGTCCTTGATCCGGTCCTTAATGAACATGTAGCCGTCCTCGTCGACCACGGCGATGTCGCCGGAGTGGTACCAGCCGCCGTCGAGGGCCTTGGCGGTCTCCTCGGGCTTGTTCCAGTAGCCGGCCATGACGTTGGGACCCTGGACTATGACCTCGCCGGGGACCCCGGGCGGGACCGGCTTGCCATCGAGGTCCACCACCTGGTTTTCGGTAAAGAAGTGGGCTCTCCCCGCCGAGCCGGCCTTAGCCAAGCCGTCACGGGGTTCGAGCATGCAGACGCCGGGGCCGGTTTCGGTCATCCCGAAGCCCTGCATGATGGCAACCTTCTTGTCCTGCCAGGTCCGGATGGTCCGCTCCGGCAGCGGCGAGCCACCCACCATGAATCCCCGCACCGTGGAGAGATCCGCCTCCGGGAAGGCCGGATCGCTGCTCAGGGCATCGAGCATGGCCGGCACCAGGAAGGCCGAGGTTACCCGGGACTGTTCCATCTCGGCCAGCACGGCCGCGGCTTTGAAAGTCCGGTGGATGATGATGCGCCCGCCCAGCGTGAATGTAGGCAGGGTCATCATGTTCAGCCCGGCGATATGGAACAGCGGTGCGGCGGCAAGGTGGACCTCGTCCTGCCGGAGGTCCTGGCCGATCAGCGCATTGACGTACTGGTAGAACAGATTGTTGTGCGTCAGCATCGCCCCCTTGGGGCGGCCGGTGGTTCCGGAGGTGTACATGATCAGGGCGAGGGCCTCAAGATCGACGTCGTCCTGGACGGGTTCTTGGCTCCCGGCGGCCAGGAAGTCCTCGAACAGGGCTCCCGGCCCGCCGCCGTCGACGCTGAGCCACTGCTGGATGTCGAGCTCGGCGGCGAGTTCCTCGGCATTGCCCCGCTGGTCCTCGCCGAAGACCACAACCATAGCTCCGCAGTCACGCAGGATGTAGTCAACTTCCGGTTTCCGGAGCCGCGGGTTGATCAGCACGCAAACGGCACCGATAAGACCGGCCGCGAAGAACGTTTCCAGCAATGCAGGATGGTTAAAGCCCGCGTAGGCCACCCGGTCCCCCTTGGATACTCCGGCACCGGCGAGGGCATTGGCCAGCCGGGTAACGCGCTGATCAAACTCACGATAAGTCCGCTCCCGGCCTTCGAAGACGACGCAGACATCGTCCGGGCGGACCTTCGCGCGGCGGGCGGGCCACGAACCTATGCCGAGATTCACTGCAACTCCTTCGTAGCGGGATCACGTCTCAAACCATTGGAACAGCCTTTTATTGATATTGTCAACGATTCCACAGGAAAGCCGGGCACCGCCCGCGGGCTTCCCTTAACCTTCCACGCGGATGCCGAGACTGGCGCGGCTACGCCTGCCCGCCCGTGGTTAGCACAGTGAGCTCTCCGGCCTTGAGCACCCCGAACGCGAAGGCCAAGAGCGCAGGGGCCAGCAGCGACGAGAGTCGGAACGCATGCCCCTTCTTCCAGCGCCACAGCGCCAGCACTCCCACCGCCAGGCCGTAAGCCAGCGCAATCAGCGCCGCCACTGAGGATCCTTGGCCCCAGAAATAGGGGAGGCAGACGACGGCGGCAAGCAGCAGTTCGGCGATGCCCACTCCACGCTGGACGGCGGCACGGGGCTCGTCGGCATAAATAAACCACGGGAAACGGAAGATGTTGGTCAAGGCGCTGCCCAGCAAGAGCGCGACAAACGCTATATGGGCAAACGCCACCATGATTTCGTAGACCCCATACCCGTCATTGGCCACCATTATGTTCCGCACACTTTCGTCCGATTGATCATTCCTCTAGATCGAACCTGTGAACGGGCGGGCCTGTTCCAAAAGGGCTGCCAGTGAGACCGACGCCACTTCGGCCCCACGGGCAGCAGAAAGCCCCGCGCAGTTGGGGGGAAACGCGGGGCTTTCTTGGGTAACTGCGCGGCAAAACGCAGTTGAATTAGGTCAGCTGGGCCTTAGTTGGCCGGCAGCTGCAGAACCTGGTCAACGAAGATCAGGTTCGGGTTGCTGACGGTGTCAGCGTTGGCTGCGTGCAGTGCCTGCCAGCCACCCTCGATGCCAAGCTCGGTGGCAATGGTGTTGAGGGTATCGCCAGCCTGCACGGCGTAGGTCTCGCCGCTGACGGCAACCTGGGCCTGGACCGGAGCCTGCGCGGCCGGTGCCTGGGCAACCGGGGCCTGCTGGACAGGTGCCTGCTCGACGGGGGCTTCCTGGACCGGAGCCTCAACCGGGGCCTGTGCCGCGGCGTATTCGGCAGGTGCTTCCTGGACCGGTGCCTCGGCAGGTGCGGGAGCCGGTGCTCCGCCGCCGCCGTTCAGGCCCAGCTTGGCCGAGCATGCGGGCCATGCGCCCCAGCCCTGGGTTGCCTGGACCTTCTCGGCTACAGCAATCTGCTCAGCCTTGCTTGCATTCTGCGGGCTTCCGCTGCCGCCGAATGCTGCCCAAGTGCTGGGGGTGAACTGCAGTCCACCCGAGAAGCCGTTGCCGGTGTTGATGCTCCAGTCGCCGCCGCTTTCGCATTCGGCCAGGGCGTCCCATGTGGCGGTGTCGGCAGCGTTGGCCGGGGTTCCGACCATGGCTACACCGGCACCGGTGAGGGCTACTGCCGCAAGGCCTCCGCGCAGGGCACGGCTGAAGTTCTTGTTCTTATTTGAGTTCACGATGCTCCGCAGGGCCACCTTCGCTCCATCCGTCCCCGGACTTCACTGCGCCGCCGTCAACCACTCGTTTGGATCGAGGTCATTTTCGACGTCTGCCATGTTGACGGCATTCGGTGTTGGGCAGCGCCGAGCATATTCGGTTTTCAGTAAGTCTGCCGGTTGGGATCCGGCTCCCCCGAACGGGGGTCATCCCCGCACAAGCCGCCACGTTACCGGACTGTTATCAACGATGCAAAATCGTGATGAATCGTTCCGCGTGTCGCGCCGCGTGTCGTGCGTCTGCCAACTCGCTGTTTTACTCGCTGCGCCGGGGTTAGCAGGAGGGCTGTTCCGACCGGGTCACGGCGAGGGTACTTTCGCCCGGTTTCCAATGTAGCTAAAAACGCTTGATGTACCGTCTCACCTGCGCAAATACCCCAACGCTCGATGTCGGCCCCGCCCCGAAATTATCGACGGCGGCAGTGCGCCCGGGACAACAAAAATACGAACGAATTCTGCTCGTCGAGGCGGCCCGGAACCCTCTCTGAAAAAAATTTTGCGGCCCGGTGGCGTAGAGCCCGGCAAACACCCCGAACACTTACTGCGGAAAACTGCAGGTGCGCCGGGAATACACTGGCTCGGGCCCGGGTTGCCGCGAAGGGAACCATAACCGCTACAAGGAGTTGATTGACCGTGGCCAGGAATAGCCTGCTGGCACTGCTGCGCGAGGACCTCAAGGCCGCGCGCGCCCAGGACCCGGCCGCGAACTCGGATCTGGAAGTCGGCTTCGCCTACTCCGGGGTGCACGCCGTCTGGGCCCATCGCATTGCCCACGCCATGTGGAACCGGCCGCACCTGCGCACCGGTGCGCGGCTGCTGTCCCAGTTCGCCCGGTTCCTCACCGGGATCGAAATCCATCCCGCGGCCACCTTGGGCCGCCGCGTGTTCATCGACCACGGCACCAAGATTGTCATTGGCGAAACCTCCGTGATCGGCGACGACGTAATGATGTACCAAGGTGTCACCCTGGGAGGCCGGGCGTTGGATAAGACCAAGCGGCATCCGACCGTCGGCAACCGCGTGATGCTGGGCTCCGGTTGCCGGATTCTGGGCCCCGTGAGCATTGGCGACGATTCAGCGATCGGCGCCAACGCCGTCGTCGTAACGGATATCCCCGCCAACTCCGTAGCCATCGGCGTGCCTGCTCAGTGGCGGCATAAAGACGGCAATTATCCGCTGGATCCGCGTCTGGACCTGATCGACCCGGCGTTCCTGCTCTGATAAAAGACCGGCAGCCGGGCAGCAGCGCCACTTGGACACTGCCACCCGGCTGCCGTGAGGCCCTGGCTGCTAGCTCAAGCCTTAGCTCTGGCGGCGCTTGACCATAAAGGCGCCTGCTGCCCCCGCCGTGACCAGCAGGCCAAGTCCTGCTGCGCCCCATGCTGCCGGGGAAACCGACGTGGTGGCCGCGGAACGGTCTGCCTTCAGTTCCTTGGGCTCTTTGTCCTCCTTGGGTCCGGTCTGCCCATTGGCCGGCGGTCCGGTGACGACAACCGAAGCCGTGCCGACTTCGCCGCTTTCATCGCCCTCCACGGAGATCCAGTGGCGGCCCGGCTTGTCGATCGAAATCTCGTCCGAGAACTCGCCCGAGGCATTGGCCGAGGTGGTCTTCGTGAATCCGCGGAAGTTTTTGGTGGACTGGTTCTGGGCCACGGTGATGGTGGCCTCTTCGTTGGCCTCGAGACCTGCACCGGAAACGGTGAATTCCTCGCCGGCCTGGACGCTGCCGGCCGATACGACAACGGATAGTTCCGGGGCGGGGTACTGGGCATCGGAGGCGTAGGCCGCGGTGCCGGCTGACAGGGTAAGCGCAGCGGACAGGGCCACTGCTGAGACTATCTTCTTCATATTTGATGCTCGATTCGTGTTGGGGAGAGTGCGAATCACTGACAAGGCCTGCGGACAGGCCAAAGGGCGCTGCTAACTGCGGCGCCCCCGGAAAGCGACTTTATCGTTTCACCACGCGAAAGCAACCTTTTACTACCTCACCAGTGGACATATCATCCAAAGTTAACCTCGGCCAGCTGCTCCAAATTGAAGCTGTTTCGGCATCGGCCGCTGTCGCTGTCGTTGGTTCCGGGGCACTTCAAATGCCCCGATGCGACGTATTCAGCCCAAGCCGGCAGCCCCGTGGTGCGGCCCAAACCTGCCCGGCTACGCTAAGGCAGAAATGCATAGATGGACTGCTGCTGAAAGGGCGGTGAGCGAAGCAGATGCTGCTGAGAGCAGCCACTCCGGAAGATCTGCGAGCCTTCCTGCGCGGGGGACCTGACTCCCTGGCTGCCGGGTTGGGAGTCAGCATTCCGGCCGGGTGGCCCGAATACCCTTGGGTAATTGAGTTCACGCTCGAAGTACTCCTAAAACAGCCCGACCGGGCCGAGTGGCGGATGTACTACTTTCTGGATCCTGAGCTGGGCTCCCTGATTGGATCCGGCGGCTACAAGGGCCCGCCCAAGGACGGGACAGTCGAAATCGGCTACGAGATCGCTCCCGGCTTCCGCGGGCAGGGATATGCCACCGCTGCTGTCCGTCAGCTCGTCGAGCGCGCCTTCAACACCGTGGAAGTGGCGGTGGTCGAAGCCCGCACGCTTCCACGCGCCAACGATTCCGGGGCTGTCCTCACGAAAGCCGGATTCGCATGCCAAGGCATCGTGCCGGACGATCAGACAGGGCAGGCGTGGCTCTGGTGGAAAGCCCGCGCGGGAGCATGATTCCGCGGACGCGTCCGGCCAGCAGCCTCTCCATGAAGAGCACCGTCAGCAGATGTCCCGCCAGCGTTTCATAGCGCCCCCTCCGTGAGGTCAATGAACTGGACCAACGCGAAATTCATTAAGGTGCCGCCATCCATCATCAGACACTATCGAAAGGTCAGCGGCGAGTCGGGGGCCCTGACCGGGGCGGCCAGCGATAACAGGTCCTGACAGCCCTTGTGCCCACGGCAGTACAGGGCCACACTGCTCGCAAAGAGTTTTCCGAACGGGGCACCGGAAACGACGCATCGGCCACAGTATTTAGAAGGAGGTGGCCGCCATGAAGCCCGGTCACGTGGTGTTACTGGTCCTCGGGATCCTGCTGTCCTTGGCCGGCCTGGCGCTGGTTTCAACGGCGGCTTTCACAGGACTGGTCCAAGCTGCCCAGGACGACGACGGCTACCTCACCTCCCAGCCGGTCCGGCTGGATGCCGACTCCTACGCCCTGACCAGCCAGCCGTTGGACGTGGTCATCGACGAGGAGCTGCCGCCCGGCGTGCATCTGGGCGACGCGTTCGGCTTCCGGCTCGAGGCGCGGGCCGCCCAGCCCGGACAGGACGTCTTCATCGGAATTGCCTCGGTGGATGCCGTCGATAATTATCTGGCCGGCGTGCCCCACTCCCAGCTCGCGGACGTCGAGTTCCGCCCCTTCGACGCGGACTACCGGGAGCTGCCGGGGACCTCCGCGCCGCAGCCTCCCGCCGAGCAGGACTTTTGGGCGGTCTCCGCATCCGGTCCGGGCGAGCAGCGGATCAGCTGGGACCTGCAGTCCGGCAGCTGGAGCGTGGTGGTCATGAACGCGGATGCCAGCCAGCCCGTCTCGGTGGACGTGCAGGCCGGCGTCAGGCCGGGCTTCCTGGGCCCGCTCACGATGGGCCTGCTCATCACAGGACTCGTGCTGCTGATCATCGGCTTGCCCCTGCTGATCCTCGGCGCAGCGGGAATCGGGCGGGCCTTGGCGTCGCGGCCCTCTGCGTTGTCCGGCGACAACCCGGTGGACCGGCGCGCGGCAGGTGACCACACGCCGTCGCACTCAGCTTCTCCGGCGACTGGACGGCCGGTTTATCCCGCCGCGCTGTTCGGCGCACTGGACCCGGGCCTCTCGCGCTGGCTGTGGCTGGTGAAGTGGCTGCTGGCCATTCCGCACTATTTCCTGCTCTTTTTCCTGTGGTTCGCGTTTGTGGTCACCACCATCGCCGCCGGTTTCGCCATCCTTTTCACCGGCCGCTATCCGCGGCCTCTGTTCCACTTCAATGTGGGCGTGGCGCGCTGGAACTGGCGCGTGGCCTTCTACGCCTACTCCGCGCTGGGCACCGACCGCTACCCTCCGTTCACCCTGGCTCCGGCCAGCTACCCGGCGGACTTCGACGTCGCCTATCCCGAACACCTGACCAACGGCCTCGTGCTGGTCAAGTGGTGGCTGCTGGCTATTCCGCACCTGCTGATCGTGTCCGCGTTCTCGAATGCGGCGATCTGGTGGGGTGCGGGCGGGAACTGGGACGGCAATTACGCCGGCGCAGCAGGCCCCTCCCTGCTGGGCCTGCTAGTCCTGATCGCCGGAATCATCCTGCTCTTCACCGGCAGGTACCGCCGCTCGCTGTTTGACCTGATCATCGGGATCAACCGGTGGATTTACCGCGTCCTCACCTACACGGCGCTGATGCGCGACGAGTATCCGCCGTTCCGGCTTGACCAGGGCCCGTCCGAGCCATCGCTGGAAACCGGTGACGCCGCCGCGCAGCCAGGTCCCCACCAACGCGAGCCTCTTGGCTGAGGGTGAAATCCTTCATCTGCGCCGTTCCGCCGTGATGCTGTGGGTACTATTAGGGCAGATTTCCTCGAACGGCCTATGGAAGGGGTGCTCCCGTGCTCAGAGTCATCAGCTACAACCTCCGAAAGCACCGTGCCAGCCGTGAACTGCTGAAACTGACCCAGGACTTCGACGTCAATGTCCTCTGCCTCCAGGAATGCGACACCACGGACCTGCCGCCCACGCTGGGGCCGCTGCATTTGGCCGACTCCACCAAGGGCAACCGGCTGGGCCTGGCGATGTACTACCACAAGGACCGCTTCACCGCCCTGGACACCAATACTTTCGCGCTGAAGAAGTCCCTGCATGACTATGTCCTCTCACCCGCCCACGAGCGGCTGCTCGGAGTGAAGCTGGTTGACAACGAGACGCAGCATGAACTCGTGGTCGGCTCCTTCCATGCCGCTCCGCTGACCGCGACGAATTCGCTCCGGCGCCACCAGATCAAGGCCGGCCACGCAGAACTGCTCACCATGGGCGGCGAAGGCATGACGCTGATGGTGGGCGACTTCAACTACCCCTTCTTCACCAAGAACCTCATCTCACACCTCAAGGAAACCGGCTACGAGCTCACGCTCAGCAACCGCCGGACCTACACGCGCTACAAGGTCTTCCAAGGCCACTTCGATTTCGCCACCTCGCTCGGGCTGAATATCGAGAGTGTCGAAACTCTCCCCCGCGGGGAGTCGGACCACCTGCCCATCCTCGTCTCGGCCGAATACCTGAACTAGCTGCGCCTACTGCCCGCCCGCCCGCGGCCACCTCCGACCACGGTCACGAAGTGAAGGAGAACTGATGGCTGACCCATACGACTCCCAAAAGGCCGGCAACGAGGCTCCCCAGCCGATGGTGGAGCGCAGCAAATTTGGAGTGAGCGAGAGGCGCAGGCCGAATGACGCCGAGGAAAGCCGTCCGCCAATTTCCAGCAGTGAGCTGCTGAGCAAGGGACCCACCGAGCTCGCCGAACACCGTGGCCCGCGGATCAACTGGCGTGTTTTGATCATCGCTGCCGTGATCGTCATTGCTTTCTCCATCTGGGCGATGGTCACGCCCGCGCATGCATCGGACACCATGCTTTCCGTCGTCACCTGGATTGCCGTGAACCTGGGCTGGTTCTACGTCCTCACCATCACCTTGGTTGTCTTGTTCGTCCTGTGGGTGGCACTCTCCAAGGAGGGCAGCGTCCGGCTCGGACCTGACCACTCCCGACCCAAATACAACCTCTTCACATGGGTCGCGATGCTCTTCGCTGCGGGCGTCGGAATCGACATGCTTTTTTACTCGGTCACCGGGCCGATCTCGCAGTATGTCGCTCCCCCATCCGCCACACCGGAATCTGCCGAAGCCGCGCAGGACGCAGTTGTCTGGACCATGTTCCACTACGGCATAGCGGGCTGGTCCATGTATGCACTCCTCGGCATGGCCATGGGTTACTTCGCCTACCGCTGGGGGATGCCGCTCTCCATCAGGGCGGCCCTCTACCCGCTGCTGGGCAAACGGGTTCGCGGGGCTACCGGCGATGTCATCGACATCTTTGCCTTGGTCGGAACCGTATTCGGCGTGGCAACCTCGATGGGCATCGGCGTCGTTCTGCTCAACGTCGGTTTCGCCTGGCTGTTCGGCCTGCAGGAAGGGCTGGCGCTGCAGATCGCCCTCGTGCTCGTCGCCGTGGTTATGACCATCGCCGCGTGCACCTCCGGCGTGGACAAAGGCATCCGGCTGATCTCCGAGCTCAACCTTTGGGCTGCGGGGGCAATGATGCTCTACATTCTGGTCACGGGCCACACCTCTTTTCTGCTCAACGCGATGGTTGAGAACATCGGACGCTTCGTCTTCACGCTGCCCGAGCGCACGGTGCAGACCTTTGCCTATGAGGACGGCGGAGCACAATGGATGGGCGGCTGGACCCTGTTCTTCTGGGCATTCTGGATGGCCTGGGGGCCATTTGTGGGGCTCTTTCTGGCGCGGATCTCACGCGGAAGGACGTTGCGGGAGTTCGTCATCGCCGCCATCACAGCACCGGTGCTCTGCGATTTTTTCATCGTCTCGATCTTCGGCAACAGTGCCCTCCGCGAGGTCCTCAACGGGAACACGGAGTTTGCACAGCTGGCGATGGACAGTCCCGAGCACGGCTGGTACGCACTGCTCGAGATGTTCCCGGGAGCTCCCTTCCTGATCGGACTGGCCACGCTATCCGGGCTGCTGTTCTACCTCACCAGTGCCAATTCAGGTGCCATGGTGATGTCCAACTTCTCCTCCTCGATTCCCGATCCCGCAGTGGATGGCGCGAAGTGGTTACGCATTTTTTGGGCTTTGGTCACCGCAATCCTCACGGTGGCCATGCTTGTAGCCGGGGGCGTGACCACGATGGAGTACGCGACGCTCATTTTCGCCCTTCCGGTGACCATCATTGCTTACCTGGTCATGGCGTCCTTCTCGAAAGTGCTCAGGATGGAGCAGGCCGAACGTGAAGGCCAGGTAATGCGCCGGCGCTCGGTTGCCGCCCACGGCGGTCAGACCCCGGAGAAGACCTGGCGCCAACGCCTTGCGCGTCTGCGCTCCTACCCCTCGAAGAAGTCCGTGGCGCAGTTCGTCGAGCGCACTGTGCACCCGGCGCTGGAAGACGTGGCCAGGGAATTCAACGAGCTGGGCTACGATGCCATGCTCACCACCGCCCCCAATGGGGAAACTGGCATCGAGGAGAACACCCTCGTGGTCAACATGGAAGACCACCGCAATTTCCACTATCAGGTGGCGGCGGTCGAGGCCCCCGTGCCCACCTTCGGCGGCCGCAGCATGGCCAGGGAAAGCGACGTGTACTTCAGGCTTGAGGTGTTCACCCAGACAGGCACGGAGGGCTACGACCTCATGGGGCTGACCCAACAACAGGTCATCAACGATGTCCTCGACCGTTATGAGGCGCACCTGTCGTTCCTGCAATACTCCAACGAGCGTGCCTATGCCTCAGTCATCACGCCCCCTGTGCCACCATCAACGGACGCGATACCTCATGTGCCCACAAGAGCCGACGACGTAGAGCGGGTCGACGAATGATCTTGCCAACGGCTAGTCGCTCAGGGCGTACGGCGGCACATGGCGGGCATTGTTGAACGGCTCGAACCAGTTCTCGAACTTCATCGAAGCCACGCCGGTCCCGATGCTGTCGAGGTAGTCCTCGAAACCATCCAGCGCCTCGCTATACAGCAGTTCCGCATCCGTGTCCTCGAGCAGGAACTCTTCCACGGTTGCCCGCCAGTCTTCGTCCAGCTCCAGCCCGGCTTCCTCGGCCAGCAACTGCGCCTCGTTGAGCAGGCAGCGCAGCGCAAGCTCCTGGGCAACGCACGACGGCGGCTGCCAGCGGCCGGCAATCCTGGTAGTAAGGTCGACGGCGACCGTGAGGAACCGCTGGGCGAACAGGGCCGTGTAGCGGTGTGCGAAGCGCGGCGGCAGGCCCGAAATGACGAACGTTTCGTCCATGTCCGCCGCCGTCGGCGTTCCCCGGCTGCGCAGCAACTCAATGTCCGAGAACAGCTCGTCCATCATGACAACGGAGGCGTGCCACAGCAGTCCGGCGACCAGTTTGGCCTGCCGGAGCGAACGACGGCGCTCCCCCTCGTCCTCAAGTTCGTCGTCGTAGCCGAGCATGTCGGGGCTCAGCCCCTCCACCTGGGCGGAGAGATCGATGAAATCCTGTTCGGTGACTGGAGCATCGGGAACGTCGGCAGGCCGGCGGTCGGCAAACTCGCCGTCGATCACGATCGCCGTGTCGGCAGCATGGATGTCGTCATCGTCGGCGGGATTGCCCGTCTCCGCGGAGACCCGGAATGCACGCGGCTCCACCCCCTCCACGCCGGCGAGGACGTCCGCCGCCTGGATCGGATCCGAGGCGATGATGAGCGCGTTCATCGGGTCGCTGATCGCATACTCGACTTCCTGGGTGTCGGAGGCACGAGAGATCGCACTATCCCGGAGGGCGTCGGGGTCGATAATGTTCACCTCGATCGTCACCCGCAGGGATACCGCTTGGCCCTGCCCGCTCTCCTCGTTCATGGAGAAAGCATATATCTGACAGTCCGTACCGCGGCCTATCCTGAGGAACATGGACGATGTCGTGGGATTGGGCAAGTTGTACGAGATGTCGCCGAACCTGAGGGCCAAAAAACTAGTCCTGTCCCACTTCGTTTCACCGAACATGTCCAGGCTAACGACCGCCGGCTCACCATATAGTCAATAGGGTGAGTTCAGAAGCGTTGTCCCGCCCCGCCGTCGTACGCCGCCCTAATCCCTTCCAGGCCCTGATGGCGGTGATCTGCATCCCGATGGCCATCCTGGTTCCCGTGTGGGTGGTCGCCGGGCGGGTGCTGTTCGGGATCTCCGGGCCGATGCTGTCGATCCTGGCGTTCACGCTCGGGCCGGTGCTGCTGCTCCTGCTGCTGTTCTCGGGGGTCAAGACCGTGGCGAACGCCGTCAAAACACGGCCTTTCGGCGCGCCCCTGAAGACATCCGCACTGCTGCTGACCACGTATCTGGTGGCCTTCGGATTCGGTTTCACCGTGCCAGACTTCGGTGAGAACGGCGGTTCGGTGTTGACGGCCTTGGCCGGCGAATCCGCATTGGGCATGTCCATCGCGCTGTGCAATCCGCTCGGCATCATCTCCATTGCCCTGTCCATCACCGTGACAGTGGTCTGCTACCGGGACGCCAAATACGCACGGCATTAGCTGTTTGATCCCCGCGCGGACTTTGGCTTGCTAGAGTCCGAAGCAGTAGCAGAACGCCACGAACCTGGAGGTGATTGCCTTGCCGATGCCAAGGATCCGATGGGCGGTGATACTCGCCGCCGCTCCCCTGCTGGCCGGCTGCGGGGTATCCATGCCGGCCGATCCGGACGGGACGCTGCAGGAAATTACCGGCGGGACGATCCAGGTAGGAGTCACCGCCGCAGCGGGCGAGGAAGGCAACTGGGTCCAACTGCAGCCGGGCGCCGAACCGGCCGGGATAGAGCCGGATCTGGTACGTGGTTTCGCCGCTACCCGCGAGGCCACCATTGAATGGATCGGGGGCACGGAGCACGAACTCGTGGACGACCTTGAACACGGCGAGCTGGATCTGGTCATCGGTGGCTTCGCGGATGACACGCCCTGGACCAAGCACGCGGGCATGACCCGGCCGTACATGGAGACTAAAGACGAACGCGGCAAGACGGTCAAACACGTCATGCTGACGCCGCTGGGCGAAAACGCTTTCCTGCTCGCCTTGGATAAGTACCTGCTGGCCCAGGAGCTGCAGTCATGAGCGCCGGGCACAACGTGCAGGCCGTGCACTTCGGCAATACGCGGCTCCCGGAGGAGCAGCGCGAGACCCTGCGCAAGGCCAAAAAACTCGAGTGGATCACCATCGCGTTCCTGGCCTTCACGGTAGCGCTGGTGTATCTGGTGCTCGGCAACTCGCAGGCCATGAAGGCGGCCTGGATCGAGGACATGCTCTCCTTCCTGCCGCCCATCGCGTTCCTCGTGGCCGCCCGCGTCATCCGCAAGCCGCCCACCGTGCAGCATCCCTACGGCTACCACCGCGCCATTGGGATAGCCCATTTGGTGGCCGCCGTCGCGCTGCTGGTCATGGGCACCTATCTGCTGGTGGACTCGGCGCTGGGACTGGTCACCGCGGAGCACCCGACGATCGGCGGCGTGGAACTGTTCGGCCGGACCATCTGGCTGGGTTGGCTCATGATCGGCGTCATGCTGCTGATCGCGGCGCCGCCGGTCTTTATCGGCCACGCCAAGATGAAGCTGGCCGAGAAGTTGCACGACAAGGTGCTCTATGCTGACGCCGACATGAACAAGGCCGACTGGATGACCGCCGTCGCCGCCGCCGTAGGTGTGGCGGGGATCGGCATCGGCTGGTGGTGGGCAGACTCCGTGGCCGCCCTCGTCATTTCGGCCAGCATAGCTAACGACGGCGTCAAGAACCTGCGCGGTGCAGTCAGCGACCTCATGGACGCCCGGGCCCGGACTTACGACAACGCCGGCCCGCACCCGCTGCTCGGTCGAATCGACGACTTCCTGGGCAACACCGGCTGGGTGGGCGAGGCCAAAAGCCGGATTCGCGACGAAGGCCATGTTTTCCATGTGGAGTCCTTTGTTGTTCCACGCGAAGGCAGCACGCCGACGGCGGAAGACTTGGAGCAGCTGCGCGAGGACTGCGTGGATCTGGACTGGAAGATCCAGGACCTGGTGATCGTCCTGGTCCCGGAGCTGCCCGAAGAGTTCCTGCCGGGCGTCGAGACCGGCGGCGAGGATTAGCTTCCGGCGGGGCTTCAGCCGGCGAGCGCCTTCCGCACCAGGGCACGCCGCTTGCCGCGGCGTTCCACCAGCTCGAACCCGGCTGCTAGAAACACGTCCAAGGTGCCGTAGTACAGCTCCTGCTGCGGTGTCTTGCCGCCGGCAGTATCCACCGGGTACCCCTCGACCGCTCTGGCTCCGCGGCTTGCCGCATGTTCGACGGCGGCGTCCAGCAGCCGGTGGGACAGGCCGACTCCACGCGCCTCGCGCTTGATATAGAAGCAGGCCACCGTCCACAAGCTTGCCGGGTCCTCGTTCTCCGCCAGCCGGGCGACCGAGGAACGTTCCAGCCTGGTATGGTACTGCCGCGGTGCCACGGATACCCAGCCCAGCGGTTCGCCGTCGAGCCTTGCAACCAGGCCGAACGGCTCGCCGGTCTCCACGCGCGCACGCATGAAATCCCGCCGTTCCGCGCTGCTGGAAGATGAATAGTCGCGCGAGGACAGCCGGAACCAGGAACACCAGCACCCGCCCTGCACCCCATCGGGGCCGAAGAGTTCCTCGAAAACTGGCCAGGTCGCCGTCGTTATTTCCACCAGTTCGAGCCCGGAAAGGTCCCTCTGGGTCGTGCCATGCTGCGTCCCATCCAGCTGCGCCATGCCTCCAGCTTGGCAGCGACGCGGCACCTTGCGAAGACCTGCCGGCGGTTTTCTAGGCGCCGATCGCCATCCGGATCCCGAGCGCGAACATAACCACCGCGATCGCTCCGTCCAAGATCCGCCACGAGGACGGTTTCGCGAAGAACGGCCGGAGCAGCCGGGCGCCGAAACCGAGCGCACTGAACCAGAGAATGCTGCCCAGCATCGCGCCGCCGCCGAACCACCAGCGCGCATCCGGCGCCTGGCTGTTGGCCACCGAGCCCAGCAGCAGCACCGTGTCCAGGTACACGTGCGGGTTCAGCCAGGTCAGGGCCAGCACCGTGGCCACGGCGGCCTTGGTGCTGAGCGGGCCCTGCTGCTCGCCGGCTGTGAGCGATCCGGGCCGGATGGCGCGCTTCGCCGCGATCAGGCCGTAACCGATCAGGAACGCGGCGCCGGCATAGCGGATGACGTCGACCACCACCGGCGCGGCCTCGATCAGCGCTCCGATGCCCAGGATGCCTGCGGCGATGAGCACCGCGTCCGACAGGGCGCAGATGGCAACGACGACGGCAACATGCTCACCGCGGATGCCCTGCCGCAGCACAAACGCGTTCTGCGCCCCAATGGCGATAATCAGCGCCAGCCCTGTCCCCAACCCGAGGACCGCCGCCTGGACCAAATCAAGTGCATTCACAAGATTCGAAGGTACTATGCGCCGGACTATTCCCCTGCACCGGCGGGGAACGTACGTTGGATTGGTAACCGTCCACCTTCCCCTTCAGGAGGAAACCGCATGACAGACAACCCCAGCCCCATCGACATCCAGAAGGCCCTTGGCGGCGTCGACTATCCCGCCTCGGCCGCCGACCTGGTCAAGCACGCGGAGAACTCGGGCGCCGACAATAGCGTCCTCGAGGCACTGCGCGGCCTGCCGGAGAAGGACTACGAGACTCCGGCCGAGGTCAACAAGGCCATCTCCAACAGTTAAGAGCCTAACCGGTACGAATCTACTGAATCCCAAGGTCGGGGTTTTCTACATCGCGATGATTCCGCAGTTCATTCCGGACGAAGCCGCTCCGCTCCTGATGGCCATAGCCTTGGCCGCGGTACACAACCTGCTGGGCCTGCTGTGGTTCACCGGCATAATCTTCGGCACGCATGTCGCCCGGAAATGGCTGCGGACACTGAAGGTGGCGAAGACGACGGACCGAATCACGGGCACTGTCATAATCGGATTCGGCACTGCCCTGTCCATGGAAACCCGGTAGCCCTCCAGGGTGCGTCCCCTCGGCGAGGGTGCGTCGGTTCTGCACCAAGGTGCGCCGGCACGCGTCGGGGCGGTATTTTGGAAGGGATCCATTTTCCCCAGTAGAGGACCCTTATGTCTCCGCGCGCCCTGTTCCGCTCTGTCGCCTTCGCCGAGGCGGTGACGTGGACGCTGCTGCTGATCGGCCTGTTCCTCAAGTACGTCACCGAAACCACTGAGGTAGGCGTCCGCATCGGCGGGGGCATCCACGGGTTCGTGTTCCTTTGCTACGCGGCGGTCACGTGCTTCATGTGGGTCAACCAGAAGTGGCCGGCCAAAACCGGCCTCCTCGCACTGGTTTCCGCCGTCATTCCCTATGCCACCATCCCGATGGAAAAGTCGCTGGACAAGAGGGGCCTGCTCAACGGTGGCTGGCGCCTGGCCGTTGGCGGCGAGGAGCCGCGCGGCTTGCTTGAGAAGCTCCAGGCGTGGGTGCTGCGCAAGCCCATCACGGCCATCGTCGTCGCACTCATTGCTGTGGCCGCGGTCTTCAGTTTCCTGCTGTTCCTCGGCCCGCCCGACACCTGGTTCGCGTAAGGTCCGTCCGCGGCTACCGGCCGGAGAGTTGTTCGACCAGCTTCAGCAGCGCAGTGTTGTCCAGTTTTCCGTCGCCCTGTGCCACCAGCGCCGCCATGAGCTGAGCCGCCGCCGTGCCCAAGGGGATAGTGACTCCCGCGTCCCGTGCGGCCGCGGTGAGAATGCGCAAGTCCTTGTTGTGCAGCTCCGCGCGGAAGCCGGGCTGAAAATTCCGTTCCACCATGCTGGGTGCGCGCCGCTCCAGCACCGCGCTGCCGGCGAGACCGCCGGAGAGGGCGTTGATGGCGATAGTCGGATCCACCGAGTTGGCCTCCAGGAAAACGATGGCCTCGGCCACGGCTTGGATGTTGACAGCACAGATCAGTTGATTGGCGGCCTTGACCGTCTGCCCTGCCCCGGCCGGACCGACATGGACGATCGTCTTGCCCATGGCCTCGAAGACGGGCCGGGCCGTTTCCACGTCGGAGGCTTCCCCACCGACCATGATGGACAGCGTGGCTTCGATGGCGCCGCGTTCGCCCCCGCTGATCGGCGCGTCGAGCACGCCGAAGCCCGCCGACTGTCCTGCCTCGGCGAGCTTGCGTGCCGTGGCCGGCTGGATGGTGCTCATGTCAATGAAAAGGGCACCTTCGCGGGCGTGGGCAAAAACGCCGTCGTCGCCCAGGGCCATCGCCTCGACGTCGGGCGAATCCGGCAGGCAGGTAATGATGACGTCGCGGTCCCGAACGGCTTCAGCCACGGTGGCAGCACCGGTGCCACCGGCTTCGACGAAGCGCTCCACCTTGGCCTGTGAGCGGTTGTACCCGGCCACATCGAACCCTGCCTTGACCAAATTTGCCGCCATCGGGCCGCCCATAATGCCCAAGCCGATGAAACCAATCTTCGTCATGAAAAACCTGCCTTCGTCGTGGAAATCGGACGCCACACACCTGCCGGCCACTGTAGTGGCCATCACTCGGGTCCCGGTAATCGATTGCGGACGGTGACCAGGTCGACGTCGAGCACTTGGCCCGCGTCCACCAGGACTGTCATGTAGGTGCAGACCGGCTGGCGCCGCCGGTCTGTCGGCGAGCCTGGATTGAGCAGCCGCAGACCGCCGGGCGACGTCGTGTCCCACGGAATGTGGCTGTGTCCGAAGACCAGCACATCTGTCTCGGGGAAGTTCGCATCGGCACGCTTTTCGCGCCCGACGGCGGCTCCGGTCTCGTGGATCATGGCGAAGCGGACGCCCTCGATTGCTACTCTGGCGACTTCCGGCAGCCGCGTCCGCAGCTCTTCGCCGTCGTTGTTCCCAAAGACTGCCACCAGCTGTCTGCTCCGCTGTTCAAATTCGTCCAGCAGCTCCGGGACCACCCAATCGCCAGCGTGGAAGACCACGTCGGCCTGCTCAACGGCGTCCCAGACCTCGGCGGGCAGCTGCCGCGCGCGCTTGGGAACATGGGTGTCCGCGACGAGCAGCAGCCTTCTGGCCACTAGACGCCCTGCGCCTTCCGCTCTGGTGCCGTTTCGGCAAGAAGTGTTTCCAACCGGTTGTCCGTGAGGTAGGTCATGCCTTCCAGGATGCCCGTCAGCTTGCGGCGCTCTGCGGCGGTGAAGCGGGTTTCATCCAGGATGTCACTGACCCACAGGCCGTCCATGGCGAGGCGGACGATGATACCGATGATGCCCGCGGGGTCCCGCGGGTCGAGGTCGCGGCTGTCCAGCCTGCGGTTCAAGTAGATCAGCGCCTCGGCCAGATTCGGCCGGGCCACGGCGGTGGCGAGCAGTGCTGCCTGGTTCCGGTCTGCGTTTGACCTGGCGTCTGCGAAAGCCCGGATGTAGGCCCGTTCTTCTGCACCTGCTGGGACGGGATCCCGTTCGGCCAGTCTGCCCAGCTGGTGGACCAGCTCGGTAATAATCTCTTCGACGTCCTGTTCGATTTCCTCGATGGGCGCCCCGGGCCTGAACATATCTCCTCCAGCTACTTGTCTGCGGGTTCTCCGCTTGCCTTCAAGTCTAGCCACGACACACTGCAACCCACTGCAACCCACCCATCGGCATGCGCCCGCTGTGGTGGAGGCGCTTGGTACTACTTAGCCGTGCTCGACGGCCATGTTCGAGAAGCGTGAATAGTGGCCTTGGAAGCCGACCACGATGGTCTTCGTCGGGCCGTTACGGTGCTTGGCCACAATCACGTCGGCTTCACCTGCGCGAGGTGACTCTTTGTCATAGATGTCCTCGCGGTGCAGGAGGATGACCATATCCGCATCCTGCTCGATCGAGCCCGATTCACGAAGGTCGGAGACCATGGGCTTCTTGTCCGTACGCTGTTCGGAACCACGGTTCAACTGCGAGAGCGCAATCACGGGAACCTCGAGTTCCTTAGCCAGCAGCTTGAGCGCACGCGAGAACTCGGAAACTTCCTGCTGGCGCGATTCCACGCGCTTGCCGGAGGACATCAGCTGCAGATAGTCCAGGACCACCAGTTTGAGGTCATGGCGCTGCTTAAGACGACGGCACTTGGCCCGGATTTCCATCAGCGACATGTTGGGGCTGTCGTCGATGAACAGCGGAGCATCGTTCATGCGGCCCATAGTGGTGGCGATCTTGCCCCACTGCTCGTCCTTGATGGTTCCCTTGCGCAGGTCCTGCAGGCCGATGGTTGCCTCGGCGGAGAGCAGACGCATGGCGATCTCGTTCCGACCCATTTCCAGGGAGAAGAAGACCGTCGTCATGTTGTTTTTGATGGCTGCGGACCGGGCAAAATCCAATGCGAACGTCGATTTGCCCACAGCCGGCCTGGCCGCGATAACGATCATCTGTCCGCCGTGCAGGCCCTGGGTCAGTTCGTCGAGTTCGTAGAAGCCGGTGGGAACACCCGTCATGCCTTCGCCGCGATGGCCGGCGGACTCGATCTCGTCGACCGTGCCTTCAATAATGTCCTTCAGCGCGACATAGTCTTCAGCCGTGCGGCGCTCGGCCACTGTGTAGATCTCGGCCTGCGCCTGGTTGACGATATCGTCGACTTCGCCATCCTGCGAGTATCCGAGCTGGACAATCTTGGTTCCGGCATCCACCAGCCGGCGGAGCACAGCACGTTCACGCACGATCTCCGCGTAGAAGCCGGCGTTGGCAGCAGTGGGGACGGACTGGATGAGGGTGTGCAGGTATGCGGGTCCGCCGATGCGCGAGATTTCGCCGCGCTTGGTCAGCAGGTCGGAGACGGTGACGGCGTCCGCAGGTTCGCCGCGGCCATAGAGGTCGATGATGGCCTCATAGATCGCTTCATGCGAGGGTCGGTAGAAGTCGACGCCGCGCAGCACCTCGACGCAGTCGGCGATGGCGTCCTTGGACAGCATCATGCCGCCGAGTACTGACTGTTCGGCTACCAGATCCTGAGGCGGGGTACGTGCGAAATCCGGTTCCCGGCCAGCCTGGGCGGAGTCGGCATGTACTAAAGTCACCGCTGCCTGCTTTCTCTACTAAAACGACAAACCGGGCAATCGCATCCCGCCTCGCCCGTTGAAACGGGTATATCAGCCGCCTCCGACGCTTTCCGCTGCTCCCGGTTGAGGGCACGAAAAACTAGAGACCGGATCGCGGTCTGTTGAGGGATACTCCGCAACGTTAGCCCTCTATCCACACAGAACCAAGCGAGTTATCCACCGGCTCTGTGGATTAATTGTGGATTAGGCGGCGTGTCTTGTGCACAGCCTGTGTGTACAACTGTGGATAACAAAGTTAACTTGCGAGTAACATGGCTCTGACCTGCGGAAACTTTTATTCCCCTCTGTGGATTAAAAGATTTTCTGTGGACCATTCATCCACACCGCTCGTGTTGACAGATGCCTCACATAGCCCTACAAGCTGCTTATTCACGTCGTTATCCACAACGTTTTCCACGCGCGGACCGCAACGGTGTGCCCACCCTGCGCCACTGACGTGCGTCGTTACCCATCCGGCCTGAAAACGGAAAATCCCGCCCCACTTTTAGTTGGCGGCAGTCTCGGGCGGAAGGCTGCTGCCCCTCTGGTTGTGCCCGTAGGATTGATCACATGGAGCTTTTCCTGATCCCTCTGCTGATTCTGGTTGTCGTCGTTGTGCTCGGCCTGCTCCTGTTGAAAACGGCCAAACGCAGAGCCGCACCCACCAACGACGGCGGCGCAACCGGCCGCCGGCCCAACCTGACTGCGGCGCCTGCTACCTCCAAGGAGCATTCCGAGCAGGCCAGCAGCCGGCTGAACCAGCAGCAGCACACGGCTGTCTACTCCGCTATCGCAAGGGGTGATGCGCTGCGGGCGATCAAGGACTACCGGGCTGCGACCGGAGCCGGACTGCGCGAAGCCGCTGCCGCCGTCGCAAATATGTCCGCACACCCCCAGCCCTACACTCCCCCGCCAGGGCCCAAGCCGAAGGATGGTCCCGACACCGCCCAGCCGGAGTCGGTCGGCCCTACCGAGAGGAGCACCGCTTCAAAACCGGATACTCCTCCTGAACCGCTCGCCACTCCGGAGTCAAGCGCCGCTGCCGACGCCTCGGCTGCCCGCGCAAGCGTCACTCCGGCCACGGGCTACCGTTACCGGGCCATCGTCTCCAAGGGCGATGAGATCAGGGAAATCGCGAGTACCCGGCTCAATGACGAGGTCTTTGCCAGGATCAGGGCGAGGGCGCTCGACGGCGACAAGGAAGCCGCGGTCCAACTGCTGATGGAACACTCGGACGCGTCCCAGCAGGAAGCATCCGGTTTTGTGGAACTCATCCACGACGAGCCCCCGGCCGGAGCCCCGGAAGGCCCCTGAGCCCTTCTCGCGGAAGTCACCCATCTGACAGACTGCCCCCATGGCTGAAAACAAGACTGCGCCCACCACTGAATCCGCCGACGACTTTGTGAATGCTGTGGAGCATCCCGTCCGGCGGGCGGACGCACAGGTGTTGCTGGACCTCTTCGAGGATCTGACGGGCCAGCCGCCAGTCATGTGGGGGCCGTCCATCATTGGCTTCGGCAGTTACCACTACCAATACGCCAGCGGTCGCGAAGGTGATGCTGCCGCCGTCGGTTTCTCCCCGCGCAAGGGCACCCTGGCGCTCTACGGACTGACCTATGCGCCCGGGTCAGCGCCGCTGCTGGAGGGGCTGGGCAAGCACAAGACCGGGGCGGCCTGCCTCTATGTCAACAAGTTGGCAGACGTGGACCTCGCGGTCCTCAGGGCGCTGATCAGCCTCGGCTACAAACACATGACGACTGCGGTCCACGAGTCGCTGCAGAGCCGGTACTAGCCGGAGCGCAGTCAGAGGCTAATGGCGCAGGCACTGGATAAGGAGCGGCGCGAGGCCTAAGCGGCGGCACAGGGGCTAACCGGCGAGCAGCCATACCCACAGCCACACCGGCGGCACGGCGCAGACAATCCCGAGGATCAGGCCGATTGCGGCCAGCCGGCGGGCATGGGTTCGCCGGGCGAGTGCGGAAACCGCCAAGGCCACGCCGCCCAGCGCGAACATGAGCACAGGCAATGCCACGAGCGGAGCCAGGATCAGTCCGGCTCCGCCGGTCGCGGCGGCGTAGATCAGGACCAGGACCAGCAGGAGCGCGGCGAGTCCCGACGAGACGAGCGCCCAGAGCGCGGTGCGGGAACGGTTCCGGGAAGTTTGCGCAGTAGCCACCCGTCTATTGTCCGGTGCAGGACCGCGGCAGGGCTAATCCGGCCCGGTGCAGCGCGTCTGGCCCTTACAGCTCCACCGTGCCGCGGATGACGGTCTGGACGTCGCCACCGACCCAAACGTCGCCCTCTTCGGCCCGGATGTACAGCCGCGCATCCCGGCCCAGCCTCGACCCCTGCCGAACGGTGTAGTTGGCCGGAGCGGCGCCCTCGCCGATGAGCCACTGTCCCAAGGCGGCGTTCAGGCTCCCCGTTGCCGGGTCTTCGGCAGGAACCGCTTCGAAGCCCATCAGCCCGCGTACCTCGAAACCGACCTCGCTGCCCGCCGGATAGGCCCCGATAAGCCCGACGCCGAAGGGCGAGAGAGCGGCATAGTCCGGCTCCACCTCGAGCACTGTGCGGGCATCGGTGAGCTGGAGTGCCTGCCAGCGGGGGCCGTTGTCCGCCCACTGATGACGAACGACGGCGGAGCGCTCCAGCCCCAGCGCGGCACAGATCCGGTCAACATTTTCCTCCGGCAGCTCACCCGTACGCACCCTTGGCGGAGCAGCGAAAGCCAGCCTGCCGCCGTCGTTCTTGAGGTTGATCAGACCGGCTTCGCATTCCTGGACGAGGCCTTCATCGCTGCGTGGACTACCGCCGTCCTGCAGCCAGACGGCGGCGCTGCCCAGAGTCGGGTGCCCGGCGAAGGGCAGCTCTTCGCTTGGCGTGAAGATCCGCACCCGGTAGTCTGCCCCGGGCTGCGTCGGCGGCAGCAGGAAAGTGGTTTCGGAGAGATTGGTCCAGTTCGCGAAGCGCTGCATTTGCTCGGCGGAGAGGTCCTCCGCGCCGGCGACCACCGCCAGCGGATTGCCGGTTCCGGGACCAGTGGTAAAAACATCAATCTGGGAAAACGCGTGGGTACTCACGTCCGTAGCCTACTCGGTGCGGCGGACCGATGGCCCTGCGCAGATCGACTTCGGACCGCTCAGCGTTCCGGGTGGAGGGTCTTGCTCCACAAGACGGTGCCCCGGGCATTGCGCAGGCTCACCGTGAAGGCGTCGTCGCCGTCGAGCTCCACGTGGCCGAAGAACTGGGCCTCTCCGGACCGCGGCGACTGGTTGGTGTAGCCGGCCTGCGAAAACACCACCTCCGGCCCGAAGGTCATGTCCATCTCGTTCGGCCCGAAACTGCCAGCGTTGATGGGTCCCGCGACAAACTCCCAGAACGGGTCGAAATCCTTGAACGCTGCCCGTTCCGGCGCGTAGCGGTGCGCCGCGCAGTAGTGGACATCGGCGGTCACCCATACGACGTTCTTGATGCGGTTGTCCTTGAAGGCTTTAAGCAGCCTGGCCAGTTCCAGTTCGCGGCCGAGCGGGGCGCCGTCGTTGTTGTTGGCAATGCTCTCCTGTGCCTTGCCGTCCGGAACGATGATGCCCAGCGGCAGGTCGGCCGAGATGACCTTCCACGTAGCCTTGGACTTTTTCACCTCGTGGATCAGCCACTGCAGCTGCTCCTCGCCGAGGATGCTGGTGGCCTTTTGCTCCAGCCCGGCGGTGTTTTCGCCCTTGTAGGTGCGCATGTCCAGCGCGAAAACGTCCAGTTGCGGCCCGCGTTCGATCTTTCGGTAGATCCGCGCCGGCTCGAAGCCTGTGGTGCCCTTCCTCGTGGCGCGGCTGTCGGTAATCGGCATGTACTCCTGCCAGGCCTGGCGGCCGCGGACGGCAAGCGTATCGATGTCGCGGACGGTGTAACGCGGGTCGTCGATGACCTCGCCGTGCCACCAGTTGTTGTGCGTCTCGTGGTCATCCCACTGGGCGATTACAGGCACCTCCGCGTACATGGCGCGAAGATTTGAGTCCATCATGTTGTAGCGGTGGCGGCCACGATATTCGTTCAGGGTTTCGGCGACCTTGGAGACCTCTTCGGTGACCAGGTTCTTCCAGATCCGGCCGTCCGGCTCCACGACTTCCGTTGAGATGGGCCCGTCGGCGTAAATCGTATCGCCGCAGTGGATAAACAAGTCAGGGCGGGTCTCGTGCATGGCCCGGTAGCCGAGCATGCCGCCGATCTCTTCGTTGATGCCGGTGATTATCTGTATGGCCGGCTGTGTCTCCGGTCCAAACGAAGCTCTGGCCTCGTTGGGGCTGGGGGCCCCGGCCCAACGCACCCGGCCCGTCCGGCGTCGTGAAGGAACCATGGACAACCTCGCCCGGCACACCGCGTTCATCCTCGAAGCGCAGCGACAACTGGAACCGGCTGCCGGAGGGCAGGTTGCGCGCGTCGATCTTCGCGGTGAAGTCCGACTCCTCGGTGGCCCAGCCGCTGCGCAGCACGCGCTCGAAGGCACCCTTGCCACGCAGGACGCGGCCGTCATCGTCGGTTGTGCGCAGAGCGGCGATCAGCCGGCCGGGGCCGGAGGCGCGGGACCAAAGGACCGCGGACCTGCTGGTGACATCGCCGGTGGCAATACCGCTGGGCAGCGTCAGCCGCTTGCGGACCAGCGGAACGCCACCGGCCGAAGGACGGGAAACGGCCGACGCCGGCGCGGCACCGGCGTCGGCGACGGTTCCGGCTGCGGCGACGGTGCCGGCTGCGGCGAAGGCACCAAGGACAAGGGAACGGCGGGAAATTTCAGGCATGGCCCTACTGTGAACGGGCGGTCTGACGCACTGGTTGCCTGGGTGTGAACGTACGGTAAGCGTCCAGCGACGGGACCATGAGCCGGTACGCCCAGACATGACAAAGGACCTCCACCCGAGAGGGGCAGAGGTCCTTCAGCAAAATGTCCGGTATCACCGCACGCGGCTCAACCAATCATCGGGCTATTAGCCTGCAACGACCTGGAGGTCGATGACAGCGGCTACGTCCTCGTGCAGACGGACGTTGGCCTGGTACTTGCCAACCGACTTGATGTGCTCAGGCAGTTCAACCTTGCGCTTGTCGATGGCGCCCAGACCTGCAGCCTCAACGGCTGCTGCAACGTCTGCGGGCTTGACGGTACCGAACAGGCGTCCGGACTCGCCGGCCTTGACGGTCAGCTTGACCGGCTTGGCGGACAGGGACTGGGCCTGAGCCTGAGCATCTTCCAGGGAAGCGTGCTCGCGGGCTGCGCGGGCAGCCTTGATGGACTCAACCTGCTTCTCGCCGCCCTTGGACCAGGCCAGAGCGAAGCCGCGGGGCAGAAGGTAGTTACGGGCGTAACCGTTCTTTACCTCGACGACGTCACCTGCGGTACCGAGACCGGTTACTTCGTGGGTCAAAATGAGCTTTGCCATGTTTGTACTCTCCTCTTCGCTTCGCTTAGCCGCGGCCAGCGCCGGAGTAAGGCAGCAGAGCAACTTCGCGGGCGTTCTTGATTGCCAGTGCGATCTTGCGCTGCTCCTGCACGGTTACACCAGTAACGCGGCGGGCGCGGATCTTTCCGCGGTCGGAGATGAACTTGCGCAGCAATGCTACGTCCTTGTAGTCGATGACGGTGACGTCAGCGGCCTTCAAGGGGTTGGACTTTGGTTTGGGCTTACGGAGTTCAGCCTTAGCCATCGTGGAGCTCCTTTATCTAGTGGAGCCCGCAGAACGTTTCTGCGGGATGGGGTGTTTTGTTTAGAAGGGCGGTTCGTTGGAGTCAGGACCGTTGCCCCAGCCGCCGGCGTTGCCGCCGCCTGCCGGCGCGCCCCAGGGGTCATCCTGAGGTGCGGACTGCGGAGCGGATTGCGGTGCTCCCCAGCCCTGGTTCTGGTTTCCGCCGAAGCCACCGCTGTTGCCGCCGCCGAAGCCGCCCTGGCCACCGCCGGAGCGCTGGGTGCGGGTGACCTTTGCGGATGCATAACGCAGCGAGGGGCCGATTTCGTCGACCTCAAGCTCCATCACGGTGCGCTTTTCGCCTTCTTTGGTCTCATAGGAACGCGACTTCAGTCGCCCCTGAACGAGCACGCGGGTGCCCTTGGTCAGGGTCTCGGCGACGTTCTCTGCAGCCTCACGCCATACCGACGCGCGGAGGAACAGGGTTTCCCCGTCCTTCCATTCGTTGGACTGGCGGTCAAAGGTCCGCGGCGTGGAAGCAACGGTGAAGTTTGCTACTGCCGAGCCTGACGGAGTGAACCGGAGTTCCGGATCGTTGGTGAGATTACCAACGACGGTGATTACGGTTTCGCCTGCCATACTGCCTCCTGATGTCCTGATCCGCGGATTGTTGATGTCCGCGGTTCTGCGTTCTGAAGAGTGGAGCCGGTGGGGCTCCGAAGATCAAAGCTGAAATTACTCAGCGGAGATCTTCTGCTCCTCCGGGCGGATGATCTTGGTGCGCAGGATGGTCTCGTTCAGACCAAGCTGACGGTCAAGCTCAGCTGCGGTTGCGGGGGTAGCGGTGAAGTTAACCACTGCGTAGATGCCTTCGGACTTCTTCTTGATGTCGTAGGCAAGACGGCGGCGTCCCCAGATGTCGACCTTGTCGACGGTGCCACCGTCGGTGCGGATGACGTTGAGGAACTTGTCGAGCTGAGGCTCTACGGTACGCTCTTCGACCTCGGGGTCGATGATTACCATCAGTTCATAAGCACGCATTGTGAACCCACCTCCTTTGGGCTAGACGGTCACGGTATTTCCGTAACAGGAGGTTCTATTGCGTTGTCCGGCCGCAGAACCACCGCAGACTCTTTTTAGGTGTTTTGGTTATTCTCACAGAAAAAAGCCGGTGGCAACGCCAGCACAGACTCATCAAGCTTACCGGACAGGTGGGCCGGGGAGTTAATCCGCGGATTGGCGCCGTTCCAGGCCCGGCTTCGGCGCGGCTGTCTAGTCCTCCACAGCCGGTCGGTCAGCGGCCGGGCAGGCCCGAAACGTCGACCACTTCGCAGCGCTGGACCCACCATTTCTCGCAACCGACCGTGACGACGGCGGTGCCGGCGTCTCCGTAGCCGGTGTCGAAGTCCGTGGTGACCTCTACGACGGACAGCTGGTCCAGCTTCTCGATCCGGGCCGCGTGCTTGATCTCGTAACTGCTCAGGAGCTGGCCGTCCAGATAGGCGGTGGCGCTGATCTTGGACTGTTCGGTGGCCGAGTTCAGGAAGGCCAGGTGGTTCATCACCACCACGGCGAGCACCGCCACGACGGCGAGGGCCACAAACGTGAAACCCAGGGCGGCGGCAAGGTTGCGGCCGACCGAACGGGTCTTGCCCGCGGCGGATTCACCGTCTTCCTCGTGGACCCGCTCATCCAGCTCTTCCAGATTCATGTCCCCCAACACCTCTTCCAGTAGAAGGCCACCTTATCCCGGGACCGGCGCGAAGTGGATGGGAAAAGTCGGGGAACACCGGCGAAGGTCAGTAATCCAGTCCCTGGCTCGGGACCACCAGGCCTGTCTCGTACGCATAGACCACGGCCTGCACCCGGTCACGCAGGTGCAGCTTGCTAAGGATCCGGCGGACATGCGTCTTCACCGTGGCCTCGGAGAGGAAGAACTTATGCGCGATCTCGGCGTTGGACAGCCCCTCGGCGATCGCGGAGAGCACTTCGCGCTCCCGCGGCGTGAGGTCATCGAGCAGCGGATCGCGCTGCGGCGCCAGGGCGGGGCTGGCATCCTGCGGGAGTGCCCGGACGTAGGTTTCCAGCAGGCGCTGCGTTACCCGCGGAGCCACCACGGCGTCCCCGCTGGCCACTAGCCGCACGGCGTGGACCAGCTCGTCCGGCGCCACGTCCTTGAGCAGGAACGCACTCGCCCCGGCCTGCAGCCCGGCAAAGGCATATTCGTCTAGATCGAACGTGGTGAGGATAATGATCCGGGCACACAGTCCGGCCGCGGTGATCTGCCGGGTGGCCTCGATACCGTCCAGCACGGGCATGCGCACATCCATCAGCACCACGTCCGGCTCCAGCTTCCGGACCAGTTCCAGCGCTTGTGCGCCGTTGGACGCCTCGCCCGCGATCTCGACGTCGTCCTCGCCTTCGAGGATCAGGCGGAATCCCATGCGCAGCAGCGGCTGGTCATCGACCAGCAGGACCCGGATGGGACCGCGCTGTGCCGCCGGCTTCGTTGCTTCAGTTGGTTCCGCGCATTCCTCAGCCATGTGCAGGCTCCTCCCCCGGCCAGTACAACGTTGCTTCAACCATCCAACCACCATTGGGACGCGGGCCGCAGTCCACCGTGCCGTGGTAAATCGCGGCGCGTTCCCGCATGCCGGTAATGCCCTGCCCTGCGCCCAAGGACTTCACCGGCGCCGGGGCATGCCCGTCGTCGGTTACCCGGATGTTGACCACCGAGCCCGCGCGGGTGATGTCGACCTTGACCTCGCTCAGTCCGCGGGCATACCGCAGCACGTTGGTCAGTGACTCCTGCACAATCCGGTACACGGTCAGCTTGAAGTTCCGGTCCTCCGGCAGCACCGGCCCGCTGGTCACCACGCGCAGCGGCAGACCGGCGGCGCGGAAGCCCTCGATCAGCTCCATCAGCTCGCTCCCGGCCGGCTCCAAGGGTGCGGCTGCCTGGGCGTCGTCGCGCAGCACGCCCAGCACCCGGCGCATGTCGGCGAGCGCGGTGCGGCCGGTCACGGAGAGCTGGTCGAGCACGTCCGCGGCCCGCGCCGGATCCCTTTTAACGACGACGGCGGCGCCATCGGAGAGCGCGATCATCACCGACAACGAGTGGGCCACCACGTCGTGCATTTCGCGTGCGATGCGGGTGCGTTCGTTGGCTGAGGCCAGCAGGGCATTGTCGGCGGCCCAGCGGCGCAGCTCCTCTTCGTGCTGCCGGTCGCGCCTGATAGTGATCCCGATGCCGGCGGCAATGACATTGAACAACATGATGACGACGCCGGAGATCAGCCCGATGTAGGGCGGCAGCTCTCCGGAGGCGATGCTTTCGGCGATTTCGGCGGGCATGCTGAAGCCCATGGCAACCAGCAGCGGGGCCCCGGCGAGGACGGCCGCCACCAGCGCGTGCAGTGCCCGGACGGTGGTGGCGACGGTGTAGACGGCCAGCCACATGCCGATGGAGCTGCTGCCGGTACTGGTGAACAGCACGGTCAGCACGTCCCCGACGACCACGGCCGCCAGCACCAGCCAGGGGAAATGCCGGCGGAACACCAGCGCCGTGGAGGCGCCCAGCAGCAGGATCAGCGGCAGCCATTCGCCGATGCCGATGCTGTAGATCGCGTTGCCCAGGCCGAACAGGAAGTTGGCCACGACCAGCAGCCAGTCCATCGCCACTGGGTGGGCATGGAAGTAGCGACGGAAAGGCCCCCGCCGTTTGGAAGATATCTCAGCGAAGGAGACGGCGGCCGTTCGCTCCGCCGCCTCCCTCGCTGAAGTCTGTGTGCTCATGCTGGTGAGCTTATCCCCGGGCCTAGACGTCCCGGCTCTTGGTGGTCACCGCGGCCGCGGCGAGCAGGACCGCGGTCCAGGCTGCCATCACCAGCCCGCCCTGCAGCTGGGTCAGGTCGCCGTCGGCAATTTCCAGCGCGAGTAGCTGGCGGCCGGCGTTGGAGGGCAGGTAGGGCACCACGCCGTCCTGGATCCAGTCGAACTGGAGGATGCTCGCCACAATGGGCAGCACCAGCAGCAGGGCCACCAGCGTGACGATCCCGCCGGCGCTGTTGCGCAGCAGCGACCCCAGGGCCAGACCCATCAGGGCGACCAGCGCCAGGTAGACACCGGAGAGCAGCAACGACTGCACGAAGTTCTCCACGTCCAGCCCGTAATCCAGTCCGTAGCTGGCCAGGATGGGCTGGCTGAGGAAATACGTGGCGAAGCTGGAGACAATACCGACGACGGCGGCTACCGCAGCAACGACGACGGCCTTGGCTGCCAGCGGGGAAAGGCGGCCCGGTACGGCGGTCATGGTGGAGCGGATCATGCCGGTGGAGTATTCGGAGGCGATCAGCAGCACGCCCAGGGCGCCGATGATCAGCTGGCCGAAGTCGATGCCGCCGGTGGCCATCATGTAGAGCATGGACTCGTCCATCCCCATGGCCGCCGGGTCCTGCCCGCTTTCGCGGATGGACTCCATGCCGGAGCCCATGCCCCAGGCGCCGAGCAAGCCGATGCCGATCATCACGAGAATCGTGGTGGCCAGCAGGATCCAAGTGGAGCGCAGCGTGGTGAACTTGATCCACTCCGAGTGCAGGGACCGGACGAAGTTTACGCCGCTGCCGGTGGCGTGGGCCGGCTTGTTCATGGTTGCAGTGCTCATGGCCTTACTTTCCTTCCCGGCCGGTGCCCGCGGGGGCC
This sequence comes from Arthrobacter crystallopoietes, assembly GCF_017603825.1. Taxonomy (NCBI): domain Bacteria; kingdom Bacillati; phylum Actinomycetota; class Actinomycetes; order Micrococcales; family Micrococcaceae; genus Crystallibacter; species Crystallibacter crystallopoietes. The sequence goes on from NZ_CP072014.1 coordinate 692,475, forward strand.
AGCTCGGCCGGCGGTGCCGGTTGTTCCGGCAATCCTGTCTGCCCTGGCTGCGCTTGCTGTGGGGTCTGGGTGTCGATGTTCTGCGAGTGGTATTCCACTTCGTCCTTGGTCAGGTCCATGTAGACCTCTTCCAGCGAGGCCTGCAGCGGGGTCAGTTCGTAAACCAGCACCTGCTGTTCCAAGGCGGTCCGGGCGATGTCGCGGGGGTCCACGCCGGTGATTTCCAGCAGCGCCGTGTCGCGGGTGTCCACACTGACGCCGGGAGCGGCGAGCGCACGGATCAGGGCCTCCGGGTTGTCCGTACGGACGCGCGAGCGCACCTGGTTCTGGCTGTTGAGGAAGTCCTGCATGCTGGCATCGGCAATGATCTTGCCGCGGCCGATCACCAGCAGGTGGTCCGCGGTCTGCGCCATTTCGCTTATCAAGTGCGAGGAGAGGAACACGGTGCGCCCTTCGGCAGCGAGGGAGCGCACCAGGTTGCGGACCCAGAGCACGCCTTCGGGATCAAGCCCGTTGACGGGCTCGTCCAGAATGATGGTCTGCGGGTCCCCCAGCAGCGCGGCGGCGATGCCCAGCCGCTGGCCCATGCCGAGCGAGAAGCCGCCCACCCGCTTCTTTGCCACGGCGCCGAGGCCGGTCAGTTCGATGACCTCCTGCACACGCTTCGTCGGGATCCCGTGCGTGGCGGCCATGGCACGCAGGTGGTTGTAGGCGCTGCGGGAGCTGTGGACCGCCTTGGCGTCCAGGAGCGCGCCGACTTCGCGCAGCGGCGCCTTGTGCGCGGCGTAGTGCTTGCCATTCACTTTGACGTTGCCGTTGCTGGGCCGGTCCAGACCCATGATCATGCGCATGGTGGTGGACTTGCCCGCGCCGTTCGGGCCAAGGAAGCCGGTGACTTTGCCCGGCTGCACGGTGAAGGAGATGCCCTGCACAGCAGGTTTCTTGCCGTACACCTTGACCAGGCCGTGTGCCTCGATCATGTCTGCCGTCCTTAAAGTTTGGGGTTGCGGGCGTAAGAAGATTCCCGCACCAACTACGCTACGGGGCGGGGACGTCGGCGTAACCGCACTGCAGGATGATCTTGGCCGCGGCCCGCGTAGTCCTTGAGGATTACAGGGCCGTCCGCGGGAGGCCGGCCAACGGTCTGGACCGTTTTCGCCTTAACGCCGGACGGGCTCCTGTTCGCGCGCGGCGGGGGCGGTCAGCAGCGAGGCGACCATGAGCACGGCCACCGCGAGCAGGGCGTTCCGGATGCCCACATGCTCACCCAGGAAGCCGAGGAACGGCGGGCCGGCCAGGAACGCGACATAGCCCAGGGTGGAGACCACCGAAACGCGCTCGGCGGCGAAGGCCCGGTCATCGGCCGCCGCGGACATCCCCATCGGGAAGCCCAGCGCGGCACCCGCGCCCCAGAGGACCGCGCCGAAGACGGCAAGCGGCACCCCGGGGGCGAGGACGAACACCAGCAGGCCCACCAGCGCCGTCGTCATGCTCACCCGCAGCACCAGGACGCGGCCCCAGCGGTCGATGAACCGTCCGCCGACCAGCCGCAGCAGTGTCATCGAGGCCACGAAGATCCCGAACAGCACCGCGCCGATGGCCTCGGACGCGCCCAGCCCGACCACGGTGGCCTGGGCGATCCAGTCGTTGGCGGCGCCCTCCGTCAATGCCGCACCCAGCACCAGCACACCGATCAGTACGGTGCGCGGTTCCCGCCAGGCGGCGAACTTGCCGCGGCGCGGTGCGCCGTCGTCGTCGTTAGGTTGTTCCGGCGCGTGCGGCAGGAAGTATCTGGGCACGGTGAGGACGGCGACGGCCACCAGCACGGCCATGAACAGCAGATGCACCGCGAGCTGGATCTGGAGGACGGAGAGCGCCGCCCCGATCATCGCGCCGACGAAGGCGCCCAGGCTGAAGGCGGCGTGGAACTGCGGCATGATGGTGCGCAGCAGGCGGCGCTCGACGTCGGCCCCCTCGATGTTCTGCGCCACATCCCACCACGCGACGCCGACACCGTAGACAAACAAGGCCGCCGCGGCCCCGGGGACGGAGCCCGCGAAAAGCGCCATGGCCAGTCCGACGGCGGCGACTGCCGCCACGGTGCCGCCCGCGCGAACGGTGTTGGCCGTGCCGATGCGCGCCGAAATCGGACCGGCAAGGGGCAGCGAGACCACCGAGCCCAGCCCGAGTGCCAGCAGCAGGGCCCCGATCTGCCCGGCGGAAATCTGCAGGGCGGAGGCGGCGGCGGGAATCCGGGCGGCCCAGCTGGCGAAGACCAGTCCGTTCAGCCCAAAGATGATGAACGTGGCGTACTTGGCGCCGGCAACGGAACCGGGCTGCCTCATCGCTGGCGGACCACGCGTTCTTCGTCCCAGACCGGCGCGTCGCTCTCGTAGACCTTGCCGTCGGAACCGAAAACCAGGAAGCGGTCGAAACTGCGGGCGAACCAGCGGTCGTGGGTGACCGCGAGGACCGTGCCCTCGAACGCATCGATGGCGCGCTCGAGCGCCTCGGCCGAGTGCAGGTCCAGGTTGTCCGTGGGCTCGTCGAGCAGCAGCAGGGTGGCGCCGGAGAGTTCCAGCAGCAGGATCTGCAGCCGGGCCTGCTGGCCGCCGGAGAGCGAGTCATACTTTTGCTCCGCCTGCTGCGCCAGCCCGTAGCGGTCCAGCACGGCGGCCGCTGCTTCCCGGCCCAGGCCGGAGCGGTGTTCGTCGCCGCGGTGCAGGATGTCCACCAGGGTGCGGCCGAGCAGGTCGGGGCGGACATGGGTCTGCGCGAAGAAACCCGGCCGGATCCGGGCGCCGAGCTTGACGGTACCGGTGTGCGGAACCTCGGCAATCTCGACCTCGGAGACCGGCAGGTGCTCCTTCTCCGGATCAGTACCGCCGCTGGCCAGCAGTCGCAGGAAGTGCGACTTGCCCGAGCCGTTGGAGCCGAGCACGCCGACGCGGTCGCCGAACCAGATCTCGGTGCTGAACGGCTTCATCAGGCCGGTCAGCTCCAGCTTGCTGGCGACGATGGCGCGCTTGGCCGTGCGGCCGCCCTTGAGCCGCATGTGCACGTTCTGCTCGATCGGCACCGCCTCCGGCGGACCGGCCTCGAGGAACTTCGCCAGCCGGGTCTGAGCCGCGTGGTAGCGGTTGGCCATGTCGGAGCGGAAGGCAGCCTTGTTCTTGTACATGTTGACGAGTTCCTTGAGCTTCACGTGCTCCTCGTCCCAGCGCTTGCGCAGCTCCTCGAAGCGGGCATTGCGGTCCGCGCGCGCCTGCAGGTAGCTTTCGAATCCGCCGCCGTGCACCCAGGCGGTGGCGCCGAGCGCACCCGGTTCCAGCGTGACGATCCGGTTGGCGGCGTTGGCCAGCAGCTCCCGGTCGTGGCTGACGAAGAGCACGGACTTTTTGGATTCGTTCAGTTTGCCTTCCAGCCAGCGCTTGCCCGGCACATCCAGGTAGTTGTCCGGCTCGTCGAGCAGCAGCAGCTCATCCGGGCCGGAGAACAGTGCCTCGAGGACCAGGCGCTTCTGCTCGCCGCCGGAGAGGGTCGACGCCGCGCGGTGCTGGGCGCGGTCAAAGGGAATCCCGAGCGCGGCCATGGTGACTTCGTCCCACACAGTTTCCAGCTCGTAACCGCCGGCGTCGCCCCAGTCCGCGATCGCTTGGGCGTAGCGCATCTGGGTGGGCTCGTCGTCGTGCTCCATCATGGCCAGTTCGGCCGAATCCACTGCCTTGGCGGCGGCCGCGAGGGCAGGGGGCGCGGCGCCCACCAGCAGGTCCCGCACCGTGGTGTCGTCCCGGACCTGGCCGACGAACTGGCGCATGATGCCCATATTGCCGGAACGGCTGACGCCGCCCTCGTCCGGGGTCAGGTCACCGGCGATGATGCGCAGCAGGGTGGTCTTGCCGGTGCCGTTCGGCCCGATGAGAGCGGTTTTGGCGCCGTCGCCGACCTTGAAGCCGACGCCGTTGAGCAGCTGGCGTCCGTCGGAGAGGAAGAAGTCAATATTGGTCACGTCAAGATGGGCCACCGTTACAGTGTGTCACTTCCGGCGGGCGACTTAGACATTGCACAGGTTCGGCCGAAGTGGCGCGCGTCACGCGGCGGAAACGGCGCCGGACAGACGAAATGGCTCAAAGTCAGGCCTCCCCAAGAGCCAACTCACTTCGAGCCATTTCGTATCTGCAGCCGCGAATATCCAGTGCTATGCACCGCAGCCGGGTCTCCCCAGCCGCCCCCAACGGACTAAGCTGCTGCCGGATCCGGGCCGGTTTCCCGTTCCGCTTCCAACACAATCAATTGTGCTCAGCCATGGAGCGTTTGACCAGCGATAACCACCCCAGTTAGGAAAAGCTAGGGTGGCTGTGGTTCGGCACGGTCCCGCCGCGGAGGCCGGAAGCGCCGTGGCTGCCGGTGGGTGCGGGCATGCCCGTACCCTGCGCGGCAGTTTATCGTTACATTTAAGAGAGCAGCTTCGCTCCGGCCCAGCGAGCGTCACCCATCCCAGGAGGAGCCATGGAACCGAGAGCCATCGAAGGCGACAAGGCCACCCTGGAGCTCACCCAAGACGGGATCCTGAACCTGCGGTGGACCGAAGGGGTGCGGATCGAAGCCGAGGACGCCCACGCTGCGATGCGGGAGGTCAACAACCTCTCCGGCACCAACGAGCATCCGATGCTGGTTGACATGGCGACCACGCAGTCCGTGAGCCGAGGTGCCCGTGCGGTCTTCTCGATTCCCTGCGCCGCCAACCGGATAGCGCTGCTGGGCAGATCCGCCGTGGACCGGGTGATCGCGAACTTTTTCCTCGGCGTGCACACCCCGCCGTGCCCCACGCGGTTCTTCAATTCCCGGTCCGAAGCCATGGCCTGGCTCGCTCAGGGGCAGGACACGAATCACGACGGCGCCGCTGGCTGAAGCCGCTGCTCCGCAGGCTGAACGAGTGCCCAGTCCGCGCTTATTCGCGGGTGTCGACGAGGCCGGCGAGCGCCTTGCGCGAGGAGATGCCCAGCTTCGAGAAGGACCGGGACAGATGCCACTCCACGGCCTTGATGGTGATGAACAGTTCCGCGGCGATCTGGCGGTTGGTCATGCCCTTGGCAGCCAGCGAGCAGACGCGGGTCTCCGCGGCCGTCAGGCGGTCCGCCTTGTTCTCCGCGATCAGCGGCAGCCGCGCATCATGGGCGGCCAGCAGTTCGGTCATGCGCCGCGCCACCGAGGCCGCGCCGATGCGGTTGCCCAGCACCAAGGCCTTGCGGCCTGCCGCCAAAGCCTCCTGCCGGTGCGCTGACAACATTTCCGCGTCCTCCCCCGCAAGGCAGATCTCGGCCAGATCCGCCAACGCGAGTGCCTGGTCGTAGCGCCCCTCGTTCGCTTCCAGCAGGCCGATGGCCTCGCGGAGCATCAGCACGGCGGTTTCCGGTGGCTGCGCGAGCGCCGCTACCCGCAGCGTCATGCCGGTCAGCCGGGGCGCACCGAAGGCACGGACCTTCTCCAGTGCCTCTTCGGCCACCGCCGCGGCGTACTCCCTCTGGCCCAGCCGGACCGCGCTTTCCACCGCACTCCGGGTCCAGGCACTCAAGGTGGGTCCAAGCCCCACGGCCAGGTCCATTGCGGCCGTAAAGTGTTCCAGCGCGGACTTGTGGTCGCCGTGCGCCGCCAGCACGGTCCCGTGCAGCTGCAGCGCCATCGCTTGGACCAGCGGAACCCGTTTTTCTTCCAGCGGGACCTTGGCCAGCAGGGCATCCGCTGCCTCCAGGTCATCGCGCGCGATGTAAACACTGGCGAGCACGAACGCGGCCACTTCAATGTAGGTGCGCCAGCCGGCGTCCGCCGCGCGCATACTGGCTTCCAAGTCCACCTGCGCCAACCGCAGCCGGCCGCGGTTCAGGTGGATGGACCCACGGCAGTAGGCCAGGGTGGCGTGCGCCATCAGTGACGATTTGGCCCGCGCTTCGGCAATGGCTGCGTCCAGCAGCTCCAGGGCTTCCGCGTCCCGTTCGGCTCCGTTGAGGGCGCCGGTCAAGAAGTTTATGATGCTGGACTCTGCCCCGTTTTCGGACAGGATGAGCCCGCCGGCGTAGCCCCGGACCGCCAGCTTCCCGCTGTGCGCAGCGTCCGTGCCGCTGATGGTCAGGCGCAGAGCCTCTTGCGCCAGCAGCAACCGGTCCCCCGGTCCGTCCTGGGACGGATCCTGGTTGAGGATTCCGGCGAGCTCCGTCGAATACTGCGAGGCGATCTGCAGTTGCTGGAAGCCAGCACCCGACGCCAGCGCAATCACCCGCCGTCGTAAATCGCCATGGTCACCCGGGTCGTTTTCCAGTTCCTTCAGCGCCTTGCCGAAGCACTCCGAGGCTCGTTCCACCTCGTTCATGTCGTAGAGCACTTCCGCGTGGCCGACCAGCAGCTCCACCCGGCGGACCGTTCCTTCGGTCAGTTCCAACGCGTCCTCGGCGAGCCGCGCTGCGGTTTGCGAATCGCCTGCGCCCTGATGCGCGTAGGTGGCCTCGATCAGGAGCTCCTGCCGCAGGCGGTCCGGCAGGGTGGACTCCTGCAGGGCCCGGTCGGCCAGCTGGGCGGCGAGAGCGTAGGCACCCTGGCGTCTTGCCTGCGCCGCAGCGGCCAGCAGGATCCGGGCGCCGTCCTCGTCACCGTCCGGCAACGTCTCCAGCAGATAGTTGGCGATCAGGGCAGGCTGTGCGCCTTCGGCCATCAGGACGCCGGCCGCGCTACGGTGCAGGGATGAAACCTCTTCCTCGCCCAGATCCGCCAGCAAGGCTTCCGCCACGAGTGCATGCTGGATGGCAGGCCGCGGCTTCACCGAGGCCAGAAACCGCTCTTCCTCCAGCCTGGCCAACGACTCGTTCAATTCCGCGGTCCGCAGGTCCAGCATGGCCTTCAGCCGCGCAATGCTGGCGTCCACGCCGAGAACGACGACGGCGCCGAGCACGTTTCGGTCCAGCGCCCCGAGCCGGTGCAGCCGGCCGCGCAGCACGGCGGCCTCATTGAGCGAGGCTTCGGCGGGCTGGGCCAGCGGATGGTCCCGCTCCAGTAGTTCATGGATGAAGAACGGCACTCCGCCGCTGGCGGCCTGGACGCGTGCCGCGTTGACCTGCGCGTGGCTTTCCTGCCGCTCCAGAATCCAGTTCTCAATGGCCTTCTGGCTCAGCGGCTCCAGCTGCCAATGCAGGGGGACACTGGTGGGAACGTGAGGATCGTGGTCCGAAATCCTTTCCCCTTCCAGCAATGCGCTTGTGTCGATGCCTTCGGGATGTTCGGCGCCGGGTCCGGTCCGGACGCCTCGCAGCAGGAGCACTGGAACGTCGATCAGCAGGCTGCCGATGTCAAGAAGGGCACCGAGGGAGAGTTCGTCGAGCCACTGGGCATCATCGACGACGGCGATGACGGGCCGGTCCTGGCTCCGCGAGCGCAGCACCCACGAGGCCGAATAGCTCAGGGCGCCGCTCTGGGCCGGAACGCCGGTGGTGGTCAGGAACTTGTGCAGCAGCGCGCCCTGGCCGTCAAAAGGCGGCGCGTCCGCGGGCAGCCGCTGGGCAAGCGGGGCAAACCACTGCCACAGCATGGCACCGGGCAGCTGCCGCCGGGCATCCCCGCGGGCCCGCAGGATCTTCCAGTCACGGGCTTGGGCATCGCGGCAGATTTCGTCCAGCAGCGAGGTCTTGCCGATCCCCGCCGGTCCGCTGACCGTCAGCTCCGTGTTGCGTCCGGACGCGACAGTGTCCGCGAGGGTCCGCCACTGAGCAAGTTCGCGGTCCCGACCGAATAACCGTGTCTGCCCCATCTTTCGATCCTACGGCCGCACCAGGACATTTACGACGGGGCGGACCGAAAGTGACAATACGGACGCCGGATTAACCCGCCGCCGGCTCCGCGACGCATTTGTTGCGCAGCTCGCCGATTCCCTCGATCCGGGTCACGAGTTCGGCGCCGACCGGAATCCACTCACGGGGCTTGCGGGCCAGGCCGACGCCGGCCGGGGTGCCGGTGGCGATGATGTCGCCCGGTTCCAAGGTCATGAACTCGCTGATGTAGGAGACCAGCTTGGCGCAGGAGAAGATCAGATCCGACGTCGTGCCGGACTGTTTCATGACGCCGTCCAGCTCGCACTCCACGGCCAGGCCGTCCTCCGGGTCGATTTCGTCCGCCGTGACGACGACGGGGCCCACCGGCGTCATCCGGTCCCAGTTCTTGCCCTGGAACCACTCGGACGTCCGGCCCTGCCAGTCGCGCACCGAGACATCGTTCATTACGGTGTAGCCCAGGATGGCGTCCTTGGCTGCGGCCTCGTCCACTTTGCGGATCGTCTTGCCGATCACGATGGTCAGCTCGGCCTCCCAGTCGATCTTGCGGCTGGCTTCGGGCATCTGCACGTCATCGCTGGGACCGACCAGCGCGTTGTGCATTTTGGTGAAGATCGTGGGGTGCTTCGGCACGTCCTGCCCGACTTCTTCGGCGTGTGCGTAGTAGTTCAGCCCGGCGCAGAGGATCTTGCCGGGGCGCAGGATGGGCGTGTCCAGGTCACCCGCAGCCGGTTCCTGCCCTGCTTCGCCGGCAAGGGTGCGCCAGTCTTCGCGCAGCAGGAGCTCGCCGACATCCTTGGCCGGAAGGAAGGTGGTTGCACCGTTCTCCTGCCGGAACGCCTGCGTTGTCCCGTTCCGCCGTACTGTACCCAGTCGCATCCATACCTCCTGCGGGCAGCTGCACACCGCCGTCGTCCATTGTATTTGCGGGTGATGCCCGCTCCTCCGCACAATATATCGCTTTCGCACGGAAGCCCTGCAGGAAGCGGCCGGGCCCGAACGATAACGGGTCGACAAGATTTTGCGCCTGCCGGGTCCAAAAACGGCCGGGAGGGTTCATAATGGTCCAACTCGGTGACAGGAGGGCCGTCATGTTATTCCTTTCGACCTCAGAAGCCCTGCTCTGGCCGCAACTGAGGAAACTGGAACCGGGACAACGTATGCGTCTTCGCCGCGGCGTCGTGATCGGGCGGGCCCGGGACGGGAGGGCTTACCTGGACGGGGCCTTCCGAATGCTGGTAACCGGCCCGTCTGCCGAACCTTGCGGCCCCTGGTGCCGGCTCGGCTCGGTGGCCGAAGCCGGCGTGCAGGAGGATGATTCGCAGGACGCGCGGGCGTCCTAACCGTCATCCTCGTTCCGGCGCCGCGCGAGTCAGCCCGAACGGACAATACGGCGTTTGATGGCCTCGGCAATGGCGGCGGTGCGGTTCTCCACGCCGAGCTTGGCGTAAATATGCACCAGATGGGTCTTGACGGTGGCCTCGGAGATGAAGAGCTTGCGGGCAATCTCCTTGTTCGGCATGCCGGTGGCCAGAAGTTCCACCAGCTGGACCTCGCGGGCGCTGAGCGCGGGCTCGGGGTTGCGGATCCGGCCCATCAGGCGGGCCGCGACTTCGGGGGCCAGCGCCGTCCGGCCGGCCGCGGCGGCGAGGACGGCTTCGCGGATCTGCTCCGGCGGGGCGTCCTTGAGCATGTAGCCGGCGGCTCCGGCCTCCACGGCGGCGAGGATGTCCGCGTCGGTATCGTACGTGGTCAGGATGAGGACCGGCGGGGCGGCCTTTCCGGCGTCGCCGTTGGCCTTGATGCGCGTCGTCGCGGTCACCCCGTCCACGCCGGCGCCCATCTGCAGGTCCATCAGCACCACATCGACGGGCTCACCGAGGGTGGCCAAGCGGTCGAGCTCCTCCAGCGCGGCAGCCCCGTCCGAGGCCTCGGCCGCCACGGTCATGCCTTCGAAGTCAGAGAGCATGGCGCGCAGGCCGGCGCGCACCACGGGATGGTCATCGACCAGCAGAATCCTGATCCCGCTCACCCCCGCTCCTCCCCCGGGCCGGTCCGCAGCGGCAGCCGGATGGCCACCACCGTTCCCTCACCGGGCGCGGATTCCAGGTCGAGCCGGCCGTTCAGCGCGGCAACCCGTTCGCGCAGCGTCAACAGCCCAAAGCCACCGCCGCCGTCGTACTTTGAAGGATCAAACCCCACGCCGTCGTCGTAAATATCCAGTGTCACGTCCTCGTCCAGAAACCCCAAAGTGACGACGGCGGTGCGCGCCTTCGCGTGCGCCAGCACGTTCGCCAGGCTCGCTTGCGCCGCCCGGAGCAGCGTGACCTCATACGGCGCGGGCAGCCGGACGCTGTCGCCGTCGAGGTTAAAACGGCAGCGCAGCTGGTCCCCGCGCGCCGCGGCCTGCCGCTCGGTGGCCGAACACAGCCGGACCAGGCTGTCGGCCAGGGCGCTGGCGCCGTCCTCGCGCGGTTCCAGTTGCGGGGAGGACAAACCGCGGATGAAGCTGCGCGCCTCGGCCAGGTTTTCCGAGGCCGTGGACTGGGCCAGCCGGATGCGCTCGGCCGCCGTCGTGGTGTCGCCGGCATCCAGCGCATTAGCGGCACCGCGCGAAACGAGCACAATGCTGGACAGGCCTTGGGCGAGGGTGTCGTGGATTTCGCGGGCGAGCCGGGCGCGTTCGGCGAGCACCCCGGCGTCGTGCTGGGATTGGGCCAGCTCGGCGCGGGTCCGGCGCAGCTCGGCGAGCGCACGGCGCTGGTTCTCGCCATCGAGATACAGGGCCCGGTAGGCCATGGCCATGAACACGGCGAACACGGCCCCCACCATCGGACCGATCAGCATCGCCGGCTCCAACCAGCCGTTGTGCCACCACTGGGACAGGATCACGACGCCGGTCAGCATGGCGACGGCGAACACGGCGTGCGCGGTTTTGAGCACGTGCAGGTGCAGAAAGAAGAGCGGGAACGCCAGCCAGACAAAGTTGCCGCTGACCGCCGCGAGCGCCACCCAGAGGACGGTCACCAGCGCCAGCCAGGCCGCCCCGTAGCGGCGCGGATCCGGGCCGGTCCCGGTGGTGCTGTGCCGCTTCTCGACGATCGTTCCGGCGAGGTAGACCCCGGCCAGCAGGAGTCCCAGCAGCAGGGCCAGCCAGCTCAGCGGTGCGTGCGGGGCGTTGATCAGTGTCAGCACCACGGCGAAGGCGAGCAGACCCGCGAAGCCGGTGTGCAGCCCGATCCGCAGCACGCGCAGCACCAAGGCACCGGCCGACGGCTGGACGGGTCCGGGCGCGGGCTCGGTCGGGACAGACATGCTCCCAGCGTAGCCACCACTCGGGCAGCGGACATCAACCATTCGACTGACTGGGGAATCAACCTTCCGCCCGCCGGGGATCAACCGCTTCCGCGATGTGCCCGCGCGGCTTCCGCGAAAGGCTGGATACAGCTGCCGAACGGCGGCCCAGTACTCCACCGAAAGAAGGAAACATCGTGTTTTTGGCACTGCGGGACATCCGGTTCGCGAAGGGCCGGTTCGCCCTGATGGGAACCGTAGTGGCCCTCATTACCCTGCTGCTGGTCATGCTCTCCGGCCTCACGGCAGGCCTGGGCAACCAGTCCATCTCCGCCATCGCCGGGCTGGCTCCGGCGGCCAACACCGTGGCATTCGGCGCGCCGGCAGGAAACGAGGCGAAGGCTTCCTACACAGAGTCGCAGATCTCGCGCGACGAGCTTGACGCCTGGCAGCAGGCGGACGGAGTGGAGCATGCCGAGGCCTTCGGCATCGCCCAGACCCGCTTCTCCGCCGGCCGCACCACCAACGTGGCGGTTTTCGGCGTCGAGCCCGGCGGCCGGCTGGCCCCCGCCCCCGTGGCGGACGGGACGGTGGTCCTCAGCCAAACCATTGCGGACGACTTGGGCGTTGCCGCCGGTGATCCGGCGGAAGTGGGCGGTCGGCAGCTGCTGGTCTCCGCCGTCGTCGACGACCAGTGGTACTCCCACACGCCGGTGGTCTGGACCTCGCTGGCGCAGTGGCAGAAGGTAGCCCATATTAACGACGGCGGGGCCGCCGACGGCCCGATCGCCACCGCCGTTGCAGTGCAACTGGCGGACGGGGATCCTGCCGGACCCGCCGCGGCCACGGGAAACGAATCCGCCGGCACCGTGACCACTTCGGTCGCGGGCTCCTTCCAGGCACTGGGTTCCTACAAGAGCGAGAACGGCTCACTGCTGATGATGCAGGGCTTCCTCTACGGAATCTCGGCGCTGGTGATTGTCGCTTTCCTGACCGTCTGGACCATCCAGCGGACGCGCGACATTGCGGTGCTCAAGGCGATGGGCGGCTCGGACGGCTACCTGCTGCGTGACGCGCTGACCCAGGCCGCGATCGTCCTGGTTGCCGGTGCCGCCGTCGGTGGGAGCGTGGGTGTTCTGGGCGGCTACGTCGCTGCCCAGGCCGCACCTTTCCTGCTCACCGCGGCCAGCACCGTGCTGCCGATCGCCGGCATCGTGCTCCTGGGCATGGCCGGCGCCGTCGTCGCGGTCCGCCGCGTGACCAAGGTGGATCCGCTGACCGCCCTCGGCGGCAACTGAACCCCGCGGCCTCCCCGGCACCTCCCTCCACCCTCCAGCTAAGGACGACCCCATGACTGCAGTACTGAACCTCGTCAACACCACCCTCGAGTACCCGGACGGTGACGCCACGGTCACCGCCCTGGACAGCGTCGACCTGTCCGCCCGGGCCGGCACCATCACCTCGTTGGCCGGGCCGTCCGGCTCCGGCAAGTCATCCTTGCTCGCCGTCGCCGCCACACTGATCCGGCCGACGTCGGGAGTCGTCCTCCTCGACGGCGTCGACACCACGGCCCTCTCCGCGCGGGAAACGGCCGTCCTGAGGCGTGAAACCATCGGCATTATCTTCCAGCAGCCCAACCTGCTGGCATCGCTGACCGCCGTCGAGCAGTTGCAGATCGCGGAGCACCTGCGCGGCGGATCGCCGAAGAAGTCGAAGGCCCGGGCTCTCGAGCTGCTGGACGTGGTGGGCCTCGCCGATTCTGCAGGACGGCGGCCGCATCAGCTCTCCGGCGGGCAGCGCCAGCGGGTCAACATTGCCCGCGCCCTGATGGGTGAACCGAAGCTGTTGCTGGTGGACGAGCCGACGGCGGCGCTGGACCACGAACGCTCCGAGGCGATTGTCCGGCTGCTGGTCCGCGTTACCCGGGATTTCAAGGTGGCCACGGTGATGGTCACCCACGATACGGAGTACATCCCGCTGACCGACGCCGTCGCCACCATGCGCGACGGCCGGCTCACCGCACTGGAGCAAGTCGCCGTTTGACACCTGACGCTCTACTGTCAATGTGAGTCACTCCTTTCCGATGTGCCGATCCGCAAGAACAGGGAGGCCCATGAGCACCGTCGTCCATTCCGCCCGCCGCATCACCGGCGGGGAGATCGTCGCCGGCGCCTGGGTGCTCCTCGAGGGCGGCCGAATTTCCGCTGCCGGCACCGGCAGCTGGTCCGCAACCGGTGCCGGTCAGGAGGTTGCGGGGATTCGGGAGGTCGACGCCGCAGGCGCCTATCTGGTGCCGGGGTTCGTAGATATGCACTGCCATGGCGGCGGCGGTGGGTCATTTGACGACGGCGACACCTCCCGCGGCCCGCTCACGCACCTGGCGTACGGGACCACCAGTCTCCTCGGTTCGCTGGTCACCAATCCGCTCGACCGCCTGGAGGCCACGCTGCGCCGGCTGGTCGCGGACGCTCCGGGTGACGGGACGCTGAAGGGCTTCCACCTCGAGGGACCGTTCCTTGCCGCCAGCCACTGCGGCGCCCACAATCCAAGCTTCCTCGCGCCGCCCACGGTTGAAGCCGTGGACCGGCTCGTGGAGGCCGGCGGCGGCCTACTGCGGCAGGTGACCATCGCCCCGGAGCTGGACCCCTGTTTTGCTGTCATCCGGAGACTGGTCGACCACAAGGTGGCGGTCGCCGTGGGGCATACGGACGCGGACTATGACACGGCCCGCGCTGCTTTCGACGCCGGCGCCAGCATCCTCACCCATGCCTTCAACGCCATGAACGGCTTGCACCACCGCGCACCCGGCCCCGTGGCCGCGGCGTTCGATTCGCCCCACGTCACGCTTGAAGTGATCCCCGACGGGCACCATGCCCATGATTCGATGCTCCGGATGGCGTTTCACGCCGCCCCGGGCCGGGTTGCCCTGATCACCGACGCCATGGCGGCGGCGGGCTGCGGGGACGGCACCTACCATCTTGGTTCGCTTCCGGTTGAAGTGAACGACGGCGTTGCCAGGTTGCCCCACGGAGGCCCCATCGCCGGCAGCACGCTCACCATGGATGCAGCGCTCCGGCGTGCCGTCGCGGCAGGAATCCCGCTGCCGGAGGCCGTCGCCGCAGCCACCTCGGTGCCCGCCCGGGCCACCGGTCTTGACGGCGATGGCGCAGGAAGCCTTGGCGTAAGGTCGGCGGCAGATCTGATTCTGCTCGACCGGAACCTGCGGCCGCACCGGATTTGGCAGGCGGGAGAAGAGCTGCCGGGAACAAAGGGTCAGGGCCAGCAGGACCAACCATCCCGAATCTGAGGGATCCTGGCGGGCAGCGCAGCTCCAAGACCTACCCAGTCGCAGCTACGGTCCCAGCGCGGGCATCGGGAGCCCGAAGTCTTCCTTCAACGCCAGCCGGGCGGCGTGGTAGCCGGCCATGCCATGTACGCCGGGTCCAGGCGGCGTTGCGGCCGAACACAGATACACCCCGTCGAGCGGCGTCTTCCACGGTTTGGTGCCGAGCACGGGCCGGGCCAGCAGTTGCGTGATGTCCACCGCGCCGGTGCCGAAATCCCCGCCGACATAGTTCGGGTTGTACTGCTCATATTCCGCAGCGGACATACTGTGCGAGGCAACAACGACTTCGGAAAACCCGGGCGCGGCCGCCTCGAGCTGCGCGGTGATCACGTCCGTCATATCGCGGGTGGAGCCTTGCGGCACGTGGCAGTAGGTCCACAGGACGTGCCGTCCGGCGGGTGCCCGCGTGGCATCGAAAACGCTTGGCTGGGAGACCAGGACAAAGGGCTTTTCGGAGTGCCGTCCGCGGGCAATGTCCTTCTCCGATGCCGCAACCTGTTCCCGGGTTCCGCCGAGATGGATCGTTCCGGCGCGGGCCAGTTTGGCGTTGGCCCACGGAACGGGATCGGACAGAATAAAGTCCACCTTGCCGGCGCCTGGGCCGTACCGGTAGGAGATCAAGGACTTGGCATAGCCGCGCGGCAGCCGTCCGCCGGCCAGCCGGACCAGCTCCTGCGGCGAGGTGTCCAGTAGCACGGTCCGGGCATCGGTCAGCTCCGCGAGGGAATTCACCCGGTGGCCGGTGACCAGCTTGCCGCCGTGGTTCTTCAAGTCGCGGACCAGTTCGTCGACGATGGCCTGCGAACCACCCACGGGCAGCGGGTACCCCACGGCGTGCGCCAGCGAGCCGAGCATCAGGCCGGCTCCGGCAGCCACCGGCCGCTGCAGGCCGCCGGGCGTATGGGCCATGACGCCGGACAACAGTGCAGGCGCAAGGTATTCCTTGAAGCGCATATTCCAGGCGGGACTCCCCTGCTCCAGCGAACGCAACCCGTACCGCAGCGCCGAAACCGGATGGCGGGGAAGCCGCAGCAGCTGGTTCATGGTCAGATCCAGCACGTTGCGGGAATGCGTGACCAGAGGCTCCATCAGCGAGCGGAAAGCCTGGCCATCGACGCCCAGTGCGTGGGCGGTGCGGTCCAGGTCCCGGTAGGCAAACGCGGCCTTCGCGCCGTCGATGACGTGCGAATAGGAGATGTCCGGGGTAATGAGCTCGACCCGCTCTGCCAGCCCGAAGTCCCGGAAGAACGGCGCCGCCACCGCCATCGGGTGTACCGCGGAGCAAACATCATGCCAGTGCCCGGGTTCCATCAGTTCGGTCGTGCGGGCACCGCCGCCGGGTGTGGCACCGCCCTCGAAGACGGTGACCTTCAGCCCGGCCCGCGCGAGGATGACCGCCGCCGCCAGTCCGTTCGGCCCGGCTCCCACCACGGCCGCATCGGGAAGTGACATGTACGCTCCGCCTTCCTGCCGGACTACCGGCTGCCGATCCGTGAACGCCATCTGTGAACAGCGTAGCCGTCCAGCACCAGCACGTCGCCGGAACGGTCGAAGGGGCCGCCCTGCGGATCGTCGGTCTCCAGCCGGCGGACCGGATCGTGCTCGGGGTGCAGGATGGACCGGACAACCTTGTACGCGATGTATGCCGTCGCTGCTATATGCGCAAGGACGGCCAGCACATAGTAGGCGCCGTCGATATTGTGCTCCGGCGCCCCGCCGCTGGTGAACTGCCCCAGGTACATCCAGACGGCCCACCAGTGAAGAAGTTCGACGAACTGCCAGACGAGAAAGTCCCGCCAGCGCGGGTAGGCGAGCGCCGCCAGCGGAATCAGCCACACCACGAATTGCGGGGAGTACACCTTGTTGGTGAGCACCAGGGCCGCCACGATCAGGAACACGATGGACGCCAGCCGCGGGCGCCGCGGGGCGGACAACACCAGCAGCGCGATCCCGATACAGGCAAGCAGGAACAGCACCAGGGACGCCCTGTTGATGAACTCCGGCCCCAGCTGCGGCAGCCCTTGCCCCTGCACCGTGGTGTTGTAGGCGTACCAGATCGAGGAGTAGCCGGCCTCGCGGTCGCGGCTGAACCCCAGGAAGAAGGCCCAGCCGGCAAAGTCCGCCAGCATGAAAGGCAGGTTGACGGCCAGCCAGGTTCCCGCCGCGGCGGCGGTAGTGACCACCAGCGGGCGGTACTTCCCGGTCCGGATGGCCAGCAGCAGCACGGCGCCCAGGATCAGCAGCGGGTAGATCTTCATGGCGGTGCCCAGCCCGATGAACACGCCGGCCAGCACCAGGCGTCCGCGGGCGAAGGACAGCATGGCGAGCGCCGCCAGCATGGCCGCCCAGAGATCCCAGTTAATGGTCCCGGCCACCACGATCCCGGGCGCCAGCGCCACCATCGCGGCATCCCACGGCCTGCGGTGGCTCATCCTCGCGGTCGCAATCACGGTGATGATCCAGACCACGGCGACCAGCGTCGCATTCACATCGAAGTAGGCCAGCGAGCGTTCCGCCGACACCCCGGAGCCGGGAACCAGCAGCGCCGTCACTCCCGCCAGCAATCCCATCAGCACCGGGTACTCGAAGACACCGCCCGGGGTCAGGAACGGGAACATGCCCTCCGCAAGCCCGCGGGTTTCGAACAGGACGGGCCAGTCCGAGTAACAGCCCATGTAGAAGTAGTCCGGCAGTACCCAGCCGGCCACGCGGCAGGGCGTTTTGACCAGCACGGAGAGCAGCGCCGCCAGCGTGGTGAGCACAATCAACACGCGTTCCGCCTTGAAGAAGCCCGGCTCCACAATCCCGGGGGCGGTCCGGTGTCCCAGCGGGCCGCCGATCAGCTCGGTGAACCGGCGCAGCAGCGGATCGTTGCGGCTGGGCACCACGATGCGCAGCGGCAATCTGCGTCTCGCTGGGCGGAACCGGGGCATGGCACCAACAGTACTGGCCGGTTCTGGTTAACAAAACGTTGGCTATCGATAACCTCCCCTTAACCTTAGGCACCCCGTCCGGCTACCCCGGCTCCCTACGGTGGCTTCAATGAGCACCACCGATCCCCAAGAAGTTCTGGTTGTGATCCCTGCCCGCGGCGGTTCAAAAGGGATTCCGTTCAAGAACCTGAAGCCAGTTTCCGGCCGTTCCCTCGTGGCCCGCGCCGTGGAAGCCGCCCGCAGCACACCGCTGGTCACCGACGTCGTCGTCAGCACGGACTCCGCCGACATCCGGTTCGAGGCCGAGCGTTTCGGCGCCCGCGTTGTTGAACGTCCGGCCGATCTCTCCGGCGACACCGCCACCAGCGAATCCGCCGTCCTGCACGCCTTGGACGCCCTCGACCAGGAGTTCGGCACCCGCCCGGTCGTCACCGTACTGCTGCAGTGCACCTCCCCCTTCATCGATCCCGCCGACCTCAATGAAGCGGTCCGCAAGGTTCTCGACGGCGAGGCGGACGTGGCGTTTTCGGTTGCCGAGAACCACAACTTCCTCTGGACCAAAAACGACGACGGCGCCGTCACCGCCGTGGGCCACAGCGCGGACTTCCGTCCCCGCCGGCAGGACCGCGAGCCCCAGTACCGGGAGACCGGCGCGTTCTACGCCATGCTCACCGAGGGCTTCACCGAGCGCCGGCACCGTTTCTTCGGCCGGCTGGACCTGCAGGTGGTGCCCGCCGAGCATGCCATCGAGGTCGACTCGCTCGAAGATCTGGCGCTCGTCCAGGCGATGGCTGCCCCCGCCGAGGCCACCGCCGTTGACGTCGATGCCCTGGTGATGGATTTCGACGGCGTCCACA
Source organism: Arthrobacter crystallopoietes (assembly GCF_017603825.1). Lineage (NCBI taxonomy): Bacteria > Bacillati > Actinomycetota > Actinomycetes > Micrococcales > Micrococcaceae > Crystallibacter > Crystallibacter crystallopoietes. Next base: position 710,719 of record NZ_CP072014.1, read on the forward strand.
CCGACGACCACGCCTTCGTCAACTCCGAAGGCGAAGAGTTCGTCCGCGTCAGCCGCGGCGACGGCATGGGCATTGCCCGCCTGCGCAGGGCCGGAGTGCCCCAACTGATCCTCTCCACCGAGACAAACCAGGTGGTGACCGCCCGGGCCAACAAGCTCGGCATCGACGTCGTCCAGGACGTCAGGGACAAAGCCGAAGCAGTCTCCGAATGGATGGCTGTGCGCGGACTTGATCCCGAACGCGTTGCCTTTGTCGGCAACGACGTCAACGACCTGCCCGCCATGGGCAAGGTCGGTTGGCCCGTGGCCGTGGCGGACGCCCGGTCAGAGGTCAAGGCGGCAGCGCGCATCGTGCTGTCGCACAACGGGGGTGAAGGGGCGGTCCGCGAAATTTGCGAACTCGTCCTCGCCGCCCACACGGCCGCCGCGACCGGCAGCCGGAACGCAATTGCAGAAATGACAGAAAGAGCCTCCTGATGACTACCGAAACCACTCTCCCCACCGGCGCTCCGGCACCCGTCGCTATCGGTGACGTTCAGGTCGGCGCAGGCCAGCCCGTCTACGTAATCGGCGAAATCGGCATCAACCACAACGGCGACATCGAGATCGCCAAGCAGCTGATCGACGTCGCTGCCGCCGCCGGTGCCAACGCCGTGAAGTTCCAGAAGCGCACCCCGGAAATCTCCACCCCGGCCGACATGCGCGACAAGATGCGTTCCACCCCGTGGGGCGAAATGACTTACCTGGACTACCGCTACCGCGTCGAGTTCGACATGCCCATCTACCAGAAGCTGATCCAGCACGCCGCCGACAAGGGCCTGCACTGCTTCGCTTCGCCGTGGGACGTTCCCTCCGTGGCCTTCATGGAAGAGGCCGGCGCGCTGACCCACAAGGTTGCTTCCGCTTCCGTTACCGACATCGAGCTGCTCACCGCCCTGCGCGAAACCGGCAAGCCGATCATCCTCTCCACTGGCATGTCCACCATCGAGCAGATCGACAAGGCCGTGGAAACCCTCGGGACCGATAACCTGATCCTGATGCACGCCACCTCCACCTACCCGCTGCCCCCCGAAGAGGCCAACCTGCGCATGATCACCACGCTGCAGGAGCGCTACCAGGTGCCCGTGGGCTACTCGGGCCACGAGCGCGGCCTGCAGATCTCCCTGGCCGCCGTTGCCCTCGGCGCGGTGACCGTAGAGCGCCACATCACCCTCGACCGCACCATGTGGGGCTCGGACCAGGCATCCTCGCTGGAGCCGAAGGGCCTCGAAGCCCTGGTCCGCGACATCCGAATCCTCGAAGATGCCATGGGCGACGGCGTCAAGCAGGTCTTCCCGGGCGAGCTGGCCCCGCTGTCCCGCCTGCGCCGAGTGGATGCATAAGTACCTATGAACAAGCCATTACTGAGTGTCATCGTTCCTGCGAAAGATCAGGCCCCTTTCATCCGCGATTCGATGACCAGCCTGATGCGCCAGTTCGATGACCCCTCGGTAATGGAGATCATCGTGATCGACGATGGTTCCACCGACGGGACCGGGGAGTTGGCAGCGGCCTTCACCAGCCAGCTCCCCGGCCTGAAGATCCTCCGGAACGAGACCGCCCACGGCGTGGCCACCGCCCGGAACCATGGCCTGGACGAGGCAACCGGCCGCTACATCACCTTCCTGGATCCGGATGACTGGTACGCCCCCGGCCACCTGCCCAGGATCACCACGGAGATCGAGCAGCTGGGCGTGGACTTCCTCCGGGTCGACCACATCCGCCACACCAACGGGATCCGCACCATCCACAAGGCTCCGCAGGCCCGCCGTGGGGTCCGGCTGAACCCGCGCGACGATATTGCCCCGTACAACCTCTCCACGATGGTGGACTACCCCTTCCCGCCCTTCGGGATTTTCGACGGCGGACTCAAGGACGCGGGCCTGCTCCACTTCCTCGACGGCCGGCAAACCGCCGAAGACCGCCCTTGGGTCTGGCGGCTGCATCTGAAGGCCGAGTCCTATGCCGTGAGCACCCAGCTGGGCGCCTTCTACCGCCGCGGCGTGTCCAGTTCGCTGACCCAGGTCTTCGACCGCCGCCAGCTGGACTTCCTGCCGTGCTTCCAGGAGGTCTTCCGCCTCGTCGCCGAAGACCCGGAGCCGGAGCGCTTCTGGCCCAAGGCGGCCCGCCAGTTCCTGGCCATCGCCTGCCACCAGCTCAAACGCGCCGAACAGATGGACAAGCACTATCTGGGCGAGCTGCACACCGGCATCCGGGCTACGCTGGACACGCTGCCGGAACATGTGTCCGAGGAGAGCTTGGCGCTGCTCGACCACAAGCGCCGCCAGCTGATCAAACCTGCACTTCGGAGCGCCGCATGAAAGAGCTTTTTGTCGTCTCAACGCTGTACCAGTGCATTTCGCTGGCAGCGGCCATCGATAGCGGCCGCCTCCCGGAGCGCGGCGCCGAACGTATCCTCGTCCTGACCAACAGCGCCCTGATACCGGAAGTTTCCGTTCCGTTCCACGAGTCCGCGGGCTTTACCGAAGCGGCTGCCCGCTTCGACCGGACGGTGGATCTGAGCGAGCTGCTCTGGCCGCGACGGCCCGGCCAGTTCAACCCGCGCGGCGAGGAACTCGATATCTGGGAGCGCCTGCTCCGCGGGAAGTGGGAGCTCGGCGACGGCCCGCTGCACCTGTATGTGGAGTCCATCCAGGTCAATCCCGCCGTCGCGCTGTGCCGGATTTTTGCCAGCGCCACGATTTCCGTCCACTCCGACGGCCTGATGAGCTACGGCCCCACCCGGAATCCGCTGCCGCGGGACCTGGCCCAGCGGCTGGACTCGCTGCTGTACGTGGATCTGGTGCCCGGCCTGATCCCCCAGCTGCTGCGCGAGCACAACCCGCAGCTGGTTCCGATCGACGCCGCCGCCTTGCGCCGCGGCATGGCAGAACTCGCCGAAGCACTGCCCGAGGAAACCGAGGGACCGGCCGCACTGGCAGGAACCCCGGAAGCCAACGCGGACGACGGCGAACCCGCTGCCGGCGGCACTGCCCTGATCCTGGGCCAGTACCTCTCCGAGCTCGGCATCCTCTTCACCGAAGAGGAAATCGAGCTGCACCGCGACATGCTGCAGAAGGCAACGGACCGCGGCATCCGGCACTGCATTTTCAAACCCCACCCGAGCGCAGGCCCGGGCGCGGTGACCTCCATCCAGGCCGCCGCCGTCGAACTCGGCCTGGACCTGAAGGTCATGACCTCCACCAGCCCGGCGGAAGTGGTCATGCAGCGGCTGCGGCCCGAGCTCGTGGTCAGCTGCTTTTCCACCGCGCTGATGACGGCCAAGTACCTCTTTAACATCGACGCCGCAGCCGTGGGAACCGAGATCCTGCTGGAACGGCTCACGCCATACCAGAACAGCAACCGCATCCCGGTGACCATCATCGATGCGCTCCTCGAGCAGGGCTACACCGCCCCGGCCGAGCAGGTGCCGGGCGAGAACACCGCGCCGCTGCAGCAGCTGGTGGAAGCCGTGTCCTACTGCATGCAGGCCGAGACCCTGGAAGTCGCCCGCGACAGCGCGGTTTCCTTCCTGCACCAGGCCCAGCACACGTCCGACATGCGTTACTTCAAACGCCGCCGGCTCACCAAGCTGGGCCTGCCCGGCGCCCTGCCCGGACGCCAGGTCCTGCTGCCGCTGGGCCGGGTCCGCCGCGTGGGACGGCGGGCCGCCAAGCGTGTCCTGACCGTACTGGGCAAATGACGCAGGCCATGCTTCCCTTGCAACAAGTGGCCCGGCCGCGCTTTGGCCGGGCAGCGGTCTGGGCGGAGTCCCCGCTACAGCTGCTCAGCGCCGTCGAAGCCCACGGCGCCGGGCTGCTGGGCCGCGAAACGACCATCCATCCACGCGGTGACGCCATCGGCATGAACGCCACCCTGGCCTCACTGATGGAACAGGTTCCGGCCGGCGTGCACTTCGCCGCGCCGACCTCGACCATCCCGCCGCTGCGGCAGCCAGGGCTGGACCGCTGGGTGATCGGCGACGCCTACTCGGGCAAGGTCCAGACCGAACTGCTCCGCGGCGCCGGCGGCAAAGAGGTTGTCATTCTCGACGACGGACTGGCCACCCTGAAACTGCTGGCCACCCTGGTCCGGGACCGGCCCACTCCGTTGATCCGGCCGCGGGCTACCGCCCGTGCCTCACGGAAGGCTCTGGGCCTGGCCAGCTGGTGGGCGCTGCGCCGGCTCGCCAGCCAGGGCAGGCTCCTGGTATTCACCGCGCTGCCCGTCCCCGCGGCACTGGAAACGAAGTTCCGGGCTCTGGGCGGCCACCTGGAGCGGCACAAATTTGAGTGGCTCGGCACCCAGCCGGTCACCGAGACCATCTACGAACCCACGGTGGTGGTCGGCTCCGCGATGCCGGCGGACGGGCTGATCCGCGCCGAGCCCTACGTGGACTGGGTCCGGTCCCTGACCGAAGACGGCCCCGTGGGCTACTTCCCGCACCGCCGGGAAACTCCCGAGGTGCTGGCCGCCCTCGCAGAACACCCGCTGATCACCGTGAACGAGCACACCATCCCGGTGGAAATGCGCCTGCGCGGACTGCGCTCCAACCAGACCGTGCGCGCCCTGCCGTCCACGGTGCTCGCGTCGCTGCGGCTCATTCTGGCTCCTCATGCGGTCCCGCTCAAGGGCCAACCGGTGCCGGTCGACTGGTGGATGCCGGGCACCACGCAGGAACTGCGCCGGCACCTGAGCAGCTCCCTCGAAGACGGTTTGGGTGCGGCATGAGCGGCATCGAGCCCGGCGGCATGGCCTACACCGCGGCTGGCGCCGTGCCCGGGCAGCCGCGACGGGTCCGGCACAAAATCGTGGCCGTGGCAGACAGCGATTCCTACCTGAAATTCGCCTGCGCCACGCTCGATGCCCTCGGCCCGGAATGGGACCGCGAGGTCCTGCTGGTCCGCTCCCCCATCGCGCCGACGCGGGAGCAAACCACCGCGGCAGTGGCCGGCACCTTCTGCGCCGGAATTACGACGCCGGTGATTCCCGCCTCAGGCTTGCGCGCCGCCTTGGCGGATGCCGACGTCGTACTTGCTGCAACCACCGGTCCCGTGGCCGAAGAGGTTTACCTGCACGCCAGCCGGCTCACCCCGCGGCCGGCCCTGGTGTCGGGCCTGCCCGGCGTGGCGTTCCCCGCCACCGAAAAGGCGCTGCGGTTCCGCTCGCTGGGCGACGCGTTCATCACCCACAGCCATGCCGAATGCCGCGCGTTCAGTGACCTGGCCGATCAGCTCGGCCTCGAACAGCGCGTCCTGGTATCCCGGCTCCCCTTCCTAAAATCGCCCGCGCGGCCGGAACCGGTGGAAGTACCCCTGACCCAGGTGGTCTTCGCTCCGCAAGCAAAAGTCCCCGTCCTGAAGGACGAGCGCGTCGCCATCCTGCAGGCGCTTGCGGCACTGTCGCGCCGCAGCGGCTACCGCGTCCGGGTGAAGCTGCGGGCCTGGGCCGGCGAACCGCAAACGCATCTGGAGCAGTACCCGTTCGATACGCTGTGGGGCGAACTGGTCGCCTCCCGTGCCGTGGCCGGCCACGAACTGGAATTCTGCACCGGCTCCATGGCCGAACAGCTGGTGCCCGGCACCGCCATGGTCACCGTCAGTTCCACGGCCGCCCTGGAAGCGATCGACGCCGGACTGCCGGTGCTGATCCTGTCCGATTTCGGCGTCAATGAAGACATGCTGAACCGGGTGTTCGTCGGCTCCGGGCTGCTGGGCACGCTGGCTGATCTGAAGGCCGGGCACTTCTTCCATCCGGAGGCCACCTGGCTGCGGGACAACTACTTCCACCGCCAGACCGTTCCGTTGGCGGACCTGCTGGCGACCTTCGCCGGCCGTGCCCGCGCGGGGAAACTGACCGTGGACGCGGACCGGCTCGCCGCCGCCAAAAAACGCCGCTGGCGGCTGCGGATCCGTACCGCGCTCCCGATGCCGGCGCTCAAACTGATCCGCAAACTGCGCAACGTCCAGTCGGAACAGACTATGGGAAACACTGCCCGGAGCTCGGGCCAACAGCCCGCCTGAGACCGGCACCCACCCGCCGGCACAGCCGAAGCCGCCCGGCGGGAGTTGCGGAGTTAAGCGGAGACCGGGAAGCGCTCCCAGACCCGGTGCTTCGCGAGCAGTTCGGCAATGCCTTCCAGCACCGCGGGACCATCCCCAATAACGACGCCGGGTGCGTCCTCGGGTATGCCGGCTGCGGCAAGGGCGTGGGCAACGTGGTCCCAGCCGCCGATCGCCTTAGCATGGCGGTATGCCTCGGCCAGCATCATGCTGACCCGTGGATCCACCTCGGGATGGCCCGTCGGATCGCCCGCCTTCGCATCCCGTCCGGCGGCCGCATCCGCCCCGGGCGCCGCTGAACCAGCCACGAGGATGGCGTCGAACTCCACCGAACGTGTCGTCAGGTAGGTCCGCTGCACGGTCAGTCCCCCGGACAGCTTGCCGCCCTTGGGCGCGATGATCAGCGGGACCATGCCGGCGGCTTGAATAGCCTTGCGGGCCGTTGCCAATGCTTCCTGGTCGCTGTTGTCGTCGGCAATAATGCCCACTACCCGTCCGGCTAGCGGCCAGGACTTGCCCAGCTGGGACAGCGCGGGGCTCGGCTGCACATCGTCTTCCGGCATGCTGGTAGACGCGGGCGCCGGCAGTCCCAGGCCCTCGGCCACCTTGGCGCAGAGTTCGCCGTCGATATTTGCCAGTGCCTGCAACTGGCGGATCCGGACGTTCTCCTCGTAGCATTTGCCCAGTTCGAAGGTGTAGCCCTGGATGACATGGTCCTGCTCCACCGGGGTCAGGGACCTGAAGAACAGCCGGGCCTGGCTGAAGTGGTCCTCGAACGACGCCGGAGATCCGCGGAGTTTCATCGACGCCGGCAGTTCCTGCGGCACCTCGATGTAGGCGCTCATGTCCTCGCCGGCCAGGAACGGGCAGCCGCCGTCGAGCGAATTCGGCCGGTAGGGGGCCACCCCGCCGTGCACCGCGGTCTGGTGCATGCCGTCGCGGAACATGTCATTCACCGGAGCATGCGGGCGGTTGATCGGGATCTGAGCGAAGTTCGGCCCGCCGAGCCGGCTGAGCTGGGTGTCCAGGTAGGAGAACAACCTCGCCTGCAGCAGCGGGTCATTAGTGACGTCGATGCCTGGAACCAGGTGGCCCGGGTGGAAGGCAACCTGCTCGGTTTCGGCGAAGAAGTTGGTGGGGTTGGCGTTCAGGGTCAGTGTGCCGATGGTCTGCACCGGGGCCAGCTCCTCGGGCACAATTTTGGTTGGATCCAGCAGATCGATGCCCTCGAACATCTCGTCCGGAGTGTCCGGGAAGGTCTGGATGCCCAGCTCCCACTCCGGGAAGGCGCCGGCCTCAATGGCATCAGCGAGGTCGCGCCGGTGGAAGTCCGGATCCGCACCGTTGATCATTTGCGCTTCTTCCCACACCAGCGAATGGATGCCCTGCTTCGGCTTCCAGTGGAACTTCACCAGGGTGGTCTCGCCCGCCGCGTTCTGCAGCCGGAAGGTGTGGACCCCGAAGCCCTCCATGGTCCGGAAGGAACGCGGGATGCCCCGGTCAGACATCTGCCACATGACGTGGGCTTGGGCTTCGGTGTGCAGCGAGACGAAATCCCAGAATGTGTCGTGCGCGCTTTGCGCCTGCGGGATCTCGCGGTCCGGATGCGGCTTGGCCGCGTGGACGATGTCCGGAAACTTGATGCCGTCCTGAATGAAGAAGACCGGGATATTGTTGCCCACCAGGTCAAAGGTGCCCTCATCCGTGTAGAACTTGGTGGCGAACCCGCGGGTATCGCGCACCGCGTCCGCTGAACCACGGGAGCCGACCACCGTGGAGAACCGGGTGAAGACCGGCGTCTCGACGCCGGCGGCCAGGAAGCCGGCCTTGGTCACCCCGGCGGCCGCGCCGTTGGCTACGAAGACGCCATGCGCCCCGGCACCACGGGCGTGGACCACCCGCTCCGGAATCCGCTCGTGGTCAAAGTGCATGATCTTTTCGCGCAGGTGGTGGTCCTGCAGCAGGCTGGGTCCGCGCGGTCCGGCCTTCAGGGAATGGTCCGTATCGTACAGCCGGGCACCCTGGGCTGTGGTCAGATAGGCGCCGCTCTGGCTGTTGGCGGCCTTCTGCGCTCCCGTCGGCGTTCCGGTCGGGGACACCGTTTCCGGCGCGTCTTGGTCAGGCTTCGGCGGCAACGGACTCTGCGGCTCGGTCCGTTCTTCCACTGCCGGCGGCTCCACCGCGGGAACTCCGGGAATGGGCACGTCGTTGGCGGCCGTAGTGCTTTCGGGCGTGCTCTTCTCAGCCATGCTGGTACTCCAATTCGTTGAAGTTGCAGCCCTGCCGTTTCAGGGCTCTTTTGCCCACCCTACTAAAAATAGTAAGCAAGCTGAATAATATGGTGGAGAAGCGGTTTTATGCCGCACGTAGTGCCGACCAGAAAGGAGCCGCAGTGACGCTTCAGCAGGAGAAACCTGCCCGCAAGCCCCGGCTGCGGCGCATCAACTGCAACGGCCCGGGGATCACCCGCCGCCGTTACGGCAAAGGCTACAGCTACCGGGCCGCGGACGGCAGCAAGATCACGGACGCGGAAACGGTGGAGCGGATCAACCAGCTCGCCATCCCGCCCGCTTGGCGCAATGTCTGGATCAGCCCGGTCCCCAACGGCCACATCCAGGCAACAGGAATTGACGACGCCGGCCGGCGGCAATACATCTACCATCCCCGCTGGCGCGAACTGAAGGACCGCGAGAAGTTCGACCGCGCCCTGGACTTCGGCGACGCCCTGCCCAAGGCGCGCCCCGCCATTACCAGAATCCTGCGCTCGGAAGGACCCTCGGAACAGCGCGCCTACGCTGCCGCCTTCCGCCTGATCGAGGATGCGGGGCTGCGGATCGGCAACGAGGAGTATGCGCAGACCAACGGTTCCTTCGGCGTCACCACTATCCAGATCCGGCATTTGCGGGTCCGCGGCTCAGTTATCGAACTGGATTTTCCCGCCAAGAGCGGACAGCAGTGGACTGGCAACATCGAGGATCCGGACCTGGCCGAGGCACTCAGACCCCTGCTCAAAAACCGCGGACCGGACGAGCAGGTCTTGGGCTACTTCGACGACGACGGCGAATTCACGCCCATTAGCAGCGCGGGCCTGAACGACTTCATCCGCGAACAATGCGGGGAGGACTTCACCGCCAAGGACTTCCGGACCTGGCAGGGCACCGTGGCTGCTGCCATTGCGCTGGCAGCCCACCCGCCGGAACACAGCAGCCCCACCGCCCGGAAGAAAGCTGTGGCCGCTGCCATGCGCGACGTCGCCGAGCACCTGGGCAACACCGCCACCATCGCGCGCAAGTCCTACGTGGATCCGCGCATCATCGACAGGTTCATGAACGGAGAAACGATCGACGCCAACACCTACCGTGCCGCTGAACGGTCCCTGCGCGAACTGGTTACCTGAGCGGAAGGAGTAAGGATGGAATTCCAGCAGATAATGGAGACCGCAGGCAAGGCGGTGGACGCCGCGGGCGTGGTGGCCATCGTGCTGGGTGCGGCGGTTTCCACGGGTTTGGCAGCGGCCGACTGGCTCCGCGGCCAGCGAAACACGGTCTATGAAACCTACCGGCGCCGTTTGGGACGCTCGATCCTGCTGGGCCTCGAACTGCTGGTGGCGGCAGACATCATCCGAACCGTAGCCGTCACTCCCACCTTCCAATCCGTCGGCGTCCTCGCCATTATCGTCCTGATCCGGACCTTCCTCAGTTTCTCCCTCGAACTGGAGATCACGGGGCGCTGGCCCTGGCAGAAGCGGTCCCCCGAAGATCTGGACCGTTCGGAGGGGCAGACCGCTTCGCCCCGTAAGTCCTAAGTGTTGATACGGTGAGCACAGAAACCGCAAGGAGGCTTAGGAGATGGTCCGGCGCAGATCCTGCACCCGCGCAGCCACGGTGGGCACCGCCGTCGTTCTTGGGGCAGTGGCTTTGACCGGCTGCTCCAGCCTGAACCCGGGTACCGACGATGCGGCGAAGACGGCGCAGGAGTTCCATTCGGCGGTTGCCGCCGGCGATGGCGAAACGGCCTGCAATCTCCTCGCCCCGTCTGCCGTGGAGGAGTTGGAAGACGGCGCCCCCGGTGCCTGCTCGGACAAGCTGCTGGAACTGGTGATCCCCGGCGCCTCACAGGTCACCGACAGCAAGGCCTACGGCAGCAACGCCCAGGTACTGATGGACCAGGACACGGTTTTCCTGACCCGTTCCGGCGACACTTGGAAGGTCACGGCGGCCGGCTGCACACCGCAGGGTGAAAGTCCGTACGACTGCGAAGTGAAGGGCAGCTGATATGCGCTGGGCCTTCTGGATCTGCCTCGGTGTCATCGCCGCCGGCCTGCTGTACATGTTCGTGATCGGTGTGATGGCCCGATGAAGCACAACCCCTTTATCACTAACGGACTGAGCATAGGCTTCGGTCTGCTCTTCCTGTTTTCGCTGGTTGGGCAGGCGTTCTCCGGGCTCGCCTACTACAACGAGCAGCAGGTGGCATCGCAGCTGGACGAGATCGGCCTCCTGCAATACGTCACGTCCTCCAGTTTTGTGGTTGACGTCGCGGAGAACTGGCAGTCCGAGTATCTGCAGTTCACGCTGCTCATCCTGCTGGCGGTCTGGCTGGTGCAGAAGGGCTCACCCGAATCGAAGGAGATCGACAAGCGCGGCAGACAGTCCGACAAGGAACAACTCGTGGGCCAGTTCGCCAAGCCAAATTCCCCCAAGTGGGCGAAGGCCGGCGGCTGGCGGACCGCGGTGTTCTCCAACTCGCTGGGCCTGGTAATGGGTGCTATTTTCGTTGGGTCCTGGCTGGTCCAGTCCGTTGCCGGCTTCAGCGCCTTCGCCGAGAGCCAGCTGGCAAACCTTCAGGATCCGGGCACGTGGAGCGAGTATTTGGGCTCGCCCGAATTCTGGAACCGCACCCTGCAGAACTGGCAGTCCGAGTTCCTGGCGGTATGGTCTATGGTGATCCTCGCGGTCTATCTGCGCCAGCGCGGTTCGCCGGAGTCCAAGGCCGTGGGCATGCCGCATGACAAAACCGGAGCGAGTAACTGATCCTGGGGCGGCTGGCCCGCTCCAGCTGGTCCCGAATCGGACGAATTACCCACCGCCCTATAACTCGCTGTCCGTCACAGGAATGTTACGTCGCGGCCGATGGTTGAGTGACAAAGTAGAATAGGCAAGTTGCCCGCCCCCGGCGTGGCGGCTAACAGACTTGTATTTTTGAAGGAGAACCGTGGCAGAGAACCCCATCAGGGTAGCGATCGTTGGCGTTGGTAACTGTGCGGCCTCGCTGGTGCAGGGCGTGCAGTACTACCGGGACGCGGATCCGGATTCGACCATTCCCGGCCTGATGCATGTGCAGTTCGGCAAGTACCACGTGAACGACGTCGAGTTCGTTGCCGCGTTCGATGTGGACAGCAAGAAGGTCGGGCTGGACTTGGCCGACGCCATCGGCGCGAGCGAGAACAACACGATCAAGATCGCCGATGTCCCGGCCACGGGCGTGACGGTCCAGCGCGGCCACACCCTGGACGGCCTGGGCAAGTACTACCGCGAAACCATCGTCGAATCCGACGACGAGGCCGTCGACATCGTGGCGGAGCTGCGCGCGGCGAAGGTCGATGTGCTGGTCTGCTACCTGCCGGTCGGTTCCGAGGCCGCGGCGAAGTTCTACGCCCAGTGCGCGATCGACGCCGGCGTGGCGTTCGTCAACGCCCTGCCGGTGTTCATCGCGGGGACCAAGGAATGGGCGGATAAGTTCACCGCCGCCGGTGTCCCGATTGTCGGCGATGACATCAAGAGCCAGATCGGCGCGACCATCACGCACCGGGTCATGGCGAAGCTGTTCGAGGACCGCGGCGTGACCCTGGACCGCACGTACCAGCTGAACGTCGGCGGGAACATGGACTTCAAGAACATGCTCGAGCGGGACCGGCTGGAGTCGAAGAAGATCTCCAAGACCCAGGCCGTGACCTCCAACGTCGAGGCGGAGCTGCACGCCGACGATGTGCACATCGGCCCGTCCGACTACGTGGCCTGGCTCGATGACCGCAAGTGGGCCTTCGTCCGGCTCGAGGGACGCAACTTCGGCGACGCCCCGGTGTCGCTGGAGTACAAGCTCGAGGTCTGGGACTCCCCGAACTCCGCCGGCGTGATCATCGACGCCGTGCGCGCGGCGAAGATCGCCCTGGACCGCGGGGTCGGCGGCCCGATCCTGTCGGCGTCGAGCTACTTCATGAAGTCCCCGCCCGAGCAGTACAACGACGACATCGCCCGCGACAAGGTCGAAGCCTTCATCCGCGGCGACGTCGAACGCTAAAACACTCGCACCTGGCAGCCAGGGGAACCCCAGCATCCCCAGGGCACTTTGAAGGTCCGGACCCGCCACCGCGCGGTCCGGGCCTTCGACGTTTCCTGCACTTGCCTATCTGCCTCCCCGCCTGCCTCTGTGCCCTGCTTGCCTGCCGCGAGGGTCAGGAAAACGGCGTAACGGGCCTCTCGAGCCGTTCGCCGTCGACCACCAAGTCCACGCGCTCGTTGTAGAAACTGAGCAGGCCGCGGATCTTCGGATTCTCAGGAATCGGTTCGGCGTAGCTCCACACGATGTCCGGCTCAAGCTGGCCGCCCGCACGGACCGACCAGTACCGTGCGCGGCCTTTGTAGGGGCAGGTGGTGGTTTTGGTGCTCGGCTCCAGCATCCCGGTGCGCACATCTTCGAACGGCAGGTAGTAGCGGATCGGCAGATGCGTCTCGAAGAGCAGGAGCGGCCGGATACTGTTCGCAATCTCTTCGCCACCGATGAACACCTGCACGCGCCTTGAACTGTGCAGCGTGTCCACGCGCTTATAGGGATCGCGGGCGTGCACGAAAACCTGTTCGTCCTCCTCATACCAGTCCAGCTGTCGCCAGGAAAAAGTCACGTGGCCTGCGAGCGCGGCCAAGTTTCCGGTCGGTTTCTTGTGGGACCAGGCGGCACTTTCGGCCCGCTTCCTCCCGGACTGGACGGTCCACCGGCTGCCGGCCCCGGAACCGGAGCCCGGCACTTCATCGGTCAGCGCACCGGGGACAACGTCTTCCCGAGGCACGTAGTAGGTAGGCAGGCTGCCTGGCCCGTAATGCACCAGCAACTGCGCGCGGGTGCTGTCGGCCACCAGTTCATTGCCCAGCCGCACCCGGATCCGGCGCTGGGTAGGTTCTACAAAAGGCTCTGGAATCTCCATGCTGCATCTTACTGCTCAGCCCTCGAACCGGTCTTGGTAGATTGGGCCTATGGCCGAACCTGTCCAGCCTGCCGGCCAACCGGAATCCACCGAACCGGCCCCGGCAGCGATGCCTACCAGGGCGCGCAACTACGCACTGGACCTGCTCCGCATCGTCAGCATTGTGGGCGTGGTCGCTATCCATTCCTTCGGCGAACTGGCCGGTGACGACAGCGCCCGCAACCGGCCGGATTGGATTCCGGCGGCCGTCATCGACATCGCGTTCATCTGGGTGGTCCCGGTCTTCGTGATCATCTCCGGCACGCTCACTCTGGCCCCGCGCGCCCACGCGGCTGGCGCCGGCGACTTCTACCGCAAGCGCGCGCTCCGGCTCGTACCCGCGCTGATCTTCTGGCACCTGGTCTACATTTTCGTGGGCCGCTCGATAATCCTCGAACGCGAACTGAACCCGGCCGAAACCCTCGCCGATGTCTTCAACACCTCGGTCTACCCGCACCTGTATTTCCTCTGGCTCATCCTCGGCCTGTACCTCGCGGCCCCTCCCCTGGCGCGATACTTGCACAGCTTCAGCCTGCGGACTGCCGGAATAACGACGGCGATGGTGCTGGCTGTGATTATGCTTCTCTTCATGGCCCAGGCCGCCAGCATCCAAGCCGAGCTCGGGTGGCAGTACCCCTGGAACATGCTGACCCAGTGGTTCCCGTACCTGGGTTACTTCATGGCCGGCTGGGTCCTCGCCCAGGTGAGGATCAGCAAACGCACCGCGGCCCTGCTAGGAGGCGTCGCCGTCGTACTTTCGATCTTCAACATCTGGCACTGGATCAACCAGGACTCGACGCCGGTGCTGAACATCATCACGCCGTCCAGCTACATCGGCCTCGGCGTGACACTGGCGGCGCTATGCATCTTCACGTCCGTGTTCCACCTGCTCAAGGACTGGCACCCAGGACCACGGCTGGCACAGTTCATCCTGGCACTGTCGAGCGCGGCCTTCGGCGTCTTCCTGTGCCACTACCTGATCCTGACCTGGCTCACGTTCAAGGTCCTCGGCGAAGACGTGCAACCGACGCTGGCCACCATGACCTTCAAATTCACGGTGGCCACCGCCGGCGCCTTCATCCTCTCCTACACCGCCCTGAGAATCCCCTGGCTGCGGAAAGTTTTCTGAACAGTTGACCCGCCCCATACCTCCGTGTGTAGCCGAAACTGACCGTAATGAGCGAAGGCCTTTCGCGACCTCTAAGGCAGGAGGATCGTGCGATAAACGGTTCTCCTGAAAATCATGCTTCCCCGGCCGCAACCGTAATTGGGGAGAACACTTTGGCGGACCTGTTCGATCCTCTGGTCCTTAACAACCTGACGCTGCCGAGCCGCGTGCTCATGGCACCCTTGACCCGTAGCCGGACAGGGGTCGCCCGGATCCCCAACCCGCTCAGGTGCGTTTTGCGCGCAGCCGTGCAGGCAACTCAAAGATTCCGGGTCGAGAACCGGTCGAATTCGCATCGGATGCTATTCGCCGGACTCCGGCAATCGGGAAGACATAATCTATGTTTCGGCGAAATAAAATGTTTAGTCAGAAGGGGGTTCAGGTAGAAATCTCCTAGCGTCCACCCGCCCGCTTGCGGGTTGGATGCAGCTGCGTGGGTGGTTCGAATGGAACTGTAATAGACGAGTTGCTGCCCAGGCCGAAACTCCGACAACGTCCCACCGTCCTGTTGACTGTGTGGCTACGGCAAAGAGCAGCGGGATATATCTGGCTGTTAGACCCATTTCGGCGCGTCGTTTAGTTATGTCAAGTCGAGATCAGGGGCCGGGTACTGGGTCCGCCCAGGCTGGGTCCGACCCCCATCCGGGTTTATCCCCGACGGCAAGGCGGTACCCACTAGGCCCGGCGCAAGCCTCGTTAGGCTGGAACAACTCTCACGGGAATGGACTCCCAGCCGCGGAGGGTGTTGTGCAGGTAGGGCACCGCGTCGCCGGCAGGTTCGATGGCCTTGACCCGCGTGGCGAGCGTGGTCAGCAGCACATCCATTTCCAGCCTGGACATCGGTTGTCCGACGCATTGATGGATTCCCATGCCGAACCCCAGATGGCCACCGGCTGGGCGTTCGATGTCATACTTGTCCGCATCGCCGCCCCATCGCCGCGGGTCTCGGTTGGCTGCGCCGACAAACACCGCGAGTTTTTCGTCTGCTGGGATTCGGATCCCGTGGAAATCAATGTCCCTGCTGGTGGTGCGGTAGAAGGACTGGAACGGCGATTCCAGCCGGAAGGCTTCGTCTATGGCGAACTTAGTCAGTCTGGGGTTCGCATGCACCTTTGACCATTCGCCGGGGTGTACGGAGAGTAGCTGCATGACGTTACCTATCGAGAAGATGGTGGTGTCCAGGCCTGCAGACAACATGGCCCGTACCAGGAGGGCGGCCTGATCGGAGCTGATCTCCCCTCTGTCCGCGCAGTCCCAGATTTGCTGGCCCAGACTACCCTCTGCCAGTTTTTCGCGTGCGCAATTCGCCATCGCCCATTCGTTGGTGCCCTGGCCCATGCGGAAGTATTCCTTCGCCCGGTCATCGTGGGGGCCGAACGTGCTGAAGTTCATTGCACCCAAGGCCAGGAGATTTTCTGCACGGCCCTCGCGGGGAATGCCTACGGCGTCGCCGAACACCCGCAGCGGGAATACTTCAGCGAAGTCTTTCGCAGCATCGAAGTGCCGCAGGTCGAGTATGCGGTCGACAAGTTCGTCTGCGAATTGCTGGAACTGGCCTCGAAGTGAGCGCATGCCGCGCGGTGAGATGACACTTCCCATGGCTTGGCGCATGGTGGTGTGGATTGGCGGGTCGGACTCCATGATGCCCTGGGCACGCCAGGATTTCTCGTGATGCAGATTCTTGGGACCGGCGCCGGCGCTGGATATGAATGTGGAGTAGTCCTCGAGGATTTCCTTACATACATCAAAACGTGTAAAGGCAGGAACTCCGTATCGCTCGAGCCAGACGGCCGGGCCTGCGTCGCGCATCCGGGTGAAAAGCGGGTACGGGTCTCTCAAATTGTCGTCAGAATAAGGATCTTCCGTGAAGACGGGGGCGGTTGCCGTGGACAAATCGAGTGCCATGAGTGCCTCACATGTCGATGGGGAGCTGGACTCCAAACAACGTAACGGCGCGGACTCACACGGCTAAATTCCATTCTCGCAGTGCAAGAATGCGAATTGTCGTGATTCGAGATCTGATGGAGCATCGTAGTGTTGCATGGCTCACACGAGATAAGTCAGGAGGATGAAGGTGTCATCGTTTGAACGTGGTCTGAAGATTCTTGCTGAAATTGCAACCTGTGGGGACGCGACAGTTGATGCCGTTGCGACCCGTCTCGGCATCCCGCAAAGCACGACATACAGATATTTCAAGACCCTTAAGGAGCATGATTTCGTTCAAGAAGACGACGGACGCTACCGGCCGGGCCGTGCCCTGCTGGAAATGAGCGGCCGCAACCATTCACAATCGCTTCTGGCGGATATCGGCACCGCAGTCCTGAAGAGCATTGTTGACGAGGTGGGAGAAACCGCCGTCATGGTGATTCGGGTCGGGACCCAAGGTATGTGCCTTCGACGCGCGGAACCGGACAAGTCCCTGAAATACAGCTTTGCCGTGAACGAACTGCTCCCTTTGCATGCCGGTGCCGGCCAGCGCATCCTGCTTGCCTGGGCTCCGCCCGACGTCGTCCGGCAGGTCCTCGAGCGCGACCTGCCCCGCTTTACAGAGAACACCCTCACGGCTCAACAGATCCAGGCCAGCCTGCCTCACGTGCGTTCAGCCGGCCGACTGGTTTCGCGGGGTGAGCTGGACGTTGGGTCGCTATCCCTTGCCGTGCCCGTGTTCAGCCGCGGCGAAATAGTCTGCTCATTGAATATTGCAGGACCGGAGACCCGGTGCGGTTCCAAGTCCTGGATAAGTTCGGCCTTCAACGTTATGGAGGAGGCGGCACGGTGCCTCACTTCGTCGCTGGAATCCGCCACGAGTTTCCAATCAAGTAGGGAGATACTGAATGAACACAGGTACGCTGGCTGAGACCCAGACCGTCCTCATCGGCATGGATCCGTCCTCGGTGGAGGACTTGATCCAGGTAGCCCGGCACCGTCGTCCGGTCGCACTCGACCCTGCCGTCCTTGAACGCATGAAGCCGAGCCAGCAGTGGCTGGACGGAGTGGTCGACGGAATGCAGGCGGACACTGATACGCCGCCTATCTACAGCATCAACACCGGCTTCGGGTCGCTGGCCGGCCGCCAGGCCTTCGCCGACCCCTCGGATGCGGCCGAACTGTCACGCCGGCTCGTCCTTTCCAACGCCTCCGGTGTCGGCCGGTATGTCGACGAAGAAGTTGTGCGCGCAACCATGTTCATCCGCGTCGTCAGCCTGACACAGGGATACTCGGGTGTCCGCGGCAACATTGTCACGCTGCTGGTCGACATGCTCAACCACGGCGTCTATCCGGCCATCCCCGAATACGGATCCCTCGGAGCCTCAGGCGACCTGATCCCCCTGGCCCACATCGCCATCGTGATGACCCGTTCCCACATCGGCGAAGACGACGAGCTGGATTCCGGCGAAGCGTTCCTCGACGGCAAGATCGTCAGTGGAATAGCAGCCATGGCCAGCGCTGGCCTGGACCGGCTGCCACTGGGTGCGAAAGATGGTCTCGCACTGCTTAACGGGACTTCCTTCTCGTGTGCGCAAGCTGCATTGGCGCTCTTTGATGCGCAGAACCTCTTGGAGACAGCGCAGGTCACCGCGGCCATGACCATCGAGTCGCTCATGGGATTCGGTGATGCGTTCATCGCCGAACTGCACGAGGCCCGCGGCCAGAAAGGGCAGATCGCAGTGGCGGCCCGGCTGCGCGAACTTCTGGCGGGCAGCACGCTGGTCGATGGCAATGCTTCCACAGACCCGGTCCGCCAGCCACCTCAGGACGCGTATTCCCTACGTTGCATACCGCAGGTCTTTGGTCCCATCAAGGAAACCCTGGACTTTGCAGCCGGCATTATCAACAACGAAATTAACGCGGCCACCGACAATCCGTTGATCTTCCCTACGCTCCCGGACACCCGGAAGCTCAAGGCCGTCTCCGGCGGAAACTTCCACGCCGAGTACGTCGCCTTCGCCGCGGACTTCATTTCGATCGTCGTCACCGAGATCGGCAACATCACGGAACGCCGCTTATTCCGTCTGGACGACGGCAGCCTGAACCGCGGATTACCTGACATGCTCGTGGCCAGCGAACAGGTCGGCATGGACTGCGGCTACATGCTCCCCCAGTATCTGGCTGCGGCGCTGGTTTCGGATTCGAAAACTCTCTCTCACCCGGACAGTGTGGACTCTATCCCTACGTGCGCCAACCAGGAGGACCATGTCTCCATGGCTAATAACGCCGGTCGGCATGCCCGGCAGATAGTTGCCAACATCGAGACGGTAGTCGGCATCGAGCTGCTAATGGCGGCCCAGGCCATTGAACTGCGGCTGGGCCTGCCCGAAACCGCCGGGACTCCGGGGCCTGCCAGCGCCGCAACGGTCGACCTCCTCCGCAAAAGTGCATCGGCCGATGGGCGGAGGATCGATCACTTGCGCCGTGACGTGGTGATGTATCCGCGCGTTCGAAAGGCTGTGGAGCTAGTGCACAGCGGAGCCGTCGTGGATACCGCCAATACTGCCGTAGCCGGGACCTTTGAGCGGAATTCGCTCCAATAGTTTTCCGAAATTATTACGGAAAAGGAATTGCGCGGTCCTCCAATTCATATTAAGGCGTATCGCGAGGGCTTATGAACCTTTCATAAGCCCTTCTTCTGCCGCATCACCATCAAAGAATAGTGGTTCCACCCTGTGACGTAGCGGAGGCATCCTCCCCCGCTAGCGCTACTTTGCGCCCGAAAATCGAACGACATGCGCCGAAGAACTAAGTTTTAATCACTAGCATCCTTTCCCTTGTGGAATCACTATTTACTTTCTAGGCTGTTTCCCAGCTCGTTTGAAAAAGGTTTCTAACCAACACACAAAATAGCTTCATTGTCAGGCTTTAAACATAGCTAGGAGCAAAATAAATGATCTCATCAGCTGTTTTTAAACGTACTTTTAGCGTCGCCGCGTTCGGATTGGCAACTTCCCTAGCATTGGCGGGTTGCTCAGGTTCAGCCGACGCCAACGCAGAATCCGAAAGCAGCGCCGCCGCAGCGGCCGGAGCGAAGGCACCCTTGTTCTCCGAGCTGCCTCAGTCCATCCAGGAAGCCGGCACAATCAATGTCGCCAGCAATGTGGAGTATCCGCCGTTCGAATCCTTCGACACTGACGGAACCACGATCGTCGGCATTGATCGGGACATCGCTGACGAACTGGAGAAGCAGTTCGGAGTCACCCTGGAGTTCAACAACATTGCCTTCGACGCCATCATTCCCGGATTGGAATCCGGCCGCTACGACATGGCGATGTCGGCCATGTCGGACACCGTGGAACGGCAGAAGAAGGTTGACTTCGTCGACTATTTCTCGGCTGGCGGAGGAATCATGACTGGTACGGCCAACGCGGAAACCATCAAGACCTTGGACGACCTATGCGGCAAGGCTGTCGGAATTGTGAAGGGTACTACGGAGGATGCCGACGCCGCCGAGCAGTCGGCCAAATGCCAAGCCGCAGGCAAGGCTCCGCTGAAGGTAACGGTGTTCGCGGGCCAGAACCAGGCGGTCCTCGCGCTGCAGAGCGCAAGGACCGATGCGTTCCTGGTCGATTCGACATCAGGATCCGTCATTGCAGCCGGTTCCAAGGGCCAGCTAGTACAGGGGCCGCGCTACCAGGATCTCGCTTTCGGCATCGTCTTCCCCAAGGAAAGCGACCAGTTGACGGAGGCCGTGCAACTGGCCATGGCCGAGATCAAAGCGAACGGGGCGTATGACCGGATCCTGGCTGACTACGACATGGCCGACCATACCGTGGACGATTTCCCGATCAACGGAGTCACCGAATGAACCGGCCCACTGACGCCGGGCCCGCCGACGACCTGCCAATCCTTCCGGCCAGGTACACCGGACGGTGGGTAGCAGCCGGGGTGGTCCTGGTCGCCGTCGTTCTCTTGGTCTATGCGGCCTTCACGAACGAGCGCTTCCAGTGGAACGTCGTTGGTCAGTACCTCTTTGCCCCGCAGGTCCTGACAGGCTTAGGCAGGACACTGATGTTGACCGGCATAGCCATGGCCATCGGTGTGCTGCTTGGCATCCTCGTAGCCGTCTGCAGAATGTCCAGCAACCCCATCCTGTCCTACTCAGCGTGGGCCTATTCCTGGTTCTTCCGGGGCACTCCGCTGATGGTGCAGCTGCTCTTCTGGTTCTTCATGGCTGCGCTCGTTCCCACGATCGCCCTCGGCCTGCCGTTCGGACCAAGCTTTTTCGAAATTGAAACCAACGCCATCATCTCCCCGTTTACGGCAGCATTGCTGGGCCTGAGCCTGAATGAGGGCGCCTACATGGGCGAGATTGTCCGCTCCGGAATCAGGTCCATTCCGAAGGGCCAGACGGAGGCTGCCCAAGCCATCGGCATGTCGCGGGCACAAAACATGCGGCGTGTGGTCCTGCCCCAGGCGATGCGGGTGATCATCCCGCCAACAGGCAATGAAACGATCGGCATGCTCAAATACACGTCGCTGGTCATCGTCATCGGCTACGGGGAACTGCTGACGTCGGTTTCGATCATCTACTCGCGGACATTCGAGACGATCCCGTTGCTGATTGTCGCTGCCATCTGGTACCTCGCCGTCACCGCGGTGTTGTCCATAGGCCAATATTTCGTCGAGCGGCACTTCGAACGAGGCTTCTCCCCCATCCGTCCTGCCAGGGAAGGGCGGATTACAAGCCGCCCGGCTGGCGTGCACGTTTCCGCGCTGCCTGCCGCTGTCCCCGCCGTCGAACTGGAGAGACTCAAATGAACGATCCGATCGTCAGTGCCAGGCAAGTGCGCAAGTCCTTTGGCCACGTCGAGGTCCTCAAAGGCATCAACATGGATGTGAAGGCGGGTGAAGTCGCATGCCTACTCGGTCCCTCCGGCTCGGGCAAGAGTACCTTCCTGCGCTGCATCAACCATTTGGAAAAGATCGACGGCGGCCAGCTATGGGTGCAGGGTGAACCCATCGGCTACCGCCGGATCGGCAACCGGCTGCGCGAACTAAAGGAGCATGAAACCTCCCGCCAACGCGCTTCCGTGGGTATGGTCTTCCAGCAGTTCAACCTCTTCCCCCACCGCACCGCCTTGGAAAACGTCATTGAAGGCCCTACCGTGGTCCAACGGCGCCGCCGGGCAGCAGCCATCGAAGAAGGCATGGCCCTGTTGGAACGGGTCGGTCTGGCGGACAAACGCAATCACTATCCGGGCCAGCTCTCCGGCGGGCAGCAGCAGCGGGTTGCGATTGCCCGGGCCCTCGCGCTCAAGCCCACCGTGATGCTTTTCGACGAGCCGACGTCCGCCTTGGACCCGGAGCTCGTCGGGGAAGTACTGGACGTCATGGTCTCGCTGGCCGCATCCGGAATGACCATGATCGTCGTCACCCACGAAATGGGCTTCGCCAAAGAAGTCGGTGATGTTGTCCACTTCATGGCCGATGGCTGCCTCGTTGAAAGCGGCGATCCCCGGCAAGTGCTCGAAGACCCCAGGGAGGCCCGAACCCAGGCCTTCCTGTCCAAGGTGCTGGCATGAACCCGGGAAAGGTGTAGAGCCATGATGGTCCTAACGCCTGGCTGCGCTGCGGCGGCTGCCGCATGAAACTCACTCAAGCCCTAAGGCTGGTCTCGGTTAAGCTCCCCACAGGTTCGTCGGTTGAACGGGCGATGTCCCGGTGCCACACCGTCGAGGACCTGCGGCAGCTGGCAGCGCGAAGACTGCCACTGCCGGTGATGGAGTACATCGACGGCGGAGCCGACGGCGAACTCAGCCTGGCCAACAATAGCGCGGCCTTCGAACGCCACCGCTTCATTCCCGTTGCACTAGCTGATGTCAGTACAACGGATACCAGCACCGGGTTCCTCGGTCGGCGCGCGGCCGCGCCGCTGGGCTTCGCACCCACCGGCTACACCCGAATGGTCAGGACCGAGGGCGAACCCGCAGTGGCCCGCGCCGCTGCTGCCGCGGGTCTGCCCTATGTGCTCTCCACGATGGCTACCACCTCACTGGAGGAGCTGGCAACCGGGCCGACTGCCGAAGCGGAACGCTGGTTCCAGCTCTACGTCTGGAAAGACCGGGCCCGGGCCCACGAGCTTGTCCGCCGTGCGGCCGCGGCGGGTTATCGGGTTCTCGAAATAGCAGTGGATACCGCAGTTCCCGGCAACCGGCTGCGGGACATCCACAACGGATTCACCATTCCGCCGCGGCTCACGCCGGCAAGCTTGCTGGAAATCGGGACCAAGCCCGGATACTGGATGCGGATGCTCCGCGCTCCCGCCTTGGAATTCGCCAATGTCTCCGACAGCGCCGGAAGCAATGCTTTGACTATCGAGAACATCGGCTCACAGTTCGACCCGGGCGTGACGTGGAGCGATCTGGCGGAGCTGCGTGCGATCTGGGACGGGGACCTGCTGTTAAAAGGCCCGATCAGTCCGGCCGATGCCGTCCTTGCACGCGACCTCGGAGTTGACGGAGTGCATCTGTCCAACCACGGCGGCCGTCAATTGGACCGCACCATTGCCCCCGCCGATCTGATCAACCCGGTTCGCCGGGCCGTCGGCGACGACTTCGCCATCGTCGTTGATTCAGGTATCCGGCACGGTGCAGACATTGCCACCGCGATCGCTCTGGGTGCAGACCTGGCCATGATCGGCCGCCCGTATCTGTGGGCGCTGGCAGCCGCCGGTGAACCCGGCGTCGCGTACTTGGCTGACCTCCTTGTTGGCCAATTCCGCCGCACCATGCAACTGCTCGGAGTCGCCAGCGTCGATGAGCTGCGACGCCGAGGCATGCAGCTTCTCGATGAAGAGCCCGTGCTTCCCCGGCCCCATACACCCGGAGAAATCCCCGGATTGCTCCTGCCCCAAGCATGACAGCGGAAGGAAACGACATGAGCACGAATACGGCCAGCCCCCTGCCGCCGCTGGAACCGCCTGCCCCTCGGGGCACCAACCGCGGTACAACCGGCCCGTCACCACGGCCAGGAATTGCCATGCTGCCTGGATACTCTCGTTCAGCGGGTAAGGCGAGTGTCCGCTGGATTGCCTCATCCAACGAACTGCCGGTTCCACCGTCGCGTGCGGTCCAGGATGCGGTCGCGGCGGCTGCTGCCGACGCCAACCGCTACCCCAGTCTCGCAGGTGACAATCTCGTGGCGGCCGTGGCCGGGAGACTAGGACTTGAGCCCGGCCAGGTGGTCGCAGGAGCCGGATCGCTTGCCCTGCTCCAACTGCTGCTCACCACCTACACTGGCAGCGGTGATGAAGTCATCTACGCCTGGCGCAGCTATGAAGCGTACCCGATACTCGTCGGAGTCACCGGCGCTGCAGCCGTTGAAGTACCCCTCACCAGCGCTACCCGGCACGATCTGAACTCAATGGCCGCCGCTATAACAACAGCCACCCGGGCCGTGATCGTCTGCTCGCCGAACAATCCAACAGGAACAACCATCGACCACGAAGAGTTGATGGACTTCCTTAACCGGGTACCAGCGCAGGTGCTGGTGATCCTGGACGAGGCATACCGGGAATTCTCCTTAACCGAACACGACAGCACACACCTCTTGAAGAAATATGCCAACCTGGCTGTCCTGCGGACCTTTTCCAAGGCATACGGCTTAGCCGGACTCCGGGCAGGGTATTTGGCAGCCAGCCAGGATATAGCGGCGAACTTGCGGCGCGCCGCCCCACCTTTCCCGCTCAGCCGGGTGGCTGAAGCAGCCGCTATTGCCGCTTGGAACGAACCCGACGCGACCGCACAGACCATCTCGCGCATCGTGGACGAGCGCCGCTATCTAAGTGCACAGCTGCGCAGCCGGGGTATCGAGGTGCCGGAAAGCGGAGGGAACTTCGTGTGGATCCCCGCCGGCGACCGCGCCCTGGAACTGGAGGCCGCCTGCCTGGCCCAGTCCGTTTCGGTCAGAGCATTCGACCGCGAAGGAGTACGCATCACTCTGGGCGAACACGGCGCAACAACGGCAGTACTGGCCGCAGTTGATTCCATGGGCGCGGCTGTCCATACAACCAGCGGCACCCTTTGCACGCTGACTTAAACACCGGCATCCGCCTGCTAATTTGTCTGAGGAGAACGACTTGAAAACCCCGTTGAACAGCGAATTTTTCGATGTAGAAGTCACCGAGACCGAACCTGCGTCCGATTCCATACTGGCGCTGCGGCTTGAACACCCTCGCGGTGAGGCGCTGCCCTCATGGGAGGCTGGCGCCCATGTGGACGTCATGCTGCCCAACGGCCTGCTGCGCCAATACTCGCTCTGTTCCCGGCCAGAGGATAGCTTTTGGCGTCTCGGCGTACTGCGGGAGCCGCAGGGACGCGGCGGATCCGCCTGGATACACGACGAACTGCGACCCGGTACCAAATTGCAGGTGCGCGGTCCCCGGAACAACTTCAGTCTGGACGCTGCACCACGGTATCTCTTTATTGCCGGCGGAATCGGTATCACCCCAATCCTGCCCATGATCCGGCAAGCCGAGGCGGCAGGCGCGGACTGGAAACTCATCTACCTGGGCAGGAGCCGTACGTCCATGGCGTTCCTGGAGGAACTTGTTGTTTACCACGACCGTGTCCACATCCACACGGACGATGTGTCCGGGCTTTTTCCGCTTGAACCGCTCCTCGATGGGCTGGACGCGTCCACCCATGTCTACGCCTGTGGGCCGGGACCGCTGCTGAATGCCCTCGAGAAACTGACCGGGGACTGGCCAGGACCTAACCGCTACCATTCCGAGCGGTTCGTCTCCCGCCCGGCTACCGACTCCGACTGCAAGACATTGGACACGGAGTTCAGCGTAGAAACGGCAGACGGCACAGAGATCCTGGTCCCCCCAGGCACTTCAGTTTTGGAAGCGCTGCTGGAAAGTGGCATACCCGTTCTTAATTCATGCCGCGAAGGCATCTGCGGCACTTGCGAAACCCCGGTGATCTCCGGGGAGATCGACCACCGGGACAGTCTACTGTCAGGGGAAGAACGCCAGGCGGGGGACACCATGATGATCTGTGTCTCGCGCTGCTTCGGCAAGCGCCTGGTACTAGACATTTAGACCTCCCCGCAGCGACTCCGACACGGCTGGACAGGGCGGAAACCGATTCCTAGCTTCTATGGTCCTGCCACCCGAAGACTTCCACCAGCTCAGCGATTTCCTCACGTGACCGGCTGAAGGACCTGCCGGCACCGAGCCGATCCGGGCCGATCCGGGCCGAACCTTACAGCTCGCAGACCATTTTTTCCTGTGAGAATCGGATCCGGTCCGCCGATAGGAATGGTCAGTCAGCGTTCGAGGAATACACCTTCAGATAATCACGAGGTCTGGTATGCCCAGACCGTGCACGGCCTTCGGGGGCGGGTGCAAGGCTCATCCAAACCTCGCCCGCGACGCGCTGGGGAACGCCGTCTCCGCTATGGCACCCATACTTCGTAGAGGAGCCGGAGTGCTAACTGCTTATGAGGGCAGTTTCGCCTCGCGTCACATAGAATTCGGCGCCCCGGCTCAGCGCCGTTCTCGCTTCATTCAGCATTCGCCCGTGGTGAAGGAAGGCGTGGAGCACACCGCCAAACTCTTCCAGGCGTGTGGAACCTTCTGCTCGGCGAGTATCCTGGTGACTTCCTCCACTTTGCCTGTCCGAATGACCTGTCCGTCCCTGAGGATTTGGACACTCCATCTATGGAGTTCTTCCCAGTTGTCGAGGGGCATAGCTGTGCTCTTTCCTTGGAATTATCCCTCATCGGGGAAATTGTCGTTGGCAAGGGGCAGGTACGGCATGGAACCGGCCTGCACTGCCGCTCTTCAGAACAATCAGGCGTGCGTTGTTACAACGGCTTGGGCCGAGCGGGCGTGGCGAAGTTCGGTGAGATGGTCAGTGAGCTGTTGGTTCCTTGCGACATCGGCCACCGTGAGGGCTAGGGCCTTGGCACCGTCGATCATGGCGGTGTCTCCGGTCTGTGAAACAGCGGCTTGGGCAAACTCGATGGTGTGCGGCACGGCGTCGCAGTTAGCAAAGGTGATACACGGGTGGATGGCGGGTAGGAACTGGGAGATGTTCCCCATGTCCGTGGATCCGCTGCCCATGCCGCCGGTTGTTTCCAAGGTGTAGCCGAGCTGCTCAATGTTGTTGTCCCAGTAGGCGGCGATATCGTCGTGCTGACGCATCGGGGCGTAAGGAATCTCGGTCTGCTCAATCACAACCTGGCAACCGGTTGCGATGGCAGCGCCTTCCAGACAGGACCGGACACGGGCGCTGGCGTCCAGCCAGTCATCTTCGTCGAAGGCCCGTATTTCGACCTGCAGGTTCGTTTTACCGGGAATGATATTCGTAGCCGCACCCCCGCTGACGACGAACGAGGCGACCACCACAGTGGGCTTGAGCTGCTGGCGCAACAGACCGAGCGCAACCTGTGCCAACGTCGCTGCATCGCCCGCGTTGACTCCTTCGTGGGGTGCCGCCGCTGCGTGGGCAGTGCGACCGGTGAAGGTCACGGCCAGATGCTCATAAGCCTGCGTACGGAAAGATGCACAGGGCGTCTGCGCTCCGGTAGCGCCGTGCACCATGAGGGAGAAATCGGTGTCGTCCCAAGCTCCTCGCTCGAGCATAAGGATCTTACCGCCGCCCTTTTCTTCTGCCGGAGTGCCGAGGAGCTTAATGCGCAGATTAAGTTCCTCGGCTACCGGTTTGAGGGCCAGAACCGCGCCCACCGCAGCTCCGGCAATTACATTATGGCCGCAGGCATGGCCGATCCCGGGCAGCGCGTCGTACTCGGCAAGCACCGCCACAGTGCAATCACCGTTGCCATATACCGCTTCGACGGCAGTGGGGAGCCCGTAGGCGCTCCGTGTGACGTCAAAGCCGTTGTTCTCCAAAACGTCGGCTATCTCGGCTGCGGCATGGAACTCCTCGAACGCGAGTTCTGGGCGGTTACCGATGCTCTTGCTCAGCTCGATCAATAAGTGGCTGCATGTCTCTACTGTTCGGATGATGGTTGCACGGATGTTCTGGTTTGCGTTCATGTGGTTCTCCTCAATTCGTGTCTGGTACGTGGATGTTCTCTACCGCCGCGCAGCCGCCTCCTCGACGAGCTCAAATTCTGCCTCGGCATGCACCGCCGCCGGGGGCCGTGAGATGAAAACGGCACAGACGGCGCCAGCGACATTCAGTGCGGCAAAGACCATCCAGATGATCTGAAAGGCCTGCATCGAAGGTGCTGTGTTCCCTGAAGACGTACCGGCAGAAGTGACCAGCAGGGTGGTAGATGCGACAAATGCACCGGCGAGGGAACCACCGATGGTGCGGGCGGTGTTGTAGACCCCCGACGCTGAGGCTGGCGCCGCAACCGGCGCCCGCTCGATGACCACACCGGGCAGTACCCCCAACACCACACCCATACCTATTCCACCGATTGCCAGCCAGAGCGTAAACAGCAGAACCGAGGAAGGCACAAACGCCATGCAGACCAACGCGGCGGCGGAAAGCAAGCAGGCAAGGACAAGAGCCCGGCTGCGTCCCAGCACCTTTGCAAGGAGGAAAGATGAGAAGGAACCAAGAGTAAGACTTCCGGCTGATACAGCGAGAACAATGCCCACACCTGTAGTAGAAAGTCCGGCACCGTAACCCGTTACTGCGGGGTTTGCGCTTAGGAACAACACGGGCGGAGACTGGTTGCCGAACATCGTGACCGCTACCAGGAAGCCAATAAATATTGGGTTTCCCAGATGAGAGGAGCGGATCGCCGGAAGGTCCACAAGTGGGGATGGTGCCCGGCGTTCCACGCGTAGGAACAGCACGAGCGCGAGAATCCCGACCACCAGGGGGATGAGCGCATGCTCAGACAGCCAGCCGCGCTGAGGCGCTTCGGACAGGCCATACATCACACCCACGAGCCCGGCACCGAGCAGCGCAGCACCTTTCCAGTCGATCATCCTGCTGGCGTCGGGCCGGCCTTCGGGCACGAGCACTCGCACAAGCGGCACGAACAACGCGATGCCCAACGCGGGAATCAACTGCACCCAGAGAAGCGACCCGATCACGTCCATCGCGACCCCGCCCAACACGCTTCCGGCGGCAACCCCGAACGTAAGCGCACCTACCATCAATCCGATGTCCTTGTTGGCCGACTTCTGACGGTGCGCTTTCAACAGTGCCATTGCCAGTGGCAGAAACGCAGCCACAGGGCCTTGGACTGCGGCGCCGAGCAGAACGAACGCAAATGCCGGTGCGAAGGCGACGAGCAATGATCCTGCAGCGGCAAGAGCCACGGAAACGACCAGGAGCCGCTGTTGCCCGAACCGGTCCCCCAGCATCGCGATAAGCGGAACGGAAACCGCCGATGACAGCAGGCCCACGGCAAGGACCCAACTGGTGGCCCCGCCGGGCACTTGGAAGACGCGCCCGATCTCGCCCAGCAGCGGCACAATCCAGCCCTGTACAAGACCTGAGAAGAACTCCAGTGCAACAAGGACCGGTACGAACAATCGAATGCTTGCGGCCGTCGTCGTGGACGCCCGCCCCCTGGTCGAACTCATAATTCTCTGCTCCTCACACCACACCACCCCTTGGCGGTGATCCAGATTACAGTGACATAAGGATTGGCGACCGCGCACAATATGATGAAACTCTTTTGATTTGAGGGGCTTGATGAAGAATTCTCATCCTGACGAGACGGATTTGAAGATTATTAATGCTCTCCAAATCGAACCAAGGCTGCCGTGGACGTCTTTGGCCAAGGTGATCGGCGTCGATTCGGTGACACTTTCCCGGCGTTGGGACCGCATCTCCGCCGACGGCGCGGCATGGATCACAGCCATGGCAACCGGGCATTATCGCAGCATCGCGCTCGTGGAGGTGCAGTGCCACCCCGGACAGGTACTCACCACTGCCAAACAGGCAAGCCTGGATCCAGCTATCCATTCTATTGATCTCACAAGTGGACTCCGGGACATGGTCATTACGCTGTCCACCCGGGACGATGAAGAATTGGCCGACTACATCCTCGTCCGGCTGGGAAAGCTGCCCGGCGTCCGGGCGATCCGCACCTACATCGTCAATTCTCCGTTCAAGCTGGGACACCAGTGGACGTTGCGCGCCTTGACCCATGAGGAGGCCGAACGCATTCCGCGGTACCGTCCGCCGAGGACCGCCGCAGCAAAGATCGTTCCACCGCAGCTCGTAGCCCCGATCGTCAGCGCGCTCGAAAAGAATGCCCGCGCTACCAACGCCGAGCTATCCGGAATACTTGGCATCAGCCCCCAGCGGGTGAGCGACTCCATTGCCACGATGAGGATGCAGGGGGTGCTGGAACTCAGGGTGGACATTGCCCAGACGCACTCGAACTGGCCGGTTGTCACCTGGTACTTCCTGCAGGTCCCAAGCTCAACCTTGACCACCGCAAACAAAGCTCTGCTCAGCATGAACGAGGTACAGTTCGCGGGAGTCGCAACAGGCCAATACAACCTCATTGTGGCGCTAAGCTCACGCAGCAGGTCGGACACGCTGGGACAGGAAACGGAGCTCGAGCGGCGACTGCCCGGCGCCCGGATTGTGGATAGGTCCATGGTGATCCGGGTATATAAGCATCTGGGGCACCTGCTCAACTCCTCGGGCCGCGCTACTGGAGAAATCATTAGCCTGAGCCGCCCCTGACGACAACTTCCGCCTAACACTGCCCTTGTCAGGACTGCCTTCATCGAAAGGGCGGCAAGTTTCATCCCGCTAAAAGTGAGGAACGGTCCCAGGAGCTTGGGAGGCGCCGGGCGCTCACGAACTGTCCATCAAGCCCCTCGCATAGCATGCGAGGCCCAGCTATCAATGACGCCAACCGTCAAGGACCTTGCTCTAGTAGGGCGGCACACGCCAAGAAGTACCCGCATCAGCTCTCGGGCGACCCATTGCATCGGGGCTGCAATGGTGTCCCGCCTGCTGACCGAAGGCGTTGCAGCCGGCTGATCGATTGAGAAGTCTCAGTCGCGTGTGTCCGCAAATCAGCCCGGTTTTGAGAAAGCTGGTCATGAAACCCGGGCACTGGCCGCGGTGATCACCTTCAGAATTGGGCACCCGTTCCACACATTGTCCCTCGCCTGTTCGGGTGGAAGAGCTTGCGCAACAGAATATGCCTAGGTCAAGCGGGATGCCCACTTGCACGATCTCGGTCGGCAGAAATAGCGGGTCAACGACGGCGCCACCAAGGACGAACCTGGGTCCGGGACTACCGTGGCAAAGTGGTCGGCTTCACCGGCGATCCGTCTCTCGCTCCCGAGTGCCGTGGAGATGCCGTGGAGATGCCGTATACCGGAGTATCTGACTGTGCCAGCATCTGACTGTGCCAGCGCGTCCACATGGGCCCGACCCGGGCCACCTCTTCGCGGGCATCAGACGAGAGTTCCACGTGGGCCCCGTTACGGGCCGCGGCAATGACGGCGTCGGCGGCGGCACCGGAAGTGCCCAGGACCACGGTGGCAAGCTGTGCCGTTGTCATAGTTATTTTCCTTCGTTCATCGGGATCCGGACGCCACGCTCGGCAGCTACGTCGACGGCACGCTCGTAGCCGGCGTCGGCATGACGGATCACTCCCACGCCCGGATCGTTGGTGAGCAGGGCGGTGAGCTTGGCCGCTGCGAGCTCAGTGCCGTCGGCCACGGAGACCTGGCCGACATGGATGGAGCGGCCGATACCGACGCCGCCGCCGTGGTGGATGGAGACCCAGGTGGCGCCGGAGGAAGCAGCGGTCAGCGCGTTCAGCAGCGGCCAGTCGGCAATCGCGTCGGAACCGTCCGCCATGGATTCGGTCTCACGGTACGGAGAGGCCACGGAACCGGAATCCAGGTGGTCACGGCCGATCACGATCGGCGCCGAAACCTTGCCCTCGGCCACAAGCCGGTTGAACAACAGCCCGGCCTTCTGGCGCTCGCCGTAGCCCAGCCAGCAGATACGCGCCGGCAGGCCCTCGAACTCGACGTGCTCCTGCGCGGCGTCGATCCAGCGGTGCAGATGTTCGTTCTCGGGGAAGATCTCCTTGATCGCCTCGTCCGTAACGCGGATGTCCTCCGGATCACCGGACAGCGCAACCCAGCGGAACGGACCCAAGCCCTCGCAAAAGAGCGGACGGATGTAGGCGGGGACGAAGCCGGGGAACTCGAACGCGCGGTCGTAGCCGCCCAGGCGCGCCTCGTCGCGGATGGAGTTGCCATAGTCGAACACCTCGGCGCCGGCGTCCTGGAACTCCACCATCGCCTGCACATGGCGGGCCATGGAGACCTAGGCCTTCTTGGTGAAGACCACCGGATCCGCTTCAGCCTCGGCATGCCAGTCCTCGACAGCGATGCCTTCGGGCAGGTAGCTCAACGGGTCGTGGGCGGAGGTCTGGTCCGTGACCACGTCCACGGCCAGCTCGCCGGCCTTGTGCCGGCGCAGGATCTCGGGGAAGACTTCGGCGGCATTGCCGACGAAGCCAACGGACAGTGCGCGCTTGTCGGCCTTGGCAGCCAGCACCTTTGCGATAGCGGCGTCGAGGTCGGTCTCAACCGCATCCAGCTAGCGCTTGGAAGCGCGGCGGCGCAGGCGCGTCTCGTCGACGTCGACAATCAGGCACGCGCCGCCGTTCAGCCGACGTCGCGCTCGTTCGAGGCCGACACCACCGCCCCCTGGTGCGTCCGGAATCGCCGGCAACACGCGGGAGGTGGACTTACTCGACGCCGATGCTGAACACCATCACGCCGTCCAGCTACAACGGGTTCGGCGTAATGCTGGCGGCGCTGTGCATCTTCACGTCCGTGTTCCACCTGCTCAAAGACTGGCACCCGCGCCACGGCTGGCACAGTTCATCTTGGCAATGTCGAGCGCCGCCTTCGGCGCCTTCCTGAGCCACTACCTGATCCTGACCTGGCTCACCTTCAAGGTCCTCGGCGAAGACGTGCAACCGACGCTGGCCACCATGACCTTCAAGTTCACGGTGGCCACCGCCGGCGCCTTCATCCTCTCCTACTCAGCTAAGAATCCCCTGGCTGCGCAGGATTTTCGAAACGGGGCCTATTTCATCCCGGCCAAGTCCTGGGTGCGGCCTTCCTTGGTCAGCAGGATGGCTACGGCTGCCGCAATGAAGGCGACGATCCAAACGGAACCAAGCAGTGTGAGGCTGCCGCCCCCGATCACGAGCAGGCCAGCGGCGATTGCGGGCGTGAAACCGGCGCCGAAAGTAGAGGCGCTCTGGTAGGACAGGGAGGCCCCGGTGTAACGGACACGGGTGGGGAACAGTTCGGCGGTGAAGGCACCGAAGGGTCCGAAGATCAGGCCCTGCAGGGCTTGGCCCAGCACCACAGCGACGGTGAAGCCCACTACGGTGCCGCTGTCCACCAACCAAAGAATCGGGAAGGCGCAGAGGGCTGCGGCGATAACACCGGTGAGCATAACCGGCTTGCGACCGAACCGATCGCTGAGGCGGGCGCCGATCATGGTGGTGATGACCATACCGAAGGCAGCCAAAGCCTTGGCGTTGAGGACACCTGTTTTGTCCGCGCCGGCATCGACGGCGTAGGAGACCGCCCATACGGTGACCATGCCCGCGATTGTGTAGACGCTCGTTCCGGCAATGATGCCCAAGACCAGGTTTTTCGGATGTTTGGTCAGGACCTCAGTCAGCGGAATTTTCTTTGAATCCGCTTTCGCCTCCAACTGCTGGAACAGCGGAGTCTCGCTGACCTTCAGCCTGATGACCAGGCCGACGGTCACCAACACGATGCTGATCAGGAACGGAACCCGCCAACCCCAGGCCAGGAACTGGCCATCCGGCAGCAGCGTGAAGAGACTGACGGCCAAAGTCGCCAGCAGGGCACCCGCCGGCGCACCCATATTGGCGAAACTCGCTGCGAAGCCGCGCTTCTTGTCAGGCGAGTGTTCCAGTGCCATGAGCATGGCGCCGCCCCATTCGCCGCCGACCGCCAGACCCTGAACCACGCGCAACGTGATGAGCAGGATGGGTGCAATGACGCCGATCTGCGCGGTTGTAGGCAGGAGTCCGATCAACGTCGTTGCCACGCCCATGGTCATCATGGAGACGATGAGCACGGTTTTGCGGCCAACGCGGTCACCGAAATGGCCGAAGATCGCGCCGCCCAAGGGGCGGGCAACGTAGCCGGCGGCCAGTGTTCCGAAGGAGGCAAAAGCTGCCATGCCCGGGCCGAGATCGGTGAAGAAGACCTGTCCGAACACGATGGCCGCGGCTGTGGCGTAAAGCAGGAAGTCATAGTATTCGATGGCACTACCGATGAAGCTGGAGGCAAGAATCCTCCGCATGTGCTTAGTATTCAGGCTCTCATTGGCTGGAGCCTGATGGCGGGTGTCCATACTGGGTGTCGTCGTCATCGTCACACCTTTTCTGCAGTAGCGAGGGAAGGAACAGCGTCCCGGGCAAAGGAGATGATCTCCAGATCGTCCGGAACGTAAACCGGGCCGGCAAAGGTTTCTTCGGCCCTGCGCCAGACCGCCGGATCAGCGGTTCCCGGTACAAGATGGTGAAGGGCGAGCGCACGGGCCCCGGCGCGGGTGGCTATTTCGCCGGCCTGCCGGGGACTCGTGTGCGACTTATGGTGGTGATCCACCGAGGCTTGCGCAATCGCCGGCTCTTCATGGGCATAGGCTTTCTCCACCCAGCCGAAGTCGATAGCCTCGTGCATCAAGAGGTCCGTGTCCTCTGCTAATCGGACCAGATTGTCGCACGGTGCGGTATCCCCGGAAATGGTCACTGAGCCGCCTGCAGTGTCGAAGCGGAAGGCATAGGCAGGAGCGATCGGTGGATGCCTGACCAACGTTGCCGTCACCGTCACGAGTTCATCGCGGTAAATTTCGAAGGGTTCCATGTCGGGAGTCGGGTCGGCGTTCGGATGGAAGCCTGCGGAGTCCGGCACCACAATGTCCTCGGCCTGAAAATATTTCAGGGGTGAGGGGCGTAGAGAATCAATGACCCGGTCGTTGACGTCCGTGGAGTATGCCCGAAACAACGTCTCCACCATCTCGCGCGTGCCCAAGGTCGGATTTTCCGGAAACAGCGGCTCGGGCGCGGTGGCGGCACGAGGCGAGGGAAGCGGAAGCATGCCACGGTTGCCGGGCCCCAGAATCTTGATGGGCCGTTGGGCCGGGTCCACGATGTGCAGGAACCCGAAAACCGTCATGCTGGCCAAATCGATGGTGTGGTCCGAATGCAGATGGGTCAGGAACATCCCGCGGATCTGTGGGATCTCGATACCGGCCATCATCAGCTGCCGGCCCACACCATGGCCCATGTCCACCAAGTACGCCGCCTCGCCGACCATCACCGCGGTTGCAATACCGGAACGTTCGCCCTGCCCGGCCCCCTTCCACCAGCGGGGGCCACCAGCAGTGCCTAAAGCAACGACATGGGGCTTCAACTCATGTGTCGGCACAGTCTCAGTAGTCATGGGTCCTCCAGCAAGTAGGCAACGTTCGTCGCAGGTTCTGGACATTAACTATGGAAAGGATCACAATTTTTGTAAATCACAAGTAAATCAAAATTAATTTAAGGTGAGCTAATAATGCAGATAACCCTCCGTCAGCTGGAGTATTTTCTAGCCGTAGCGGATCTGGGCTCCGTCAGCGCTGCGGCCCGGCGTTGCCACGTCTCTCCGGGAGGTCTGTCGCTGGCTCTGAATGATCTTGAGGCCGGTCTCGGCGTACAGCTGATGTTGCGGCGAAAAGCCAAAGGCGCAACTCTGACGTCCGCCGGCCGTTGGGTAGCGGAGCGGGCGCGTTCCATTGTGACGGACGCCGGAGAGCTTCAGTTCGCAGCCCAGCGGATCCAGGGAGAGCTTGTCGGGCCCTTGAAGGTCGGCTGTTTCGGAACGCTCTCGCCCTGGCTGCTGCCCCGCATCATCGAATTCTTCGCGACAAACCACCCGGCGGTAGACATTGAACTGGTGGAGGGATCATCAGACCTGCTGCAACAGCTGCTGCTCGACGGCGAGCTGGACGTCTGCCTCATGTACTCTCTGCACGTAAATACAGAGCTGGAGCTGACAACAGTCGCCCCTGTCCGGCTTCAGCTACTACTCAGCCCCGACCACCCGCTGGCCGACCAAGACGAAATAGCCCTACGCGATCTCGGAGACTCACCGGCCGCGCTGCTGGGGCTCCAGCCGGCGCGTGATCTGGCCGAAACCCAGTTGCGCAACGCCGGCTTCGAACCGCAGATCAAGTGGCGCAGTACCAACGTCGAAACGATTCGCTCCCTCGTCGCCCGCGGACTCGCCTACTCCGTCCTCATGGGGCGCCCCCTCGGAGACCAAACCTATGAAGGCCTGCCCCTGGCGTACCGGCGCATCAAAGACGACTTACCGGACAACGCGGTAGTTGCGGCGTATCCGCGAGGCACCGTCCCGTCCGAGAAGGTCCGTGCATTACTCAGCTACTGTCAGGACGAATTCTCTGCGGACAAGTCGCCGGTGCAGTAGGAGAACAGGACTGCCCTGGACGTCGTCGTACTCTCCGTTTCATGATCAGGCTTCGAGGTGCTCCAGCAGTTCTGCCTCCGCCTGATCCAGGTAGCCGCGCAGGGCCTCGGCGGCTTCCTCGCGGCGGCCTTCGGCGAGCAGGTCCACCAGCCCCGCATTGAGTTCCACGTAATGGCTGTGGAAGTCGGGCGCGTGCCGCATCGAGTGGAAGACCAGGCGCATCCGGGCCAATACCCGGGTCATCACGTCCTGCAGGTCCGTGCTGCCGGTGGCACGGACCAGTTCCGCGTGGAATCGCTGGTTGGCATCGGCCATCTCTGGCACCGATCCCCGGGCCAGCGCTGCCCGGGCATCGGCAATGATCGTCTTCAGGGCGACTATGTCGAGTTCGGGCCCCCAGAGCACAGCGGCGGGCTCCAGCATCCGGCGCACGCGGTAGATCTCGCGGACCCCTTCAGCTCCCGGGGAGGCAACCAGGACTCCGCGGTTGGGGATGCGGGTGACAACCTGCTCTCCGGCCAGGACGGTGAAGGCTTCGCGCAGTGTGTTGCGGGAGACCCCGAAGGAGTCGGCGAGCGCCTGTTCGGACAGCTTGGAGCCGGGCAGCAAGTGCCCCTCGGCGATCCGCTCGCGCAGCAGTCCGGCCAGCCAAGCCCCCGTGTGGGCATGGGCGGCCCGGTCTCGTGCGGACTCTTCCGCCAGTGATGCGTTCAACGACATCCCACCAATCTACCGACCTATTTGCGAGGGTATGAACCGGGTGCGGCTTTGCGGGAACTAGCCAATGCGGCCCAACTCCTCGCCCTGCACGATGGGAGTCCCCGGCTGCTGGCCGCCCCGCGTCAGGGTGCCGGCACGGTGCGCCTCGATAGTGGTTTC
Organism: Arthrobacter crystallopoietes; assembly: GCF_017603825.1. NCBI lineage: Bacteria > Bacillati > Actinomycetota > Actinomycetes > Micrococcales > Micrococcaceae > Crystallibacter > Crystallibacter crystallopoietes. The sequence continues at coordinate 747,551 of NZ_CP072014.1, forward strand.
CATTTTCATGGCCTCGACCACGGCGACCGGAGCGCCCGCGGCCAGTTCGGCGCCGTCGTCGGCCAGCCATTTGACCAGATTGCCGCTCATGGGGACCACAAGCACCTCTACGCCCACGGCGTCGTCGTTGTCCTGTTGCACTTGAGCGGTAGAGCCGCCACCATGCAGCAGCGAGTGCAGCAGCTGCGCGGGCAGGCCGATGCGCATGGCCTTGCCGTCGACGTCGATGGTGAGCTCTTCACGCTCGCCGCCCTGCTCCGCGGCCGCGATTTCGGGTGAGGCCGCCAGCACGGCTGCGAACTCGGTTTCGATCCAGGTGGTGTAGACGCCGTACGCGTCATCCCGGGTGAAGTCGCCGTCGCGGACCACTGCGCGGTGGAAGGGCAGCACCGTGGGCACGCCCGCAATGACCATTTCATCCAGCGCCACCTTGGCCCGGCGAAGCGCCTGGGCACGGTCGGCGCCGCGCACGATCAGCTTGGCCATCAGCGAGTCGTAGTCGCCGGGAATGGTCGAGCCGGAACGCACGCCCGAGTCCACGCGCACGCCGGAGCCGGTGGGCGGCTCGAACGCGGTGATGGTGCCGGGGCCGGGCAGGAAGCCGCGGGCGGGATCCTCGGCGTTGAGCCGGAATTCGAAGGCGTGGCCGTTGGGCTGCGGGTCCTCGGTGAGGCTCAGCGGCTCCCCCGCGGCGATGCGGAACTGCTCGCGCACGAGGTCGACGCCGGTGGTTTCCTCGGTGACCGGATGCTCCACCTGCAGGCGGGTGTTGACCTCGAGGAAGGACACGATCCCGTCTTGGCCCACCAGGTACTCGACCGTGCCGGCACCGTGATAGCCGGCCTCGCGGCAGATGGCCTTGGCCGACTCGTGGATTTGCCGGCGCTGGTCATCGGTGAGGAACGGGGCGGGGGCTTCCTCCACCAGTTTCTGGTTGCGCCGCTGCAGCGAGCAGTCGCGCGTGCCCACCACCACAACATTTCCGTGCGTGTCGGCGAGCACCTGCGCCTCGACGTGGCGCGGCTTATCCAGGAAGCGTTCCACGAAGCATTCGCCGCGGCCGAAAGCGACGGTGGCCTCGCGAACGGCGGACTCGAAGGCGTCCTCGATGTCCTCCATCCGGCGGGCGATCTTCAGGCCGCGGCCGCCGCCGCCGAAGGCAGCCTTGATGGCCACCGGCAGGCCGTACTGCTCCGCGAAGTCCAGCACCTCGGCGGCGCTGTCCACCGGCCCGTCGCTGCCTGGCACCAGCGGGGCACCGGCGCGGACGGCAATCTCGCGGGCGGTGACCTTGTTGCCGAGTATGCGAATGGATTCCGGGGTGGGGCCGATCCAGGCCAGTCCCGCGTCGCCGACGGCCTGGGCGAACTCGGCGTTTTCGGAGAGGAAACCGTAACCGGGATGCACGGCATCGGCGCCGGCGCGGCGGGCGACGTCGATGAGCTTGGGGATGTTCAGGTAGGTCTCAGCCCCGGTGCGGCCACCGAGCGCGTACGCCTCGTCGGCCCGGCGCACATGCAGCGCGTCCGCATCCGGATCCGAGTACACCGCCACGGACGCCAGCCCGGCGTCGCTGCAGGCGCGGGCAACCCGCACGGCGATCTCGCCGCGGTTGGCAATCAGAACCTTTTTCATGGACGGGGTCCTTCCTCGGAAGTCGTGGCGCCGGGCGTGCCGGCGGGCTGCAGGGTGTCCGGGTCGACCAGGACAAAGCGGATGGTGGTTCCGGGCGGCAGCTGCGCCGCCACCGGCAGATCCTCAGGTACGACGGCGGCAATCACCGGATACCCGCCGGTCACCGGATGATCGGCGAGGAAGAGCACCGGCAGACCGGAGGGCGGAACCTGCAACGAGCCGGCGACAACGCCTTCGCTCTTCAGCTCGCCGTCGCGGATCCGTGCCAGCGGTGCGGGTGTTGCCGCGCCCTTCGCGCCATCGGGGAGTTCCAGGCGCAGGCCGATCCGGTCCGAGGCGGAGCTGGCCAGCCACTTCTGGCCGGTCAGCCGTCCGAGCCCGGCCGGGCCGAACCAATCATCGCGGGGGCCTGCCGTGATGCGAAGCGTGGCTACTTCGCCGGCCGCAACGCGCAGCGCTGACGGCTCCGCGGCACCAACCACGTGCCGGTTGGTGGTTCTACCGACAGGCAGCACCGAACCGGCGGCCAGCGGCGCGGGTCCGAGGCCGGACAACGTATCGGTGGAGCGGCTGCCGAGCACCGACACCACCTCGATCCCGCCACGCACGGCGACATACGCCTGCAGGCCGGTGGTTGCGGGGCCGAGGGCCAGAGTTTCGCCGTCGAGCAGTGCAAAGGGTGCATCCTGGGGCGGCCGGCGTCCGGCCGGACTGATGGTCAGTTCCACGCGGGCTCCCGTGACCGCCAGCACCTGGTCGCCGCGGGCGCGCAGCACCAGGGAGCCGAACAGGTTCTCGATCACAGCCTCCCCGCTGCCGTTGCCGACCAGCCTGTTGGCCTGGCGGGCGGCCGGCTGGTCCACCGCGCCGGACGCGCTCACGCCGAGGTCGCCCAGACCCGGCCGGCCCAGATCCTGCAACAGCGAGCGCAGGCCCGGGGAGACTATTTCGAGGGCTGAAGCAGTAGTGCCGGACTGCTGGGGCTCGTCCGCTGTCAGCGGCACGGACTGTTGTTGCACCGCGGGCCCCCGCTGCGTCCCTGCCTGCTCGGGCTGCAGGCCTTCGGTGTGCAGCCCGGTTGCTTCGGCCACCGCAGCGACGGATTCGCGTGCGGGCACAAACCGGACCCGGTCCTGCGGGCGGATCAGCGCCGGATCAGCGCGGTCCAGATCCCACATCACGGTGCTGGTATGCCCTATCAGCTGCCAGCCGCCGGGAGACTTGCGCGGGTACACCGCCGAATAGCCACTGGCGAGCGCCACGGCGCCTGCAGGCACCGCGGTGCGCGGGGTGTCCCGGCGCGGCACATCGAGCACGTGGTCTTCACCCACGAGGTAGGCAAAGCCCGGGGCGAAGCCGCCGAAGGCCGCGGTCCAGAGCTGCCCGGTATGCGCATTGACCACGCCCTCGGGGCTGAGGCCGGTGAGCCGCGCGACCTCGGCGAGGTCCTCGCCGTCGTAATTTACCGGGATTTCCACAATCTCCCCCGATGCTGCGGGCGCGGCACCGATTTCCAGACGTTCGACTGCGACGCGCGCCTTGAGCGCATGGGCGCGGGTGTCGCATTTGATCAGCACGGTGCTCGCGGCGGCAAGCACATCGATCTGGCCGGGCAGCGGAGAGCCGAGCAGGTGCGCGTGCAGGGCCAGCACTGAGTCGAGGCTGGACAGCTCAACGAGCAGGGCGCGCGTGCCGGCGAAACGGAGCCCCGTGATGCTCACGCGAAGCTCCGGACGCCGACGCCCGCGGTCTCCAGGCCGGTGCGCACGGCGGCTGCCATGGCTACTGAGCCAGGGGTGTCCCCGTGCACGCAGATGCTCTCGGCCTGGACTTTGACCACGGAGCCGTCAACGGCGACGATCTCGCCGGACTGTGCCAACCGGACCATGTTCGCGACGACGACCTCCGGATCGTGGAGCACCGCGCCGGCTTCGCGGCGGGAAACCAGCGTGCCGTCCGGGTTGTACGCGCGGTCTGCGAAGGCTTCGGCTACTCCGCGGAGCCCGGCGGCCTCGGCCTTGGCCAGCGCCAGCGAGCCCGGCAGCAGCAGCAACGGCAGGTCTGTCCCGAACGCCTGAACCGCGTCGACCACGGCCTGGGCGTGGCCCTCGTGGTGGACGATCGTGTTGTACAGCGCGCCGTGCGGCTTCACGTAGCGGATGTCCGCCCCCGCCGCGCGGGCCAGCGCCTGCAGCGCGCCCAGCTGGTAGAGCACGTCGTCGGCCAACTCGGTCGGAGTGCAGTCCAGGAACCGCCGGCCGAAGCCGGCCAGATCGCGGTAGCCGACGTGGGCGCCGATGGTAACTCCGGCGGCTACCGCGTCCCGGCAGGTTTGGGCGATGGTGCTCGGATCGCCGGCGTGGAAGCCGCAGGCCACATTGGCGCTGGACACGGAACGGAAGATGGCGGCGTCGTCGCCCATCTGCCAGTTGCCGAAGGATTCTCCGACGTCGCTGTTCAAGTCAATAAAAGCCATGCTGTGACACCCGTCTCGTTGGTTCTCCCATCAAGAATGCACCACAAACGGTGATTGTTCAACAATTCAGAAAAAGCTTGTTCAACAATCTCTTGCGCGGATTGTTCAACAACCTGTAATGTCTTTCCCATCGTTCGTGTGACAGTGGTCACCAATCCAGATGGGATAGACAATGGAAAAAACGAAACCGGCCAAGGTGCGGCCGAATCTCCAGCGCACCGCGCTGCTGGGCGCCATGTTCCTCATGGCCACCAGCGCCATCGGCCCGGGCTTCATCACCCAGACCACTGTCTTCACGGTGCAGTTGGGCGCGGCGTTCGCCTTCGCCATCCTGCTCTCGATCCTCGTGGACATCGCCGTCCAGCTGAATGTGTGGCGCATTATCGGCATCTCCGGACTGCGGGCCCATGAACTCGGCAACAAGGTGCTGCCTGGAGTCGGCTGGTTCCTGGCCGTGCTGGTGTTCCTCGGCGGCCTGGTGTTCAACATCGGCAACATCGCCGGTACGGGCCTGGGCGTCAACGCCATGATGGGCCTGGATCCCAAGCTCGGCGGTGCCATCTCCGCCGGCATCGCTATCCTGATCTTCCTCTCCAAGTGGGCGGGCTACGCCCTGGACCGGATTGTGGTGCTGCTCGGCGCAGTAATGATCCTCCTGATGATCTACGTGGCTATTGTCGCCGCCCCGCCGCTGGGCGAGGCGCTGAAGAATACATTCCTGCCCGAAAAGGTCGACTTCCTGGTCATCACGACATTGATCGGCGGAACCGTCGGCGGCTACATCACGTATGCCGGCGCCCACCGCATGCTGGACTCCGGGGCCACCGGCGTGGAGCATGTCAAGGAAATTACGCGCAGCTCGGTCCTGGGAATCCTGGTCACCGGCGTGATGCGCGTACTGCTCTTCCTGGCCATCCTCGGCGTCGTCGCCGGCGGGGTGACCCTGACCAGCAACAACATGGCGGCCGAGGCCTTCGGTGCAGCCGCCGGCGAAATCGGCATGCGCATGTTCGGCATCGTGCTCTGGGCCGCCGCCCTGACCTCCGTGGTCGGCGCCGCCTACACCTCCGTTTCCTTCGTGACGCACACGGGGACCTCGGATCGCAAGCGCAGCCTCATCACCGTCGCCTTCATCGCATTCTGCGCCGTGGTCTACCTCTTCCTGGGCCAGGCGCCGCAGCAACTGCTGATCTTTGCCGGCGGATTCAACGGCCTGATCCTGCCGGTCGGCTTCGGGGTGCTGCTCTGGGTGGCCTGGCGGCGGCGCGACCTGCTGCACGGCTATTCGTACCCGAAGTGGCTGCTGGCGGTGGGCATCGCGGCCTGGCTGCTGACCCTGTTCCTGGGATGGAATTCCCTGGCCGGTCTCGCGGCGATCTGGAGCTAGGCAGATGAAGGACCTACAGAATCTGGAGAATTTGGACGCCGGGGCAACCTCGCCCGCACACCGGGGAGCCCTCAGCCCGGCCGAGGCACGCGCGATGTTCCGTTCGGGCCTGGCCGTTCCGACCGCCGGCTGGTCACGTGGGTACGCCCAGGCGAACCTGATGATCGTGCCGCGCGAGCTCGCCTTCGACGTGCTGCTCTTCGCCCAGCGGAACCCCAAGCCGTGTCCAATCCTGGGAGTGCTCGACGCCGGTGAGGTCACCGGGCCGCTGCTGGCGGGCGGGGACATCCGCACCGACGTGCCGCGCTATACCGTCTACCTCGACGGACAAAAGGTTGCCGAGCCGACGGACATCAGCGAGTACTGGCGCGATGACCTCGTCACCTTCATCGTGGGCTGCTCATTCACCTTCGAATCGGCATTGCGCGAAGGTGGGATCTCCATCGCGCACATTGACCAGAATGTGAACGTGCCGATGTACAAGACCAATGTGCGCTGCGATCCGGCCGGGTCGATCTCGGGCCCGCTGGTGGTTTCCATGCGGCCGATCCCCGCTTCAAGGGTGGCCGATGCCGTGCGCATCACGTCCCGCTACCCGGCCGTACACGGAGCACCCGTCCACGTGGGAAATCCCGCGGAGCTGGGCATCGGCGACCTGGGCAGGCCCGACTTCGGCGACCCGGTACAGATTCCGCAGGGCCACATTCCGGTGTTCTGGGCATGCGGTGTCACTCCACAGGCAGCGGTGATGGAGTCCCGGCCGGCCCTGGCCATCGGACACGCCCCCGGGCACATGCTCATCACCGACGCGCGCGACAGCGACTATCTGGTTCCCTAGTTCGTTGCCGGTCCGGCAGTCCCCTGCTCCGGAAACCGCTGCATCGCACGCGAGGTCTGGGCCAGGGCGAGCATCCGCAGCAGCAGCTTGCTGTAGAGAAAGGTCCCCACCGCAACCGTCCGGACCATCTGGTTCCGCGTGGACTGTTCCTCCACATGGCCGATATCCAGGGCTGCTACCCGATCGACCGCCGCCGCGTAGGTGGACAGCACCGGGGCGTCAGGGGCCATGCCGAACTCCTCCATCTGGCCGAACAGCTCATTCAGCGAGTTCCGCGCGGGAGAGGGCGCGTCCAGCCACCGTCCGCCGGACATCAGCTCCGTGGTCCAGCGGTGGTCCGGAACTGCATCGGCCGGCAGGCCCAGCACCGTCGCCTGCGTCAGGCCGAGCAGGTTGAGCACGTCCACTTCGGGATTATCGATGGCGGCGGTCAACGTTTTGATCTTGTCCAGCCCGAGCCCCACCACCTGCCGGAGCAGCCGGATCAGTTCCAGCCGGTCGAGGTGCTCCTGCGTATACTCGGCGCGGTTGGCGGTGCCAGGTTCCCCGGGCTTGAGCAGATCTTCGCGCAGGTAGAACTTGATGCTGGCAACCGACACACCGCTGTCCTGGCTCAACTCTTTCAGCTGCACGGGAGGCTCCTTGCGGATAGTGGATCGGCCGGCAACTATCCTGTATACGCGAGCGGATAGTAGGACTATCTTATAACCATGGAAACCTGGAACTGGCTCATTGCCACCCATGCCATCGCGGCCGGCTACGTTCTGGTGCTCGGCCCGATGAACATCTTCCGCCGCGCCAAGGACAGAGTGCACAAAGCCGTCGGTTTCACCTGGATCGGGGCCATGTACTACCTGTGCATCAGCAGCTTCTGCATCCGGACCGACGGCGGCTTCACCTGGCTGCACGGCCTCTCCGCGTTCACGCTCCTGACCGTGACCCTCGGCCTGGTCAGCGCCATCCGCGGGAACATCCAGGCGCACCGGGGCAACATGATCGGCAGCTACCTCGGGACCGTGATCGCCTTCGTGTTCGCCATCCTTGCCCCGGGCCGGCGGATCCCCCTGCTGTTCTCCGAGCAGCCGGCCACCCTGGCCTTCGCTACCCTGCTGGTCCTGGCGACTTCGGTGGCACTGTTCTTCACCTTCCGGAGCCTGTTCCGAAAGGCAGCGGTGGAGGAAGAAGCGGCAGTCGCCTAGTACAGCGGCGGGGGCAGCAAAAATCCGGCCCGCCACCAAAAACAGCGACGTCGGCACCCGCCCAGGTGCCGACGTCGTTGTTTTGTTGGAAGGTGCTTCAGCCCTCCACGTGGGCGTCCGCGAGGTCGAACACCTCGTCGAGAATGGCCAGGCCTGCCTGGAGGTCCTCGGCGTTGATGTTCAGCGGCGGTACCACGTGGATCCGGTTGAAGTTGGCGAACGGCAGCAGGCCACGGGACTTGCACGCCCCGATCAGCTCGTTCATCTCCGGACTCGACGCACCGTACGGGGCCAACGGCTCACGCGTGGCCGCGTTCTTGACCAGTTCGATCGCCCAGAACATTCCGGTGCCCCGGACCTCGCCGATGCTCGGGTGCCGTTCCGCCATGCGGGCCAGCGCCGGTGCCACCACGCTCTCGCCGAGCGAGGCCGCGTTCTCCACCATCGATTCATCGCGCATGGCATTGATCGTGGCGACGGCCGCCGCGGAAGCCAGCGGGTGGCCGGAGTAGGTCAGCCCGCCCGGGTAGGGCCGCTGCGCGAAGGTGGAGTAGATCTCCTCGGAGATGGCTATGCCGCCCAGGGGGACGTACCCGGAGGTCACGCCCTTGGCGAAGGTGAGCAGGTCCGGCGCCACGTCGAAGTGGTCGATGGCAAACCACTTCCCGGCGCGCCCGAAACCGGACATGACCTCGTCGGCGATGTAGATGATGCCGTACTTGGTGGCCAGGTCGCGCACGCCCTGCAGGTAGCCCGGCGGCGGCACCATGATCCCGGCGGTTCCCGGGATGGACTCCAGGATGATCGCGGCGATGTTGGACGCGCCCTCCAGCTGGATGGCGGTTTCCAAGTGCTCCAGCGCGCGCTGGCATTCCTCCGCCTCCGTGGCCGAGTGGAACTGGGTGCGGTAGAGGAATGGGGCGTGGAAGTGCACCGTGCCGGCGTTGCCGTAGTCGTTGGGGATCCGCCGCGGGTCGCCGGTGACGTTCACGGCCAGCGCGGTACCGCCGTGGTAGGACCGGTACGCGGAGAGCACCTTGTACTTGCCCGTGTGCAGCCGCGCCATGCGGATGGCGTGCTCCACCGCGTCGGCCCCGCCGTTGGTGAAGAAGATCCGGTTCAGGTCCCCCGGCGTAAGCTCGGCAACGAGGCGGGCAGCCTCGGAGCGCGCGTCATTGGCGTGCTGCGGCGCGACGGTGCACAGCTTGCCGGCCTGCTCTTGGATGGCCGCGACCACCTTGGGGTGCTGGTGGCCGATGTTGGTGTTGACCAGCTGCGAGGAGAAGTCCAGCAGCTTGTTTCCCTCGCCGTCCCAGACGTATGAGCCCTCCGCCCGGGTGATGACCATGGGCTTGAGCTGCTCCTGCGCGGACCAGGAGTGGAAGACGTGCTTGCGGTCCAGTTCATACGCCCGCTTCGCGGACGCCAGTTCCGCCTCGGTGAGCGGGGAATCGGTGGTGATGCTCATGCTGCGCTCCTTAACAACGACGGCGGGTCAAGAGTTCTGCGGGAAGCCAAGGTTGATACCGCCGTGGCTCGGGTCGAGCCAGCGGGAGGTGACCACCTTGCCGCGGGTGAAGAAGTGCACGCCTTCGGCGCCGTGGGCGTGGCTGTCGCCGAAGAGCGAGTTCTTCCAGCCGCCGAAGGAGTAGTACGCCATCGGCACGGGGATGGGTACGTTGATGCCGACCATACCGACCTCGATCTCGTTCTCGAAGCGGCGGGCGGCCCCGCCGTCGTTCGTGAAAATCGCGGTGCCGTTGCCGTACGGGTTGGCGTTGATGAGCGCCAGGCCCTCGTCGTAGCTGGGCACGCGGACCACGGAGAGCACCGGGCCGAAGATCTCGTCGGTGTAGATGGACATGTCCGGCGTGACGTTATCGAACAGGGTGGGGGCGAGGAAGAATCCGTCGCCCTCGGCATCCGGGGTCACGGTGCGGCCGTCGAGGACCATGGTGGCGCCGGCGGCCTCGCCGGCGTCGATGTAGCCGGCCACCTTTTCGCGGTGCGCGGCGGTGACCAGCGGGCCCATGTCGGCGCCGCGCGTGCCGTCGCCGATCCGCAGGGTGCGGGTGCGTTCGGCGATCTTGGCCACGAGTTCGTCCGCGATGGACTCCACGGCGACGATCGCGGAGATCGCCATGCAGCGTTCACCGGCGGCACCGTAACCGGCGTTGACCGCTGCATCGGCAGCCAGGTCCAGGTCCGCATCGGGCAGGACCAGCATGTGGTTCTTCGCGCCGCCCAGGGCCTGCACGCGCTTTCCGGTGGCGGTGCCCTGCTGGTAGACGTACTGTGCGATCGGCGTGGAACCGACAAAGGACACGGACTTGATGTCCTGGTGCTGCAGCAGGGTGTCCACGGCTTCCTTGTCACCGTGCACTACGTTGAAGACGCCCTCGGGCAGGCCGGCTTCCTTCCACAGTTCGGCCATCCAGTTCGCCGCGGTCGGATCCTTTTCGCTGGGTTTGAGGACCACGGTGTTGCCGGCGGCGATGGCCACCGGGAAGAACCACATCGGCACCATCGCCGGGAAGTTGAACGGCGAGATGATCGCGGCCGGACCCACCGGCTGGCGGACGGAGTGGACGTCCACCTTGGTGGAGGCGTTCTCGGTGTAGCCGCCCTTGAGCAGGTGCGGAATGCCGCAGGCGAACTCCACCACCTCCTGGCCGCGGGAGATCTCGCCAAGTGCGTCGTCGAGGACCTTGCCGTGCTCGGCGGTGATAATGGCGGCCAGTTCGGGCTTGCGGGCGTTCAGCAGCTCGCGGAAGTTGAAGAGGATCTGCACCCGCTTGGCCAGGGACGTGTCGCGCCAGAGCGGGAACGCCGCCGTCGCCGCAGCAACCGCATCATTCACCGTGCTGGCACTGGCCAGGGCCACCTTTGAGGTCACCTTGCCGGTGGCGGGATTGGTCACGTCGGCGAGGCGCGAGCCGGTGGCCGGCGCGGTCTCGGCTCCGTTGATCCAGTGCTGAACAGTCTTCATGGGACTCCTTGAGTGCGTGTGGGCTTGCCCGGGCGTGTGCCGGCATCGTGGTTTCATACTGCCCCCGCGGGACGCTCCCGCGGAAGGAGCACTGTGTAATCCGTTCCCCTTCGCGCTATACACTGTGTAAATGGTGCTAACGGTTGCCGACGTCCTGCAGTTGCCCGTGGTTAAAGCCGGGGAACCGGAAACCCTTGCCGGCGCGGACAGGCTCGGCGAAGCAGTCCGCTGGGTCCACGTCGCCGAGCTGAAGGAGCTGTCCGGTCTGCTCGAAGGCGGCGAGCTGGTGCTGACCACCGGCCTGGCCTTCGGGGATTCCCCCCGCGAGGCGGCAATCTTCCTCCGCGGGCTCGAAGCCGCGGGGGCCGCCGGCGTCGTCGTCGAAATCACCGCCGCGCGGCACAAGGCGGCGCAGGCCCTGCGCGAAGCCGCCCGCGATGTCGGCCTGCCCGTGGTCCTGCTGGGCCGGAAGGTGCGGTTCGTTGAGGTGACCGAGGTGGTGCACCGCAAGCTGGTCGCCACGCAGTTGGAGCAGGTGGAAAAGGCCCGCCGCGTGCACGAGGTCTTCACCCAGCTCAGCCTCGAAAGCGCTGGCGCGGAGGAGATTGTCGCGCGCACCGCCGAGCTGCTGGGTGCGCCGGTGGTGCTTGAGGACGCTTCCCACCTGGTCCTGGCCTTCGACGCCGCTGGCCTGCCCACCATGGAGGTACTGCGCGATTGGGAAGCCCGCTCGCGGCTGGTGCACTACCGGGAGGAGACCGTCCGCTCCGGCGGCGAGCGCTGGCTCCAGACGCCGGTGGGGATCCGGGGGCACCGGTGGGGCCGCCTGGTGGTTCCCGTGCTGCAGGAAAATAACGACGACGACGCCGAGTCCGCCATGGTGCTCGAGCGTGCCGGCCAGGCGCTGTCCATCAACCGGATGGCGGAGCGCGACCAGCTGGAACTCGCCCACCAGGCGCGCGCCGGCCTGGTGCACGAACTCCGCCGGCCTGGCTCCCTGGCCGAATCGGAAGCCCTCGCCCGCAGCGCGGCCATGGGCCTGCAGCCGGCGCCGCTCTACGTACCGGTGGTCTTCCGGCTGGACCGGATTCCCGGCGAAGAACCCATCGGCACGCAACGGCGGGAACGGGCCTTGCTGGACCTGCTGCACCGGGTGATGGCGACCTCGCGCACCACCGCACTGGCGGCCAGCCTGCAGGCCGGATCCATCGCGCTGCTGCTGCCGGTGCCCGCGAAGCAACTGGCCGATCCGATGCTGGAGCGGATCACAGGCGAGGCCGCCGAGTCCTCCGGCGAACTGGGCTGGACCGTCGGCGTGGGCCGAGGCCGCCCCGAACTGCTGGCCGCTGCCGCCGCCGGGCTGGACGAAGCCGCGCAGGTCGCCGAGGCGGCCAGCACGCTCAGCAAGGGCACCAAACGCTTCTACCGCTCCGGCGACGTCCGGCTCCGCGGCCTGCTCTGGCTGCTGCACGAGGACCAGCGCGTGCAGACTTTCGTGGAGTCGGAACTGGGCGAACTCTTGGCGAACGACGACGACGCCGGGCTCGACCTGCTGGAACGGTACCTGGAAAGCGGCGGCAACAAGGCCCAGCTCGCCCGGAGCGGCTACCTCAGCAGGCCCACCCTCTACGCCCGCCTGGCCAAACTTGAAACCCAGCTCGGCGTCAGGCTGGACGACGCCGAATCGCGCACGTCCCTGCATGTCGCCGTGCTGCTGCACAAGCTGCTCAACCGGTGAGCTTGCGCGGCTGACCCGACCGCCAACCCACCGCGGCGAAGGCCGCGCCTATACCTAGAACTGCTATGTTTAATGCATTGCAGATCTAGGTATGGAGGCGCAGTGCGCATCGACAAGGACCTGGTCGCCGCTTCGGCCACCCCGCTCGTGCTGGGGATTCTGTCGGAGGGCGACCTGTACGGCTACGCGATCATCAAGCGCGTGAGCGAGCTGTCCGGCGGCGGCATGCAGTGGACCGACGGGATGCTCTACCCGCTGCTGCACCGACTCGAGCGGCTCGGCTATGTGTCGTCGTCCTGGGGCATGTCCGAGGCCGGGCGCCGGCGCAAGCACTACGCGATCACCCCGACGGGCCGGAATGCCCTCGCCGACCGGCAGGAACAGTGGACCGTCGTGGCGGACGCGCTGCGGCAGGTCTGGCAGAGCGCGCAACAACCGCCCGCCGTGATCGAAGGGTGGGCATGATGGAGCAGCACGCGGAACTGGAAGCCCAGATCGGCCGATGGCGCGGGTACGTCCAGCGGCGCCGGGCCATCTCCCCCGCCGACATCGACGAGCTGGAGGACCACCTCCGCGAGCAGATCGCCGACAGGCAGGCCACCGGGCTCGACGACGAGGAGGCGTTCCTCGTCGCGATCAAGCGCCTGGGCAACCTGGACGCCGTCTCCCGCGAGTTCGCGCGCGAGCACTCCGACCGGCTGTGGAAGCAGTTGGTCCTGGTGCCGGAAGATTCCGACGGCGCAGGCACTCCCCCGTGGCGTGAGCTCGCCGTCGTACTTGCCCTTGCAGTGGGAGCAGGTCTGGCGGTCAAGATCGGGACAATCTGGCTGTACGACGAGGCCGTGCTGGCGCGCAACCTCAGCCTGCTCGTCTTCCCGTTCCTTGGCGCCTACTTCGCATGGAAGCGCCGGCTCACCGCCTCCGTAGCCGCGATGCTGCTGATCCCGTTCGCCGCGCTGGCGGTGGTGCTCAATGTCTACCCGTTCGTCTCCGGCGGTTCCACCGAGGTGCTCGCCATCCTGCATGCCCCGGTGGTCCTCTGGCTGCTCGCCGGGGTCGCGTACGTCGGCGGCAGGTGGCGCTCCGACAACCGGCGCATGGATTTCGTCCGGTTCACCGGTGAGCTCGCGATCTACTTCACGCTCCTGGCCCTCGGCGGTGCCGTCCTGGTTGGGCTCACCTTCGGTGCCCTCAGCGTTGTCGGCATAGACCTCGAGCCGGTGATGGAGGACTGGATCATGCCGTTCCCCGTCCCCGGGGCACTGGTCGTCGCTGCGTGGCTCGTCGAAGCCAAGCAGAACGTCGTCGAGAACATCGCGCCCGTCCTCACCCGCGTCTTCACGCCCCTGACCATCGTCATGCTGCTGACTCTGCTGGCCGTCTTCACGGCCGCCGGCGGGCTTGTCGACGTCGACCGCGAACTGCTCATCCTCATGGACGCGATCCTCGTGCTGGTCCTGTGCCTGCTGCTCTACGCGATTTCCGCCCGCGACTCGCTCGCACAGCCGGGCCTGTTCGACGCCCTGCAGCTGATCCTCGTCATCGCGGCCCTCGCCGTCGACGCGGTGATGCTGACCGCAATGCTGACCCGAATTGCGGAGTTCGGCTTCAGCCCCAACAAGATCGCCGCGCTCGGCCTGAACCTCCTGCTGCTCGTGCACCTGCTTCGGGCGGCCTGGCTCACCGTCGGGTTCCTCCGCGGACGGCGGCCGTTCGGCGCGCTTGAGCGCTGGCAGACCCGCTACCTGCCCGTCTACGGCGCTTGGGCAGCCGTCGTCATCCTGGTCTTCCCGCCCGTCTTCGGCTTCGCCTGATCCTAGAAAAGCCCGGTGATTTCGCCGTCGTCGTTCACGTCCATCCGCATCGCGGCTGGCTGCGGGGGCAGACCGGGCATGGTCATCACCGCTCCCGTCAACGCGACAATAAAGCCGGCGCCGGTTTTGGGAATCAGGTCCCGGACGGTGATCGTAAAGCCGGACGGAGCCCCGAGCCGCGTCGGATCATCGGTGAAGGAGTACTGGGTCTTAGCCATGCAGACCGGCAGATGCCCCCAACCGTTGGCCTCGATCTCCGCGAGCCGGCGCTTGGCCGGAATGGCGAATTCCACGTGGTCGGCGCCGTAGATCTGCTGGGCGATCGTCTCGATCTTTTTTTCGACGGCGAGGTCGAGGTCGTAGAGCGGCGAGAAGTTCTGCGGCGTATCAACGGCACGGGCTACCTTGGCTGCCAATTCATCGCCGCCGGTTCCGCCGCCGCCTTCGGCCCAGACGTCGGCAACGGCCGCCTCGACGCCCTTCCGCCGGCACCATTGGAGAATGACGTCCAGTTCTGCCTGCGAGTCCGTGGTGAACTTGTTGATCGCGACTACCGGCGTCACGCCGAACTTCGCCGCGTTGTCCACGTGGCGCTCCAGGTTCACCAGCCCCTCCTGCAGGGCCGCGGTATCCGGCGTCGACAAGTTCTCCTTGGCCACCCCGCCGTGCATCTTGAGCGCGCGGACAGTAGCAACGACGACGATGGCCGACGGCGCGAAGCCCGCGGCCCGCGCCTTGATGTCCATGAATTTTTCGGCACCGAGGTCGGAGCCGAATCCCGCCTCGGTGACCACAATGTCGGCCAGCCGCCGTGCGGTCTGCGTGGCAATGATCGAGTTGCAGCCATGCGCAATGTTGGCGAACGGCCCGCCGTGGACCAGTGCCGGCGTGCCGGCGATGGTCTGCACGAGGTTTGGCTTGATGGCGTCCTTGAGCAGCATCGCCATGGCGCCTTCGGCACCGAGGTCGCCAGCGGTGACGGGTTTCTTATCGTAGGTGTAGCCGAAGGTAATGTGGGCAAGCCGCCGCTTCAGGTCCTTCAGGTCGGTGGAGAGGCAGAACACTGCCATCACTTCGGAAGCCACCGTGATGTCGAAGCCGTCCTCGCGCGGCACACCCTGGGAGGGGCCGCCAAGCCCGACGACGATCTGCCGCAGCGTGCGGTCATTCATGTCGACGACGCGTTTAAAGGGGATCCGCCGCGGGTCGATGCCGAGGACGTTGCCTTGGTAAATGTGGTTGTCCACCAGGGCCATGAGCGCATTGTTGGCGGATGTGATGGCATGGAAGTCGCCGGTGAAATGGAGATTGATGTCGTCCATCGGCAGCACCTGGGAGTATCCGCCGCCGGTGGCGCCGCCCTTCATCCCCAGGATCGGGCCCAGGGACGGCTCGCGCAACGCGATCATTGTCTTGTGCCCGGCTTTGGCCAGTGCATCCGCCAGGCCGACGGTCACTGTTGACTTGCCTTCGCCGGCGGGCGTGGGTGACATGGCGCTAACCAGCACCACGCGTCCGCGCGGCTCCGCCTGGTCCTCGGCGAGCTTAGCCGGATCGATCTTGGCTTTGTAGTTGCCGTACAGCTCCACGGCCTCGCGCCGTATACCGGCGGCCAGGGCTATGTCCATAATGGGCTTCAGCGTCGCCCGGCGGGCAATTTCAAGATCGGTCAAGGGGGAGGCAGCAGACATCTTTGTCCTCTTCCGTCAGCTTGCGGCGTCTATGAAGCCAACGTACCAGTCGATCTCCTTTTTGTGACCGCACAATTGCCGCAGAGGGACATCCGAGATACTCCGGTGTGTGATGAAGTAACTCCGGTCGGCTTGCCACGCTCAGACGGTGCTGCAGGCCCCGCCACTGTCAACCGTTGACGCATCGAGCGCGCCATCGAGCCGTCAAGGCGAAACCTCTCATCCGGACATCCGCATGTTCGGCACTTCCATACTAAGCCGCAGATCTTCCAGCCGACGGGAACGTTGGCGCTGACTGAGCGCACAGCATCGTGCTTCTGTGCCGATAACGGACGTTACGTCGTCCAGGTAGCCGTAGAGTACCTGGCCAACCGCGAACTGAGGCGGCACTGACGAGATGCTCGCCTGCGGCTGCTGCTGGAAGAACCGCTGGAATTGGTGCGAGACCGCGGCAAGGCTTCGCCAGGCCGCCCGTGAACTGGCAGCCGCTGTTGAGTTGGTCTAACACAAGGGCATTTCAGACAGTGGGTGGGGGCCGAAGAGGGACAGCCACCGGCCTGAAACCGCTCCACCGGCTCGGTTATGTTCGGCTGTATTTCCGGGGACAGGATGTACCGGCCGATAGGGTAGTGGTCATGACCGGCCGTGAAATTGTCCTACCTGTTGAAGGTTCTGAAGGAGAGGGTGCGCAATTCGCGGGCGCAGGCGTTGCGCACAGTGAATACGCAGTTGATCGGGCTGTACTGGTCGATCGGCCGGGACATTTTGCAGCGTCAGGATGTCGAGGGCTGGGGGAGTGGCATCATCGCCCGCCTCGCCGAAGACCTCCGAGCCGAGTTTCCGGAAATGAAGGGCCTGTCCCGAAGCAATCTCTTCTATATGCGGGGTTTTGCTGCCGGCTGGCCGGAGCCAATTGTCCAACAGCCTGTTGGACAATTGCCGTGGGGCCACATCACCGTGCTGCTGGACAAGCTCGAGACAGCCGAATCC
The DNA here is from genome assembly GCF_017603825.1 of Arthrobacter crystallopoietes. Taxonomy (NCBI): domain Bacteria; kingdom Bacillati; phylum Actinomycetota; class Actinomycetes; order Micrococcales; family Micrococcaceae; genus Crystallibacter; species Crystallibacter crystallopoietes. The sequence goes on from NZ_CP072014.1 coordinate 764,308, forward strand.
AGAAACTGGTACGCCGCAGCGGCAGTGGAGTACGGGTGGTCGCGGAACGTGCTGCTGAATATGATTATGGGCCAGGCGATGGAGCGCACTGGATCCGCGCCCTCGAATTTTACGGAGGTGCTGCCGGCGCCGGGGTCGGAGCTGGCGCAGCAGGCAGCGAAAGACCCGTACAACTTTGAGTTCCTGGGCCTGACCGGTGAAGTCGCCGAGCGTGATCTGGAGCAGCGGCTGACCGACCGGATCGTGGAGAACCTGCGTGAGCTTGGACCGGGATTCGCGTTTGTCGGACGGCAAGTGCATCTGGAGGTCGGCGGTGACGACTTCTACATCGACCTGCTGTTCTTCCACGTCGAGCAGCTGCGGTACTACGTATTCGAGCTGAAGACGGGTCGATTCCAGGCCGAGTACGCCGGCAAACTGAATTTCTACGTCGCCGTCGTCGATGACCTGATGAAGCGCGAGTTCCACCACGAGACGGTTGGGATCCTGATCTGCGGCAGCAAAAACGACCACACGGTCCGCTACAGTCTGGGCCGGTCGACCTCGCCGATGGCGGTCTCGGCGTACACCTACGAGCAGCTGCCGGCCGAGGACAAAGCCCTCATGCCCGGCGAAGACCAGCTCACGGCCGCGCTGGACCAGCTGCCGGACGACTAACAGCTGCACGGCAGTTTCCTGAGCAGGGACAGCGACACCAGTCCGGCGTGGCTGCAAGGGCGCGGATCCGGCGACGTTGATGCCACGTGCGACGGAAGATGTATCAGCGTGTCCTATCCGGCAGAATTGATTCATATGATGAGATACGCAGATTACAACTTGACATAAGGTACCTTATCGGCGTTGAGTTTCGGGCTCAGGGGTTAGATCGTCAGGTATGCCAGAACGGCCTACTCAGGCCTTCATAGGACACGCGACGGCCAGCCTCGCGGTGCGGTAACCGAAGCTCTGATAGCATCTTGCCACCGTCAACGCGTTGGTGCCTGTAATCGGTTCATGGCTCCAAAGAGGGGCGGGCTGATTACTACGGAGCGGCCGTTCTGGATCTGCGAGGTTATCAGGACCTGCCCCAAGGTTGGATCGGCGGTTCCGTCGGGGTAGCTAAGCGGCGATTGTCCGCCGCTGCCGAAATAGTAAATTCCGTTCAGGCCCCGATAGGTTTCTTCACGCAAAACCTTGCAGGTACCAGACGGTATGGTGCTGCCGTTGCGTGCCCAGCTCCAAGCCAATAGTTGCACTTGGTCGTAGGCGGCGCTGGCCTGAGATGGTCCGGGTTCGATGCCGTACCGCAGAAGGTAGTCGCGATGAAATTTTGTGGCAGACGCAGAGTCAGTCCGACTGGTCACTGAGCTCCAAACTGCTCCATCAGCTAGGGGGCCCAGTAGCTCCTTGAACCTGGGGATCGAAGCGCCGTAAACGTAATGCACTAGACCTGTGAAATCGTGTTCCTTCAGCAGCCGGTGGAACAGCGCGATCTCGTCCGGAATAAAGTGGGCAACCAACACCACATCAGGGTTGGATGCGGAGATCTTCCGCGCAATTCTCCGCCAATCAGTCTGCCGAAATGGGGCTGATACCTTAGAACAGATGCTCCAGCCCACCGAGGACAGAGCGCTTTCGAATCCATTCCCCGTGATGCGGGTACTCGGAGAGTCCATTTCCACGATCGCTACCCTGCGGTTGACAGGCGTGTACCTTCGGCTATCTTCCAGTTCCTGCAGAAAACGTCGAAAAGCCATTGCATAGTACTTTTCTGACGGACACGTCTGGTAGATCATCCAGTACCGTTCGGGCTGGTCTCGCACCAATTCAACATGCTGCTCGAAGGTGTCTAGATGCAGAAATGGGTGCCCATAGTCGGCCGCCATGTCAAGGATGAACGGGTTTTCCGCGCTGATGTAGTTTGTTGTGATGGCATCCACCCTCGCATCGATCAGCCGTTGCATGGCCCCTCGCACATCGGTTGGGCTAAATAGATCCGCGTCGGCAACGATATGCTCCAGAGGCCGTCCCGCGATGCCACCGTTGGCATTAATTTCCTCGACTGCAAGAGCGGAACCGCGAACGTGCTCCTCGCCGTCGTCCGTGGCATTGCCCGACAATGAAGCCAACGTTCCTAGCAGGATAGGACGGCGCATAGGCGGCAGTGCTGCAAGCGCACTGACCCGGTCAGGATTGCCGGCGAGCATGCGGGCAAATTTCTCAAGTCCCACGGCTGCGATCGGGACAACCCCGTCGACCCCGCCCGGCACGGGCAGTGCAAGCAGATTGCTGTCCACTGCCAAGGCTGCTAATCCTGCTCGACCGCGCTGGTCCAGTTTCTGGAGTAGCCGCTCAATTTGTGTGGACACTGTTCGCGGGCTGGTTCCCAGCCGCGCAGCGATTTCGATGTTTGTCAGTCCTAAGGACACGAGAGTTAAAACATCGATCTCACGTTTAGTGATCCCCAGTGGAAGTACTGCGTAACTTGTGCTCACTAGGGCATGGTCCTGTTGGTCTCCCCGGCCGCGGTGGCGCTCCATGCGCACCGCGAGCCAAGGTCCACTAGTGCGGAAAATAAACTGTGCTTCCGTGCGGTTGACTAGGAGAAAGCCCCGGGCAAGCTGGATGAGTTCGGCAGCCGGTGCCGTGCCCATGAGGACAGTTGTGTGTCCGTGGTGGTCTGCTGTGAACTCCGACTGGGACATCATGTACTTGTTCCATCCGCTTATGACCATTTATCCATTCTGCGTGTGGCTTGCCTCCTGCAAAACCGCATAACTCGGGACGAACTGCGCAAGGACCGCTGCCTTCCGGATGGCGTCCTCCTGCCAGGGTTCGACTAATCTTTGTGGATAGCTCTGGAAAAAGTCATGGTAGGGATCATCCACAGCTGATTTCAGACCGGTTAGTTCCTCTAGCACGGCCATGCCACAGAACGGGACGTAGTGCGCCGAATAGCCGCCTTCGTGGGCAAATACCACATTGCCGTCGGCCAACTCAGCGGCGGCTTGGATGACTAGATGCGACATGCGGCGGAAGCCCTCACTAGTGACCATCATGCGGCCCAAGGGGTCAGTGACGGCCGCGTCCATGCCGCTACCCACGATGATCAACTCCGGCTGGAACCGCTGGAGCGCGGGTATAACAACCTGCTCCACTGCCCGAACATAGCCCCCGTCTCCAGTACCGGCTGGTAGCGGGATATTTAGGGCACTTCCCTCAGCGCCTGCACCGCCGTTTTCCTCCCGGAATCCAGAGTCCACCGGGTAGAGTTGGTCCTGGTGAAGAGACACCGTCAGCACGTTAGGGTCCTCCCAGAAGACCTTTTGAGTACCGTTGCCATGGTGTACATCCCAATCGACGATTGCGATCCTCTCGATCCCGAATTCTTCCCGGGCGATTTCTGCCGCAATGGACGTGTTGGCCAAAATGCAGTACCCCCGTCCGCGATCCGGCTCTGCGTGGTGTCCTGCGGGCCGCACAAGTGCATACGCATTGCTGACCTCGCCGGCTAGGACTCCTCGCACAGCACTGGCCACGGCGCCAGCTGCCAGTCGGGCAATGCGTAGACCCTGCGGCCCGAAGTCTGCGTTTTCGCCCGCATCTCCGCCTGTGGCATCCAGTTCTTTTAGCCGCAGAAGATATCCCGGCGTATGGACTCGGAGGATTTCCGCATCAGTGACCTCGGTTGCCTCTAGACGCCGCATCTGTTTATCGAAGCCACTGACCTCCACTAGTGCGGCAAAACGGCCCTTGGTTGCCGGGGAATCGAAGGATTCATAAGGTTGAATGAATCCTCCGGGCGGAAAAAACCCCGATCCGTTGCCGGTGTTATGCCAATTGAAAGCCTCGTGCCAAATCCAACCGGTCGTCATTGTCTGCTCCTCAGTTCGTGTGATGTGTATCCAGATAGAAACACGGTAGTTCTGCTCGTTGTGTCGCCACAGAGAATCAGGACCGCACGGCGGATCCAGTCTGGAACTTGATGTCCTCATCATCTCGGGATTGTTCGGCCAGAGCAGCACGGCCTCGATTTTCCCAAGACTTCTTGACAATCTTCTGAATGGATTCGTCCAGGCCTACAGCCACTACCAAAGTCAGTCCCACAATAATGGTCTGTAGGAACGGGGACGCCTGCAGGAAGACCAACCCATTACGCAGCACGCCAAAAAACAACAGTCCGGCAATCACGCCACCGATGCGACCGCTACCGCCTGCGAACGCTACGCCACCCAGCAAGACTACGGTTAGCGCACTCATTTCCAGATTGAGCCCGATAGCAGGGCTAGCCGACTGAACCTTCGCGGCCAACATTATGCCGGCAAGAGCAGACGACACACCGCAGGCCGCGAACAAGCCGAAACGAATCCTAGCCACGCTGATCCCCATCAGGAAAGCCGCACGCTGGCTGCCGCCCACCGCGTAAACCTCGCGACCAATGCGATGCCGGTTTAGGACATACCAAGCCAAGGCTATGGCAGCGACAAGCATAACCAAACGCATCGGGACCGGCCCTATGGCCGCCGTCCCAAGTTCCCTAAACCCGTCCGGCAGCTCGCTCCGAGTCACTGTGCGCCCGTTGGTCATGAGCATCGCATACCCGCCCCAGACGCTAAGGAAACCCAGTGTCACCACAATTGGATTGAGCCCTAAATAAGCTACGAGGAATCCGTTCAGCATTCCGGCAAATGCGCCGAATATGAGACCGACGGCTATGCCTAGGACAATTGAGTCGGTCGCGCTCATGGTCAGGGCCGCATTCACTGCAGCTGCAGAGGCAATAGAGCCAACGGACAGATCTACAGCTCCTGAAATCAAGAGCATGGCCAAGGGCAGGGCGATGATCCCGAGCTCCGCGATCTGTAGCATGACATTCATGGCATTGCCCATGCTCAGGAACCTCGGGTTTAGCAGCGAAAAAAAGATGATCAGCAGGACAAGGGCCATAAAGATCCCGTTGCGCGCCATGAGAGTCTTAAACTCCCCCACGGATTGTTTCATTATGCGACTTCTTCCTTAGGAGACGTCCGGTCGGACAGTTCGAGAAGTGTTGACAGCAATTCGCCCCCGAAACGGGAGGTACGGTCTACAGGGGCGGTTCGGCCTCCGTACATGACGTAGGCCCTGTCGCACAGCAGGGTGATCTCATCGGATTCTGCCGAAGCAACCAAGACCGACGTCCCTTTTGCAGCCATGGCACGCACAGCCCCAGCAATATCGGCCTTGGCCCCCACGTCGACCCCCTGCGTCGGCTGAGCCAGGAGCAGGACGCGCGGAGGGCGGGGAAACATCCACCGAGAAATGAGGTGCTTCTGCCGGTTTCCACCGCTGAATTCATCAATGGGCGCCTCACTGTCCGGCCCTAAGATGTTCAATACAGCCCGCGCACGGGCGTATTCCTGCGTGCCTGCCTTCGGACCGATCCAGAATCCCCGATGTGCGGCGTCCCTGTACCAAGGTAAGAAAACGGTGTCAAGAGCCGAGGCTCCTGATACCAAGCCATCGTTCTCCCGGTCCGCAGGCACGAGGTGGACTCCATGCCGGATTGCGTGGGCGGGTGAGGCGACAGCAACCCGGCGGCCGTCTAGCCTGAAACCGAACCTGCCGTGCATTCCGAACATACTTTCAAGAAGCGTAAACTGCTCACCGGCTGCCATGCCGAAAAGTCCGACTACTTCTCCAGCTTGACAAGAAATACCGGCGGCAGGCTCCTCACACCCGATAGATTCGTGTTCCGAGGGGCGAGCAACGACAAACGTGCCGGTCTTTGCATCCGGTGCTAGTGCCTTGGCGAGCAATTGTCCGTCGAAGTCCCCGGCGGGTCCGTCGACTTCCAACCGGCCGGACCGAAGGACCAGAATCCGCTGGCATACATCGAGGATGTCTGGCAGGCGGTGGGACACATAAATGACAGCCACCCCGTCGGCTGCCAGATTCCGGATCAGTCGGTGCAGGGCGACAGTTTCCGCGCGGCCGAGTGCGGCCGTTGGTTCATCAAGCAGTAGGATCTTTATTTCACCGCGAAGCATGCCGCGGGCCAGGTCCACCAATTGGCGTTCGCCGAGTGACAGGGTGCCCACGATCAAGTCCAAGTCCAAGTCCGCTCCGACCCGGGCCAAGGCTCTACGCGCCGCGCCTGACCTGTCCCTGCGGAATAGCTCGGATTGTCCCAGGAAGAGATTGTCGAGGATGCTCAAATTTGGGGCGAGGGCCGGTTCCTGGTGGATAACCGTGACTCCGCGCCTAGCCATATCCATCGGAGTAGAGCGGGTGCTGACCTCTGTGCCGTCGATCAGGAAAGCGCCAGAGGTGGCAGGGAAAACACCGGAAACAACATTGAACAAAGTAGATTTGCCCGCCCCATTGTGTCCCAGCAGACCTACTATTTCGCCGGGCGCTATGCCAACACTGACCGAATCGAGCGCCCTGGTGGCTCCAAACTCGACCGTCAGAGAGCTTAGTTTCAGGACCGCCGGCAGCGGACCGCGTCCTTCAGACAGGTTTTCCATAGGTGCTACTTAGCCGATTCGGTGTAGAACTGGTCGGCGTTCTCAGGCGTTACGCGGGTCGAGGCGATGTTGATATTACCCTTGAGCGTTCCTTCAGCCGCACCCAGCAGCAGTTCCACATTCTTCTCGGCCAGCTCCTTGGCAGGCAGAATGTAGCCCAGCCTCCAAATGCCCTCCGGATCCTTGATCAGGTCGAGAGACTCGTCCGTCGCGTCCAAAGCGCCAAGCAAGTAATCGGGATCGTGGGCATCGACACCGTGTTCCATCAGCGCGCGATAGGCGCCGATCATTTGCCCGTCGCCCGTGGAAAGCCACACCTTCGTATCCGGATTCGCGCTGAGTTGGCTGCGCGTATTCTCCATCCCGTCCTCGACTGTCAGGGCCGGCATGTCGGCAATCTTAACGTGTGCTCCAGCATTCTGCAGGCCCTTCTTAATACCTTCGGTCCGGTCCCGGCCAAGATCGGTTTCGTAATAGCTGAAGAGGCCGACCGGGACTTCGGCGGAGCCGTATTTATCAACAATCCATTTGCCCGCTTCTTCGCCAAGTGCAACACCATCCTGAAAATTGTCGATCACCAATGCGCCCGTGATTCCATCCCATTCAGTTGCGTAGCCGACCACCGGAATACCCGCGGCGTTTGCCTGCTCAGTGACGGCAGCCATGGAGTCGGACTGAACGGGATAACCCATAATTGCCTTCACATCTCCTCGTTGGATCCATGACTCCCAACTCGACACCTGGTTCTGGATATTCCACTGCGGATCATCACTCAGTAGTTCATATCCTGCCTTTTCGATAGCCGGTTTCATGTACGCCAGTTCGTCCACCCATATCTGAATGTCCAATCCAGCAAAACTCATGGCTACCGCTCCCTTGGAGCCAGAATCTGCTCCTTCGGCACCGGCTGATCCGCAGCCCGACAGCACAAGGGAGGCCGCGAGCCCCGCTGCGGCGACAAAGGGAATGGCGCGTAGTTTCATTGTTTCTCCTGTTTCGGTCTGTCCAACATCAATGGCCGCATCTCCGACGCGTAAACCAAGTAAGTTCGCAAATTCCTTGTGTAATAGGACACACTGCTACAGCCATAGGCAACATGCGTCATATGACGTACGGGATGTAACAATTTTGGTTCTTCCGCTGTGGCACGTTGCCCTACCCCAACCTCTATCCATGGCCACGGTGAAGATACGTCAAATGACGCATGACTGTTGCCAAGAGTTTCAGAAGAATGGGTCATCTGCAGGAAGTCGATTGGCGGCATAGAAGAAAGCAGAGGTAGAGAAATGTTCGATTGGCCTCAAGGTCATCGTTACGGGGCGACGGTGAGCTTTGACTTCGACGCAGAAGAGGTATGGGTTGGCGAAAACCCTGAAAACGCCTGCAGACCGGGCGTCCTGTCCCAAGGGGCTTACGGCCCGAAGGTCGCCATGCCCCTGATCCTGGACCTGCTCGAGCGGCACGGTGTCGCCGCCACTTTTTTCATATGCGGCCGCGATGCCGAGCGTCACCCGGAATCCATCCAATCAATTCTGGCGGCGGGCCACGAAATCGCCCATCACGGCTATACGCATATATCGCCGACCGTGCTGTCCCTCGAGGAGGAAACTATCGAGATCAAGCGTGGGCTCAAAGCATTGCAGGACCTAGGAGCAGAGGTTGCAGGTTACCGTTCGCCCTCATGGGACTTCAGCGACAAGACGCTCGACCTACTGCAATCCCACGGGTTTGAATACTCCTCCAATCTGTTGGACGACATCGTCCCCTACCGTCACGCCTCACATGATCTTGTTGAACTGCCCGTGTCGTGGATCCTGGACGATGCGCCGCACTTCTGGTTCGCAAACGATACATGGGAGAAGACGATACGGTCCCCGCGAGAAGTGTTGGACGTCTGGCTTCCCGAGATTGACGGCATCGCCTCACTGGGAGGTCATGTCATGCTCACCATGCACCCAATGATCATTGGACGACCCTCCCGACTTGAGATGCTAAATTCCGTGCTTGCACATCTAGCCACCACGGGTGCCTGGATCCGAACCGCCCGGGAAACTGCCCAACTGGTAAGCGGACGAGTCCCATGAAGATGCATTTAGAAGAGACAACCGGGGCAGAGATGCCCGGCCGGGTTGCCATAGTGACCGGCGCCGCTCAGGGACTTGGCAAATCTATTGCCTCCTCTTTGCTCGGAGCCGGCTACCGGGTTGTCGCGAGCGATATCGCGCCTTCCCTACCCGAGTCCCTGCATGCCCACAACGGAACCAGTTTGGTCCATGCAGTCACCGACATGGCCGGCCTCGCATCCGCACGTGAATTGGTGGATCTGGCCATGGACAGCTTCGGTCGCTGCGACGCCGTGGTGAACAATGCCGGCGTAGGGGGGCCCAGCATCGGCTTTCATACAACTACGAATGAGCAAATAGCCCGTGTTCTGGAGGTGAACCTGTTGGGCGCCGCCCGGCTATGCCGTGAGGCCATCCCACACCTGCGCAGAAGCGGCCAAGGGCGCATCATCAACATCGGATCATTATTCGCTGACCATCCAGCACCTAATGGGGCAGCCTATTCCATGTCCAAGGCTGGCTTAGCTGCCCTGACTCGGTGCATCGCAGTCGAGGAAGGCATGCACGGGATTACCGCCAACACTATTGCGCCGGGCTACATCTTGACGGAAATGCATGAAGAGGAGGTGGCGATGCAGGCGCAGCGGCAGGGGATCCCGTTTGAGGAACATTTGGAGCAGTTGCGTTCCACCGTACCGCTCCAGCGGCACGGCACTGGACGCGACGTGGCAGGAGCCGTGTTGTGGCTGCTCTCGGGAGATGCAGCATATGTTTCCGGGCAGACGATTCATGTCAATGGGGCCTTGGTCTCGTCATAACAGAATTACCGCCCTAGCGGTTGTAACGACAATTTCGGCAGAAAGGGCCTCAACGTTGGTGGCAGGAAAATTTCCAAGAATTAGAGTTTCCGGGGGTCCCTTTGAAAGGGGACATCAATACGGGTCACAGGCGCAGGGGCAGGTGCTGGCGGCTCGGGCTGGCTATGAGCAGTCCTTCGCCCAGGCGGGGCTGCGATGGTCCGATGCCGTGGTATTTTCCGAACGCTATCTGGAGCCCGTCCGGGATTCTTTCCCGTGGCTGATGACTGAGATAGAAGGAATTGCCGACGGGGCAGGAATCCCTTTCGAGGATATCTTTGCCATGAATTGCCGCACCGAAATCCTCTGGGCAGCATTCACGGACCGCGCCGGCGAGAGAGCTCGGCGGTACGGAAGCGAATGCAGTTCATTCGCTCTCACTCCAGCGAGGACTTCGTCCGGCCATACTCTCGTGGGACAGAATTGGGACTGGCTGCTGCACGGCTTCGAAAGTGTGGTGCTGTTGGAGGTGGAGCGAGAAGACCACCCCAATTTCGTCACGATCGTTGAAGCGGGGCTGCTGGCCAAAACCACACTGAATTCCGCAGGCCTTGGTATAGCTGTCAACACCTTGGTCTCTTCCCTGGACAACGGGCAGAAAGGTGTGCCATTCCATGTTCTGATCCGCGCCCTAGCAGACTGTCGGACAGCTTTCGATGCCGTTGAAACTTTGTCCTCCCATTACCGGGCCTCATCAGGGAACTTCGTCGTCGGCGGCCCAGGCGGAGGGATTCTTAATATCGAAACGGCGCCAGGGGATGCCCGGACCGTCCGGCCGTTGATGGCCCGCAGCGGGGCACTGCTCCACACCAATCATTTCCTAGAAGAAATAGTCGGCGGCCACGACCTTGCTGGCAACGCGATGGCTGACAGCTTCATTCGCCTCCAGCGTATGCGCGAACTCGTAGCCGGGCGTCAGGAACCCTCCACCATCGACTCCCTCGACCTTGCTTTGAAGGACCACGTGGATTTTCCTGGCTCCATCTGCTGCCACCCAGACCCCCGGTTCGCCGAAGCCGAACGTTGGTCCACAGTCATGTCCGTTGTGATGGATCTTGAAGACCGGACCCTCCATCTGGCCGAGGGAAACCCCTGCGAAGCAAGGCGAGAGCCGTTGGACTTCCGCCCGTTCCTGACCAACGTCCTCGAGGGAGCACCCCGTGTCTGAGCTCGGCCCGGTATTAGCGATCACCGGAGCGGCCTCAGGAATTGGCGCGTCCACCGTCCAGCTTGCACTCAATAGCGGCTACCGGGTCGTGGCCCTAGACAAGAAGACACCGGAGTTCACCGAAAGGGATGAGTTGCTCCAGGTCTCTTGTGATATCACGGAAGTGACTGCACTCGAACAGATTCTAGAACGCGTGGAAGAACGCTGGCCGGAGGGGTTGGAAGCGCTAATCCACTGTGCCGGCATCTACCGAACATCAGCTTCGGAGGACGCGGACTTAGCTTTGTGGCAGGAAGTCCAACACGTGAATGTCACCGGAAGCTACTTGGTCGCCTCGGTGTTGGGACGGCCGATGCTCAGACAGGGCAGAGGCAGCATCGTCTTTCTGAGTTCGATCGCCTACTCGCTCGGGGATGGGCGGGAGCCCAGTGCCGCCTACGCGGCCAGTAAGGGCGCCGTTGTATCACTCGGCCGTCAGTTAGCGGCCGAGTGGGGGCCCCGCGGTGTCCGGACAAATGTGGTGGCTCCCGGCGTCATCGATACCCCAATGACGACCATCGTCAACAACGTGGAGGGCCTAGGCAAGGTCTTAGAAAACATTCCGCTGCAACGCCTCGGGGAGGCCGAAGAGGTTGCCCAGGCCTGCCTATACCTGGCTAGCCGGAACGCCAGCTACGTCAACGGAGTCGTTCTTCCGGTGGATGGCGGTCAAACCATTGTTTAGGCCGCCGACGCCGGACATAGATCACGTAAGTCCATATGAGTCTTCAGAGTCAGACCCGACTTCTAACCACTAAACATCGCCATCAATTTTCCTAAGGAAACCCATGATCCCTGCCACGAGCACGGCACAAGAAATAAGCCTAAGCCGTGTACTCAGGCTGCCATCTGCAGTCCTGTTCGGTTTGGCCTACATGCTCCCGTTGACGGTCTTTACTACCTTCGGCATCGTCAACCAGCTGACCGAAGGCCACATCATCTCTTCCTATATCGTCACGCTCGTGGCGATGCTGTTCACGGCGGCCAGCTATGCCAAGATGGCACGCGCCTTTCCGGTCGCCGGCTCCGCTTACACCTACACCCGCAAAACATTGGGCGGACACATCGGTTTCATGAGCGGGTGGACACTGCTGCTGGACTACCTGATGATGCCGATGATCACGTACCTCGTGATCGGCATCTACATGGAAGCAAGCTTCCCCGCGATTCCCCAAGCCGTTTGGATTGTCCTGTCGATGGTCGTGGTCACCGGGCTCAACATCCTCGGTATCAAACTGATCTCGAAGACCAGCAGCATTCTCTTAGCCGTGCAGGCCGTGTTCCTGATCGTTTTCGCGGTGATGGCGCTGCGTGCGGCTTCCGGGAATCCGATGCCCTCCATCGTCGACATGCTCATTGGCCAGGGTCCCGGCGTCGCCGTGATCTTCTCGGGTGCCGCGATTCTGTGCCTGTCCTTCCTCGGCTTTGACGCTGTCTCCGCCCTCGCCGAAGAAACCGTGGACGCACGGCGGATCGTGCCCAAGGCAATCATTCTGGTCACATTGATCGGCGGTCTGCTGTTCATCGTCATCTCGCTGCTGGCCAACCTGGTTTTCCCGGATTGGACGGCCTACTCCAGCGTTGACGCGGCGGCGTTGGATGTGACCCGCGCCGCAGGAGGACCGTTCCTTGAGGCGTTCTTCACGGCTGCCTACATTGCCGGATGCTTCGGGGCAGTGCTGGCATCCCAGACGACCGTCTCCCGCATCCTCTTTTCCATGGGTCGGGACGGCGTCCTTCCACGGCGGGTCTTTGGCTACGTGCATCCCAAGTACCGGACGCCTATCTACGCCATCGTGATTGTCGGAGCAATCGGCCTCATTGCGCTGGTCATGGATCTTACGCTCGCTTCATCACTGATCAGCTTCGGCGCTTTAGCCGCCTTCAGCATGGTCAACCTGTCCGTCATCAAGCATTACTACATCAAAAACGGCCAGCGCCGTGGAATAGACCTCCTCCGATATCTGGTAGCTCCCCTGTTGGGCCTGGCCCTGTGCGTCTGGCTCTGGACAAGCCTGTCCCCGGTCGCTTTCGTCGTCGGCATCGGCTGGATGCTGGCCGGTCTGGCTTACCTGGCCACGATGACCCGAGGATTCAGGCAGAGCCCGCCGGAGCTCAACCTCGCTGACGACTAGCCGGCAGCACCTTCCCTACCCTCGGCCGCGACCGCGTCGTCGTCCGGCCTCAAACCCTGAACTGAAAGCAGTAACGATGACTACTACTTCCGTGCCCCGATGGACCGTGAGCATCGATGCGGGCGGCACCTTCACCGATGCCATTGCCCGCTCGGATGACGGCCGTTCACTGGTTGCCAAGGTTGCCTCGACACCGGCCGATCCCTCGCATGGACTCACCAACGCTGTTGCAGAACTAGCGGCTCAAGGCATGCCGCTCGAGGATGTAGCACTGGTTTGCCACGGCACCACCGTTGCCACCAACGCCACCTTGACCGGTAACCTGGCCACAGTCGCGCTGGTGACAACCAAGGGCTTCCGCGATGTTCTGGCCTACCGGCAGGGCAGCCGTCCCGACGTTTACAGCCTCTCGCCCGAACGACCCCGTGAACTCGTCGATCGCTATGCCCGCTTCGAGGTGGATGAACGGATCAGCAGCGACGGGAGCATCCTCCGGCCGCTGCGCGACGAGGACGTCGCCGCAGTCCTCGACGGCATTGCCGAGGTGCAGCCCGAAGCCATCGCGGTCAGTTTGCTCTTCAGCTACCTCAACCCGGTCCATGAGCACCAGCTCCTGAGCGCGATGGAAGCGCGTTTCCCGGATACTCCGATCACCATCTCCAGCCAGGTGGCCCGCGAGTTCCGGGAATACCCGCGGACCGCGACCACCGTGATCAATGCCGCCCTGCGCCCCGTAGTGGCTGCCTATCTGCAGCGCGCTGCCACCGCCCTGGAAGGCAGCGGCGTCGCCGCCCCGTTCCAGGTCATGCAGTCAAACGGGGGCTGCGTTCCCGCCGAACGGGCCGGCGCGCAAGCGCATCGGCTGATCCTCTCCGGGCCGGCAGGCGGCGTGAGCGGACTAGTGCGTGCAGCAGACGAACACGGCCTCAACAATGTCATCAGCCTCGATATGGGCGGCACCAGCGTCGACGTCTGTTTGGTTCGTGATTCGAAGGCTCCATACACGAGCACGCAGGAAGTGCAGGACCACGTCCTGGTCGCTCCTACCGTGGACATCCACACCATCGGTGCCGGCGGCGGAAGCATTGCCTGGGTAGACCGGACGCAACGCCTCCGCGTTGGCCCCCAGTCGGCCAAGGCCGTCCCCGGTCCCGCCAGCTACGGACGCGGCGGTACGGAGGCAACGCTGACGGATGCCCACGTAGTGCTGGGAACCCTGGGCACGGACGCTCTCGCCGGCGACCTGCGCCTGGACAAGACCGCCGCCGAAACAGCGGTAAAGGAAATCGGCAGCCAGCTGGACATGGAAGTGCCCGAGGCCGCGGAGGCGATCCTGGCCATCGCGCTTGCGCATATGGTCCGGGCAGTCCGCAAGGTCAGTGTGGAGCGCGGACTCGATCCGCGTGAGTTCACCCTTTTCCCCTTCGGCGGTGCCGGCCCGCTGCACGCGGGCATGCTGCTGCGCCACCTCGGCCTGGCCAGCGTAGTTGTGCCGCTGCAGCCAGGGCTCTTCTCCGCCGACGGACTGCTGGCCGCCGGCCTCCGGGTCGACGACGCGCAGACGGTACTCAAGCCCGTCAGCCCCGATGCGCTGCCGCCCATCAGGGACTGGCTGGAGGAACGGCGGCGGGCCCTGACCGACCAGATCATTTCCGACGGGGCCGCCGCAGATACCGTGGAAGTCCAAGCCACCATTGACGCCCGCTATCTCGGACAGGGCTATGAGCTCACCGTCAACGTGGAGGGCACAGATCTTGAGCAGCTCACCCAAATCGCCGAGAAGTTCCATCCTGCCCATGCCGAGCTTTACGGCCACAGCTCCCCGCAGGAAACGGTAGAGATGGTCACGGTTCGGATTGCCGCCACCGGACAATTCCAACGTGTGCCGTCCTCCCCTATCGCGCAGGGAACCGCAGAGCTTCCGGAGAACGCAATGATCGGCACCCGGTTTGTCCGGCTGCCCGGCAGCGGTGAAACGGAGACCATCGTTCTCAACAGGTCCAAGCTCTTGGCCGGCAACATCATCACGGGTCCGGCGATCATCACCCAGATGGACGCGACCACAGTCATGCTCAAAGGCCAGACCGGCTTGGTAGCCGCCAACGGCGACATCATCATCACGGAGGACAAGAAATAGCCATGGAAACCATCGACAACCGGCAAACCGTGGACACAGTGACCTTTGAAGTCATCTCCTCAGCCCTGCACTCAATCGCGGAGGAGATGGGCGTGATCCTCAAGCGCTCCAGTTACAGTCCCATCATCCGCGACATGGACGACTTCTCCTGCGCCCTGTTCACTCCGGACGGGGACCTGGTGGCGCAGGCTGACTACATCCCTGCCCAACTCGGCGCCATGTCCCTGGTGGTGAAGGCCATCATCGAACGCTGGGAAGGAAAGATCAACGACGGCGACGCGTTCATCTGCAACCACCCGTTCCTTGGCGCAATGCACCTACCCGACGTCAATGTGGTCACACCCATTTTTGTGGACGGCCGGCTCGAAGGGTGGAGCGGCACCGCGGCACACCATATCGACGTCGGCGGTGTGAACCCCGGCAGCGAAGGCCCTGAGCTCGAGGATATCTTCGCTGAGGGGCTGATCCTTCCTCCTGTACGGCTGTCCATTGCGGGCACAGAAAATCCGGATGTCATCTCCATCATCACCGACAACATCCGCGACCCGCTCAGCACCGTCAGCGACCTGCGGGCACAACGCGCCGCCTGCATCCTGGGCTACCAGCGGCTGAACGAACTGGCGGAACAGTACGGCATGGACGTGCTCTCTACCGTCATGTCCCGTTCCCTTGACGTTGTAGAGAAAGCGGTTCGCAATTCCCTGCTGGACCTTCCGGACGGCACCGGCGAAGCCGAAGGGTTCCTGGACGACGATGGCCTCGATGGTCCGCCCACCCGCATCCATGCCAAGGTCAGCAAGACCGGCGACACACTTACCATTGACCTATCCGGCTCCAGCGCCCAGGTCCGTGGCGCCATGAACGTACCCTGGGCCAGCGCCCGTGCCGGAATCGTCTACGCTGTACGCGCTGTAGTGGCCCCGGACTTGGGCGCCAACGATGGACTGCTGCGCGCCGTGAATGTGATTGCGCCCAAGGGCAGCGTCCTCAATCCCGAGGCACCGGCGGCAGTCTCTATCCGCCACAACACCTGCCAGCGCTTCGCCGACACCCTGATCCGCGCACTGACCGATCTGTGGCCCGATGAATCGGTCGGCAGCAGCACCGTCAGCTTCTTCTGCATGAACGTGGGCAGCACCTCGCCGGTGACGGGACGCCCGGCGGTGATGGCCGACGTCGTTGGCGGCGGCACCGGAGGAACCAGGTTCGGTGACGGGGTGGACGGCGTTGACACTTATATGTCCAACGTTGGCGTGATGCCCGCCGAAGTGGTGGAGACGAACTACCGGATCCGGATTTTGAAGAACGAGTTTGTGCCCGGATCACAAGGCACCGGAAAGTACAACGGCGGAATGGGGCTGCGCCGCGAATACCAAATCCTGGAACACCCGCAACGCGCCACCTTCTATGCCGAGCAGACCAACGGCAGCTTCTCGCCTGAGGGCGCGGCCGGCGGCGGGGCCGCGCACGCAACGCGGATCACCCTCATCACTCCGGATGGAACTGAGCACGAAGTGGCGACGAAGACCTCCACCACGCTTCAGCCCGGCACAGTGGTTCGCGTAGAAACAGCCGGTGGCGGCGGCTTCGGTCCGGCCGCCGAGCGCCCGGCCGAACTGAAGGCAGCCGATCTGCGTGACGGCCGGCTGGTGCTGGGATGACCACCACAACCGCGCCCACTGACCGAGTACAGAGATCCCTGGCCCATACGAAATATTCGTCGGTTTGGTTCGAAGGGATCCAGCGCGAACCTGCCAACAAGCTGATCGGGCGGCACAGCTGCGACCTGCTCATTGTCGGCGCTGGCTTCGGCGGGCTCTGGGCAGCCATGCGCGCGAGAAAGCGTCATCCGGACTGGGCGATCACAGTTGTGGACTCGCACGAAGTCGGCCAGGCGGCGTCTGGCCGCAATGGCGGATTCGTCTCCTACAGCGTTACTCACGGCCTGGCCAACGCCTTGGCCCGCTGGCCTAAAGAGGCCGACGTGCTGGAGCGGATCGGACTCGAAAACCTCCGCGGTTTCAAGGCCGAGCTCGATGAAGCCGGCATTGACGGCGGGCTAAGCACCGCAGGCAAACTGCAAGTAGCCCTCAAACCACATGAGCTGGCAGAGCTGAAGGCGACGGTGGAACCGGCCCGCAGCTTCGGCCGACCACTCGAGCTGCTCTCCGCTGAACAGACACGGGCCCGGATCAATTCACCGTCCTTCATCGGGAGCGTGTACGACCCGACCGGCACGATGCTGATCGAGCCTTACCGTCTGGTGTGCGGCATGAAGGAGTATCTGGAAGCCCAAGGCGTGGCATTCTTCGAGAATTCCCCGGCCGGCTCTCTCTCCGATGCGAACGGGCGAATGGAAGTTTCGACCCCCTACGGCCACATCACCTCCAACCGGGTCATCCTGACCACCAGCGCCTTCCCTTCCCTGCTCCGGCGGAACCGCCTCGCCACCGTCCCTGTCTACGACTACGCCTTGGCCACCGAGCCCCTGACCGAAAAGCAGTTCGCCTCGATCGGCTGGGCAGGCCGCGAAGGACTGACGGATGCAGCCAACCAGTTCCATTACTCGCGCATAACTGCGGACGAGCGGATCCTGTGGGGAGGCTACGACGCTGTCTACCACTATGGCAGCCGGATTTCACCGGAGCTCGAACGGCGCCCGGGAACCTTCCGGCTCTTAGCCGAGCAGTTCTTCCAGACGTTCCCGCAGCTCGAGGTGGACTTCAGCCATGCCTGGGGCGGCGTGATCGATACTTCCACCCGGTTCTCGGCCGCCTACGGCACCGCGTACGGCAACAAGGTCGCCTACGCCATCGGCCACACCGGCCTCGGTGTGGGCGCCAGCCGCTTCGCAGCGGACACCATGCTGGATTTGCTGGCGAGTGAACGCACTGAACGCACCTCGCTGTCCATGGTCCGGCGCCCGACCATACCGTTTCCGCCGGAACCGGTACGAGCCGCAGGCATCAACCTCACCCGTTACGAACTGGCCCGCGCCGATCGTAATGCCGGTAAACGGGGCTTGTGGCTGAAAACATTGGACGCGCTCGGACTCGGATTCGATTCGTGACGGTCAGTCCGTGCTCACCGTCTCGCCTAAGTGTGAATGTGCTGGACAGCCGAACAGGACCAGCGGACTGCGACGTACGCATGGTCATGTACCGATGCAGACAATTGGCGTTGCTGGGTGCAGGCTGGCACACGCCACCGAACCCATTACCCCCGGGCTACCTATGTCCCGGGCTGGAGTTCGATGCGCAACCCTTGATCCGCTCATCGTGCCTATTTGGACATCCAAGCAATCCTCTTCAAATGTAACTTTCAGGTCTCGGACTTCTAACACCGCTAAGGAAGATCAGCTTCCCTAGACAGTCAGCAAAGCAGATGGCACAAATATCGACTCGGAGCAGACATGATTCAGCAAACTGAACTATCCGGCAAGCACCAGTTTATTGACGGCCGGTACCGCGAAGGCCGCGGCAACGAGACCAAACGGGTCAATCCCGCCACCGGCGAGCCCGCCGAGATCATCCGCTATGCCAGTACGGACGACGTCGACGACGCGGTCGCCGCGGCCAGACGGGCCTTCGGCACGTGGTCGCGGCGCACGCCGGCCGAGCGCTCCGACGCACTGCTGAGCCTCGCCGCAGAGCTGGACCGCCGGAGAGACGAAATTGCGGCCGTCGAAACCGCGCAGACCGGCAAGGCCATCCGCCTGGCCACGGAATTCGATGTCCCGGGCACCATCGACAACGTCTCCTTCTTCGCCGGCGCCGCCCGGCAGCTGCAGGGCCTGGCCGCCGGCGAATACGGCGCCGGCGGCACGTCGATGATCCGCCGCGAACCCATCGGCGTGATCGGCTCCATCGCCCCCTGGAACTACCCGTTCCAAATGGCCGGCTGGAAAATCCTGCCCGCCATCGCCGCCGGCAACACCATCGTGCTCAAACCCTCCGAACTCACCCCCGGCACCTCCCTCATCTTTGCCGAAGCCGCCACCGCCGCCGGCATCCCGGACGGCGTGATCAACATCGTCACCGGCACCGGAACCGTCGCCGGCGAACACCTCGTCAGGCACCCCGACGTGGCCATGACCTCCTTCACCGGCTCTACCGCCGTCGGACGCAAAATCATGGCCCTCGCCAGCGAAACCGCCAAACGCGCGCATCTGGAACTCGGCGGCAAAGCACCCTTCGTGGTCTTCGACGACGCGGATCTCGAAGCCGCCGCCCACGGCGCAGTCGCCGGGTCCATCATCAACGCCGGCCAGGATTGCACCGCCGCCACCCGCGCCTACATCCAGCGCCCGCTCTTCGACGCCTTCACCGCCCGCGTCGCCGAACTCATGGACCAGGTCATCGTCGGCGACCCCACCGAGGAGGCCACGGACCTCGGCTCGCTGATCAGCCATGCCCACCGCGACAAGGTCGCCGGTTTCGTCGACCGCGCCCGCGCCAACGGCGCCACCATTCTCGCCGGCGGCCACGCGCCCGGCGGCGACCTTGCCGCCGGCGCCTACTACCGCCCCACGCTCGTGGCCGGCGCGGCGCAGGACTCCGAGATCGTGCAGGAGGAAGTCTTCGGCCCCGTGCTTACCGCGCTGCCCTTCGACACGGACGACGAAGCCATCACCCTGGCCAACGACACCCCGTACGGGCTAGCCGCCTCCGCCTGGACCAACGACCTCAACCGCTCCCTGCGCGCCAGCGCCGAAATCCAGGCCGGCTGCGTCTGGATCAACGACCACATCCCGATCGTCTCCGAAATGCCCCACGGCGGCTTCAAGGCCTCAGGCTTCGGCAAAGACATGTCCGCCTACTCGCTCGAGGACTACACCAACACCAAACACGTCATGCTCAGCCGCGACAAAACACCCCACAAAGACTGGCAAAACACGATCTTCCGCAGCACCAATATGCCGGCGTCCCAGCCATGAGCTGCCGAAAGATTCTGAAACAAGCTTCCTTACACCCCACTAGGAGATAGCGATGACCGAAACTCTGTACAGTACCGAAACCCGCCTCAAAACCGCTGCCCGAGACCACCTCTGGATGCACTTCTCGCCCCAGCCCCAGTCATATGAGGAGCTGCCCATGATCGTGCGCGGCGACGGCGCCTACGTGTACGACGACGCAGGACGCAAATACCTGGACGGCCTCGCCGGCCTGTTCGTGGTCCAAGTCGGCCACGGCCGGACTGAACTCGGAGAAGTCATGGCACGGCAAGCCTCCGAACTGGCATTCTTTCCGTTGTGGTCATATGCGAATAAACCGGCAGCAGCACTAGCCGAACGTCTCGCCCACCTCGCACCGGGCGACTTGAACAAAGTCTTCTTCACAAACAGCGGAAGCGAAGCCGTCGAGTCCGCCTGGAAGCTCGCAAAACAATACTTCCGCCTGATGGGCAAACCACAGAAGCATAAGGTTCTGTCCAGAACCACGGCCTACCACGGCACCACGCACGGTGCTCTGTCCATTACCGGCATTCCGGAACTGAAGCATGATTTCGAGCCCCTGGTGCCCTCGACGCACCGTGTTCCGAACACGAACTTCTACCGGGCAGAGCATTACCCGGACGACATTGTGGCATTCGGATTATGGGCTGCCGATCAAATCGAAGCGCAGATCCTGGCTGAGGGACCGGAATCCGTTGCCGCAGTCTTCCTGGAACCAGTGCAGAACGCAGGCGGGTGTTTCCCGCCACCGCCAGGATATTTTGAGCGAGTACGCCAGATCTGTGACCAATACGATGTCCTGCTCGTCAGTGATGAAGTCATCTGCGCCTTCGGTCGACTCGGCACATATTTCGGCGCAGAAAAGTTCGGCTACACGCCCGACATCATCATCTGCGCCAAAGGACTAACCAGCGGCTACGCGCCCATGGGTGCAATGATCGCCTCCGACCGATTGTTTGAACCATTTGCCTCAGGAAAATCCTTCTTCAAACACGGCTACACGTTTGGCGGCCATCCCGTTGCCGCCGCCGTTGCCATGGCAAACCTGGACATCTTCGAACGAGAAAACATCAACGAAAACGTACTGGACCGGGAAGCTCTGTTCCGGTCCACCCTGGAAAAGCTGCTGGACCTGCCGCTCGTCGGCGATGTCAGGGGAGACGGATACTTCTACGGCATAGAACTGGTCAAAGACAAAGGAACCAAAGAGACTTTCACGCCCGAAGAAAGCCAACGAATCCTGAAGACCTTCCTCTCCAAACAACTGTTCGAAAATGGCCTGTACTGCCGCGCGGATGACCGGGGAGACCCTGTCATCCAACTCTCTCCCCCGCTCATCGTCGGGGAATCGGAATTCAATGAAATGGAACAAATCCTTCGCGCCACACTCACAGCCGCCGAATCACTCCTATAGTTCACCTATCACGCGCCGCCCCGAAAGTTGTACTGAGAATTTAGTTCAAATTTTCGGGGCAGTTGTGTAAGGGCGCAGTTCGACGCCTTGCCGTACCATCTGAAGGAATACATCCGCTGGTACAACAACGAAAGGATCTCGACAAAGCTCAAGGGATAGACTCTTACTTCCCTCTTCCGTATGTAGCGATTTGTCGGGCGGGACTGCTCTTGGCCCGCTCCGCGCCCATGGATACCCCGGTTCGGGTCTTTTTTGCCTTGGCCGCGCCGCTTCCCATGGTGACGGCCGCGCTGGGGTGGGTACCCTCGCCCCGGGCGGCGGCGAGACGGCCACGGATTTGGGTTTCGTTCGCCCCGCTGTTTTCCAAGGATTCAGCGAACTTCTTGTGGTGTTCGGTTGAGCCGTAGCCGGCGGCCGAGGCGGTTTCTGCTTTTAGTCCCTGGTCTTGGAGCCGGTTGCTGTCGTTGCCGGTGACGCGGTTTTCGATTTCGCGGCCGATGCCTTCGAGGCGCGCGAAGAGTTCCTTCTCGGCCCGTTCGTATCGCTGTTCCATTGACGCCGACCGGGAGCCCTTGAAACCACCCTCGGCCAGGAGCTTGGTTTCGTGCATTTCCTTGGCGGCTTTCACGAACGCTGGATCCGTGAAGTGCGAGTCGTCGGCACCGTTGACGTTCGCGGTGGTTTCTTTGCGGAGCTGGTCGATGTCGGGACCGTGGATCCCGTCCTTGCCAATGAGGAACATGCGTATCTTCACTTCGGCGTCGGCAGCCGCGGCGGCTTTGGGGGTCTTCGCGTTGTGGGCCCGCTGCAATGCCTGTGCCAGCTCCGGGCTGGCCAGGTATTCAACGGGCACTTGGTGGCGTTCCATTTCAGGGGCGAGTTTCCCGGCCTGTGAGCGGAGTTCTTCGGCGCGGGCCGCTGCGAGCAGCTGCATGGCTTTTTCGTGTTCGGCGGCGGCCTTGCGGGTCTGTTCCTGGCTGCGCGCCAGCTCCTCCTGCCGGGCCTTTTCGGTCGCGATGGTTTCGATCCCGGATTCGAGGTAGGCGGTGTCCGCGCCGACGTCGTGGGTGTCGATGCCGTACCGGGTAAGGACTTCCTGACGGATCTTCTCCGACGCCTCCAAGGCTGTCGGGTGGTCTTTCCAGCCCTCAGCGACAGCATAGGCAGTGGCGATGTCGGCCGGCTGCGCCTTGTCCCACCACTGATCCTTGTGTACGGCGGCGAGTGCCGCGTGCGCTGCGCTGCGCTCTGCCGCGAGCCGCGTCTGGGCTTCGTGCGCGATCTGGGAGTCCAGGTGTTCCTGCTGCCGCCGGGCTTCCTGCCGGCGGCGTGCCAGGGTTTCGGCAATACGTGAGGCTAGCAGCAGTGATTGCCGCATACCGTTATCCAGAACGTCGTCGATGCCGTCTGCTTCACTCATGGGTATTCCCCTTTGCACTAGTGACGTGATTTTTTATCGGTCGAGGCCCGGCCCGGTGCCGAGCCGGCCGGGCTGGTAGGTTCTCGCCGGTGCCGCCGGGGTTGGTGTTGTGGGCACCACCGATCCCGGGCGGATGGGTGCCATGCCGCGCATGGCGATATCCACGGCCCTGGGCTTGACTGACGCTGTGGCGGGCTCCTCTCGGGCTGCTACCGGTACGGGTTTGGGCATGGTTGCAGTGAAGGGTGCCAGCTGGTTCTCGACCACTGACCGGATGCGCTGGGCTTCCCGGGTCCGTCCGGATTGGGCGTGCATTTCGTACACGGCGAAGGCGGTGTTGATCAGCTGCACCATGAGTGCCGTCTGCGCTGCCGTCTTGTCCTTGCTGGACGCTGCCATGAACAACATCGCGGTGCCGGCGATGGACGGCAGTGCGACGGGCTTGCCGTGCTGCCGCGGTGCCCGCAGCTGGGCTGTGCGGGACAGTTCAGCGGCTGTGGCCGCCAACGGCCCGGGGACCGGTTCGAGCCGGTACGACCATGCCGCGAAGGCACCGGAAACTTCCCGGGCGGCTTTAGCCCAGGTGGCGTGATCATCACGCGGGACAGCGCGGAGCCGGTCCGCTAAAGCGGTCGCGTTGCGCGTGTAGTCCACCCATGCCTGTACCGGTGGTGCCGCCTTCTCCGGACCGGTCCTGGCCACCTTGCGCTTGTTCCGTGCCGCGGCGTTCCACTCCGCCGCAGCCTCCGTCGCCGCCTGCGGCGAGTCCGGCCATCCTTCACGCAGGGCACCGAGCTTCAGGTCGGAGGCGAGGCTGCCGCCGCCGAACCAAATAGGCCGCTCCCCCGGTTTCGGCCGCTCGGCAACCGAGTACCCAACGATCACATCCGTCGTGTTCTTCGCGAACCGCGGGCGGACCAGCAAGCCGGTGTCGCGGGCCCGGCGGACGAACTCCGCCTCCGTCACGGAAGCGCCGGCGCTGGCACGCACCTTATGGGCCAGCGACGCACGGTGCATCTCCCGGTCTTCCCGGATGGCGGTGGCTTTCTCGGCGCGCTCGTAGCCACGGGTGGCGTGCACCGTAGAGAGCTGCTCCATGCCGTATTTGATTTCGAGTTCGCGGCAGGTTTTCTGCGCGCGTTTGTAATCGCCGTGAGTGGCGGCCTTGGTGCCGTCCTCACGGACCAGGGACACCGCGATATGGATGTGGTGGTTGCCGTTCTCACTGGTGCCGTGGTTGACCGCGGCCCACCGGCAGCGTGCCTTGCCGCTTGTCTCGGTGAAGCCCATGGCGTCCACAAAGTCGTTGGCGATATCGCCCCACTGCTGGTCCGTAAACGGGCCTTCTTCGGCGCGCACGTTCAACGAGCAGTGCCACGTGCGCTGCCGCTGATTGGAAGCGCATGGCCAAACGGGTCAGGCTGGTTTGGCGTGCCTCTTGCGCTTGCCGCAGTCATTCTCGGCGGTGGATTTGCTGTCGCTATAGCTTTAGTGCGACATCAGCACGAAATGGCTCGGGCCGCCACCCGGCTCGCCTTTTATGAGGATGCATTGAACCAGCTAAGGACGTCGGAAGCGAGCCCGGCGGAATAGCAAGAGGTTGCTCGAGGAACACCAGCGGCGTGTCCACTTACTCGGCTTGCAGACAGTAGAGCGGCGGATATCCCCGCTGCTAGGAACCCTCGTGCGCCTCCTCGGTTGATTCTTCCTGCACTTCTTCCGTGACCACCCTAAACGTCGGCCAGCAGTTCTCGTCTACTGCGACAGCCTTCAATCCCTCAATGCTTCGAACCGATTCACTGGTCATGTGGAGTTTATGATTGCTTGAGCCAGGGCCAATCAGCGCAAGCCGAATCGAAAGGTGACGGATAACCACTGCGAAAAATCGGCCAAGTATGCCCGTGACGGAAGGATCCGGGGTCAGCGAGGGTTGGAAGTGCTTGCTCTTGTTGTAGTTCTTGGCGATTGCTTTTGCCAAGACCACAGGGTCAAAGGGACAATTACTCAAATCCAGCTCGGAATGAACGATGCACCTGAGCACCCAGGTGGAATGACTTCCCTTTTTACGGCTATAGGTTTCTTCTACGCGTTCAACTTCTCCGAGTTCCTTGCCAAGGCTCTCGGCGACAATGCCCATATAAATAACGCGATCCACTGAAGAAAATCGTTCCCTACGCAGCAGATCTGCGGCAGGAAGGATGGCGTCGTAATGATGAGATTGGCTGGTTAGCCATCTACTTAGCTGGTCCTGATCCACATGATCGACAGAAGATATGTGGTTATTCCTATATCCATTGTCTGACGAAGCGGGTTCTGTCTCCGAGAAGGTGGAGAAATGGACCAGCCTCGAGGCGCTATCTTCCCTGCGCAATCGAGCGAAATGATCTTCAAAGGCTGCTTTCTCACCACTGCTAAGGATGAGAAGAGCTCTAAGCTGACGGTGGATCGCCAAGTGCCTGTCAACGGGGGCTGGCGTCTCAGAGACGGTCTTAATCTCACCAAAAACAGTGAATCCAGAAGTTCGGCTGCCCATCCTCGCTGACCATGAATTGGTGAGTTCGACTTGGAGATCACCTAGGTCCAAGGTGACGGGGTCAATTTCGATAGATGCGAATGAGGTGTCGTTATAGCCGGATACTTTGTTCTTTCAAATGGTGCGACTGATGGGGCTTTTCTCGAGCCATGCACTCAACGCGGGGATTCGCGAATGCACCGCGGATAGGCGAAGCGCTTCACTGTTTTCAGAGGCATACGAACCGTAAAGCATCGCCCTCGGCCGAAGGGTAAATTCAGTGACTCCAAAGAAGTTGTGCCGCTTTTGGATGACGACACATTCATGGAAAGTTGCGGTGCCGTCGACGCTGGAGAAAACGAGAGTATTAGGTATGGCCTTGCCCTCGGACCACAATTCAAGGTGGTCATATGTAGCATCTAGGCTCGAAGAGGCGACCCCGGGATACGAAATTTTGAGCAATGGACCGTAGTCCTGGTCCATCAAGAACGTCGCGAAAATCTGCGCGGTATCTTGCCCATCGAACACAAGTCCAGTAGAAGATTCACCAGCGTTCAGATCCACCAATTTTCGCATGTGTCGATCCTAGATGTGGAGGTTGTTGCTCTGCCATGATCTCGTCAAAGCCAGCATATGCCGTTGTTGCGAACATCGTCGATAAGACAGATAGATGAGACATTCGAGCTCGCCTAACCCCCGCGCAGCATTCCTGTGGCCCCCGCAGCGCATCTTGTAGTGGCAATCGATCGGGACTGCCCCGGGTTTCGTTGACTCTCGGGGTTGATGGTTTTCAGGCGGCTTAAAGGCCGGTTTCGATTGTCTCAAACTCGATCGGCGTCAGCCTGCCAAGGGCACGCTGGCGGCGCCGGCGGTGGTAGGTCTTCTCGATCCAGGTCACGATGGCCGCTGCCGGGAACTTGTCCGCATTGCTTCACGCCGCCAACACAGTGAACTGGCCGGGCCGCCGCATCGCCCAGGAAGCGCACAAGCACGGTGTTCCCGTCGCCTACACGTCGATCGCCAAGTACCTGCGCAGCGTTCCGCAGACGCCATCCGAATCGGTGCTGGAAGCATTTTCCGTCGCCCTGAAGATCCCTATGGTCCAGCTGCTGGAAGCGGCCGGCATTCCTCCAGGTGAACTGGAGCCGTTTGTGCTTCCGGAGCGGGCCAACCGGCTGACCGTGCGTCAGCGCGAGGTCATCCTGCACATGGTGAGGGTCCTGCTCAACGAAGACGACGAGCCTGCTTCAGGTGCGACCTCCGAACGCAGCCGTTGATGAGCTCATCCAAAATCTGGTGGTGCGGCACTTCTTCTACTATTCGAGGTCGTCAGTAGATGCTTGCGATTAATGCGGACCCTGCTTACACACCGAACACACGCCTGGTGTCACTAGCCCCTCTGCATAGGCATGCGGAAATAAGGGCGCGTGCCCCCAGGCGTCATTCTTGCAGGCTTCGCCGCTCGTACAGCGGCCGCAACATGTGTGGCCGACCTCGTTACTGAGGTCGTTGTAGCCGTGCTTTAGGCAGCCGTTGTGTTGGCAGGTCCAAGATCCAATAAGTGTCATCGTGGAAGTCTCCGGTGGGTGCGGGTCGGTCCATCCAAGTATCCATGCTGGCTCACGCCGCTAGCTTCAGCCCTTCACGAGCTGGACTGGTCGCGCATGAGGCTACAGCGGCCATCTGAGGAATGCAGCCGGCCTACCCAGAAGTCCGGCGCTACAATTCTCGACAGCGATCCGAAGCTTTTTTGGCCTGTAAGGGTAAACCTTTCAGTTGGGGAAACTTGAATATCACTTTCGCACTGCCGCGCGCGCGGCAGTCTCTCTACGCAATGCTTGTCGCGGCCGTCCTTGCTGTCGGACCGCTGGCCGGTGCAATTCCCGCACAGGCAGCCGATGCATTCCTGCAGGGGCGGGTTGTGGATGGATCGGGCAAGCCACTTCAGGGCATCCAGGTCTCTGCATTCAGTGGCGCCGATGCTGGAGCCACGGGCGTGCCTGCCGATACGACCGGAACCACCAACACGCTCGGCCAATACAGCCTCGCCCTGTCCAGCGACCGCTCCTACCGGCTCCGGTACAGCGACACGCAGACCCGTCTCGACGGTCCCTACATCACCGAGTGGCACCGGAATGCAGCTGGGCCCGAAACAGCCGGTCCGGTGACCGTCGCTTCGCCTGGCATTACACTGCCGGACACGTCCTTGGCTGCACCTGTCCTCGAGCAGTTCACAGATGCCCCCGTGCCAGTCCTTAGCGGTACAAGCGCTCCCGGCACAGTTCTCACCGTGGACCCCGGCACCTGGAGCCCGGAACCGGTCCTGACCTACGCCTGGTACCGGAACGGAGCCTATATTGGCAGCGGAACCAGCCTGACCGTAAGCCCGTCTTACGGTGGCGGGAACCTAACCGTAAGGGTCACGGCCAAGAAGTCGGGGTATGCCACCACCACCCGCGAATCCGCACCGGTGTCCGTTCCGTTGTCCGAGTGGGCCCCGCCCACTCCCACAATCACCGGTGTACCCCAAGGCGGCTCTCTACTCCAAGTCGAAACGGGTTACGTTCCGGGTGGGATCTATGAGTTCCAGTGGTTTGGGGACGGATCCCCAATCACACCGCGCAGCTCCAACTACCGCCACTACACCCCTCAGACTGCAGATGCCGGTAAGCGCCTGTCTGTTCAGGTAACCTACACGATTCCTGGCTTTCACCCGGTCACACGCAACTCCGCGCCCACCCACCCCATCGTGCTCAGAACCTTTGAGCCGGGAAGCCCGACGATCAGCGGAACCGCGAAGGTCGGAGAAACGCTGACGATGGATCCGGGTATCTGGAAGCCGGCACTGGTTCAGAATCACTACAAGGTCGAATGGGTGCGCGACGGTGCCGTAGTTGACATGCAATGGATGGACTCCTGGTATTTCCACACCGCCGCTGGCAAGTACACCTTGACCGCTGCCGATCTGGGCAAGACGATCAGCGTCAAAGTGACAGCCAGGGGAACCGGCTACGAAACCGCCTCCGCGACATCGGCCCCGACCACTCCGATCGCCGTCGGCACAATCAAAGCCCCGAGCTTTAGTATCGAGGTCGCCTCCAGCCGTATCGGTACTTCATGGTATGCACGGACACCCTCGACGTGGACGTCAGGAACGACCCGTAAATATCAGTGGTACAGGGACGGCAAGGCCGTTACCGGGGCAACGAAGTGGACCTACAATCCAACGATCAACGACTTGGGGACGCACACCTACACGGTCCGAGTCACCGCTTCAAAGCCCGGCTACGCGACTGTCACTACTACTACGGCTCCCTCCTCCGTGACCGTCACCAAGGGCGTCTTCTCCATCGTCGATCCGATGCCCGCCCCGGCTGGCACGAAGAAGGCTGGTTACACCCTTACTGCCCCATACAGCAACGTCTCGTGGTCATCGTTGTCTGTACCCGACCCGGATATGTCTCCCACCATCCGGTATCAGTGGTACCGCGGCAGCACCGCCATCAATGGCGCAACAGGGAGGACGTACAAGCTGGCCGGCCTGGACTCGGGCAAGACGATCAAAGTGCGTCTGGCATCCAGCCTCCCCGTCGGTACAACACTGCGTATGGCCACTCGAAAGCCACCACGGTCATTGCCAAGGGCACTCTAAAGGCGTCCACCCCGACGATCTCCGGCACGAAGAAGGTCGGCTACCGTCTAGCGGCCAACCCGCGAACCTGGACGGCCAGCACAAAGTTCACCTACCAGTGGTACCGCTCTGGCAAGGCCATCAAGGGCGCCACCGGCCGCACCTACAAGCTCGTCACCGCGGATCGTTACGACACGATCAAGGTGAAGGTCACCGGTTACCAGACCGGTTACAACACCGTGGCGAAAACATCGACTGCAACCTCGAAGGTTTGGTAGCCGGTTCCTTGGACATTTTCCTAGTGTGGCATGTCTCCGACACGCCCGGTTTGCGGACCGCTCCCCTAC
Source organism: Arthrobacter crystallopoietes (assembly GCF_017603825.1). Taxonomy (NCBI): domain Bacteria; kingdom Bacillati; phylum Actinomycetota; class Actinomycetes; order Micrococcales; family Micrococcaceae; genus Crystallibacter; species Crystallibacter crystallopoietes. Next base: position 793,473 of record NZ_CP072014.1, read on the forward strand.
CCGCCACAGCAGCGAGGACGGGGAGTCGGTCCGGGACGAGGAAGAAAGCGACGGCCTGAATATCCTCGGTGTCTACGCCACCAGTTTAGAAACCGAGGCGCGGAGGAACGAGCCCGAACCCAACTGATCATCACCCAACTGTATTGATCAGAAAGGCGGCCGGCGCAGTACCATCGATCGGATCCTGCGCCACCTGAGCCCGGCTCCTTCAAACTCTTCGTCGTCCATTTCCCGCCTCGCGTTCGCGAATCCGCTCGTTCGCCGCTTGCAGCTCTCCTCGACGACTCCTTCGTCAGAGATTCTGGCGATGCCGTACTTGAAGAAGTCGGCAGACGAATGGATGAAGGCTGGAGAGGCGACCCCGACTAGGAGGGGAGATCTGGGTGCGTATCTCTTGAAGGGCTTGTCGGTGCATGGATAGCACGTCAACGGGTGGCTAGACTGTGGTGAATCGTTACTCATGTTGGGGGAATTTCGTGAGCCGTGTTTTTCGGGCAGCCATCTCTGCCGGCCTTGCCGCAAGTGTCGCCTTCTCGGGCGTGGTGGTGGCCTCTCCGGCCGTTGCCGCCTCGACGTATCCCTGCGGATCTGAATCTTCGTCCGCTGTCGGCACCCTTGTGTCCCTGGCGCTGCCTGCCACCGCCACCGCTGGCAACGAGTTGCGGATGCCAGTGAAGATCAACTGCGAAGGGGATCGTCAGGCAGTGCTGGCGCGTATGCAGCTCGTGTTCGAAAACGACCAGGGCATCACCACGACCATCAGCGTGGACGAAGCCGGGATCGAAGCAGGGCCGGCCGAGGGCTTCGTCCAGGCATATACGGTAACTGTTCCTACGGCGGGCGGCGCCCTGCCGGAAGGGCTGCAGCGGCTCGTCCGTGCGACCCCGATCATGGAGGCCGTCCCGCAGTTCCCCTCCGGCTCACAACAGCCGCGCTACTCGCGTGCTTACGTCCACCCCTACCTGTCGCTGCACCGGCCCGTCGACTGGGAAGTGCGGGTGGGACATCCGACCCATGCGGCTCCGACTCCGGAGGTTCCCTGGGCATTCACGGCAGGTGTCCCGGCAGAGGTGCGCTTTCCGGCATGGGGTCGAGGAGCTGTCCTCAGCTACCGTTGGTTGCTGGAGGACGGAACCGTAGTCTCCGACCGTAAAGAATACGTCCCGGCGGTGGGAAGCCTGGCGCGCCTCGTTGTCACTGGGTCCTGGCCGGACGGAACAGTGCACGAGCGTTCCTCGAGGCTCGTCCGTACCGTGGACGCCGGCGGAGGGTTCAACGACGTCACCGTCACCGGCCCGGCAGTGCCCTACAGTGAGCAGGCCGTCCGGGCCACAAGGACCGCACCCGTCCAGTCCTCCAGGTCCGGCTGGTACCGGCTAAGGTCCGACGGAGCTTTTTCGACGACTCGTGAAGCCGCAGCCGAGTCCTGGTACCCGAAGCCGACGGATGTGGGGCAGCGTTTCCAATTCATTGAAAACGGCCTCCGCCAGTACGGCACCTCGCCGATTGTCACCGTCGGCCCCGCCCCGTTGCCCGCCGATCGGCGCAGCGGTTACGTCCACGGCGACACACTGGTGAACACGGTGGCAGAACTGTTGCCGCGGCTCCAACCCGGCTACCGGATGACCGCCCATAACCCCTGGCCCGTCGGCCAGACGGTCACCTACACGTGGCTGCGCGACGGCAAAGCCATTCCCGGGGCGACGACGCCCACTCATCAGCTGGCGGTCGCCGACGCCGGCACCACGATCCAGCCGGTCGTCCGCACGTCCAGCCCCGGCTACGTAACCAACGAGGCCAAAGCCAAGGCAGTGAAGATCCCGCTGGTGAAACTGCAGTCGGCCAAGCCCCTCGTCCACGAGCCTGCGCGGGTGGGCGTGACCCTGCGGGCGAGGACGCCCGGGTGGACCGCCGGTACGAGATTCAGCTACCAATGGCTCCGGGATGGTCGGGCCATACCGGGGGCGACCCGTTCAAGCTATGCGGCCACTGCTGCCGACCGGAACCACGTCGTGCAGGTCCGTGTCACCGGCACCCAGCCCAAATACACGACGGCCACTCAAATCAGCGCCCACAACCTGATCAATTACGGTGTCCTGGCCGCTCCCACACCCCGCATCACGGGCACGGCGCAAGCCGGACGAACGCTCACAGCACAGGCCGGAACTTGGACTTCCGGAACCAAGCTCCAGTACCAGTGGTACCGAAACGGCAAAGTGATCAAGGGCGCTACGAGGACTACCTACCGGCTGGCCGCTGCCGACAAAGGGCAATCCGTCAAAGTCCGGGTCCGCGGAATCAAGGCCGGATTCACCGGACAAGACCGGTTCTCCGCCGCTAAGCGCATCGCCCGCTGATCCCTGGCAGGAGCTGGCCGCACACTGAAAACGGGATGAATACTTCTTCAAAACCAGCAGGGGCCGCGAGCCCGCCAAAGCGTCCAGTTGAAGTACACCTCAACCTGACGTCAGGTGAGCGGCCGGAACCCCGTCAGGATAGACTCCCATTTCCCCAATTTCTGACGTTCTGCGACTCGGGTCTTAGAGTTCACTCTGACAGGACGCGAACTTCCGTTTGCCGGCCTTCGACAGCGGTTTGGCCTCAGCACTGATCTCCATGGCACCTTCGACATATTCACGGTTATCAGCGATGAAGAACCGCGGTTTCCAGGGCACACAGGACCAAGCACCAGGAGACGTGGAGGGCCGGATGAATTACTCGCGTCGGTATGGAATTCCTAGCGAATCCGCATATCCGGTTTCATATCGGACGGTTACCTCATCGACGTCGGGGCCATCACCGTCCGGCATGGTTAATGCCCTTCGTCCGGCGCTGACCGTACACGCCGACATTGCTAAATCAGAATGTCGCTGGCGTGTTCACCCAGATGAGGTGGGCAGGTACCGTTCCCGGGTTGTGAAAACTGTGCGGCCGCGTGCTCGGGAATGTCGCGGAGTCCCCCGGTCCAAGGTGGTGCACCTCGATCGTGTCGAGAACGAGATTGATTTCCCCGGTCATGACCACTAGGAAATCTTCTCCCGTGTGAGTGATCGCTTCACGTATTCCGCATCCGGGTTGGACCACGATCGACTGCGGCTGCAGGGCGGTCGCAGATCGGTACAGCAACTCGATGGTGACGCCCTCGTCGTTTAGCGGTAATGATGGACGTTCCGCGGCCCGGACGACTGTCCCGCTTTCCGGTGGCGCGGTGCCGAGAAGTTCCGGAACCGTTGTTCCGAGCGCATGGGCGATTTTCGAGATCCGACCGGTGTTCGGTTTGTTCAGTCCGCGCTCGAATGCTCCCAGAGCTGAAGGACTGATTCCACTCAATTTGGCAAGGTCGCGAAGGCTCATGCCCTGCTGGAGGCGCAAGGCCTTCGCCCGGGCGCCGACCGGATCGGCGGGAGCCGGAGACGGTTCCATGGAGCTTGGCGGTACGACCTCTTCGCTGAGTGCCTCTCGCACGCCGGTGAGGGTCATAGCCTTGGTGTCGAGAAGGTCCCGGATCGTCTGAAGGCGCTCGAGATCCCGCGGCGAGTATCGCCGCTGGCCACTGTCTGTGCGCAAAGGGTTAATGAGCCGCTCGTGTTCCCACAAGCGGATGCGTGCCGTCGGCACCCCGAGGATGCTTGCGACATGCCCGATCTTGAGAATGGGCGCTTCAGCGGCCTGTTCTTCATTCCCGGCCTGCTCCTGGCCGATGCCGGTCGTGATGGTTCTCTCCTCCTGCCCCGCTGCCAGAAAAGTTCTCCTGAAAGATGAGTGTTTCAATCGATCATATAGTGTTCGCTGCACCAGACATGAAAGAAGCCGCACAAGCACTGAAGGAAGCCGCACAAACGGTGCGACGCCGTCCTCTGACATGCGGCCGTTGCAGGCGGCGAACATGAAGAAGCAGGCGGCGCCAGCATGCCCGTGCCGCACAGGGCGTGTTGATGGGAACTTGTCGGTCCGGACCTCGTTGGGGGAAGAGTTCCGAACTCGGCACAGCTGCCTGCAGTGCCGACGGAACGAATGCCGCGGCACCGGGTGGCTGCTGTTGCCCTTGGCGGAGGCATCCGTTGCCGACGGCACCGTTCCCGGTCCCGCCGGGTCTCGAGGCGTGTGGAGGCAGGATGGGTATTGCTTTTGGAATGGCCCGGTGTTCCTGTTCATAGGCCACGCCTTTGGAATTTCGGAACTGACTGCGCCGGTATAAGCATGGCCACCATGTCGTCTTACGAGTATGACGACGGGGCCCCTACGTTCACGGACATAAGCTTGTTTTCAATCTCGACCCCGCGGAGGACGCTGATATGCAGACGTCTGTTAGTTACACGGTTCCGAGCGTGGGCGCAGCCTCCGAGAAGGCCTGCGCCCACGCGCCGAAAGGCGGCTCCTGCACGTTCGCGCCGACGCCGGCAGCTAACCTATCCCTGGGCAAGAGCGACAAGATGCAAGCTTGGCATCCAGCGGTTCATTTATCAGGGGTTCCAGGTGCAAAATCGCGCGTTCCCACGCCCATGGCGGCCCCATCGTAGTATGGCAAGCGGACTTCGCGGGGAACATAGGATCCTTGATCAACGGACTCAACCACGTGCCGGGCAATCTCCTCAAGCGTGGCGAACCATACATCGCCCTTGTCTTGCATGTAGGTGATCATCTTATCCACTTCCCGGCAACGAGCCAGGCGCCCGCTTACAAACGGATGCCAAACCGAAACCCACATACCGCCAAACTCCCAGGCAGCATCAAATTCGCTAAGGAACACCTCCATCGCGCGCCCCGGGGAGCTAATCGGCATCGTATAGCCGAAATCCGGCATGTGCGTGTAATGGGGCCAATCGTCCAGTGCCCAGTGAGTCGGCAGCTCAACGAGCTTTCCAGCACCTCCATCTATCAAATAGGGGACGTCGTCTCCCATCAACGATGAATCGTAGAGGAAGCCGTTTTCTCCGAGTAGCTTGGCGGTAACTTCGGAGAAGTTATACATCGGTGACCTGAATCCTCGGGGTCGGGAACCTGTAAACTTCTCGAAGACGCCGATCCCCCTCTCCAGCCAATAAGCCTGATCCTCGGGAGAAAGTGAATTCGGGTTCTCGTGCAGGTAGCCGTGATGCGCCAGCTCATGTCCGCCATCCAGTATTGACTCGACCAAGTGGGGATAGCGCTCGATGCACCATGACGGCACATAAAAGGTCTGCTTGATACCGTGGCGCCTGAACATTTCAAGGATGCGCGGAATCGCAACTTCATCGTACCGAAGCCAGGAGTTTGGTGACACCAGGCGGTGGGCACGGTCCGGATGGTCCAGAAGCAGCGTACTGTCCGAGTCCATATCGAAGCTTAGCGCCACGGCTACCTTCGCACCGTTAGGCCACTGAATAGGGTTGGCGATCATGCGGTGACTCTCCTAAATGATCGAAGTCTTTTAGTCTCTCCGCGGAATGACAGCTATTGCCTCCACCTCAATGAGAATGTCGTCCAGCATAAATCCTGAGCATCGGACCGCGGTCCCGGCGGGGCCCGGCTCCTTAAGGAATTCCAAACGCACGCGATTCATCTTTTCCCAAAAATGCTGCACGTCCTCCCCGGACCCTTCAAATGTGTAGAAGGTGTTGAACTTCACAATGTCGGTCATCTCGGCCCCGGCCTCTTTGAGAACCTTTTGGATGTTCTCGAAGACGTTTCTGGTCTGCACTTCGATATCGCCCTTGCCGATCACGTTGTTATTGTGGTCAACAGAAATCTGGCCGCCGACAAAGATGGTCTCGTAGTCGCCGCTTACTTTCCAGCCCTGGGTGAAGGGAGTCGGCACCGGCCAGTCCCAGAGGTCAGCGGGCATGATGCGGGTTTTGTTCATTATCGTATTTCCTTTCATTTAGCGCGTCGCGAGGAATACGCGACGCTACGCATTTGTATCCAACACCGAGAGGCAGGCTTCGTAGGCAGTGCGAATGCCCACCTCGAGCGTGGGGACCGGATCCGGATAAAAGAACGGGGAATGATTCCTCGGGATCTGCTCATTCCCCATAACGCCTTCAGGAAGACCGCCGATAAACCAGTACGCACTCGGCGCGCCGATAGCTTCCCCCAGCAGTCCGAAGTCTTCGCTTGCGAGGCGGGGCTTTCCGTATCGCACATTCGTCTCGCCCAGCGCGACATCGAAACGCGACTTGATGTCCGAGATGAGGACAGGGTCACTATAAAGATGCGGGAAGCTGTTAATCACACTGATCGACGGTTCGGGAGCAGCGAAGGCTGAAGCAACACCACCGATAATTCGCTCGACCGCCCCCATCAACACCTTTCTGGCGTCCAGGTCAATAGAGCGGATGTTGATGGTAAATTCGGCCTCAGCGGGGATGATGTTTTCCTTGGTGCCCGCGTGGAAGGTGCCAACGGTCACAACCCCGGCACTTAGTGGATCAAGATTACGGGACACGGCAGACTGCAGCGCGACAACCATATTGGCGGCGATCACGACGGGGTCGACGGAGTCTTGCGGCTGTGACCCGTGTCCGCCGATGCCTTTGACCGTGACGCGGAGTGAATCGCCCATGGCCATGGTGTCGCCCACAACGAGCTCGACGGAGCCGGCAGCCAGAGGCCAGACGTGCAGCCCAAAGACGCAGTCAGGTAATTGCGCGATGTCCCACAGACCGTCGTCGAGCATTGCGCGTGCTCCCTCACCGGTCTCTTCTCCAGGTTGAAATATGAGGATTAGAGTGCCGGACCACCTGCCTACGTCAGCTTTCATTTGCCGCGCCAGACCGAGGGCTACCGTCATGTGAATATCGTGTCCGCAGGCGTGCATCACGGGTACTTCGGAACCTGAACGATCGCGGGCTTTGACTGCGCTGGCGTGAGATGCCCCGGTCTCCTCACGCACAGGCAGGCCGTCCATGTCCGCGCGAAATGCCACGGAGGGGCCGGCACCGTTTTTCAAGGTCCCGACAAGTCCGGTTCCCCCACAGCTGCGAACCTCAAAACCCAGTTGTTCCAACTCGCGTCGGATAAACGCAGATGTTTGAAATTCTGCCATTGATAATTCAGGGTTCGCATGTAGCTGCTTGTAAATTTTCAGAAGTTCATCGTCAACAGCCAAAACACTCTCCTCTAGCCGCATAACCGCCCCTTCCGTCAATAGATGATGTGCAGTAAAACATTTCAAATTTCATTCGTGTTGATCTCGCGATTGCCAGAAACACGCTTCCTCCTGGAGTCGTAGCAGGACTGCAGCAGGTTTACGGGTGTTGCCCCGGTAGTGTGACCGCCGCGGCCGGGGCAACACCCTCCGGTCACTCCGGTACGGAGGCGGACGCCGGATTTTTCAAGGCAGGTGATGCCGTAGAGGTTTCCCCTTTTGCCGGCAGTTCCAGCTGCTCGGGGGAGATGAGTCGGAAGACTGTATACAGCGCGACCGCGACGATCGTACTGACAAACATGCTCAGGTCGGCTCCGCCGAAAGCGTCAGCCAAAACGCCGTTGTAGACGTCGCTCTTGACGAACAGGAGCGCCACAAGCACGCCGGCCGCATACGCTGCCGTAGACCGCCAGTTCCATCCCCGGTTATACCAATACGCTCCGCCGCGAATCCCCTTCTCAAAGACCTGAAGGTCCAGCGGCCATAGCCGGCCCTTCTGGAACAGGAAACTAGTAAAGCCCACGGCAGCCCATGGCAGCACGAAGACGGCAATGATGGTCACAAAGCCCGAAACGATAACGGCGGCGTCCCATACGAAAGATCCCAGAAATACCAGGAGCAAAGATATGACACTTAGAACAACTGTCGCCGGCAGCCGACGCAAGGCCGGGATAACCGAAGAAGCGTCGAGTCCTGACCCGTAGAGCGCAAACCCGCCCTGGTCAAAGGCGCCGATGAGCGCTATTAGAACCAGTGGAAGCACGAACCACGAAGGAACGACACTAACCACACCGTCACCAAAGGACATCTGGTCAGCCGCGAACAAAGTGGAAACATAGATGCCGACGATCAGGGCAATGAGGACGCCTAGACTAACCCCGAGGGACATGCCGAGGAAAACGGACCGGTCATTCCATCTCTTTCGGCTGATATACCGGGTAAACCCGTTAGCGAAAGGCATGTAAGAGACCGGCAGCTGCATTGCAATTACGAATGTCGCAACCCAGGCCACCCAGTATTCGGAAGGACTCAAAGTGCTTGCCTGAGTCTCGAGCGTGCTCCCGAAGGCGGAGAACGTCGTCGCCACCATCACTGCAAGACCCAACAGCACTAGTGGGATGACGTATTTTTGAAGCTTGACGAGCAAATCATGACCAACCAGCGCGATAATGATAAGCGCTGCCATGATCACCAGATACGATATCGCCCGCAAGGCATCCGATGTCCCGCTCCCGGTCATCCTGGCCACCCCCGCGGCAACCATATCTCCGCAGACCCACACGGTCAGGGCGAGGTAGCCTACGCCGATAAAGAGAGCCTTAAAGGAACCCAGTAGGCGGCCTTTTACCCCGTAGCAGAAACCCGTGCTGACAGCGCTGTTGGTGCCGGTTCTGGGTCCCAGGAGAGAGAACAAGCCGAACATCACTGCACCAACGATCGTGCCGAGTGTTGTCGCAGTTACAGCGCTCCAGAAATCGAGCCCAAAGACAACCGGCAGCCATCCCAGGATCATGATGCCGAAGGTCAGTTGTGCACCGACAAATACCCGGAAGAGATTAGAGGGTGTCGAGTCCCTCATATCATCCGGCACGTAATCAATGCCCCGAAGTTCGAAATTGACAGTCTTGCCAGCGGTCCCCGGCTCGGGCCGGATCGGTTCAGCCATATTCGATCACCCTCTATTTAGGATTGCGTCGGCGCGGAGGGGAAAGCCGCTCCCACCGCAGATATTAAGTGGCAGGCCTCTGAGTTCGACGCCGCGTACCTCCACGCCACCGGCGGCGGCCGCAGATGCTGCCTGTCTTGGATCCGCGGACACGGTTAGCCGGCCTGGCGGATGGCGACAGCGCGGATCGGAGAGCCTGTGCCGCCCCGGATGTTAAGGGGCAGACCGAGGTAGAGCACGCGCTCGTTCTTGATTCGCGAGAGGTTGGTGAGGCTTTCGGTATTGACGATGCCGTACTCGGCGCAGACGACGTGGGCGGAGAACTCCGCGTCCTCGCTGCTGTCGATGCTCATCTGGTCCACGCCAATGTTCACGACACCCTGCTCGGCGATCCACAGGGCCGCCTCATGTGACAGGCCCGGGTTCCGTTCCGCGTACGCGAGTTCCGGCCAGACGCGGTCACCGTAGCCGAAGTGCAGCAGCAGAACGTCCCCGCGGCGGATCTCCTGCCCGCTGGCGGCGACGGCCTGGACGAGCTTCTCCTGGGAGAGCAGCTCCACGTCCGATTCCACGAAGGGTTCGACATCGATGCACACGGCCGGACCGTAATAGAAGGCCAACGGCGACTCGTCGAGTTTGGGACCGTCCTTCGCGTACTCGAAGATGGCGTCCGTATGCGTGCCGACGTGTTCGCTGATGAGCAGGTTGTGGGCTTCGAACCCGCACGTCGTCTTCCACTTCTCCATAAACTGGTCGTGCGTCTGGTTGACCATGATGAAGGTCTTCTGATGACCGAACCACTGAGGCATGCCCTCGTAAATCGGACGGGTCAGGTCAATCACGTCAAGGGAGCGGTCCAGCAGATCGGTGCCCAGCTTCGGAAACGTTCGATTGGTCGTTTCAATGCTCATGGTTTTTCCTTAGGTTGGTCGTTTCGGGGATTGGGGGGGGTGAGCGGGGCCGCGGTCAGCGGCCGCGGCCCCGCTCACCCCTGCTACCGGCTGCGGGCGAGAAAGTCGCGGACGAACTGTGCGCTCTTATCGCGGCCGACGTGCTGGTACACGATCTCGGCGACAAACGCCGGAGGAGTCGCGTTGACCTTCTCGAACAGACCGAGGCGGCCGGCGTTCGCACTGGCGGTGAGGTCCCAGGCGAAGTTGAAGAGCTGGTTCTTTCCGAACGCGTCGATGTCGTGCCCGGGAAGGAACGATTTCAGCTTCGGGCCGAACTCCGGGTGCTCCCAGATCTCGGTCGGCCACCGGGAGATGAGCCCCTGGCCGCAGAGGTCTTTCAGCTTCGAGATGACGTTGTCGTACTCGGAAATCGAGTAGTAGCGGCCGGCGGAAACCAGGCCCGGATTGGGGACCTCCACCCCGTTCCAGTTCTCGCTTTCCGCGATCGCTGAGATCGAGAAGCCTTTGAGGACCTGGGCGTAGGTTGTGATGTCCGCGATCGTCCGGCGCACGCCCGGGATCTTGTCGGTGCCCAGGGTCTCGGCGATCACCTGGGCGGTGCCGGCGAAGAGTTCGGCACGATAGGCGAGGCGGGTGAGGATGTGCCAGAACACGAACACGCAGCTGTCGAAGTATGCCGTGAGCAGCTCCGTATTGCCCAGGCTGAACACGAGGTCCTTTGGAAGCACCGCGTCGTCGAAGAGGATGATCTGGTCGACCTCCTCGCCGAGCACCCCGATGGGATTGTCAACGGGGTTTTGCTTTTTGTGCAGGGCGGGCTCACGGGTCACGAGTGTTACTCCCGGCAGGTTGACCGGGATCGCTGCCCAGATGGCAGCGTCCGGACCCAGGCCTTCGCCGAGGGTCGTCGACAGTGTGAAGAAGTGCGAGATGGAGCCGGAACTCCCTGCGATTTTGCTTCCCCGGAGCATAATGCCCTCGTCGGTCTCGCCGACGACGCGCAGGGTGCCGGGACGTTCGTTTCGCGGCACGCGGCGGTCGGATTGCGGGTCGGCGATGAGGTCGGTGCTCAGCAGATTCAGCCTGCTGGATTGGTCCACAAAACGGCGGATGTTCTCTGCAAAGACGGGGTTTTCCTTCTCGATCCGGTCGATGATCGCAAGGAAGCCGAGCGACATCGCCGGGCCGTACTCCGGGGGACGCCCGAACATGCCGAGAGTACGCTCACCGGTCGCGCCAATCTGCTCCCGCTTGAGGAAAAGGTCCTCCTTGTTGCGCGGGATGTGCCACCCGCGGGCTCGGCGGTCACCTGCGTCGTCCAGGTAAGTCAGGGTGTTGCGGTATTTTTCGTCGAACTGCATATCCATGACGCTTGCGAACGTGTGGGCTGAAGGCCCGGTCGTCGGATGTTCGGTGACGTCCGGAATTTCCTTGCCCTGGCTGTCAATTACCCGACGGCCGTCGCGAAGTGACTCCAGGTACTGGGCACCGGAGAGCAGATGTGGTTCGGTGCCTTGATTGAGGATTTCCTGGACGTTGCGCATGGCGTTGACGGACGCGAACGCTTGTACGTTTTCTATGCTCATGATTTCCTTCATGGGTCGTGGTGAGGATGGAACGGGTAGAGATGGTCTAAACTCCGGTGGCAACGGCCGGTGTCCCGCGCATCACCGGGCCCCCTGTACCGGGTCTGGCAGGGCTCACGGCGCTGCAGCTATGCGGCCCGGAGCGCACGCAAACAAATCAGATAGCGGAATGCGTACCCAGCTGATGCCAGGTGCGCCCGTGGTAAACAAGCGGGACGGACGTCTCCGCCGCGGCCGCGTCAGGAACCGAGGCCTGCACGATGTGCGCAACGCAGATTACCGAGTTTCCTGCTTCCAGGCGGTTCACGATGTGCCCGCGCAGCCACGCGTACGTCTCTTTAAAGACGGGCTCCCCCGTTGGCAGACGCGTCCAGGCCGACTTATCCGCAAACCGGTCGACACGACCGGTGGCACCCAGCTGCGCTAGCCGCAGGTGCTCGGAACCAAGCAGGTGAACGACTACGGTGTCCGCTTCCAGGAAGACCGGGGTGCTCCACGAGAGCGCTGATAGCGAGAAAGTCACCAGTGGCGGTTCGGTGCTGACCGAGGTGAGCGAACTGATCGTCATCGCGGCTGGGCCGTTGCCGGCGTCTGCCGCAATAACGGAGACTCCGGCCGGATGCATGCGGAACGCGGACTTGAAGGTGTCGACGTCGATGGAATCGCGCAGTTGCGCAGGAGGCACCAGAGTCTCCAAACGAGAGGGTGCAGTAATCATGAGGTTCTCCTTTTTCATGTTGCAGCGGCGTCGCACGCCCTTGAACTACTTGCCGTCGAAGACTTAGGCACACCCGCCCAGACTGCGAGGTGTGCACCGCGATAGCGGAAGGCCATTAGTTGCGAGCCGCGGGAACTATCGCGGCGCCTCCCCCAAGGTGACCTTCATCACTTCATTGCTTATGCGACTACCTTACACATGTGCTGCAGAGTTTGCACTAGAAATTTAAAAAATTTAGAAATTCCGCACATCGAGCTAGTGAGGCACGCGTCTTGACGAAGAACCCGTCCATTGCGTCGTGCTGACAAGCCAAAGGTTCGTCGGTCACGAAGGCCTTGGAGCGTTCCGGGTAATCTCCATCCATCCGGCAAGCTCGACGGTCACGGGGTAAGCAACGGAGGACAGCATCTCCATATGGGCTAGCTGCTCGCCGAAGGCAAAGCGTCCGTCCGCCAGGATGCTAGAACCCTATGGAATGCTCCACGCCCCGCACCCACTGAGACGGATGCCTCCCTCAGGGCAACGCCGGCAATATCCCCTACCAGGACTCCCCGCGCGTCCGTTCCGTTCCGCCGGTTACCACCGGCCTAAGAAACCCCTTATTGAAACTCCGGCTCACTCCAAGCGTCCCCGCAGTCGCACAAGCCGGTCCTTTACCGCGACCCTTGATTGCCACACGATTTCAGCAGAGGAAGTATCGGCGCGCTGAAAAGGACCACGATTTGTCCCGAGGAACGGAGGAACGAAAATCGTAAGAATTTTCTTCCAGGGGACACGTTGTAGATGAGACACATATTCTTCTTCGAAGAACATGGTGCTGCACAAGCAGTAAGAATCGGGCCGTTCTTTCGATGTCTTCGCTTGGCGGCTTGCCGCTGTCTGTCGCTCTTCTCTGCACAGCGACACGCATAGCGGCGGTTCTCACGAGTACCACCATGAGTATCATCCGGTTCTATGCTCGTTAGACCCCTCATGTCTCAGGGGGAAGATACCCCACAAAATTTGATTCAACAGGGACTGGTCATGATTGAGCACTCTGAAGCGCCGTCTAGCCCTAATCGCGCGCAAAGCGATAGCGGTAAACTGATACGGGAAATCACCGATGACGGGGAGAGTCCCATGGAAGATACGCGGGATACTTCACCCGTTACTATGGCAACCCTTGCCAAGCGGGTCGGAGTGCACATCTCGACGGTTTCGCGGGCGTTGCAGGAACCGCGGCAACATACGACCAACAAGACCACCCTGATAATCAGGGAGCTGGCCGACCAACTCGATTTTCAGCCGGATGCCACAGCTTCACGGTTACGGACCCGCCGCAGCCGGCTCATCGGCGTCACGGTCCCGAGCCTGACCGATCCGGTTCACGCCACCACCTATGAAGGCATCGACAAGCAGGCCTTGCGCAGAGGCTACTCGACCATGTTGAGCATGTCGGCCAATCTTGATGATCGCTCTCCCAGCCGCGCCAACAGCCTTATCCGCAGCCGTGTCGAAGGAATCATCATCCAAGACACCTTTGAGGGCGATCTCCTCCCGGCGACTTTGCGGAAGCGGCACATACCGTATGTGATGTGCCTGAGGAAGAACGACAACGAGGTTTCAGTCGCGGTCGACGATCTGCTGGGTGGACGGTTGGCTGCTGAGCATCTGGCGGCAGCGGGACATACGGAGATAGCGATCATTTCGCCTGATAGTTCAGTGAGCACGGGCAGGGACAGAGTCGAAGGCTTTCGGCGCCGCATGCTGGAATTGGGCACAAGGATTGACGATTCACGGATAGTCCCTGCGGGATTCGATATTGCCTCCGGCCAGCGCGCCGCCGAAACGCTGCTTGACTGGCCTAAACTTCCCACAGCCATCTTTGCCAGCAACGACCTGACTGCCGCCGGCATCATGTTCAGGCTCCGGGAGGCAGGGATAACGATAGGGCGCGACGTCGCCCTGGTCGGCTACAACGACATAGAAATTTCCAAGCATCTGCCGGTGCCTCTGACCACCATTGCTTCCCCTCTGCATGAGGTGGGAGCCAGAAGCCTCGACACCCTGGTCGAGGCCATCGAAGGCCGCACGCCACGCTCCTTGAAACTCACGCCGCAGCTGCTCGCCAGGGAATCAACACTTGCATTCGCTCCGGTGAACGCCTGATCTTTTCCGAACAGCTTCCGCCGTCCTGCTCCAAGCGTTTGCTCTCATCATGGCCGTGAAGATGTTGGCCTGCTCCGTGTGACCCCGTCTGTTCCCGCCTGGGCTGGAACACCGTTAGTTCGCGGTCGCGACTTGGCCGCTCTTTCTGCCTCCCCGCCATCAAGCCATGTCCTTGCCGGGCATCCCGTTCCAGGCGGGATCCTCAGCACGACTGCATATCCTTCAGGTCGCGGGGCCCGCTAAGCAATCTCAAAAAAATTTCTGCAATCGATTGCAATGTCCTCTTGCCCTCGCTAAAGTTGTTGCCCAGAGGCATCAAAAGTGATGGGGATCACTTCCGCTCCGGGGCCTGATGCCGGTATTCGCTCTCTCAAAGGCACTCTCTATGGAAACACTTGACGGCATTTCTACGGGCCGGATCGATCGGCTGTTTGCAGGTATTGAAGCTTTTGTCGATCCCGCATTTGACGGTTGGACGAGGACTGTCTTTAGCCCTTCTTATCGGGCGGAACGTTCCTGGATGACCGAGGAATTCATACTCGCGGGACTCGAGGATGTGCGTGTCGATGACTTTGGAAACATCGTCGGGATATTGCCCGGACGCTACAGTGACGCCAAGCCCATCGTGATCGGCTCACATACGGACACTGTCGAGCGCGGCGGCCGGTTCGATGGAATCGTTGGCGTCCTGGGCGCACTCGAGGTTGCGCAGCGGATCAAGGAATCCGGAAGTGTCCTGAACCGGCCGCTGATGGTCATTGACTTCTTCGGCGAAGAGGCTAACCCGTTCGGGCTTACCTGCCTCGGCAGCAGGGCGCTTGCGGGCAGTCTGACGGTGACGGATCTGGAGCGTGTGAGCCCGGAAGGCAAGCGCCTGGGCGATGCGATGCAGTCCTTCGGCCTGGACCCCTCACGTGCCGTCAGCGGCAAGCATCCGGCGCAGGGCAGCTGGCATGCCTACCTCGAACTGCACATTGAACAAAGTTCAACCTTGGATCAGACGGGGTGCAATATCGGCGTCGTCTCGGCCATCGCCGGAATCAAGCGACTGGTAGGTCGCTACATGGGCCAATACGACCATGCGGGCGGTGCCCGGATGAAGACCAGAAAAGACGCGCTGCTTGCCGCTGCTTCTTCCGCTCTGGCGCTTCATGAGTTCGCCTGTGGAAGTCCGGAATATGCAGTGGCAACCACAACGCATATCGACTCCCTGCAGCTGGCGCAGAACGTTGTACCCGGCCGATCGGAACTTCGGGCGGAACTACGCTCAACAGATTCCGCCTGGTTCGGAGCCATCGAGAAAGACCTCGCGCTGCGGCTGTCCATGCGCGCGGCAGAGTTCGGCTGCGAGCTGGACGTCGAATGGTTTCTCGATAACGAAATCACGCACACCGATGCCACGCTCCAGGAAACCATTGCCGCTGCATCAACCAGTCTGGGACTGACCTGGACCGCGGTTCCGAGCGGGGCCACCCACGACTCGGTACATATGACGGGGATAGCCCCCATGGGCATGATCTTCATCCCATCGATCGACGGCCGAAGCCACTGCCCGGAAGAGTTCACGCCCAAAAAAGACATACTCAACGGCATTGCGGTACTCGAAAAAAGCGTCCGTCTGGTCGATGAATCACGGCCTTGAACCGGCGCTTTTCAAAGGGAAACAGATCTAGGAAAAACGGAAAGAAGGAAAACAAATTGGCGAAAAACTTGATGCTCGCGGTTGCTCAAGTCGGCGGTATCGATAGTTCGGAATCAAAACCCGAAGTCGTCGCACGCCTGATTGCCCTGCTGGAAGAAGCAGCGTCCCAGGGCGCGGAACTCGTGGTCTTTCCCGAACTCACGCTGACTACGTTTTTCCCGCGGACCTGGTTCGAAGAAGGGCACTTCGATGAATACTTCGAAAAATCCATGCCCAATGACGATGTCCGGCCCCTCTTCGAACGTGCCAAAGACCTTGGCGTGGGTTTCTACCTCGGGTACGCGGAACTGACCAGTGATCAGAAGCGGTACAACACATCGATCCTGGTGAACAAGCACGGCGACATCGTCGGCAAGTACCGCAAGATGCATCTGCCGGGCCATGCCGACAACCGGGAAGGACTTCCCAACCAGCATCTCGAAAAGAAATACTTCCTCGAAGGAGACCTCGGATTCGGTGTCTTCGACTTCCATGGCGTCCAGGTCGGCATGTGCCTCTGCAACGACCGACGCTGGCCCGAGGTCTACCGCTCGCTTTCCCTGCAGGGAGCAGAACTCGTCGTCCTAGGCTACAACACCCCCGATTTCGTTCCCGGCTGGCAGGAAGAGCCGCACGCAAAGATGTTCACACACCTTCTCTCACTTCAGGCGGGCGCATACCAGAACTCGGTATTTGTCGCCGCCGCCGGCAAATCGGGCTTCGAGGACGGGCACCACATGATCGGTGGATCAGCGGTCGTCGCGCCCAGCGGCGAAATCCTGGCCAAAGCGGCCGGCGAGGGCGATGAAGTCGTCGTCGTGAAAGCAGACATCGACATGGGCAGGCCCTATAAGGAAAGCGTCTTCGACTTCGCCGCCCACCGGCGCCCCGACGCGTACGGCATCATCGCCGAAAGAAAAGGGCGGGGCGCCCCGCTGCCCGTCCCATTCAACGTGAATGACTAAGAGACCAATCAAACAAGAAAGACGGTAACCAAAAATGGATGCGAAACTCCTTGTTGGCGGCACCATTGTTTCCTCGACCGGGAAAATCCGTGCCGACGTGCTCATCGAAAACGGCAAAGTCGCCGCCGTCGGCATGCTGGACGCCGCGACACCGGACACTGTCGAACGCGTCGACTGCGACGGAAAATACGTCATGCCCGGCGGCATCGACGTCCACACCCACATCGACTCCCCCCTGATGGGGACCACCACCGCCGATGACTTTGTCAGCGGAACAATTGCAGCCGCCACCGGCGGAACCACGACCATCGTCGACTTCGGACAACAGCTCGCCGGCAAGAACCTGCTGGAATCCGCCGACGCGCACCACAAAAAAGCCCAGGGCAAATCCGTCATCGATTACGGCTTCCATATGTGCGTCACGGACCTTTATGAGAATTTCGATTCACATATGGCAGAACTGACCCAGGACGGGATCTCCAGTTTCAAAGTCTTCATGGCCTACCGCGGCAGCCTGATGATCAACGACGGCGAACTGTTCGACATCCTGAAGGGAGTCGGCTCCAGCGGTGCCAAACTGTGCGTCCACGCGGAGAACGGCGACGTCATCGACAGGATCGCCGCCGACCTCTACGCCCAGGGAAAAACCGGCCCCGGGACCCACGAGATCGCACGCCCGCCGGCATCGGAAGTCGAAGCAGTCAGCCGGGCCATCAAGATCTCCCGGATGGCCGAGGTACCGCTGTATTTCGTGCATCTTTCCACCCAGGGGGCCGTCGAGGAAGTAGCAGCCGCGCAGATGACAGGATGGCCCATCAGCGCCGAAACCTGCACGCACTACCTGTCGCTGAGCCGGGACATCTACGACCAGCCCGGCTTCGAGCCGGCCAAAGCCGTCCTCACGCCACCGCTGCGTACCCAGGAACACCAGGACGCGTTGTGGAGAGGCATCAACACCGGTGCGCTCAGCGTCGTCAGTTCGGACCACTGCCCGTTCTGCTTTGAGGAAAAGCAGCGGATGGGGGCGGACGACTTCCGGCAGATCCCCAACGGCGGACCCGGCGTGGAGCACCGGATGCTCGTAATGTACGAGACCGGTGTCGCGGAAGGAAAAATGACGATCGAGAAATTCGTCGAGGTGACCGCCGAGAACCCGGCCAAGCAATTCGACATGTACCCCAAAAAGGGAACAATAGCGCCGGGCTCCGATGCAGACATTATCGTGGTCGACCCCAACGGAACAACCCTCATCAGCGCCGACACCCAAAAGCAGAACATGGACTACACCCTGTTCGAAGGCTTCAAAATCCGTTGCTCCATCGACCAGGTCTTCTCGCGCGGCGACTTGATCAGCGTCAAAGGCGACTATGTCGGTGCAAGCGGACGCGGCGAATTCATCAAGCGATAGATACTGCGCTGCAGGTATCGCAACCTCAACAACTATTTACCGGTCAATGGAGACCGCTCACTAAAGGAACGCTAAATGTCTGTTTCACAGCAAAAAGCCTCTCCGCTCTATAACAAAGAACTGTCCCCCGAATCCGCCTCCGGGACATGGAAAACCGTCAACCTGTTCAACTGGTGGATGTCCGCCTGGCACAGCCTGGGCGGCTACACCGTAGCCATCGGGCTCTTCGCCCTGGGGCTGATGGGCTGGCAGGTTATCCTGGCCTTCTCCATCGGCATCGTCATCCTGTACTTCGTCAACAACCTCAGCGGCGTCGCGGGCCAGCGCGTCAAGGTGCCGTTCCCCGTTTTCGCCCGTGCCTCCTTCGGAGTCTACGGGGCAAACATCCCGGCACTGCTCAGGGCCGTGGTCGCCATCGCCTGGTACGGAATCCAGACCTACCTTGCGTCGGCAGTCGTCATGCTCCTGGCCATCAAGATAGTGCCAGGAGCGGCCGGCCTCGAGGAAGTCAGCTTCCTAGGCCTGTCAGCACTGGGCTGGATTTGCTTCCTGGGGCTCTCACTCATCCAGCTCCTCGTGCTCCTGGGCGGTATGGAAGCAGTACGCCGGCTCTCCGACTTCGCCGGGCCCACCATCTGGGTCGCAATGCTCGCCCTGGCGATCTGGGTGCTTTCCCGGGCCGATTGGAGCATCGACTTCACTTACTCCATGGCGCAGCTGGGAAGCGCCGGCGCACAAACCATCAGCTTCGCCTCGGCCATCTTCATCATCGTGGCATACTTCGCCGGCCCGTCGCTGAACTTCGCCGACTTCACCCGCAACGCCCCCTCTGAAGCATCCGTGAGGAAGGGAAACGCGCTCGGCCTCCTGATCAACGCCATCGCCTTCGGCATCATCTCAGTCGTCATTGCGCTTGCATCCGTGAAAGTCTACGGAGAGGCGATCCACGACCCCATCGCGCTGCTGGCAGACATCGACAGCATCACGCTGCTTCTCATCGCGATCATCGCCGTAGGCCTGGCGACCGCGGGCATCAACATCATTTTGAACTTCGTCTCCCCCGTTTACGACCTCATCAACGTGTGGCCCAAGGTGTTCACGTTCCGCAGCGCCGGCGTGCTCGTCGCTGTGCTGGCCGTCGTTATAACCCCGTGGAACCTGTTCGCGAACCCGGTCATCGTCAACCAGTTCGTTGGTGGAGTGGGCGCTTTGATGGGACCGCTCTTCGGTGTGATCATGACCGATTACTACCTGGTCAAAAAGTGCCGGATCCAAACCGATGAACTTTTCAATGCCGAACCGTCAGGGCTTTACTACTACAAGAAGGGCTACAACCCCAAAGCTGTAGGGGCCCTGGCCGTGGCAGGCCTGTTCACGATCGTCATGTCAGTTATTCCGGCTTTCGCAAGCTGGGCGCCCCTGGCCTGGCCGGTAGGTGTCCTGGTCGGTGCCGGTTTGTACTACTTCATCTCCCGCAAAGACATTGTGAAGTCCGGTCCGGACTACTCCCGCTCCAGCGAAAGCATTTCGGCTGAAGCTGTACAAACGCTCGACTAAAAACCTCAGTTCCCTACGTCAAGCGGGCAGGTGTCGAGGACGGTCCAACTCGACACCTGCCGCCCGAACCGGCCTCATCAGGCGAAGGATACCCACGATGCGAATTCTTGTCATCAACCCCAACTCGAACCACGCCATGACGCAGAACATCGACCGCATGGCCAAGAGCATGGCCGGTCCAGACACAATAATCTCAACCATCTCCCCGGAGATGGCTCCTGCCTCCATTGAAAGCCACGCGGAGGACATCGTCGCCGGCTACAGGCTCATAGAAGCCGCAACGACACATCCGGAACCCTATGACGCCCTGGTCATAGCCTGCTACTACGACCCGGCACTCGAGGCGCTCCGGGAAGTCCTCGACGTTCCTGTTATCGGCATCGCAGAAGCCTCCGCACACATGGCCAGCCTGGTCGCCCCGAAATTTTCCGTCGTGACCGTGCTTCGCCGCGGCGTCCGCCACGTCGAAAACGTCATCGACGCCGCAGGACTGTCCTCGCGATGCGCTTCAGTCCGCGGCGTGGATCTGGGTGTACTGGACATCGATGCCGACCACGAACGGGCCGCAACACTCATCGCTGCTGAGGCGTTAAAGGCCATCAGCGAAGACGGAGCCGAAGCCATCGCCCTGGGCTGCGCCGGCATGGGCCCACTCGACAAACGGTTGCAGGAGGAGCTGGGAGTTCCTGTTCTTGACGGGGTGGCATGCGCTGTGCCCCTCGCCGAATCATGCGTCAAATACGGGATCACGACCAGCAAAATCAACAGCTACGACCGGCCTCCCGCCAAAAAATCGCCAGGTCTTGACCCACTGCTCGAGCAGATCTACGTGCCCGCCACGGAACTAAAAGTTAACGCCTAGATACGGTCCATCACAGGAGATAATCAACGTGAACGCCGAAAATTTCCTCAAAGATTTTCACCATGTCGCCAGCATCGGCGCCACCCCCAATCATGGAGTAGACCGGCAGGCAGCCACGCCTGAGGACCGCCGCACCAGGGACTGGTTTCGTACGTTCGCCACCGAGCGGGGGTGGGAAACCCGAGTAGATGCCATCGGCAATCAATTCGCGCTCATAACATGGCGCAAGGACGCCAAATACGTCGTCGTCGGCTCCCACCTCGACAGCCAGCCGCTCGGCGGCCGCTTCGACGGAGCCTACGGCGTCCTCGCGGCGTTGCACGCAGCAGAACAGCTGGTAAAACGCCTAGACAACTGCGGGGAACTGCCGATGTTCAACCTGGCCGTCGTTAACTGGTTCAACGAAGAAGGCGGCCGGTTCGCCCCTTCCATCATGGGAAGCAGCGTCTACGCCGGAATCATGGACCGCGGGGAAATGCTGCAGGTACGGGACCTCGAGGGAACGACCGTCGCAGAAGCCCTCGGCAGCATCGGCTATCTGGGCAGCGACACCCCGCCGGAAGCAGCAAGCTACGCCGAAATCCACATCGAACAGGGCCGCATCCTGGAGCGGGAAGGACTGCAAATCGGGGCAGTTGATTCTTCCTGGTATACCCAGAAACTCGATATCGAAATCCTCGGTGAACAGTCACACACCGGTGCTACAGCGATGGCCGATCGACGCGACGCGCTCGTCACCGCGTCCAAGGTCATACTGATGGTGCACGACGTGGTGGACGATTTTGAGCCCGAGGCCATAGTCTCCTCGGTTGGCAGGATGACCCTGGAACCCAACTCCCCGATAGTTGTCCCGAGGAGAGTGCAGCTGGTAGCTGACCTTCGCTCCAATTCACCGGAAATAGTAAAAGCCGCACGGTCGTCCCTGCTCAAGCAGCTCAGCAACCTCTCGGACGAACACCAAGTAGAGATCAACGTACGCGACTTCGATATCCGCGAGAACCAGTACTACCCGGAATCCGGTGTCGAGCTCACCGAAAAACTGGCGGCGAACCTGGGCCTGGGCGTTCGCCGCATGCAAACCATGGCCGGCCACGATTCGGTCGCCCTGAACCGCATCGTGCCGTCAGTAATGGTTTTCATCCCGTCAGTCGACGGAGTCTCGCACTGCGAACGTGAATTCACCACCGATGAAGATATGACAGCAGGAGTCGATTTGCTGACGGAACTCTCCTGGGAACTGATTCACGGAGCCCTCGTCGCCGACGGTTAGGGGAATAGCCGGGCCCAGACCGGGTCGAGCACAAGCCCCCGGCAATTAAACATGAGACTTGTCATACAGGACGAATCCCGTAGCGCGGATGCAACACTGGCGTGGTTGGTGCTTTTCCGAATGCCAAGGGGCCGGCAAGGCTATACGGTGAGTTTGCGTCGCTTTGAGGATGAGGACTAAATGTCGGTTGTTGACGGAGTGAAGACAGAACGTACTGTGCGCTTCGGGCTCGCGTTCGTGGGCATCATGGTCATAGCGGTGAACCTGCGTGTAGCTTTTGTCAGCGTCGGTCCTTTGCTGGTGGAGATCAGCAACGACCAGGGCTGGTCCAACAGCACCGCCGGACTGTTGACCGGGCTGCCGCTTATCGCCTTTGCTGTCTTCTCTCCCCTAGCCCCGGGATTGGCGCTTCGGCTGGGTCTGGACCGTGCTCTGTGGGTCTCACTGTTGCTGCTCATGACTGGCGTTCTTGCCAGGTCAGCCCCGGTGGAAGGAGCCATTTGGGTCGGAACCGCTCTCCTGGGGGCTGCGATCGCGTTCCTGAATGTCCTGCTGCCTTCCCTGGTCAAACGGGACGTCCCCACGCGGGTCAGCCAGGTGACGGGAATCTATACCGCCGCCCAGGGCGCCGTCTCGGCTGGGGGCGCTGCACTCGTCGTGCCAATCGCGCACGCCACAAACTCGGGCTGGAGACTGGCCCTGGGGATTTGGGCCGGCTTGGCGTTGGTTGCCCTGGCCGTCCTTTTGCCCCGGATCCGCCGCCACGTCTCCAGTGCAGGACCGGCTGCCGACGGCCCGGCCCCGACCTACCGTTCACCCTGGAAGTCGGCGTTGGGCTGGCAGGTCACCGTCTTCATGGGCCTGCAGTCCATGGCTTTCTTCATCCTCATGGCCTGGCTGCCCAGCATTGAACAGGACCATGGTATTTCACAGGTTGCTTCCGGCATGCATATTTCGGTGTTCCTCTTCACGGGGACGCTGGCCAGTCTTGGCGCCGGCGCACTGCTGCACCGATTCACCGACCAGCGGCCACTTGCCCTGATCACCAGTGTGTTCGCGGTCGGCGCGTATGTTGGGCTGGCGGTGGCCCCTGAAGTGTCCTTGCTCTGGTGCGTCGTGGCTGCGCTTGGCTGCGGCAGCCTCATCGTTATCGCCTTGTCGCTATTCAGCCTGCGCACGGTGCACCATACACAGGCCGCGGCGCTTTCCGGCATGGCCCAATCCATCGGTTATGCCATCGCCGCAGCCGGTCCCGTTGCCTTCGGTGCCCTTCACGACCTCAGTGGAGGCTGGACACTGCCTTTGGCGGCGACGGCGGGATCCATGCTTGTCCTATGCATCGTCGCGGTTCTGTCAGCACGGAATAGACTAATCGGCTGAGCTCCAAGTCCTTGCGGGCTCTCGGCGTCATCTCCAGCAACAACCGCCTATTTTGTGGAAACACAGCGGAAATTATTTCCGGTGTGATTCTTCCCAGCGGTATCAGCCTTCTTCAAAAAGGTGTTGCGCCTCACATGCGTGCGCCATACTATCTTCCAAGAAGGCTACGCAAACGATTGCAGGCTGCGTTTGTCCAGTTGTTGGCCACTTTTCATACAAGGACGTTAGGGAGTTGCAGGCGTTTGGCTCACATTCGGATTTTTGGGACTGGCGGCACGATCGCTTCCAGGAAGGGCAGCGGCACCGGTGCTGTTGCCTCCGACAGTGCCGAGGATCTGCTCCGGGGATTATCCGGCGAGCACACTGTCGATTCCCAGGACATCCTGACGACCGGCAGCTACCGGCTGGGACTGGGTGATCTGCGCACGATCGCCGAGTTCGTCCACAAGGCCTCGGACGATGAGCAGGTTGACGGTGTGGTCATCACCCATGGCACGGACACGATGGAGGAGACCGCCTTCCTGCTCGAACTGGTTCACGGTTCGCCCAAGGCCGTGGTGATGACCGGGGCCCAGAATACCGCCGACAGCTTGAATCCGGACGGGCCGCGCAATCTGGAAGAAGCCGTGCTGGCGGCCGGGTGCCGTCAGCTGCGTGGATCAGGGGTGGTGATCTCCTTCAGCGGTTCCGTCCGGTCGGCGCGCGGTGCACGCAAGGCCCATACCACGGCGGCAAACCCCTTTTCCGGCGGTTGCGAGGTAGCGCATATGGTCGGGAAGGAGCTCGTCGTGACCGGCCTGCCGGTCAGGCGCCCGGCCCTGCCTCTGCCTACCACGGCGTTTGATACGACCCGGGTGGAGATCATTACCGTCTATCCCGGGGCAACAACGGACCTGTTCGACTTTGCCGTCGCCTCCGGGGCCCATGCCATCGTCCTGGCCGGGTCCGGGGTCGGAAACGCCGGACCCGGCTTCGCCGAAGCCATCGGATCCGCCGTGCGCGCCGGCTGTCCCGTCGTGCTGAGCACCCGCACTCCCTGGGGTCCGGTGGTACCCACCTACGGCAACGGCGGGGGCACTGACCTGGTCGCAGCCGGCGCGGTCCCCTCCGGTGACCTGAACCCGTTCCAGTCCCGCATGCTGGCGGCCCTGCTGCTGTCCCACGGAACGCCCATAAACGACTTTCCCCATGTTTTTTCCCGCTACTGCTAACCCGTCATCCCTACAGGAGGAACTGTGTCCAAGGAGATTTACGTATCGGTCGGTATCGACGTCGACGCTGTCGGCGGCTGGCTGGGCTCCTACGGGGGTGAGGATTCCCCGGGCGATATTTCCCGCGGCCTGTTCGCCGGCGAAGTCGGTGTTCCCCGCCTGCTGAAACTCGCCACCGACCGGCAAATTCCCGTCACGTGGTTCTGGCCGGGACATTCCATCGAGACGTTCCCCCAGCAGTTTGAGGCCACCGTCGCTGCCGGCCACGAAGTCGGCGTCCATGGATACAGTCATGAGAACCCGATCGCGATGACCCGCAAGCAGGAAACGGAGGTTTTGGACCACTGCATCGACCTGTTCGTCTCCCGCACGGGCAAGAAACCGGTCGGTTACGTTGCGCCATGGTGGGAATTCTCCCCGGTAACCAATGAGATCCTGCTCGAACGCGGATTCCTCTATGACCACTCCCTGATGCACAACGATTTCACGCCCTACTACGTGCGCGTCGGCGACAACTGGACCAAAATCAACTACGAGGCCGAGTCAGCGCAGGAATGGATGAAACCGCTCATCCGCGGCCAGGAAACAGAACTCGTCGAGATCCCTGCCAACTGGTACCTGGATGATCTGCCTCCGATGATGTTTATCAAGGGCAGCCCGAACAGCCACGGCTTCGTCAGCCCGCGCGATATCGAACAGCTTTGGAAAGACCAGTTCGACTGGGTCTACCGCGAAATGGACTACGCCGTCTTCCCCATCACAATCCACCCGGACGTCAGCGGACGACCACAGAACCTGCTCATGCTCGAGCGGCTCTTCGACCACATTCAGGGCCACGACGGCGTCCAGTTCACCTTCATGGAAGACATCGCACGCGACTTCCTCAAGCGCAACCCCCGCTAAAAATTAGCGCGGGCCGGAGACCGCCCCTGCCGCTTGCAACCGCGGCTAGGGCTTCACTCCGGCCCGGCTCGCAGTCCGGGCTGCGGCGACATTATGCTAGCGGATCAGGAGGAAACCCCATGTGCGGAGCGTGCCCAGGCGGAACCGTCGTCTCCCGCCTAACCGCCTATGCGAACCTGAACGGCCTCACCACCGAGGTAACCGTCCTGCTGCAACAAGCCGCCGGCAAACGCATCATCCTGTCGAGGTTCGGAGGCCAATGGCTGCTGCGAAAACGCACCGGCCAGCAGATCATCGCCCGGAAACTTGAAGAAGTAGCCGAGCGCATTGTTGAGGCCGGGGACGTCGACTGGGAACAACTCCAAGCCGCAGAGATAAGCACAAAGCCCGCCACCACAGAGCCCCTGCTCGCCTCTCCCTATGATGCCGAACTAAAACAGATTCTGGAGACACCCGCCAAGCGGGCGGCGAAGACATTGGATGCCCGGCAGTTCGCGGTCGCGCTGCTTGTCCACGTACACAACGCGAGGACGGCCTAACTGCTTACGTACCGGAACCCATGACATCGGCAGGACAACCACGCCCGCCGGGAACGCGAGCACTTCACAGACGCCTCGTCCCGCTCTTCGAATCGTGCGACGGACGTTAGGACCAAATAGTTTTTCCCGATGCCTCCTGCTGCGCGAACGCCTACTGTTCGGTGTTCCATGGCTACAGTGTGGCCGTACACGCCATCACCTGGCAGACCTGTTTGGCCATGTCGGTTTCACCGGAGCTGCATCCACTGGTCGGCTACCTGGGAAATGTGGCCAACTCGCGGTCATAGTCATCCCATCAAAGGTTCCGATCTGTGGTTTCCAAGAAAATAGATGTAAGACATGTTGATGAGACCGACAAAATCTTCGATTTCAAGATGAGCCCGTCAGCTGGCTAGTGGTCCGCCGCATCCTGATAAACGATCCTTTTCTGCGACATCCGCATTACGAATGGGAAGGCTGGTTACTCGCCACAAGGCACCCTTTATGATCCGCGAACGGGCGGCCAAGCAACAGGCTTTACATTTGCCGGTTTGGTCACAGTTGCTCCTTCTTTGTCCCAAGCGAATTTGGGTGCTGGCTCCCACTGGCTGGGGGCCTCGAAGGAAATCTCACCCACCCCAAACTTCACCCAGTCGAACGAGGTGATTTCGCTGCTGAAGGTTGCACCCTTGAACAGAACGGTTTCGCCGCTGAAGGTCGCCCCCTTGAACGAGGTGGCTTGGCCACTGAAAGTCGCCCCGGTGAATATCGTGTTCTTTCCGCTGAAGGTTGCTGTGGTGAACCGGGTGTCTATGCTGCTGAAGGTCGATTTGTCGAACAGGGTGGTTTCGCTGCTGAAGGTCGCTCTAGTGAAATAGGCGTTCTTGCCGCTGAAGGTTGCATCGGTGAACCGGGTCGTTTCATTGCTGAAGATAGTCCCTCCGAACCGGGTGTCGCCGCTGAAGGTTGCCCCTCTGAACGAAGCCTCTTCACCGAGAAAGGTAGCTTTTCTGAAGTGGGTTGACTCTCCGCTGAAAGTTACCGTGTGGAACCGAGTGGTTTCGCCGCTGAAGACTACCCCGCTGAATCGAGTGTCTCTACTGCTGAAGTTCGCGTTGTTGAACTTGGTGATTTTTCCGCTGAAGGTAGCGTCGGTGAACGAGGTGGTTTCGCTGCTGAAGGTCGCCCCAGTGAATATCGTGTTTTTTCCGCTGAAAGTTGATTTCTCGAACGAGATAGTTTCGCCGCTGAAGGTCGCCCGGCCGAACCCAGTGGTTTCGCTGCTGAAGGTCGCCCCGGTGAATATCGTGTTCTCTCCGCTGAAGGTTGCCCCGGTGAATAGCGTGTTCTTTCCGCTGAAAGTTGCTTTGTCGAACGAGGTGGTTTCCCCCCTGAAGGACGTCCCCTTGAAGGAGGTGGTTTCGCCGTTGAAGATCGCTCGTCTAAAGCCAGCATTTTCTAAATATGCCCCGCTGAAGTCGAATTCGTGGCTCGACCAAGATGACCTGGCTTCCGGTTGTAGATGTGACGTGATCACTCGGACGATGGTTTGACGGACCTCGCGATCGTTTTGCCGGTATTCGAACGTGGTTTCTTCCTCCGGACCGGTCGAGTCGTGACCGAAACGTTGTCTATAAACCCGCTGCGTCTGGTGGTTGTTTGCACTTTCGGGGAAATGTGGAAGCCGGAGATAGCCGCACAAGACGTCGATGCACTGTTGACGCTGTTCCCTATCGGTTGTTCTGTCAGCTGCTCCGGCCATGGCATACACACCCGCGATTCTGACTGCCACGTCGGTATCTCCCAACTGGGCGGCAGCAGCACCGAAGCGCTCGATGAATCGTCCGTCTTCAAGATCCCTCTGGCGTCGGTAGGCGACCACGAGTGCGACCAGTCCGCCAAAGCCAGCAGCCACGGTCAACGCCAAACGAATGAGGTCAAAGGAGCTTGGTTGCTTCTGATTGACCGAAACGTACTGTGTCAGCACGAAGAGTGCCAAAGCAGCGATTCCTAGGATGAGTACCGCGCCTGCGACAACCGCTGCCCACAGCGGCAATTTACTTAGCCATGTTCTGGCTGCTCCATTTCCCATCGCTACATCTTGGCAGTAAAACCCTTTAATCACGGACGTATCGAAATGGACCGTTTTTGACAGGACGGACAGGCGCCTGCCCTTGCCGGGCTACTCCGTTCGTGTCACCGGCCCGGCAGGCGGACAGGGCCACACGTCAACCCGAGCAATTCCTAGACACGGGCCGAAGCAGCCCGACTTATAAGTCCCCAACTCTCAGGCGCATCCGGTGAAAGTCGTTCCGCGCTTCTGCTCCGCATTTCGTTCGACGGCTAAGAATGAACATGCTAACGTCGCTCCACACGCCAAAAGGAGCAAAAAGATGAGGCACGAACCGACCAGCGGCTATGAAGACCAGAGCCTAAAATATCGAGTCACATGGAGGTCCGTGGAGGAGAGCGGGACGACCTATGAAGAGGTCTTCACCAGTAGAGATCAGGGATGGGACTTCTACCAAGACATGCAGAAGTCAACACGTGCATACGGCGCCACCTGGGAACATATCCCCGCTTAGGAGATCAACCCCGCCTGTAGTGAGGGCAGTCGGCGGAGCAGTAGCCCTGCCTCACATTCGGCGTGGCGAGTCAGCTCGTTCCTCACCAACTACATCTCGCGCATTTGGCTCGAATACGGCATATTCAGCCCCGTACGCCCTCCTTCGTGAAGAGCCAAATGCCGCGCATATGGATCCTTCTATGAGACGCCGAAAACGCAAGAGCAGTGACTGTAGTTAATTAGGAAAGGCGGTTTTTTGGGCTGACGACTGCTCGTCCCAATCTGTGTCACTGACTGATCACGCTTTCATCGGGCTTACTGCCGGTGAGGTGCAGCACTGCCTAGCGCGTGCACGAGGTACTCTCCTACACATGGGGATTGACAGCCAGTTGCAGACGAAAGCGGCCGCGTGGTTAAAAGATGCAGTCGCGGCGATTGATGGCAATGTGGTTCTGGCCAGCCCGTATTTGGCGATTGAAGTCTGTAGGCAGCTGGCATTCGCAGCCAAGGAGTCGCGTTACAGTTGGCAGCTTCTCACGTGCCTTGACCCGAGCGCGGTCGCGAATGGCTATCTGTCTCTAACGGGTATCAAAGACCTCATGGAGAGCGGCGTTCGAGTCTGCCACGTGCCGCGGCTGCATGCGAAAGCGTACCTTGTCGGTACACGTGGGCTCGTCGGTTCAGCAAATCTGACAGGAGCGGGCTTGGGAAGCTCCGCGGCTTCCAATTTCGAGCTTGGCATTGATCTCAGCGCTGACCAGGTCGCTGAAGCGAAGCTAGTCATCGCTACTTGGCCAGCTTCTGACGTCACCCCAAAGGACCTCGACGCAGTTCTTGCGAAAGCAAAGGATTTGACAGGCGCTCAGCAGGTGCCGTCAGGCGATCTGGATGCTGATTCTGCACTGCATTTCGCGGAGCGACTTCTTTCGGATGCACGCGACGGTCGGGGATTGTGGGTGAAGCTTGAGTATGGCGAACCCAAATTGGGTGGGTGGTGCCGGCAGTCATTGTTCGCCAGCCCAGCAAAGGGGAAACCGGGCTTCAAGCCCGGTGACCTGGTTTTCATCTGTGCGGCTGCTACGGGCGATTGCTATGCCGTGGTCGAGGTGACAAGGGAAGCAGAGCTCAAGCCTGATGACTACGTTGCATCCCGGGAACAGGCCGCGGTCGAACGCTGGCCATGGATAAACCGGACGAAGCCCCGCTTGGTGCCCGACGAACTGATGGCCCTGAAACTGGACGAACTGGGTGCCAGTAAGCAGGCATTGCAGAACGGTCATGTTCGACTGAAACTCGACCAGTTCGCCGCAGGTGTGCGTGCGCTTGCCCGTCTCGCCACCGAATAGACATAGTGCCCGAGACTGCCCGTCCTATAAGCCGGTCCTTTGCTGCGATATGTCGGGGCCACACTACGTGTGAAAAACCCGCCACTGGCTAACTGACAGTTGGAACTGACTAGCCCAAATAGACTGTGGCTCTAAATCAAACGTTGGGGAGAAATGAAATATTCACTCGCGCTGATTGTTCTGCTGGCCGTAGCTTCAGTCAGCGGATGCGCACAGACACCGGACGCGGCGGAGGCTCCCGTTGAACGGCTCTCCACTGAACAAACCTGTTCAGAGCTGAAGGCCGTCCTGGCGCTGGAAAACGAGGACGTCGCCACCGAAGGTGCTGCCGATCAAGTCGGAGAACAGATGGCCCTGCTGGCGGCAAAGGCGTCCACCGTTGTCAGCGAGGACATCAAGCTCACGGCGGAGATGTCAAGCGGCGTCTACGGCACAATGGGCGAAGTGAACGCCAACCAAGAACTGTCAGACAAGTACCATGCCGCTCTGGCCAGACTTGGGCGGGTCTGTGACATCGACTGGCTCAAGGACCAGTGAGCCTCCTCTGAGGCAGGCGGCCACGCGCGTTTGCAGCCCTGTTTCAAAACTCATTGCAAAAGCGGCAGCGAGGGTCCCGGTTTCGTGGTCGAGTTCTGCTCCTGGTTAGGACCGGAACTCTGAGTCTCGAAGGCCTCTATGAGCCGGCCTCCACAATCCACCGTTTTTGACAGCGGTTTTTAATCGGCTGCCACAGATGCAGCCAGCCCATTCGCTGTCCCAAGGGCATCCAAGAAGATGAGCACGTAGTCAAAACTGGGCAGCGATGACGCATCTAAACCAGCTCGGGGGACTGGCTGAAAAAGTGCGCAGCCAAGGGATACTTCAGGCAAGTGGATCAGAAGAGTACATTCGCCGGCACTTTCTCCGCCGGTTGAATGGGACACCGACCCTTCGTCTCGAATCATGACAAAGTATTCAAAGGATATAGATAGAGAAAGCAAGGACAACCGGTGGCACTGAAGAAATCGGACCTGTACAGCTCGCTATGGAAGAGCTGCGACGAACTCCGCGGAGGCATGGACGCCTCCCAATACAAGGACTACATCCTCACGATGCTGTTCATGAAGTACGTCTCGGACAAGGCGAAGACCGACCCGAGCAGCCTCATCGACGCGCCTGAGGGCGGATCCTTTGACGACATGATCACTCTCAAGGGTGATAAGGAAATCGGCGACAAGATCAATAAAATTATCGCCAAACTCGCCGAAGCCAACGACTTGCAGAAGGTCATCGACCTGGCCGACTTCAACGATGAAGAAAAGCTGGGAAAGGGCAAGGAGATGCAGGACCGCCTTTCCAAGCTGGTAACCATCTTCCAGGACCTGGACTTCCGCGGCTCCCGAGCCGAAGGCGATGACCTGCTCGGCGATGCCTATGAATATCTGATGCGTCATTTCGCCACCGAATCCGGCAAATCCAAGGGCCAGTTCTACACCCCTGCAGAAGTCTCCCGCATCATGGCCAAATTGCTCGGCATCACTCCCAACACCCCATTTTCCGCCACCGCATACGACCCCACCTGCGGCTCGGGATCCCTTCTGCTGAAGGTGGCGGACGAAGCCCCCCAGGGGCTGACACTCTACGGGCAGGAGAAGGACAACGCGACCTGGGCCCTGTCCAGGATGAACATGATCCTGCACAGCAATGAAATCGCCGATATCCGCAAGGGCGACACGATCACCAGCCCCCAGTTCACCCAGGGCGACCAGCTGGCAACCTTTGACTTCGTCGTAGCCAATCCCCCCTTCTCCACCAAGTCATGGAGTAACGGGCTCGAGAACGAGTATGGCCGCTTCGAATATGGAACACCGCCTGAGAAGAACGGCGACTATGCCTTCTTGCTGCACATCCTCAAATCCATGAAGAGCACCGGAAAGGCCGCCGTCATCCTTCCCCACGGCGTCCTGTTCCGCGGCGGGACCGAAGCAGCTATCCGAAAGCAGTTGCTGAAACGGGGCTATATCAAGGGCATCATCGGTCTGCCCACCAACCTCTTCTACGGCACGGGAATTCCTGCCTGCATCATCGTGCTCGATAAGGAAAACGCCCAAGCTCGCACCGGTGCCTTCATGATCGATGCTTCGAAGAGCTTCATCAAGGACGGCAACAAAAACCGTCTCCGGTCCCAGGACATGCACAAAATCGTGGATGTATTCACCAAGCAGACCGAAATCGAACGCTATTCCCGCATGGTGCCGCTGAACGAGATCGGCAACAGTGCCAATAACTACAACCTCAACATCCCGCGGTACATTGACTCCTCCGAGCCCGAAGATATCCAGGATCTCCATGCCCACTTACACGGCGGAATTCCCGACCGCGACATTGAGGCCCTGCGCGCCAGTTGGGACGCCTTCCCCACCCTCCGCAAGGAACTTTTCCGAGGAAACGGCCGCCATGGCTACAGCGAGCTCACCGTCGACATTACCGAAGTGCAGCAAAAGATCCTGAACTCGGCAGAATTCGCGGCATTCTCCGAAAAAGCTCGCGCCCAAGTTACAGACTGGTATGCAGCTCACCGCTCCGCTCTTGATTCGATCAACGAGAAAACCAAGCCGCAGGAACTTATCGTCGAGATCGCCGACGACCTGCTGAATAGATTCAAGGACACACCGCTTCTCGACGAATACGACGTCTACGAACAGCTGATGTCCTACTGGCACTCCGTCATGCATGACGACGTCTTTCTGATCATGAACGACGGCTGGCTTAACGCCGCCAAGCCACCACAAGCAAGCCCGCGTCCTGCTGATCACCGACCGCACTGAACTGGACGAACAGATCAAGAAGGTCTTCAGCGGCGTCAACGAGGACATCTACCGAACTACCTCCGGCGCTGATCTAATCGGTGTCCTCAACAGCCATGATCCGTGGCTGGTCTGTTCACTGGTTCACAAATTCCGCGGCGGCGAGGATGATCGGTCCCGCGATGAAGCCGAGGGCGACTTCATCGCCGAACTCAACTCCAAGATTCCACCCGGGTTCTCGGCCAAGGGCAACCTGTTCGTCTTCGTCGATGAGGCCCACCGCACTCAGTCCGGCAGGATGCACCGGGCCATGAAGCAGTTGCTGCCGGGAGCGATGTTCATCGGATTCACCGGTACTCCCCTGCTGAAGGCTGACAAGGCCACGAGCATCGAGACCTTCGGTAGCTTTATCCACACCTACAGGTTTGACGAGGCAGTCGCCGACGGGGTGGTGCTGGATCTGCGCTACGAGGCCCGCAGCATCGACCAGGATCTGACCTCCTCGGCGAAGATCGATCAGTGGTTCAACGCCAAGACCAAAGGCATGACCGATCTGTCCAAGGCCGAGCTGAAGAAGCGCTGGGGCACCATGCAGAAAGTGGTTAGCTCCGAGCCGCGGGCCAAGCAGATCGTCAACGACATCCTGCTCGACATGGAGACCAAACCCCGACTCATGGACGGCTACGGCAACGCCATGCTGGTCGGCTCCAGCATTTACCAGGCATGTAAGTTCTACGAAATGTTCGCCAATGCCGGGCTCAGGGGCAAGTGCGCCATCGTCACCAGCTACCAGCCCCAAGCCGGGGACATATCCAAGGAAGACTCCGGCCACGGCGCGACCGAGAAGCTGCGACAATACGAGATTTACCGCCAGATGCTCGCCGACCACTTCGACGAGCCGGCAGACCAAGCTTTGAGCAAGGTCGAGCAATTCGAGAAGGACGTCAAGGAACTATTTATCAACGAGCCGGGACAGATGCGTCTGCTCATCGTGGTGGACAAGCTTCTGACCGGATTCGATGCGCCCTCTGCCACTTACCTCTACATCGATAAGAAGATGCGCGACCACGGCCTGTTCCAAGCGATCTGCCGCGTCAACAGGCTCGACGGTGACGATAAAGACTACGGCTACATCGTCGACTACCAGGACCTCTTCAATTCCCTCGAAACCGCCATCACCGATTACACCTCCGGGGCTCTGGACGGCTACGAGAAGAGCGACATCGATGGCCTGCTCAAGGACCGCCTCAAACAGGCACGCGAAGACCTTGAGGAAGCCATGGAACGGATCCGGGCCCTGTGCGAGCCCGTGGATCCGCCCAAAGGCACTCTCCAGTACCAGCACTACTTCTGCGCTCAAGAGCAGGGCAACGCCGCACAGCTCAAAAACAATGAGCCAAAGCGCGTCGAACTGTACAAGTCCGTCGCGGCACTGGCGCGCGCCTACGGCGCCATCGCCAACGACATGACCGAGGCTGGCTACACTGAAGCCGAAGCCGCTTCCATCGGCAAGGAGGTCGCGCACTATGCCGCTGTCCGCGATGAGGTAAAGCTGGGAGCCGGCGAGGATGTCGACTTCAAGCAGTACGAAGCAGGCATGCGGTTTCTGCTCGACACATACATCCAGGCTGATCCGTCCGAGACGATCGCGGACTTCGAAAACGTGGGCCTGATTCAGCTCATCGTTCAGGAAGGCGCGGGTGCCGTGGACAAGCTCCCCGCCGGCATCAAGAAGGATCCCGAAGCAGTCGCCGAAACGATCGCTAACAATATCCGCAAGGTCATCGTCGACGAACAGGCCATGAATCCGAAGTACTACGAGGACATGTCTGCTCTGCTGGACGCGATCATTGAGCAGCGACGTCATGGCGCGATCGACTACAAGCAGTACCTCGAGCAGTTGATCGCGCACGCCAGAAAGGTGGGTTCACAAGAATCCGATACGGTCTACCCCGGTTGGGCCAAGACTGGTGGCCAGCGGGCCTTATTCGACTTTGGTTGGGACGACGAAGTGACGCCCATCCAAGTCGACGTGGCCATCCGGACAAGCAAACCTCATGACTGGGTCGGCAACAAACTCAAGGAAAAAATGGTCGAGCGAGCAATCCGCAAGGTTCTGCCTGAGGACTTTGACCGCTTTGACGACCTGTTCGATCTGGTCAAGGCGCGCGATGAGTACCACTAATGCTAGCCTCACGGTCTCGGGCATCGACGTCGATATCGTGTACAAGGACATCAAGAACTTGCACATCGCTGTCTATCCGCCCCAAGGCCGCGTCCGTGTCGCCGCACCCGACCGGCTGGACGAGGATGCCATCCGGCTCGCCGTCGTCCAGCGGCTGCCCTGGATCAAAAAACAGCGCGCTCAGCTGCGCAATGCCGCCCGCCAGTCCGAACGCGAAATGCTCACCGGCGAGTCGCACTACGTCTGGGGCCAGCGCTATCGGCTCAGCGTTGTCGGTGAACCGGGTCGGATACGGCTGAACCTCAGCGGAAACCGGCTGACCCTGCAGGCACCGGCAGAGAGCACCGCGGACGAGCGCCGCGAGGCCTTAGACCGGTGGTACCGCAATGAGCTGAAGCGGGAAATCCCTGCCCTTATCGCCAGGTGGGAGCCAGCTATCGGGCGTGATGTGGCCAAGTGGACGGTTCGCCGTATGAAGACCAAATGGGGTAGCTGCAACCGCGAATCCGCACATATCTGGTTCAACCTGGAACTGGCGAAGAAGCACCCTAAGTGCTTGGAGTACATTGTGGTGCACGAGATGACCCACCTGCTCGAACGGCACCACAGCGAACGATTCACCGCGCTCATGGACCATTTCCTGCCCGACTGGCAAGCCAGACGCGATGAGCTGAACGCTGCTCCCTTACGGAGCGAAGAGTGGACACATTGAACAATTCAGAGATTGCAGAATCCTGCCGTCACAATAAATCAATGAGATTGATGTCAAAATCTGAGGCATAGCGACCATGGCCGACAGCCGGCACGAAGCCCCCTGCATTCGTGCCGGGGCCGTGCCTGGGTCCGTGCCTGCTTAGAGTATGGCCTCCTTCCGCTTCCGGAAATCCTTAACCCAAGTCTGAAGGTCGCTTAGCCGAGACCGGAGTTGGCTGGGTTGCGGCAGGCTTCTCTCCCATCCCGAACCGGTGGAATGGACGAACAGGTTGCTGACTTCCATTCCCTTGTCAACTGCCGCAATATCCGCTCGACCCAGTGCCAGCAAGGCCTTAAGGTTCATCGTTGAAACGCCTGGCTTATTCCTGGCAACGACCCCATTGATGACGACTTCCTCGACGGCGTACTCCCACGCCTTCCGGATGGTGTTGCCGAACTCCATGCAGTCCCGGGAGTATGCTGTCATATCCCCGTTCTCGTGATGCTGCTTCGCCTGACCGATGAGTTTGTCCGCCATGGCGGTGGTGCCAAGGTAACCCTTGATCGGCTCCTTGCTCTCCGCCACCTGAATGCCGGTCCCGAGGCCAGGATGCTTGTCGATTTCAATAAAGTGGGTTTCAACAGGTTGCGGGGAGGTGATCCCGTCCTCCGCCTGAGCATTGATGTCCTTTTTGACGCCCTCATACCACAAGGCACCCATGAATGCGGTGCTGTGGGTGAACACGATAACCTGCCGGTTCCGGGCTTCCTTCACCAGTCGTTTCGCCACGCGCTCCTGAAAGCCGTGGTCAAGGGAGTTCATCGGGTCATCAAAAATGATCGCCGAACCGTCTTCACTGCTCACCACATCCGCTAGGAATGCACTCAGGGATACTGCCCGCAGTTCCCCCTCGCTCAGTACGCCGTCAGCGTGCGTTTTTGCTTTTGTTGTGGCTGTCCCTTTGACCGTAAAGGCGATGTTGCTGATGCCCTTGCCAACCTTGTCTGCGATGAGTTCCACCTGCAGCCG
This sequence comes from Arthrobacter crystallopoietes, assembly GCF_017603825.1. Lineage (NCBI taxonomy): Bacteria > Bacillati > Actinomycetota > Actinomycetes > Micrococcales > Micrococcaceae > Crystallibacter > Crystallibacter crystallopoietes. The sequence continues at coordinate 829,992 of NZ_CP072014.1, forward strand.
GGATTCACCGGGAAGGTCGGGGTCTTCCAGGCTCCAAAGGTTGCGCTGGAACTCCTCAGCGACCTTTTGCACGTACTCGGCGCATACCGCCTTGGATTTTTCGGATAGTCCCCGGGTTTGGCACTGCCGTTGAACCGCTCCCAAGGCATTTATATGGATTCGCCGGTTATGGAGTGCCTTGAGGTTGGGCAGCGACATCCCTACCCGTGACCGCTCGCTCAGGTTCAGGTATCGGGCTTCCAAGGCTGCTAGTTCCGCCCCGTCTGCACCTTCCTCCTGGACGGTGGTTACCTGTGCAAGGTATTCGGCAGCTGCCTTGTCCAGTTCCTGCACCGCCTCCATGAGGCTGCTAGCAATCGTGTAGCCATCCACAGGAACACCACTGCCGTCACTGACCGACGCACCGTCCATGAACGGGGTCATGATTGTATCAACCGTTTCCGGGGCTGCACTGCTGTCGGCAAGGATATCCCGGAGTTCCTTGACGTTGGCCATGTCCTGCCGCAATTGCTGGATGAATCCGCCGCCCTCGACTGCCAGCAGGTTCAGGAGGGCTTCGTCAATCTTTTCCGGAGACACCGCATCGTCGATGCCGGCAACGATTTTCTCCGCCTGGGTGGTCAGTTTCCGGTGCTCTGCGGACAGGTCAGCCGCCATCGCCTGGCTAAAGCGCGTGAATCGGTCATGCACTTCTGCCGTAAGGGGTTGGTGGCACAGCACGCATAACGGCACGGCGGCGTCGGGGAAGATGTGTTCCGGGTAGGCTTCCGCCTCCGCATACTCCTTCGCCGCGGCCCACATTGCCTTCCAGTGGGGGCTGTGTACCCCGGGCACTGCCTCTGCGGTGAAGTCGTGCTTTTGTGAGGCGGCTTCGTCGCTGGCAATTTCCTGCAGCCGTTTCCTGATGCCCTGCAGTACCTGGATTTGTTCCCTGCAGACCTTCGCTGCAAGGTTTTCGATCCGGCGTGCCTGGGTAGTCCGCTGGTTTGCGTCATGCTGTGCCTTGGCAAGGCGTGCTGCCCGGCTGTTGGTTTTTAGGTGGCCGATTTCCGCCGGGAGGGCGGTCAGTTCGGCGGCTTCCTCATCGGTGAGCTTGCCAAGCGCTTCGGCGGCTGCATAGCCAAAGTTCTTTCCCAGCAGGGACAGGACATTTTTTACCTCGATATCGGCGGCGTCCACAACGATGCCGGGCTGCTGTTCTGCTTTGAGGACGGATACCCGCCTGCGGACTTCGGTAGTGACCAAATCGTAGGTGGCAATGAGGCTGGTCAGCAGTTCCAGCCCATCAGGGGTGACTGTCAGTTCCGTTCCCTGCCGGGAGACATGGGCGGTTGCTGTCTTGGAGTCATATACGGCGACCCTGGACAGGTTCAGGTCAGTGCTGGGGCTGCTCAGCGTCCATTCGTGGCTGAGGTCGTCATCCCCCAGCAGGTATTCAATCTCCGCCTGGGGTGCGATGGTGCCGGCGGCGAAAACATCGCCTTGCACTGCTTCTGGATATTTGGAATGGCAGGAACGTTTCAGGATGCGGGTGTATCCGCTCTTACCTACCCCGTTCAGTCCGAACACGATATTCAGCCCAGTAGGTTTGAGGGTGATGGCGGCGCCCGGACTCATCCGGTTTACACCCTGGATGTGCCGGACCTTTTTCAAGCCGACGGAGGGGGCTGCTGATGAGGTGCTGGGAACATGCACCTCCGCCAGCGGGACAGCATCGGGAAACGTGACTTCGGTGGCGTCATCAACCAAGTGCTTTTCCCCTGCAAGTGCTGCAGCGTAGGCAATATCGGTCAGTTCGTTGATTTCGGCATCCGACAAGGTGGGCGACTCGGTGTGCCGCCGAAGGGCATCCCGCTGCCATGGTTCCAAGTTCTCCGCAAACTTCAGCAGTTCCCCGTAGATGCTTCCCGCCACTTAGTTGCCCCATCAATCAAACGTTTTTCACATGGTACTGGCGGGCAACGGCAGTTCCGGGCACCGACATGGTCCGTCAGCAGCGGGATAGGGACCTGCGGCGGTCATAGACTGGGTCCGGACGCGTAAGGCGCGTCTGTTTCCCGAGCGGTTGGATCCGGAGACGGGGAGCAAACCTAGCCTCTGGAAAACGTCCGCGGGAGACTCATACCTTCCAGGGCCAAGAACCCCAAGGTTGGCAGCCGCTTCACCGGCGCCTCCGAACGCCGATAACGGCGCATACGACACTTTCGGCGCCTACAGGCGCCATGTGTGCGAACGGCGTTTTGAACGTGCGCCGGCGATGAGGATCAGTGCGATAAAGGAAGCTATCCCGGCAGCTCCGAGCGCCACGCTGATCCAGGGCGACAGTGTCCACAGGTCGTGGCCGCTTCCCAGCAGTGCGAAGACTCCTTTGATCAGGACATAGGTTCCGCCGAAGGCAAGGAAGACAGATGAGACGGTCAGTAGCCAGAACCGGGTGATGCGGGACCTGGGTGCGAAGTTATCGGCGTATTCGCCTGCGGTTCCGAACGCTGCCACGGGGTCCTCGCCTGATTCGGCGACGTGGCTTTGGACCTCACGCACGATCTGGCTGACGACTTCCGCCGGAACGTCCCGGAGTTCGAGAATCTCCCTCAGTTCCTCGGCGTACTCTTCTCCTGGTGTCGCAGTCATGCGTGTTCCTTCCTTCCGGTGATCACCGCTGTTGACCGGTCTGCGAACACCTGCCAGTCCGCCCGCAAGGCTGCCAGGTGCTGCCGGCCGCCCGGGGTGATCGAGTAATACTTCCGTCCCGGCCCGCCCTGCCCTTCACGCCAGGTTGAGATAACGTCGCCGTCCTGTTCCAGCCGGGCCAGGAGCGGGTAAAGGGTTCCGCCTTTAACGGTGCCCAGCCCTGCATCGGCGAGCCTCTGCGCAATGAGGTACCCGTAGGTCTGCCCGTCGCTCACGACGGACAGCACCGCGGGGGTCAGCACTCCCCTGAGCCACTCGACCGGCCAGTTGAAATTCTCCACGACTAGATCGTCACACAGACTAGTTAGTGCCGCAACCTAATCGCGCGTGGTCATCTCTGACTGTCCGGAAGATCCACGTACCGGCAGTTCTGCGGCACCTGACCCGCTTCCGAGGTGTCGGATCAGTGCTGCGCCTGGGCCGCGGCGCGGGTTTCTTTTCGACGTTGGGAATGTTGGGCCGCCGACCAAGCAGTAAAAACCGCCAGAACCGGTCCGATCAGCGGAACGAGCAGACAGCCGGCCAACAACCCTGCCCTGATCCCTGGAGACAGCCGTTTGGTGGTGGCCAGCAGTACCAGCGAGGCTCCAACATGGAACACCCCCGCGGCAACAAGAAACGCCACCATGGTCTGACCAGCCATCTCTTCCAAGGCGTCCATTCCGCTCTCCTCCTCACCCACAACAGCAACCGTACGCAGGCTCCCCTTCCCCCACGCCTTCCCAAGGCGACATCCAATAGTACTGCCGCGGCCTATACGGGGACCGCGCTGTGGAACCGGAACAACGGTGACCTTTGGATCAGACACCGGGCCCGCCGAAGGGCGGAAGGGGCCCCGCTGGATGGCAGCATCGGAAAGGCGGGCCGGCATCACCTGCCAGCATGGTGCAGTCTGTCCTCTGGTGGAGTAGTGGTTCAGCCCTTCTTCTTCGGCCGGCGCTTCTGCAGTTTCGGGACCTCCAGTTCAGGTACGGCGCGCAGCATGAAGCGGTCGAAGTGGGGAACGGTGAAACCGGCGTATCCATGCGACGGGGTATACAGCAGCCCCATGGCGATAAGCTCTGAGCGGGTCGGCGCCAGCTGGGTCGACTCACGGCCCATCACGGCCGCGACATCCGCGGCCTTCTGGGACTCGGGCCCTAGCTCGGCCATTGCCCGCATATAGGCGATCTGGAGTTGCGTCGCCCGGTCCAGGCGGACCCGGAAGAACGATTCGTCCAGCTTCGCCTCGTAGGCGTCCTTGGCATCTTCAACATCGCCGAGCGTGATCACCTGGTCGTTGGCCACCATCCAGACCTGGTAACCGAGCTCCTGGATGAAGTAGGGATAGCCTTCGGTCAGCTTGAAAGCCCGTTCGAGTGCATCCTGTTCAAACCGAGCACCCTCTGCCAGTGCGGGCTCGGCCAGCGCCCTTGCCGCGTCTTCCTCCTCGAGGGAACCGATGCGCGGGAACTTGAAGAGCCTTTCCGCATAGGATTTGGCGTCTCCGGCCAGTTCGGCGATCTGTGGAAGTCCGGCTCCGACGAACGTCACGGGAAGTTTCCGCTGCACCGTCTTGTGGATCGCTTGGATGATGGCTTCCAGCTGGAAGCGGCTAAGGAACTGGACCTCGTCGAAAAGCAGCACCAGGCCCGTGCCGTGGTCTGCCGCCGCCTCGCCGATAGCGACCAGAACATCCGTGAGGTCCAGTGTCAGGTCCCCGTGGTCCGCCAGCCCTTCGGCAGGTTCGACCTCCAGGGAAAGGGTGGGGGCACCGGTCGTCGGGTCAACCGTGAGGCTGAATGATTGCAGGACCTGTGCGGCGTTCCTGGCCCGCTCGCCCCACCGCGCCCGCGGGGACACCTGGAACAGCGAGGCCCTGAGTTTGGAGTACAGCGTCTGCCGGAAGTGGTTGTCGTCGTGCTTGCTGGCTTCCAGCTCCAGTACTTTCCACTTAAAGTCATCCGCGATTTGCCGGAACTCCCCCAGCAAAACGGTCTTCCCGACGCCCCGTAATCCGGTAACAATCATCGACTGGTCGGTCCGGCCACGGGCAAGCCGACGCAGCAGCGTCTCGAACTCCTTGAGCAGCTCATCACGCCCGACAACCAGCTCTGGGGTGGCTCCAGCATTCGGAGTATAGGGATTAAGCACCTGATCCATAAGAGCAGTTTACTCGTTTTAGACCAGTTTATCTGGATCTAATAAACTTCACTAAAATCACTAAAGCGACCTGCCTCAGCTCACCTTGCGCACCAAGCAGACGCCGAACGGCGCATATGACAGAGGCGTTGGGCCCATGGAAGTGAAGCAGACTAACAGACTCCGGAAGCCGTCAGTGCCGGGGTATCAGGTCTGTACACGATGTCGGTGCAGCGCATCCGTTGGCCGTTCGTGACGCCGGAGGGGGCCGACCTTACCTCCGCGGGCATCATCACCACGCTCAACGGCCAGGTCACCCGCCTCGAACCCGGCAATGTAATCTTCACCTGCACGCCCTCCGGTGTCGGTTACCGCCGCGACCCCACAGATTTTCCTACACAACGGCAATACCCTCACCGTCGAGATCGAGGGCATCGGCCGCATCACCAACAGGGTTGTTGCCGAGTCGTCGTAGCTTGACCCGCAGGCCTTGTCCCGCCCTGTCGTGCCACAGGGCGAGGCCAACGCATGTTGCGTTCTTTGATCGACTCGGGCAGGTCGGGTTTCACATGCTCGGGCCGACCACCGTTACTTGGCAGCGGGCGCAAGACCGAGACCTGCTCTCCGCTGTCCGGGGATAGCGGGCCAAAGCGAAGAACCCTGACCTATCGGCGAAACCTCTTACTCGAAGGCCGCCAGTATCCGTTGGTCCATCTCCATGATCTTTTCCTGGCTGTAGGCGGCCTTGGGGCCCGGAGTGTAGCGGACGGACTCCAACCGTCCCGTGTAGCGGAAGCAGCCGTGCCGCTCGTACACTTCCCAGTCGACGGGCCCGCCCCGGTCGAGGCCAACAGAGATTCCGGCGAACGGCGCCATCCCGACCAGTTGGAAGACTTCGCGCAACTCCGCTGTGACAATGCCGTCCACCTCCAGCGCCATTGCCCACCGGAATTCTGGGAGCACGTCGAACCTGAGCCGCACCGTGTGCCGGCCGGCACTAATAGGAGAGCTGGCACGCCGCATGGTGCCGTACTCGTTGTAGGCCAGGTTCAGGCGCCCGCCCTCGATGAACAGGACGTAGCCGCCGCCCTGGTCGCCGTGGGCCACTAGCACGCCCGCGTCACCGCCGTGGTATTCCAGCCGCACGTCCACAGTGAAGGAGCGCAGCCGGACGAGCTTTGCCGAGCGGTACCGCTCGAGGGTGGGCGTCCCTGGGTAGAGGGTCACGGGTTGTTCGAGGCCCAGCTCGGTCGCAGGGCGGTTCCGGTTGAAGGAGCCGTCGTCGTTCAGCGGGAACACCTGGTTCCACCAGGCCGCCGCCCGCCACTTCTCCCCGAGGTCGCGGACTTTCTCCGGGTGGGCAGCGGCGAGGTTCCGCGTCTCGGCGGGGTCTGCCTCCACGTCGTAGAGCTCCCATTCCCCCGCATCCCAACCGGCCCCGTTGGGCTCGGGGAACACGGCCTTCCACCGCCCCTCGAGGAACCCAAGCCTCCCGTTGAGCTCCGTAAACTGCGACGCCCTGGCCGCGGGGGCAGCCCCGTCGCGGAGCATCCGCACAAAGGAGCGCCCATCCATTTGGCGGGTGGGTAGGCCGTGCCGTTCGGAGACGGGGCGGACGCCGGCGAGCTCCATCAGCGTCGGCGCGACGTCGACCGCGTGGGCGAATTGGCGCCGGAGCCCGTCGTCCTCGACTGGGCGCGGGAGCCCGGCCGGCCAGGACACGATCATCGGCACGCGCACGCCGCCGGCGTGCGGGAATGTCTTGTAGAGCCGGAACGGGGTGTTCGCAGCGTATGCCCAGCCGCGGGGGTGCTGGGCGTAGGTCTGCGGGCCGCCGATGAGGGCGGGGTCGCGGGGTACGTCGTCCGTCCATCCTTCGGGCAAACCCGCTTTGGGCGCGCCGAACCGACTGAAGTAGCTGCGGGTGCCCGTGTCCCCGCCCTCGGAAGTGCCCCCGTTGTCGGAGGTGAAGACGATGATCGTGTTCTCGTACTCGCCCAGCACCTTGAGGTAGTCCAACAGTCGGCGCAGATTCTGGTCAACGTTGTCGAGCGAGGCCGCATACACCTCCATATAGCGAGCGAAGAGCTTCTTCTGCTCGTCGGCCAGATCGTCCCAGGCGGGGACGTCGAACCCGGGCTCGGTGTTCCGAGGTGCGCATTCGGTGTCTTCCGGGAAGAGACCCAAGTGGATTTGGCGGCGGAAGCGCTCGGCTCGGATGTGGTCCCAGCCCGATTCGTAGCGGCCCCGGTACTTCTCCACGTCCTCCGCCTTGGCCTGCAAGGGACCGTGTACCGCGGTGTGCGCGAAGTAGAGGAAGAAGGGCTTGGAGGGGTCGCTGGCGCGCAGTTCGGACACCATGGACATCGCCTGGTCTGTCAGGTCGTCCGTGAGGAAGTAGTCCCGGGGGTACTCGTCGATGACTACCTGGCCGTTGTCGCGTACCAGGCGGTGCGGGTGGAACAGCGATGTGAACCCGTCCATGCACCCGTAGTACCGGTCGAAACCGCGCTGGACCGGCCATGCGGACTTCTCCGCGGCGTCGTGCATCTTCGCTTCGGGTGTGAGGTGCCACTTGCCGACCATGAATGTTGCGTATCCGTGGGCGCGGAAGTGCTCGGCCACGGTGGGCACGTCCGCGGGGATCTCCATGGCAGCGTTCGGGAACCCGGGGTCGACGTGGGGCACCCAGGCGAACCCCGCCCGGTGCGGGTTCAGCCCAGTCATCAGCGAGGCTCTGGCCGGGGAGCACATGGGCGGCGTCTGGTAGTTGCCAAGCCGGTACCCCCCGGCGGCCAGTTCCTCAAGTGCCGGGGTATCGATTTCGGACCCGAACGGTGAGATGTCGCTGTAACCCATGTCGTCCATGAGCATGACGACGACGTTTGGCGCATCCGCCTCCGTCTGGGGGGCCTGCCCCCATGCGGGGACCGATTCACTGGCCCGCTCCGCCACTCGGCCGCAGAAGCCCTCATAGTCGCGGACCGGGTACGGGTAGCCGTCGGTGTGCTCGTTCACTCGGTTCCTCTCGATCTGGCCCCTGGGGGCGAAGGTTGCCGGCGGTGTGCCGACGCGTGCTAGACGGCGGCCGTCGCGCGCAGGAAGCGCCGGGTCCGCTCCTGTTGGGGGTTCTCCAGTACTTGCCGCGGGTCGCCCTTCTCGACGACCAGGCCGCCGTCCATGAATACCAGTTCGTCGCCGACTTCCTTGGCGAACTCGATCTCATGGGTCACGACGATCATCGTCATGCCGCTGTCCGCCAACCCGCGCATCACATCGAGTACCTCGCCGACCAGCTCGGGGTCGAGCGCGGAGGTTGGCTCGTCGAACAGCATCACCTTCGGGTCCATGGCCAGGGCGCGGGCGATGGCGACGCGCTGCTGCTGTCCGCCCGAGAGCTGGGCCGGGTACTTGTGCTCGTGCCCGGACAGCCCGACCCGCGCCAGTGCGTCCTGTGCCCGGTCGCGGACCTCGCGCTTCGCCTGCCGGCGCACGTGCAGCGGGGCCTCCATGACGTTCTCGAGGGCCGTCATGTGCGCGAAAAGGTTGAAGCGCTGGAAGACCATTCCGATCTGGCTGCGCTGGCGGGCAAGTTCCTTTTCCGTCAGGTCGTACAGCCGCCCGTTGCGTTCCTTAAAGCCCACGAGCGATCCGTCGACCCGGATCCGGCCCGCGTCGATCGTCTCGAGGCGGTTGACGCAGCGTAGGAACGTGGACTTGCCCGATCCGGACGGGCCGAGGAAGCACATGACCTCCCCGTTGTTGACTTCGAGGTCGATGCCCTTGAGCACTTCGTGGCGGCCGAAGCTCTTGCGGACGCCCTGGGCGACGACCATGGGTGTGGAGTTCATGTTTTCCTTTCCGTTCACCGGTTGTAGCCCCGACCAGCGCGGCGCTCGAGGAACCGCTGGCCGATGCTCAGCACGGAGACGATGACGAGGTACCAAAATGAGGCGACGAAGAACATCTCGATGGTGCGGTAGTTCACCGCTGCGATGTCGTTGACCGCAGTCATGAGTTCACCGCCGGCGATGACCGAAACGAGGGAGCTGGACTTCAGCAGCAGGATCAGCTGGTTGCCGGTGGGCGGGATGATCATGCGCAGGGCTTGGGGCAGGACGATCCGGAACATCGCGAGACCGGGTCGCATGCCGAGGGCGGCAGCGGCCTCCTTCTGCCCGTGGTCGACGCCCAGGATCCCGCCGCGCACAATTTCCGCCATGTACGCGCCCTCGTGGATGGCCAGTGCGGCCGCCGCAGCGACGAAGGTCGTCATGACTGCGTTGGTTTCTACCTCGACGAACATGATGTCCGTGAACGGGATGCCGATGCCAAGGGTGTCGAAGAGCAGCGAGAAGTTGCCGAAGATCAGGATCAGGACCAGGAGTGGGACGCCGCGAAAGAACCAGACGTATCCAGTGGCGAGGGCGCTGAGGACCCTGTTGCTGGACAGCTTCGAGACGGCCAGCAGCACGCCGATGAGGGCGCCGCCGATCATCGCGACCACGGTCAGTTGGAAGGTCACCACGAGGCCGTGGAGGATGGGGCCGGCGAAGAGGTTCGCGGCGACTATCGAATAATCGAGGTTCTCGTTCTGGGCCATGGCCATGAGGAAGGCGCCTAGGAGTACCGTGACCACGACGGCGGTCAGCCACTGCCCGTAGTGGCGCACGGGGACGGCCTTGATGGACATATCGGGTGCTTCGCCTCTGACTGGCACGGTGGGCGCGGACGCTACTGTCATGCCTATTCATCCTCCTGGGTCTTCACGACGGCATCGAGCTCGCCGCTGGTGGCGGGGTTGGCAACGATCTGCTCGGGGGTGAACGCCTCGTTCTGTGCCCCGTACTCGGCGAGGATCTCGTCGTAGCGGCCACTCTCGACGACCTTCCGCAGGCCTGCGCGAACGGCCTCGACCAGTTCCTTGTCGCCCTTGCCGAGAGCGACTGCCTGGGCTCCGCCCAAGAGCTCGACATCGGAGACCGTGAACGTCTTGCCGCCGTTGACCTGCTCGGCCACGTAGCGCAGCGGGACCGTGATCCCGGAGAAGACGTCGATCTTGCCTGAACGCAGCTGCGTTTGGGCTGCCGCCGCGTCATCGTAGTACGACGTCTGCGGGCGCTCCTTGCCCTCGGTCGCGCAATCGTCGGCGGCCTTCTCGAGGAGGGCCTGGATGGTTCCACCGCGGACGGTGGCCAGATGACGCCCGCACAGGTCGTCGACTGTCTCGATGGGCTCGGCGTCGGCCAGCGTCATGAAGCCGGTGGAGTTCTTCATGAAGGAGACCATCTCCATGGTCTGTTCGCGCTCCTCCGTCGCGGTCATCAACGTCCAGACGGCGTCGATTCGGTCGGCTTCCAAGGCGGGGACGAGTCCGGGAAAGGACATCGGCTCGAAGGCAACGTCGACGCCGAGCACGGCACCAAGTTCCTTGCCCAGGTCGGGGACCATGCCGACGATTTCCTCGGCGGGCTTCATCGTGAAGGGCGCGTTGTTGGCTGTCGTTCCAAAGACCAGCTTGCCGTCCTCGCGGATCTGCTCGGGCAGGAGTGCCCGGGCCTCCTCGTCAATGGCGAGGGTTGCCTGGGGCGGGGCGTCGGCGGCGGCGGGGTCGTCGCCCGCACCGCATCCGGACAGTGCGAGTACGGCGGCTCCGGCCATGGCGATGAACGCTAGTCCGGTATTCGGTGTTTTCGTCATGATGCTCCCCAGGTTAGGTATTAGGTGGGCCGCTCAAAGGGCCCGTAAAGTTCGTTTAGTGGACTTTTATAAGAGGGGCTTACTTCGGTCAGCCCTGGCCTCAACCACGCTCCATTGTGACCCACGGCACCTTGGCAGTGCAAGAGCGGGCTGAATATGACTCTCTGACCTCCCTTGAGCCAGCGCGGGGCGGTGAGTCGTAGAGTCCGCTCAATGGACTCATTAACAGTTACCCAAGGCGCGTGGGAGCGGCGCTTGTCTTGCGGTGGGGGTGATTCCGGGGGACGGATGGCGGCGGCGCCGGCGTCTGCCCCTCCGGATCCGCACTAGAAGGGGAACTGCAGCGGGGTCTGCTGCACGCCGATCCAGTGATCGGTAGTGAACTCCCCTATGGCCCAGTCGCCGTTGAAGCGGCCGAGCCCGGAGTTCTTCTCGCCACCGAACATCACGTGCGGCTCGTCGTTGACGGTGATGTCGTTAACGTGGGTCATGCCGGCCTTGACGGCGCGCGCGAAGCGCACGCCCTTCTCGAGGTCGGTGGTGAACACCGCGCTGGAAAGCCCGAACTCGGTGTCATTCGCCAGCTTCAGGGCGTGGGCCTCGTCGTAGGCCTTGACGATGCCCACCACCGGGCCGAAAATCTCCTCGCGGAACAGTTCCATCTCCGGGGTGACGTCGGCGAACACGTGCGGGGCGACGACGCGGCCTTCAACCGGCCCGGCGTGCACCTCGCGGGCGCCCTCGACCCGGGCGCGCTCGATCTTCCCGGTTACCGAGGCCAGCTGGGCGTCGTTGATAATCGGGCCCACCACGTTCTTCGGATCTGCCACGTCGCCAAAGCGGATGGTGGCTACGTGTGCGGCGAAGCGCTCGACAAACTCGTCGTAGACCGGAGCCTCAACGATAATCCGGTTCACTGCCATGCAGATCTGCCCCTGGTGCAGGAACTTGCCCATCGCGGCGGCCCGCACGGCCTGGTTCAGGTCCGCGTCGGCAAGGACCACCAGCGGGGCGTTGCCGCCGAGCTCAAGGGCCACGCGCTTCATGTGCTTCCCGCCGACGGCGAGCCTGCCGACGTTCTGGCCCACGGGGGTCGAGCCGGTGAAGGACACGAAGGACGGGACCGGGCTGGCCACGAAGTGGTCCCCGATCTCCGACCCCGAACCGACGACGACGTTCAGCACTCCGGCCGGCAAGCCGGCCTCCTCGAAGACCTTGGCCAGTAGCAGGCCGCCGGTCAGCGGGGTGTCGGAGGCGGGCTTGAGCACCACGGCGTTGCCGAGCGCCAGCGCTGGCGCCACCGAGCGCTGGGAGAGCAGCAGCGGGAAGTTCCACGGGCTAATGACACCGACGACACCGATCGGCTCGCGGTAGACCCGGTTCTCCTTGCCGGGCGAGTTGGACGGGGCGATGCGCCCGTGCACCCGTGACGGGAACGTCGCGGCTTCGCGGGTGGCTGCGATGGCCGCACCGACCTCCACCGCTGCTTTCAGTGCGGAGGAGCCGGACTCGGCGGAGAGCAGCACGGCAATCTGCTCGCGGTTCGACTCGATGTAGTCTGCGGCCGCGGAGAGCACGGCACTGCGTTCTGCCGGGGTCTTCGCAGCCCACTCCGGCTGGGCGGCGGCGGCGGCCGCGTAGGCGTCGTCGACGTCGTGGACGGAGGCCTGGCGGATGGTCGCGATCACCGAGTCGTCGAAGGGGTTGGTGGTGGTGAGCGTGGTCTCCGAAGTGCCCTCCTGCCAGCCGGAGACGTAGATCCGGTGCGGAATCTCGGCCGCGAAGGCCGGGGCGGCGGATGCCGGCGAGGTCGTGGTGACGGTCATGTGTATTTCCTCCGGTGGTGGATGGGTTAGGCGATGTTCAGGACGGCTTTGATGGTTTCACCGGTTTTGGCCTCGGCGATGGCCTGGTCGAGCTGGTCAAAGTCGTAGAACTTGACAAGCTTGTCGAAGGGGAAGCGGCCCTGGCGGTAGAGGCTGATGAGCGCCGGGATCAGCTCCTGTGAGGTCTTGGAGCCGCCCAAGGTGCCGATGATGCGCTGGCCCCACAGTGTGCGCAGGTGGTCCAGTGTGAAGCTGGCGCCGGCCGGGGCGCCGCCGATGAGGATCAGCGTGCCGAGCATGCCCACGGCCTCGGCGGCCTGCTCGATGACTTTGATGACTCCGGTGCAGTCCAGCACGTAGTCGGCCGGGCCGCCGCAGATACGCAGGATCTCTTCGACGGGGTCGGCGCTGCCGGAGTTGACTGTGTGAGTGGCTCCCAGCTCCCGGGCGAGCTCCAGCCGCGAATCGTGTAGGTCTACCGCGATGATGGTGGTGGCCGGGGTGTTGGTCGCGGCCATGACCGCGGCGAGGCCGACGGCGCCGGCGCCGAAGACGACGACGGATTCGCCGGGCCCGGGCTGAGCCGTGTTGAAGACCGCGCCGGCGCCTGTAGTGATGCCGCAGGCCAGTGGGCCCAGAAGGTTCAGCGGGATGTCCTTGTCCACCTTGACCAGCGCGGCGGCCGAGGCCAGCGAGTAGTTGGCGAAGGAGGACTGTCCGAAGAAGTGCCCCGAGAGGCTGGTGCCGTCCGCGCGGCGGTAGGCGGATTCGCCCGCCTTCGGACCCGAGAGCCGTTGTCCGCCGCACAGGGCGTCAACGATTCGGGCGCAGTAGCGGGGCTCGCCGCGCCGGCAATTGCGGCACTCACCGCAGTACGGCCAACCCATGATGACGTGGTCCCCGGGGACGAAGTCGGTGACGCCCTCGCCGACGGCTTCGACGACGCCGGAGCCCTCGTGCCCCAGGACGCCGGGCAGGGGCAGCGGCATGTCGCCGGACTGCGTGTTCAAGTCGGTGTGGCAGACGCCGGTCGCGACGACACGGACCAGCACCTCGCCCGGGCCCGGGGCGTCCAGCTCCAGTTCCTCGAGGAGGAATGGTTCGTTCTTTCCTTCGACGACGTAAGCATCGATCTTCATTGCGTTCTCCTTCAAGTTCGGTTGAATCGGGATTGCTGCTGCCTGTCCGGGGGTGTCCGGGTCCTGGGGCGTCAGACGGCGGCGGGCTGCGGCGCGGTTCGGGTCCGGTAGCCGTCCGGTGAGAAGGTGCCGTTCTTGTCTCGGAACGCGAAGCCGAAGTCGGGCCAGATCAGTGTGAGTTTGCCGCTGCGCTGGTCGACGTACCAGCTCTTGCAGCCGCCGTCGATCCAGACTGTGCCCTGGGCATCGGCCTGGATCTTATCGACGTAGGCTTCCTCGGCCTCGCGAGTCGGTTCGATGACCTCAAGCCCGTGCTCGGCCGCGTAGTCCAGGGCGCCGAGGATGTAGTCCACCTGGGATTCGATGATGTAGACGATTGAGTTGTGGCCCAGGGACGTGTTCGGACCGTTGATGCTGAACAGGTTGGGGAACCCGGCGACGGCGACGGAGTCGTAGGCCTGCATGCCCGATTTCCAGTGATCGGAGAGGTTGATCCCGTCCCGGCCGTGCACGAGCGCCGCGTAGGGCGGTTCGGTGGCCTCGAAGCCGGTGGCGAAGACCAGCGCGTCGAGCTCGTACTCGGCGCCCGACGCCGCGACTACCGTCGACCCGTCGACACGCCGCAGCGCGGAGGCCTCCAGGGTGGTGACCTTGGCCTGCAGGGCCGGATAGAACGTGTTGGAGATCAGCACACGCTTGCAGCCCGGTTCATAGTCCGGCGTCAGCTTGGCCCGCAGCTCCGGGTCGGGCACTTGGGCCGCGAGGTGGTCCAGGGCCATCTTCTTGCCGGCCTCCAGGAACTGCGGGACGGCACGCCGCTGGGCGTAGGTGTTTTCCCCGCCCCAGAACAGCTCTGAGCGCAGTTCGGTGATGGCCGAGGGGTCACGGCGGAACAGCCGCTTTTCCCCTTCGGTATAGGCGCGTTCGGCGCGCGGGATGATGTATGCCGGGGTGCGTTGGAAGACCACCAGTTCGGAGGCGATCTTCGCCAGTTCGGGGACGATCTGGATGGCAGAAGCCCCGGTGCCGACCACGCCGATGCGTTTGCCTTCCAGCGGGACGGAGTGGTCCCAGCGGGCAGAGTGGAACTTCGCTCCGGGGAAATCCTCGAGGCCCTCGATCGCGGGGAAGGCCTCGTCGGCGAGGTGGCCGGTACCCGTGACCAGGTAGGTGGAGGTGAACGTTCCGGTGGAGGTGGTGACGGTCCAGCGGGCGGCGTCGTCGTCCCAGGAGGCGTCAAGCATGTTGGCGCCGAAGTGCACGTGCGGCAGCAGCCCCTCCTCGCGGGCGGCGTCGCGCAGGTACTGCTGGATCTCCGGGCCGGGCGAGAATACGCTCGACCAGTCCGGGTTGGGCCGGAAGGAGAACGAGTATAGGTGGCTGGGCACATCGCACGCGGCACCCGGGTAGGTGTTGTCGCGCCAGGTACCTCCGACGTCGTGGGCACGCTCGATGATTGCGAAGTTCTGGTCGCCGCGGCGCTTGAGCCGGATGGCTAGGCCGAGGCCGGCGAAGCCGGAGCCGACGATCAGGGTCTTGACGTGCTGGACTGTCTGGTCAGTCATGGTGGTGCCTCTCTACGGATGCTGGGCGCTGCTACGGTTGCGGCGTGGGGACGATGCTCCCGGCGGTGAATGCTTCTGGTTCGTCGAGGAACCGCTGGATGTGGTGGGTGAGTTCGCTGGGCCGTTCAAACACGACCGCGTGCCCGGTGGGGATTTCGGCGAAGCGCGCGTCCTCGATCGCCCCGAAAAGTGCCTTCTGGTGGCGGATCGGGACCATCTGGTCGTGCGTGCAGCCGATCACCAGTGTCGGCGCGCTGATCCGGTGGACGTCTTCGACAATGTTGATGCGCCGGTTGAGCTCCATCTGCTGGTCGCCGAAGGCGTCGAACGCCATGGCGTCCATCCCCGGCTGCAGGTCGGCCAAGGTCTTGGATGCCAGGAACGGTCCGCCGAAGGCGCAGAAGGTGGAGTAGGCACGGATCGCGCCGTCGCCTGAGGCGCGCAGCGCCTGCCAGACGTCATTGCGCAGGATTTGCTGCAGGTCCGTCTTCATCCAGCCGGCGACGAGGACCAGCCGCTCGACCAGGTCGGGTCGGCGGGCGGCGACGGCCGCGGTGACGACGGCCCCGAGCGAGTAGCCGAGCAGGAACGCCTTCCGGCCGGGCAGGATCTCCTCGATCGCTCCGGCCACTTGGTCGACGAGCTGGTCCAGTTCAATCGGCTTGCCGTTTGGGGCGGGCTGGGTCCAGTCGATGGATACCACGCGCTGCTTGGCGGCGAGGATCGGGAAGAGGAACCCGAAGTGTGCCTTGGTGGAGCCGGAGGTCCCGTGGATCATGACCAGGACGTCGTCACGGTCCTTTTCGTCCCGGGAGTCGTAGTAAGTGATGGTGGTTCCGCGGACGTCGGCGACGGCGGGGATCATGAGGTCAGTGGCCAGCATGCTGGCTCCTTTCGCAAAGGTAGGGCGGGAGTGGTCAGCGGACGTCGCGCAGGTCGATGCCCTTGGTTTCCTTCCAGCGCCAGACGACGACGGCGGATCCCAGGCAGACGGCGATCATGTACAGGTTGAACAACCAGCCGTTGCCGGCGGAGGTGAACCAGGTGTTGAGGTAGGGCGCGGTCCCGCCGAAGAGCGCGACGGCCAGTGGCATGGCGGTGCCCATGATCAGCATGCGGTACTTGGTGGGAACCTGCTCGGAGATCATCGCCGGCTGGGTGCCGCCGATGCAGGCGCTGATCCCCATCATGATGCTCTGGGCGGCGAACAGGGTCCACGGATCGGAGCTGATCAGGCCGAACATCGGGAAGGTCAGCGCTGCGGTGGCCAGGTTGTAGAAGATCACCGGGATGCGGCGGCCGATCCGGTCGGAAATCAAGCCCATGACCGGGACCAGGCAGATGTTCAGGACTGTGGCGCCGAGGGTCGCGGCAAACGCAAGTCCCGGATCCATGCCGTGCTGCGAGATCGCGTAGACGGCCGCGTAGGATGACCAGATGTAGTAGGGCAGTGTCGTGCCGGCCATGTAGAAGAAAACCTCGACGGCGCGCTTGGCGATCTGGCCGCGGGTCCAGCCCGGATCGCTGGTGGCGGTCTTAGCCTCGGCGGCAACCGCGGTTACGTGCTCGGTGTGGACCTCGGATTCCATCATGTTGCGGCGCAGCCACAGGACGACGATCGCCAGCAGCGCCCCGAAGAAGAACGGAATGCGCCAGCCCCATTCACCCATGGCCGATGCTTCGATCTGCCCGGCGAGTACCGTGCCGAACAGCGTGGCGATCAGAGTGCCGCCGCCCATGGCGACGCCAACCGTGGACCCGTACAGGGCGCGCCTAGCGGGCGGGGCGATCTCCGGCAGGTACACGTTCGATGCCGTAGATTCACCGCCGTGGGCGAAACCCTGGATGAGCCGTGCCAGCAGCAGCAAAACGGAGGCGAAGCCGCCGATGGTTTCGTAGCTGGGGATCAAGGCGATCATCAGGGAGCCGGCGGCCATCATCAGCATGGTGACCAGCAGGACCCACTTGCGGCCCTTCTTATCGGCCAGCCGGCCGAAGACGAAGCCGCCCAGGGGCCGCATGACGAAGCCCACGGCGAAGACGGCCAGCGTGCCCAGCAGGGCGGAGACCGGGTCTTCCTTGCTGAAGAGCGCCGCGGAGATGTAGGTGGAGAACACCGCGTAGACGGCCCAGTCGAACCATTCAAGCAGGTTGCCAACGCCGGTTGCCACGAGAGAACGGCGCCGGTCGACGGCGCTCATTCCGGTAGCGGCGGGGCCGGTGGCCTCCGCGGTCAATGAATCCATGGGTGTCTCCTTGAAATACGGAATCGAACGAAGATAGTGGGTGGCGCGGTCTAGTAGGTGGCGCGGCCGCCGGAGAGGTCGAAGACCGCTCCGGTGGAGAAGCTCACTGCGGGCGAGGCAAGGAAGGCAATCATCTCGGCCACCTCGCGGGGATCGCCCACACGGCCCATGGGAATCCGGCCGAGGAGATGCTCCTTCACGTCGCCGGAGAACCAGGGTTCCTCGAGCATCCCCGAGCCGATCAGAGCGGGGGCGACGGCGTTGACGATGACGCCGGTCTTGGCCAGTTCCTTGCCCAGGGACTTCGTCATCGCGACGACGCCCGCCTTTGCCGCCGCGTAGGGGCTGGAGAGCGCATGCCCCTCCATACCGGCCGCCGAAGCGACATTCACGATGCGCCCATAACCGGCCTCGACCATACCCGGGACGGCCGCCTTGCACAGCATGAACTGGCTGGTGAGGTTGACGTCGAGGTTCCGCCTCCAGGTGTCGAGGTCGATTTCCCACAGGGGTGCCATCTCGCTGCCCGCACCGGCGTTGTTCACGACGATGTCCAGGCGTCCGAATTCGGTGTGAGCGGTCTCGACGGCTTGGAGGGACAGCGCGGGGTCGGTGACGTCGCCGTCAATGGCGACGGCCCTGCCGCCCGCTGCAACGATGTCCTGGACAACCTGTTTGGCGGCCGCGGGCTTCAAGTCCACACAGACGACACCAGCCCCCAGCTCTGCGAGCTTGTGCGCCACCGCCGAACCGATGCCGCCTCCGGCGCCGGTAACGATCGCGGCATGGCCCTGGATCTCGTGGCTGCTGCCCATCGTTTCTCTCCTTTAAAGTTGAGTCCATTAAATGGACTCTTTTTATTATTTCAGGTATGTTAGGAACATCGATGCGGTGTCCTCGCTCACACAGTGTGACCCACTGCTGGCCAGAATTGCAAGTAACAACGCGGCCATGAAGCCCATGCACACACCGGAAGGTTGAGTTCATAGAATGGACTTAATAGTAACGAATGGCGACACAGACAAGAAACAGGTCGTGGCCCGCGTGGCTCAGGTGCTCTCTGCAATCGGCTCCCATGGAACAGTCGGGGCACGGCTTCTCGACCTATCCCGGGCCACGGGGATCGCCCGGCCGACCGTCCACCGGCTCCTGCAGGAGTTGCAAGACGTCGGCTACGTCCAGCAGCTCGAGAGCAAGCGCTACGCCCTTGGCGCGGCATTGTTCCATCTCGGTGCCGCAGCTCCGAGCCCGGTCAGGGACCTGGCCGCGGTACGGCGGGCGGCACAAAAGTTGTCCGACGCGTGCGGGGACACCGTGTACGTGGCGATGTGGCAGTTCGGGGCCGCGCACTACATCGTCCGGACTGAAGGCGCTTTTCCGATCCGCGCGCAGTCGGTCAACGTCGGCGATACAATTCCGTTGACCTCAAGCTATAACGGCCTGATCCTCCTGGCCCAGCTCGACGGAGATGCCAGGGAGCAGCATCTGGCGCATCTGGAACACGACCAGCCAGACGCATGGCGCACTACAAGCCTGGCCGAACACGAGCAGGCGCTGCGCGTAGCGCTGGCACAAATCGACGCCGATGGCTACGTCTACGGGACCGACGTCGTCATGCCTGGTCTTGCTGGCATCGCCCTGCCCGTGCCTTCCTCCACCGGCCGCCCGATCGCAGCCGTCAGTATCTCCGGGCTGGAATCCCGGCTGCCCGCCGAACGGGAGCCGGAGTTGCTGACCTTGCTCCGGGCCACCGCGGACGAAATCGCCCGCTTCATCGACTAGAACAACCTTCGAAAGGACCCGCCATGAAGCAACCGCCAGCCGCACCAGCCGTCCGTCCCGTCGCCGTCGTCACCGGAGGACACCAGGGACTCGGGTTCGGCGCTGCCATCGAACTCGCCAAGGAAGGGTTCGACATCGCAGTCGTAGACCTCCACGCGGAGGCAGATCCGGAAGTCCTTGCCGCCGTTCCGGCGGACCGGGTGCGCTACTACCAGCTCGACATCGCCGATCTGTCGCGACACCGCCTGGTCCTCGAGGCTGTCCGCGGCGACTTCGGGCGGCTGGACTGCCTCGTCAACAACGCGGGAATCGCCGCCCGCCCGCTGACCGACATCCTCGAGCTCTCCCCCGAAGCCTTCGACCGGTCCGTCGACATCAACCTCCGGGGCACGTTCTTCCTGACCCAAGCGTTTGCCAACCTCCTGCTCGCTGACGAGGGGCAATTAGCCGACGACGTCTACAGGAGCATCGTGATTGTCAGTTCCATCGCCGCCGAACTGGTGAGCGTCGACCGGGCGCAGTACAACGTTACGAAGTCCGCCCTGAGCATGGTGGCTAAGCTGTTCGCGGTCCGTCTCGCCAAGCACGGCATCCACGTCCACGAGGTCCGCCCAGGCCTGATCGCCACGGCCATGACGGCCTCGTCGGGCAGCAGCTTGCCGGACGAGTGGATATCTGGCGGCCGCGTGCCCATCCCCCGTTGGGGCCAGAAGGAGGAAGTCGGCCAGGCGATCGCCACGGTCGCCTCGGGGCGCCTGCCTTACATGACTGGCCAACCGATCTGGGTCGCCGGCGGCATGAACATGATGCAGGCGCCCTGACCTCATCGATCAGTACACTTTTCGGCAGACCTACCGGCTGAAAAGCTGACCCACTAGCTTGCGGCCAGAAGCAGCTCACAACCAGCAGCCTGAGCGGATGAATCGGCAACAGTACCGGAGAAGATCGAATCACTTCATTTTTCGTCGAATCTGCCGCTGGCATGATCATTGGAAGTTCAGACGTCGTCAAACACAGGGAAAGGAAGACCGGTGAGTTGCTGCGGCATGCCCGAGCGTGAGAATTCGCGCTCCATGGATCCTGCCGGCATACCGCACCCTCAAGACTGCGGTATTTCTCATGACGAGGTGGTGATTCCTGGCGGATCATTCCTCATGGGAGACCACTTCGACGAGGGATACCCCCAAGACGGCGAAACCCCGGTCCATCAAGTCGCAATCGATTCATTCTCCATCGACGCCACCACCGTGACTAACAGTCAATTTGCTCGCTTTGTTGACGCCACAGGGTACCGCACTGAATCGGAAGCATACGGGACGTCCGCGGTGTTCCACCTGCAGGTTCAAGCCGCTCCCGTGGACCTTATCGGCACGGTTACGGGGGCTCCCTGGTGGGTGAGTGTCAGGGAAGCCAACTGGGCGCATCCGTACGGCCGGCGCTCAGACTGGCAGGACTTCCCGGACCACCCCGTAGTGCAGATTTCTTGGAACGACGCCCAGGCCTACTGCTCATGGGCAGCCAGGAAGCTGCCTACCGAAGCCCAATGGGAATACGCCGCCCGCGGGGGGCTCGAGGGCCGGCGCTACCCCTGGGGCAACGAACTCCTCGGCAGTGGAGACATCCACCTGTGCAACATCTGGCAGGGCGAATTTCCCAGAACAAATCTCAAGCAGGACGGTTTCCTCGGCACCGCCCCTGTCCGCAGCTTCCCGCCCAACGGCTACGGCCTCTACGAAATCAGCGGAAATGTATGGGAATGGTGCGCTGACTGGTTTCTGCCCAAGTACTACCGCAATTCGCCATTGGTAAACCCTCTCGGCCCCACGATCGGCAGGGGCCGCGTCATGCGCGGTGGATCCTATCTTTGCCACGACTCATACTGCAATCGCTACAGGGTGGCAGCGCGCAGCTCCAACTCGCCCGATTCTGCCAGCAGCAACTGCGGCTTCCGGACAGTGCGACCCGAAACGCCGGTATAGAGGATGCGGGTTCACAATCCGCAGCCCTTACTTTCTGCATTGAAGCCCAGACGACAGCCCGCAGTGACACCCGTGCACCGAAGAAGGCTGACCAGATCAGATGCAGCCCGAAACGCCTGTGAGGATTGGGGTGGCTGGTCTGGGATTGGCTGGCAGAGTAGGTGCAGGCCGTTCCGCCCCGCGGTCGTGACTCACTAAACGCTTGGCCCCGTCAGGGTGTCCTGTTATCGACTTGTCCGTCCGCTGGGTGGGCGGCCGGCACCTGCCCGGCCCACCTCGGTGACTTGATCAGAAGATTGTCCGCCCCGCCCGGGGCGTGGCTCGTCACAGTGCTGTTCCGAAGTGACCTCTACCCGGACTGGTACCGGCCCATAACGGCCTGACCATGTCCGCAAAACGAGGAAGGTGCCAGAACCGCTATGACTATCGTTGCGTATTCCCACCCGTTTGTCGTGGGGGTCGACACCCATGCCAGGAAACACGTGTACGCCATCATTGCCGCGGCCGGCGGTGAGCTGCTCGAAACCCGGGAGTTCACCACGACCGGCGCCGGGATCAACCGCGCCATTGCTTGGGTTGCGCGTCGTACCGGCGCCGACCTGGCCACCTTGTGGGTGATCGAGGGCGCGGCTTCCTATGGTGCCGTGCTGGCCGGTGCTGTCGCAGCTGCCGGCTACCAGGTCGCAGAAGCCGCGCGCATGGCCGCCATGCCGCGTCGTGGTGTTGGCAAGTCCGATCCGTTGGATGCGCATCGGATCGCTTCTGCCGTTCTTCCCTTGGAAGAACAACAGTTGCGCCGGCCGCGGCTGAACGAAGGCGTCCGCGCTGCCTTACGGGTCCTGGTCAGTGCGCGTCATTCGATGACCACCGACCGGACCAGGACCGTGAACGCGTTGACCGCGCTGCTCCGGATCAATGATCTGGGTCTGGATGCACGCAAGTCCTTGACCGGAACCCAGATACTTGAGGTCTCCCGGTGGCGGGCCCGCGAAGAACCTCTTGCGGTGTCGGTCGCCCGTTCCGAAGCAGTCAGGCTGGCCAAGCGCATCGGCGACCTTGACACTGAGATCAAAGCAAACGGCTCCCGGATCACCGAACTGGTTGAGGTCAGCGAAGCTGCGCCGCTGCTGCAGGAAACCGGCTTCGGTCCCGTCACAGCAGCCATTTGTCTTACCGCATGGTCCCATCACGGGCGGGTACGTTCCGAGGCTGCCTACGCCTGCTTGGCCGGAGTCAACCCGATCCCGGCCTCGTCGGGGAACACCATCCGGCACAGGCTTAACCGCGGCGGCGACAGAACCCTGAACAAAGCCCTTCACTTGGTCGCTTTAACCAGAATGGCGTTCGATCCAGAGACCATCGAATACGTAGAGAAACGGCAAGCTGAAGGGCGGACCAAGAAAGAGATCCGTCGATGCGTCAAACGCTATCTCGCCCGACGGATTTACCGAATACTCAATGCCAACAGTCCCCTGCCGTTGCTACGTTGACAACCATAGAAGAGTCGATAACGGCGCCTATGACATTGCTACTGGGCGATAGTCCTCAACGGCCGAGCTATTTTTACTTTTTCCGCGCGAAGCGCCGCCACCCTTCCGGGCGTGCGGGGTAGGGTGGCTGCCCTGATCATCAAGGCAGAGGCCACAAGGACGCCCGGTGGAGGACGCGGCCTCCACCGGGCGGCAGTATGTGTCCGGAGTCAGAGGGCGTCCATAGACTCTCGATTGCGGTGTGTTTCTTCTTCCTGTGTGAATGAGGCGTCGGGTTCCAGATGGCGTCGCCCGATCAGGGCTGCGGCAACTGATATCACCCCGAGAAGGGTTCCGTAGTAGGCGGGAGCCACTGGCCCGAACCACTGAACGAGTTGGAGTGCTATCAG
Source organism: Arthrobacter crystallopoietes (assembly GCF_017603825.1). Taxonomy (NCBI): domain Bacteria; kingdom Bacillati; phylum Actinomycetota; class Actinomycetes; order Micrococcales; family Micrococcaceae; genus Crystallibacter; species Crystallibacter crystallopoietes. The sequence goes on from NZ_CP072014.1 coordinate 852,920, forward strand.
AACGACGGGACCCATGATCAGTGCTGTGCCGATGTTGTAGGCCATGTTCCCTCCCGTGGCCCGGACTGCCGGAGGCATTGCTTCTGCCGCTACCAGGGGGAACATTGCGTAGAGGGAAGCGAGCAGCACAGCCAAGACCGACATTCCGAGTGCGATGGCGGGAATGCTCTCCGAGGTGATCAGCAGATAGCAGGGGATCAAGGCACAGGTGTAAGCCAGTGTGGAGCCAAGGCGGGAATAATGACGCTTTATGCGGTCGATCACCAGCCCCCACACGGGGATGCACAACGCGAAGAGCAGGAAGGTAACGGCGATGACGACTGAAACCGTATCCTGATCGATTGCCCGGCTGCGGAGGTAGGTCGGCAGGTAGGCAAGGAAGAGAATGCAGTTACCCATGAATACGAAGCCCAGGAGCGTCATAGCCAGGATCTTGGTCTTGTGTACCCGCATGATTTCCCTGCCGGGACGGCGGGCGTCTTCCCCTGCTGCCTTGATCGCGGAAAAGACCGGTGTCTCAGTCAGCAGCGACCTTATATAGAGCGCCACAAGGGCCAGGGGGGCGCTTGAGAGAAACAGCCAGCGCCAGCCGCTGTCATTGAACCATTCGTTGCCGCCGATATTCATGAGGGCGAAAGAGAACGCGAACGCGGCAGGATAGGCCATGCCGGTTCCCATCTGAATGAGGGAAATTCCCAACCCTCGGCGCTCGGCGGGAACATGTTCCATGACAAAGGTAACCGCGCCCATGAGTTCCCCGCCTGCTGCAATGCCTTGGGCCACGCGGCAGAGAATAAGCAGGATCGGCGCCATGATGCCGATGGCGTCATAACCGGGCAGGAGCCCGATCGTGGTCGTCGCAGCGCCCATGAGCAGAACAGTGAACATCAGGACGTTTTTGCGGCCGATCTTGTCGGCTATGATTCCGAGCGTGATACCGCTGAACGGGCGGACGGCATACGTGACAGCGAAGGTGCTGAAGGACGCCACGAGCTGCACGGATTCGCTGGCGTTCCCGTAGAAGATGTGGCCTATGGCGACAGCAGCATAGGCAAAAACGATCGCGTCATACCATTCGACAAAGTTGCCCAAGGCTCCGGCAACGATGGTTTTTTTCGGAAGAGCTCTACTAGGCCTAACAGAGGTAGCAGTCACATCAATCAACTTTCATTGAAGCCAGGCTTTCACAGCTTCGCCCGGCTGGACGATCAATACGAAAGAACGAGGGCCTTTTTACGTCCGGCTTTGCGGTAGATTGCCCCGCGGTATTGCAGAAATTCAGGCCGGCTGACCCTGCCGGCATTTGAGCGCGGCTTGAACAGTATTGAACTGTTGGAAGTCGGGCCGCGCATCACTGGGATGCCCCCAGATCACCAGCATTCGTAGAGGACTGTCTCCGGCATTTTCTACGCCGCGGTCGTCTTCAGGGCGGGTCAATGCGGCATCACCCGGGTACAGCAGCTGATTCGCGCCGTTGACCGTCAGTCTCGCCGTGCCGGACATGACGAAATACAGTTCTTCCAAGTTTTCCCCGGAGCGGGGATGACTGTGTACCCCTTCCCCTCCCCCGACCGGAAATTCCCAGGCCTGCACGATTACAGGTAATTCGGATTCGGTGAGGAAATAGCTCTGAATAGAGAGCGGGCTTTCACCTTCATGGAGATTAAACGGAAAGGTAAATTCGCCTCTTCTTTCGATCATTGCAGCTCCTTTATCGGGCATGAAAGGCACACTAAACGCTGTGTGTGACGTAGGTCACGTTGACCTGTAAAAAGCGTATAGGCGGAGATAGCGCATGGACCATATGCGTGTGTATGAACCTTTGGCCTAGTTTTCCTCGGACTGTAGGAAGAGAGGCAATTCGGTCTCCAGAAAGGAAATAAGCCCCCCGCCGATCTGGAGGGCAAGACGGTCATTGCCGTTCTTTAAGTCGTATCCGGTGAGTTCTTCAATCCTCGCGAGCCGGTAATAAAGAGTGGTCCGATGGATATTAAGGCGCTGTGATGCTCTGGAGATGTCGCCGCTTTCCTCTAGGAAGACCGATACTGTTTTCAGCAAAACCGCGCCCGAACCCGTTGCAGCCAATTCACTGACTGGTGCCGGTATGACCTGGGCCGGGTCATTTAAAGCCGTGCGTAGGAGAATCCCCTGAAAAGTGCAATCGGGCCATGACAAGCAGCGTTTATTCCCGGCAAAGGCCGCGTAGGCGGCAAGCACCGCTTGCGTAAGCAACTCCTCGGCTTCGGTAACCGGACCCCAACTGCTGAGGCCGACAGACAGCCGGTCGTGTTCCAGCCTGGCCAAGGAATTGACGAGCGGGAATCCGGCTTTGTCCGGGGAACGGCGGTGTTGGTCCCTGACGATGGTCAGGGCAATCCGCCCCCGTGCCACTGATGTCGTCCTGATGATCCTGCGGTCATGTATCGACCTGGCTATCAGTTCATTGAGGATTTGCGCTTGGTAGACCCGATCTTTCTCCGGTTCCTGGTGGGCATAGGCCACGACGACCGCGATGGTCGTTTGCGGGTCGATCAGTTGGCCCTGCCAAGAATCCCTTAGCTCATGCCTGCGATCGGGCAGGGAAAGGATCTTCAGGAAAGTGGCCCAGACGACGGCTTCCTGCTGTGCCGTTCTGTCCGGCTCCTGGCTCAGGATGTGTGCAAATTCGGAAAGAGATGCGGCAACTATTCTGTCTTCGGCTTCCGTGGCCTCACCGATCAGCCAGAGAAACCCGACCCATTCGCCGTTTTTCTGTACCGGATAGCATCGACGGACCGTAATTCCGAGGTCGTCGTTTGCGGGAATGCGGATGGGACCTTTGAGGTTCGCCGCATCCACGAAGCTGTACAGATACGCCGACGATTTATCGTCCAGGTGGCGGGATACGAGTACGTTCACGCGCAGGCCGTCCAGGTCCCCGAAATGACGGCTGCTGGTGACGTAGTGGCGATGGCGGTCATCAACGGCCACGGACCGGCCAAGCTTTTCAGCGAGCTGGTCGACAAACTGCTGTACAGCGTCGCGGTTTACAGTCATTCATATACTCCTGCAGCGTTGAACAACGGCCCTGACGAAGGGCAGGCACCGGGAGCGGTCTTCCCGCTTGGCCGTTGGACCCCCGCACTCGTCGACAATACTCTGCCCACTCCTGCCCTGGCAGGTCATTACTTCACACTGATCGTGCCGCGGACGTACTGCAGGTGCAAAGGAGTGCGTTGCCGAGCACTTCACCGTCGCGATCGATTTTCCCGATAGAGACAGAACACATCAGTCTGAAGCTGTCCTTAAGACGCGGGGACCAAAGACACAATCACGACCCGTGAAGCCGGGCCTTTCCCCGCGGAGTGGCATCTCGACGCTGCTTCCGTGGACGCGGCGACGCCTGTACCGGTCCCATCCCCTGGCGTCACCAGCCTGCCGGACACGGTACTGGTGGCACCTACGGCCCCCGTGCTGGAAGAATTCACTGAGGCTCCGGTGCCGGCCATATCCGGGACACCGGTCCTGGGTGCACTGCTGACTGCAGACCCGGGCGCATGGGCTCCTGACGCGGCCCTTAGCTACTTGTGGTATCGGGGAAACCAATGGGTTGGATCGGGCAATACCTATCGTGTCAAGGAAGGCGACGGGGGTTCGGCGCTAACCGTGCAGGTGACTGCCAGCAAAGCCGGGTATAAGAGAACGACGCGCATATCGGCACCGGCGCAGGTTCATCTCTTCGAAATGGCGCCCGCCGTTCCCGTCATCATCGGCAAGGCCCTCACCGGCAACACCTTATCGGCCGACCCGGGGACTTGGGTGCCTGCGGTCTACCAGTACTCCTACGAATGGTTCCGCAGCGGCAGCAAAGTCTCAGGGACCACCGGCTCGACCTATAAGCTCACAGCGGCAGACCTCGGCCACGCGATCACCGTTGGGGTGACGGGGTCCAGAGCCGGATACAAGACGACCACAAAAACGGCTTCGCAGACCGACCTCGTCGCCCGCGGCTCCTTCACACCCGCTAGACCCGTTATCGCCGGGGAGACAGTTGGCGGCACCTCATTGACCGCCCAGCCTGGGAACTGGGGCCTCTCGGCAGCGTCCTTTGCGTACCAGTGGTACCGGTCCGGATCACCCATCGCGGGCGCAGTACGGCAGTCGCACTATCTCGGGGACGCTGACCTCGGTAAAACACTGACGGTCAAAGTCACGGCCACGGCCTCCGGAGTCACGACGGCCACCAGCACGTCTGCGGCCACAGGCACGGTCGTACCGGGCACTTTCAAGACGCTAGAAGCCCCCGTCGTGTCCGGAGCCCCGTCCATGGCCGCCGGCGAGAAGCTGACCACGGAAATGCCCAACTGGAAGCCTCAATTTTTCGACCACAATTACCAGTGGAACCGCGACGGCACGCCCATCCCCGGAGCAACCCAGACGCAATACACCTTGGGTGCGAACGACCTGGGTACACACGAGTACTCGGTGACTGTCAACGGCTACCTGAGCGGCCTGGCCCCTGGGTCAGCTACCTCATTCCCGGTTGCTGTCGAGGTCTCCCCCGGCTCCTTCAACCCGGGCACCCCGGTTATCACCGGAACCCCGAAGGTCGGGTACGGGTTCACCGTTGCAACTCCCGGCTGGGGGCCCGCGCCCGTTTCGCTGAAATACCAGTGGTACCGGGACGGGCGAGCCGTCAGTGGAGCGACCGCCAAAGCCTACTCCCCGACGTCAAACGATCTTGGCTTCCACACCTACTCGGTGCGCGTAACCGGCACGAAATCGGGTTTCATTGGCCTGACCACGACATCAACACCGTTAACTGTCACGGTCACAAAGGGGACCCTAGGAACGGACGGTGTCATCTTTACCCCGACCGGGACCAAGAAGGCCGGGTATACTCTCACCGCCTCATACGGAAACTGGTTCTGGACAACCCCGTCCATGGTGAACCCCAACGAGTCCGCTGTCGTCCGATACCAGTGGTACCGGTCGGGAACGGCGATCAAGGGCGCCACGGGCAGGACATACCGCCTCACGGGTGCCGATGCCGGTAAGACAATCACGCTCCGCTATGCAGTCTCCCTGACGGGCTACAACACGTCCTACCGGCACTCTCGTGCAACAACGGCCATCGCCAAGGGCACCTTGAAGACCTCAACCCCGACGATCTCCGGCACGAAGAAGGTCGGCTACCGGCTCACGGCGAACCCGCGGACCTGGACGGCCGGCACGAAGTTCAAGTACCAGTGGTACCGCTCAGGAAAACCCATCAAGGGCGCCGTCTACCGCACCTACAAGCTGACATCGGCCGACCGGCACGACACGATGAAGGTCCGCGTCACCGGCTACCAGACCGGCTGGAACACCGCATCCAAGACGTCCTCCTCGACTGCGAAAGTTAAGTAGGACAGCAGCAGGTGGAGGGGGGTCGGGCGTTGTCCGCCGTTACCTTTCTTCATGCCTTCCGGTCAGTGCCACGGCTCGTCGTCGGGAGGCGTGTCGTGCGGTCCTCCCGACGGATCTCACGCCATAAGCCGTCGTAAATGTTCCACACCGCGTACGGATAGCCCTCGCGGTCCAGGCGTGCGTACTAAGGGAAATTCTGTGGGCCGCCACCGGAGCCTTGGGGGCGGGACACCGGGGTAGCGACCGGAGCGTTGTACTCCGGGTACGTCGAACAGTTCGCCGGTCCAACTCCGTGACAGCAACCCCTCAACACGATGCTTTCGGACCGCTCGATTTTCCGAAGCATTGGCAAGTCCGGCGCCCCGAATTGGGACTGCAAAGCCGATAACGGCGCATATGCCTGCTTAGTCCAGAATGACGTCTCTGAGGTTTACCGGCGCTTCGATGACATCGTACTTGACCATAAGTTGGTTGATCTTCTCAAGGGATTCCCTGTCGATTTCGGCTGAGTGTTCCTCGAGGAGCAGGTTACTTGCCAGTTCCGGGTCCATTTTCAGGAAAGAGGGCAATAGTGCCCGGACCTCGTCCTGATGGGTTTGGGCATAGTCGGAAACCTCGACCAGGGCCGCCTTGAAGTCTTCTACGAGCTCGGGATTATCGGCCGCCCATTTCCCGCTCGCGAATGCCACCAGTGTGGGCTGGCCCGGTATTGTCTCCTGGTAGTTGTAGGAAATAACATGATGGCCGGCTGCAATGGTTTGGCTTAGGAACGGCTGGGCCAGCCAGACTGCGTCGGCATTTCCCTTTTCCAACTGGGCGGGCGCGTCGGGAAAGGCGATTTCAGTGAATTTTACCGACTCGGGATCGGCTCCGGCCTTGGCCATCGCCTCCTTGATGGTAATGTCACCCTGCCCGGCAACCGTATTGACAGAGACCGTCTTGCCTTCGAGATCTTCGATTGTCTCGATGCCGGAATCCTTGAGTGCTACAACACCGGTGATGTCGTCTCCTTCGGCGAGGGAACGGGAGTAGCCGGAAATAATCTTCAGGTCCAGGCCCTTTGACTGCGCGAGCATGGTTGAGACGGGGTTGCCGATGGCGACGTTCATGGCGCCTGTTGAAACTGCCGGAAGCATGGAAGCCCCGCCCTGGCCGGACTGCATCTCGATTTCTATACCGTGTTTGGCAAACAGTCCCTTGTCGATACCCAGCTGCAGGGCGGCGGACGGCGCGATCGGGATGGCTCCGACCGTCACCTTTTGCAGGTTGTCGCCGTTGCCGGGCGATGATTCCGGGGAACCTGAGATGCTTCCTCCTCCGCATCCGGCCAGCAGGGCCATGGCTGCAGCTCCAGCCGCAAATGTTCCAAGCAGTTTTTTCACAACAACCTCATGATCTTGATGGTGACCTGATTCACATGTGTGCTCGACTGTAATAACCGCGGCACCAAACCCACCACCTTTTGGATGCAAATTCCTTCTCACGGAATACCGGGTCCCAGTTTACGGCCGATGATTCGCTACTCTTAGCGAAATTCCTCCAGCTCTAATTCCTTATGACGGAATCTACGTCTAAACCGTGGATTGCACGGGACCGGGTGACTAGGGTCACTTGGTGGGGATCCCAAGCACGTAGTGAGTGAGGAAACAGGTATGAATGTTCTGACAGAAATCCGCGCATCGCGGATGGGCCGGTTTCAGATTATGGCGGTGGCTATCGCCTTGGCACTGATCCTCATTGACGGCTTCGACGTTGCCGTCATGGCCTACGCAGCACCTGACCTTTCGCGTGAATGGGGCCTGGATCCGGTGACCTTGGGTTTCCTCCTGAGTGCAAGCCTCTTTGGCATGGCCGCAGGATCGATTCTCCTGACTCCATTGGCCGACCGGATCGGCCGCCGAAAACTGACCATCATCTCCATGGCCATTATCAGTGTTGGCATGGTGCTCTCTGTTATCAGCACAGGCCCTGCCCAGCTGATGACATACCGGGTTCTGACCGGCCTCGGTGTCGGGGGCATGATGGCGAACCTGAATGTCCTGGTTTCGGAATATGCCTCGGACAAGCGCCGTGGATCGATCATCGGCATCTACGCCGCCGGCTACCCGATCGGAGCGACCATCGGCGGATTCGTCGCCGGCCCGCTCATTCCCGCTTTCGGCTGGCAGTCCGCATTCCTGGTAGGCGCTGTCCTCAGCGTCATCATGTTCGCCGTGTCGTGGCTGTTCCTGCCGGAGTCCCTCGATTACCTGCTGGTACGCCGTCCGCCCGGAGCGTTGGAAAAAGCCAACCGGATTCTGGCCAGGATCGGCCGCCCGGCTCTGAGCTCTTTGCCCTTACTGCCCGAAGCCGAACACTCCCAGGGCGGGGCGGTCCGCGAGATCCTCACCAGCCCGGTCAAGCTGCGCACCCTGATGCTCTGGACCGGTTACGCCTGCCTCGTGGCCGCCTACTACTTCGCCAACACCTGGACGCCCAAGATCATGGCTGCCGCGTCCGGTGACGATTCACTCGGCGTCACCGTGGGCGTCATCGCCAACTTCGGCGGGATCCTCGGCTGCTTTATTTTCAGTGCGCTGGCCATCAGGTACCGCTCCAACCGGCTGCTGATGGCCACACTGGCCGGCGCCGCTGCCGCCTACATCATGTTCGGACTGATCTTCACCCAGGTTTCCGTCGCCGTTGTTGTTGCACTGTTCCTCGGAATCCTGACCACGGCAGGAATCGCAGGTTTCTATGCAGTGGCACCAGGCGTCTACACCGCGCGTGCCCGGGCAACCGGAATCGGCTGGATGATCGGTATCGGGCGCCTGGTATCCATCGTGGCACCTATCCTGGTGGGCTACCTGATCGCCGGCGGCTGGCAACCGGAAAACATCTTCTTCCTCTTCGCGATTCCGCTGGCCGCATCCGCGGTCTGCATCCTGGCCCTGGGGATCTCCCTGCGCCGGAACCCGACGCCGGGACTGCTGCAACCGGTTGCGGAGACTTCCTAGCCGGCCCGCACCAGTCGCTCCGCTCCGCCATCCCGCGCATCCCTCCCTGGTCTCCCCCACCGTTTCACCATGTAAGGAAACACCATGTCCGTCATCAAACAAGGTTCCCTGTTGCTGCCCGCACCCGCCAAAGACGAATGGTCTTCATATCAAATGGGCCGTTTCCTCCAGGGCGTAGAGCAAAAAACCGGCCGCAATTTTGCCGACTATGAAGAGGCGTGGCAGTGGTCGGTCGATAACCTGGAGCAGTTCTGGGCAGAGGTCTGGAACCACTTCGACATCATCTCCCACACTCCTTACACGCAGGTCCTGGCCGACGACACGATGCCGGGGGCAAAGTGGTTCCCCGGGGCGACCATCAACTACGCCGAGCACATCGTGCGGGCACTGAACCGCCGCAGCAACGACGTCATGGTCAAGTCGCGGAGCCAGACCAACGGCAGCGTCGACTGGACCGGCGGCCGGTTGCTGGAAGAAATCACACGGATCCAGCAGGGCCTGATCCGCAACGGCATTAAACGCGGAGACCGGGTGGCCGGATACCTGCCCAATATCCCGCAGACGCTGGCCGCCTATCTGGCGACAACAGCCATGGGAGCCATCTGGTGCTCCATTGCACCCGAAATGGGCCCCAAGAGCGTCCTGGACCGGATCAGCCAGCTCGAGCCGGCACTCCTCATCGCTATCGACGGCTACCGGTGGGGCAAAAGGGACCTGTCCCGGGAGGACGACCTGGCCAGGATCAGGGAGTTCCTGCCTGCAACCAAGACCGTCCTGCTGCCCTATCTGGATGAAAACGCAACTGCCCCCGCGGGGGCAGAACTCTATGCGGACTTTACCCGCGACCAGGCAGACATAGTCATCGAGCCGGTTCCGTTCGACCATCCGCTGACAGTGCTGTTCTCCTCCGGCACCACCGGCAAGCCAAAAGCGATTGTGCACTCCCACGGCGGGCTGCTGCTGGAGCATTTCAAAGCCATGGGCCTGCATTTCGGCATGAACGAGGCCGATACCGCGTTTTGGTTCACCACCACCGGCTGGATGGTGTGGACGCTCAGCGTTTCCACCCTCCTGGTCGGGGCCGCCATCGTGCTCGAAGACGGAGATCCCAACTGGCCGGGCCTGGACGGAGAATGGTCCCAGTGGTCCATCCTCGCCCAGACGGAGGCCACCTACCTGGGCACCGGAGCAGCCTACCTGGCCGCCTGCGCCCATGCAGGCCTGGAGCCCGGCAAGAAATGGGACCTCAGCAGGGTCAGAGAAATCCAATGCTCCGGCTCCCCGCTGGCGGCCGATGTGGCCGGCTGGGTCTATGAGGCGGTGAACCCTAATGTGCTGCTCGCACCGACCTCAGGTGGAACAGATATCTGCGCCGCCTTTATCGGTGCCAGCCCGCTGACGGCCGTCCATGCCGGTGAAATGTCATGCCGTCCCCTCGGAGTGTCCGTGGAGTCATGGGATCCCGAGGGACAGCCGATCAGGGGTGCAGCCGGAGAGCTCGTGGCCACCAAGCCCATGCCTTCCATGCCGGTCTTCTTCTGGGGGGACGAAAACTACGAGCGCTACCGGAACAGCTACTTCGGAGCTTACGAGGGCGTCTGGCGGCACGGCGACTGGCTCATCCACACTGAGCGCAACAGCTGGGTCATCACGGGACGCTCGGATGCCACTCTCAACAGAGGCGGGGTCAGGCTGGGCACCGCCGAGTTCTACGCGGTTCTCGACGGGCTGAAAGACGTCCAGGACAGCATGGTCCTGCACTTCGAAGACGGCGGCGGCATGGGCAAGCTGGTGCTGCTGGCCGAAGCAGCACCGGGAAGGGACGAACAGGAATTGGAAGCCCTCATCCGGAGCACACTGCGCAAGGAACTCTCGCCCCGCCACGTTCCGGACTATGTGGTGTTTGTACCCAGCATCCCCCGTAACCCAACCGGCAAACGGCTGGAGATTCCGCTCAAACGCCTCATTCAGGGGGCAGTCACGGGTGAAGTAATCGACCTGGGAATAGTTCTCCGGCCCGACGATGTCAACGACACCGTCCAGCGGGTTAACCGCGTACTTGAAGCTGCCGGATAAGCGCAGTCCACGCTTCTCCTCCCCAAACCTTCGGCGCCCCCTCCGGCCGCGCCTGCACGAGAACAGCAAAGGATTTCCTTCCGTGAACACAGGGCTGAACCTGGCCGACCTGGCCGCCGTCGATATGCACGTCCACATAGAAGCCGACGACCACGGCCACACCGATATGCCGGATGAGTTCCGGGAAGCAGCACAGAAACACTTCGGCGCCAGCCACGAACCGTGGAAGGTGGACGCCATAGCCGCCTACTACCGTGAGCGGAAGATGGCCGCCGTCATCTTCAGCGTCGACCACGAATCGGTCACCGGGCACCCGCCGATTCCCAACAGGGACATCGCCGCCCAGGCCGCACAACACCCCGACGTCCTGATTCCCTTCGCCAGCATCGACCCGGCGCGCGGGGAGGAAGGTCTCCGGGAGGCCCGGGTTCTAGTTGAAGAACACGGGGTAAAGGGGTTCAAATTCCATCCGAACCTGCAGGCGTTCCACCCCAACGACCCCATCGCCTACCCCTTGTATAAGGTCATCCAGGAACTTGGCGTCCCGGCACTTTTCCACACCGGGCAAAGCGGCATAGGATTGGGCATGCCCGGCTCGGGAGGCATCCGGCTGAAGTACTCCAACCCCTTGGTGCTCGACGACGTGGCGGTGGACTTCCCGGAGCTGAAAATCATCATGGCCCATCCGTCCTTCCCCTGGCAGGATGAAGCCCTCGCCGTAGCCGCACGGCATACCAACGTCTACATAGACCTCTCGGGCTGGTCGCCCAAGTACTTCCCGGCCAACCTCGTGCAGTACGCGAACACCCTGCTGCGGCGGAAGGTGCTTTTCGGATCCGATTTTCCGCTCCTGCCGCCGGACCGCTGGATCGCCGACTTCGAAAAGCTCGAGATCAAGCCCGAGGTCCGCCCCATGATCATGAAAGACAACGCCATCAGGCTGCTCCAGCTGGACGACGCCCCGGCCATGCCGTAACAACCAACTAACGGAACATCAGCCAACGCCCGGCGGCCTGCAGGACATTCCACATCTTGAAGAAGAACGATCCACAGCACATCGCCGGGATGACCGGTCCAGGAACAGGAACCAGAAGGAGCGAATCCATGTCACAGCGGGTTCTGATAACTGCCGGAGCAAACGGAATCGGCCTGGCCGTCGCCCGGGCCTTCGCGGCCAACGGCGCACGCGTCCACATCGCCGACATCAATGCCGACGCGGTCAAAGCGGTCACCGCCGAAAACCCGGACATCACCGGCACAGTAGGCGACGTCAGCGTACCCGGGGATGTCGAGGCCCTCTTCACCGACGTACAGGCCCGGCTCGGCGGCCTGGACGTACTGGTCAACAACGCCGGGATCGCCGGCCCCACCGCACCGGTCGAACAGTACGACGCGGGCGCCTTCGCCGCCGTCATCGGCGTCAACCTGCAGGGAACGTTCAACGTCACCCAGAAGGCCATCCCCCTCCTGAAGGAATCCGAAGCCGCCTCGGTGGTCACCATGTCTTCCCTGGCCGGGCGCTTCGGCTACCCGAACCGCATCGCCTACTCCACCACCAAATGGGGCCTGGTCGGCTTCGCCAAGACCCTGGCCATGGAACTGGGCCCGTTCGGCATCACCTCCAACACCATCCATCCCGGCGCCGTCGACGGCCCGCGGCTCATGAGCGTCTTCGAAGGCCGCGCCGCGGTCTCCGGACGCACCGTCCAAGAGGAAATCGACAGCGCGATGGCCAACCAGTCCATCAAGAAGTTCATCGACCCCAACGACATCGCCGCACTGATCCTGTTCCTCGCCGGCCCGCACGCCCGCACCATCTCTGGCCAAATGTTCCCCATCGACGCCGACTCCAAGGCAGCCGTCTGATGAGCTTCTTAGGACACGGCCGACCGAAGCCGGTCTTCGACAGCAGCGGCTGCGGCCCGCAACGCCTCAAGATAAGCGGGCATATCCTCCCGCCTGAACCGGATGCTGGGAGTAGCCGTGGTCAGGGCCGCAATAGGCTTGCCGGCCGCGTCGTTGATGCTCACTCCCAGCCCGACCACCCCTTGTTCCGTCTCTTCGAAGTTCGTGGCAAATTCCGCGCGTCGAATCCTGGTCATGTTCCGCTTCAACATGGCCAGCGAAGTGATTCTCCCCGTAGGCCAGGCCGGCAGCCCTCCCCGGTAAAGCTCCTCAAGCTCCGTATTGCTCAACTGCGCCAGCATCGCCTTACCTCCCGCCGAGACAAATGCGGGCATCTGGTCACCGACACGCATCCCAACCCGAAGCGCGGAGGTCGATTCAACCCCGTCAATAAACACAATGCTGCCACCGCGCAGCACCATCAGCTGCACCGTCTCACCGACCGCCTCGTGCAGCGCCATCAACGCACTGCGGGCATTTACGCGCAGCAAATGCACCGAGAACGACTCCGCCCCACGCTCGGACAAGGCCGGACCCGCGCGGTAGCGCCGCTCCCGGTCCTGTACGGAAAACCCCCGGAACGTGAGTGCCGAAAGCAAACGGTGCGCCGTCGATGGAGCCACGTTAAGATGCTCTGCCGCCGCCTTGACTGAAAGCGGCCCCGCGGAACGCATGAGAAGGATCAGCAGGAGAGCACGATCCACGGACTCTACGGGAGACGTCTCGACATTTCTCATGACGGAATCCTTGCACAACTGTTCCATCTGAGGGAATACGTCCGCGCTGTAACCGGCGCAGGCATTCCTGGCCATCGGTCAGGACCCCCCAACGCCGGTAACGGCGAATATGGCTTAGGGAGCCTTGGCTCGCGCCCATTGCATCCTTCCGGCCAGGCAGTTCCCCTCGCGGGAAGAACCCGGGGATCCGGGTTTGTCCCGTTCAGCGCAGGCTTTGTTGTTGCTGAAGCCGGAGGCGTCCGTTGGAAGCATCGGGGCGGCACCGCGTTTAGTAAGCCATGGGAATGATCTGCGCGATTGTCCCGTCCTCATTGAGTTTTGCGCCGTTGAATTTGAAGGTCCGCAGGACTATTCGCCGGTCCTCGATGGTCAGACCGCCTATGGCATCGAGCAGTTGCTGTTCGACGTCGAGCAGGTCCATCGGGTTGTTTAGCCACACCACGATGTGGATATTGTTGGTTCCGGTGACGCTGGTCATCACGCGCAGCGCCGGCACGCGGTCAAGTATGTCCGTTGACGGGAACCGGTCTGGCCGCATGGAGCCCCACAGTATGGCGCTATAGCTGCGACCTGATCCCCGGCGGGCGACATCACAGCGGACGCTTACGTATTTACCGCCGATGAGTCGGCTGACCCGACGTGCCGCCGCCAGTGCGGAGATTCCGGCGGTCGCGGCAAGTTCGCGCAGGCTCGTGCGGCCGTCGATCCCGAGGGCGCGCATCAGCGCACGGTTCGGGGCATCCATGACCGCAGGGGTTCCCTCGCCGGCTTTGCCGGCCTCCTGATGGAGTTGGGACAGACGGCGGATTTTCGATGCCGGCAGTGCCCGGAAATGCCACAGGCTGGCATCGATGATCTGGCTGGTGACCGTCCGGACGGCATAGTGCAGCACCCCGTCCAGGCTGCCGATGGTCGTGAGCAGGAAGCTGGAGAGGCTGCGCCCAGCCGCTGCGACGGTTAACAGAAGGTGGGCCGAGCCCGCGATGAACTGGATGGACATGAGCCGTTCGTCGGGGATGAGCGTCTCCGCCACCTCCTGGACACGGTCGTTCTGGCAGGTGAGTTCGACGAACGCCACATCCATCATCCGCAGGAGCTCGGGGCCGGGAGCGATCGAGACACGGGCCAGACCGGCTTCGACCAACCGCGCCCAGCGCCGCGCAAGGGTGGTGGGGTGGACACCCAGGACCCTGGAAAGATCCTCCCAGCTGGCACGCGGCGCCACCTGCAGCGCGCTGACCAACTCGAGGTCACGCTCAGTCAAGGAATGACTATCCTGCGTATTAGGGCTCATAAAACTACTTTCCTGCATTAACAGCGATAAACGTTCATGGAACATACAGTTTTCTTCAATCAACATGACCGAGGCCACATTGGAGGAAAAAATGGCTCCCGACACTTCATGCCTGCCGGTCAGGAAAATGGTCCTGGCCTCGGACGGGTGCCCCTCGCAGAGGACGCTCTCCGGGCCCGCGCCGGCCGGGGCAAGATCGTGACCGCAGTGCAGACTCCCCCTGAGGCCCGCCGCAGGTTCGGAGCCCGGATGATCGACGCCATAGAACGCGTCGGAAATAAGCTGCCCGAGCCGTTCGCCCTCTTCCTTTACCTGCTGCTGGCAGTCGGCGTTGTCTCCACGGTGGTGTCCTGGTTCGGCGTGAGCACGCAGGTGCCCGGCAGCGAGGAACCGGCTCCCGTCAGGGGCCTGTTCACCGGTGAAGGCATCGCCTGGCTGATGACCACGGCGGTGGACAACTTCATCTCGTTCCCCCCGCTGGGCGTGGTCGTCACCCTGCTGCTGGCCGTCGGCGTGGCAGAACGCACCGGCCTGCTGCTCACGCTTGTGAAGTCCACCTTGGGCCGCGCGCCCCGCTGGGCGCTTCCTTATGTGATCGCGCTCGTTGCCCTGTGCGCACACATCATGTCCGATGCCTCGATCCTGGTCATTCCACCCATCGCGGCGCTGGTCTTCAAAGCTGCAGGACGCAACCCGGTGGCCGGGCTACTGGGCTCCTACGCGATCGGGATCGCCGCGTTCAGCTGCACCCCCTTCATCACCTCGACCGACGCCCTGCTCGCCGGCATCTCCAATGCGGCGGCCGCTCCTGTAGCAGGAACGGTTCTGCCCGTGACCGCCGTGTCGAACCTGGCCCTGAACATGGTGCTCTCCGTCGTCCTGACGGTCGCCGGTGGCCTGGTCATCGACAAGCTCCTGGAGCCGCGCCTGAACCGGATGGGCATCGGCACCGGCAAGGCAGCCGGGCACGACAGCGACGCGGCAGCCTCCGCAGCCGTCACCGCCCAGGAACGCAGCGCCCTGCGCTGGGCCGGACTGGCACTGCTGATCGTGGCGGCCGGTGTGCTGGCCCTGACGCTGCCGGAAAGCTCGCCGCTGCGCAACGAGGAAGGCAGTTTCCTGCCGAAATCCCCGCTGCTGAGCTCGGTGATCTTCCTGGTGTTCATCGTCCTGATCGTTCCCTCAATCGTGTACGGGGCCCGGTTACGCAAGATCACCGGCGTCCAATCCGTCGTCGACATGATGGGCCAGGCCGTCAAGGACGCCGTTTCCTTCATCGTGGTCGCGTTCGTGCTGGCACAGTTCCTGGCCCTGTTCACCTGGAGCGGCCTGGCTTCCTGGATCGCGGTCAACGGCGCCCAAGGCCTGAAGGACGTGAACTTCACCGGCTTCGGTGCAGTGATCGCGTTCATTGTGGTCGTCTCCCTGCTGAACCTCCTCATCGCCTCCGGCTCATCCCTGTGGACGCTCATTGCCGCGGTCTTCATCCCGATGTTCGCCCTGATCGGGTACGAAGCCGGATTCATCCAGGCCGCCTTCCGCGTCGGAGACTCCGCCACACAGGCCCTCACCCCGCTGAATCCGTACCTGGTGATCATCCTCGGCTTCCTGCGCAAATACGAGCCGGACGCCGGCATCGGCTCGATCATCGCCCGGATGCTCCCCTTCACCATCGTGTTCTGGATCCTCTGGGTACTCGTGCTCAGCATCTTCTTCTTCACCGGTACCGGAACCGGCCCCGGCATGGACATCCTGGTCCGCTGACCCCACCGGGATCCGCAGGACAGCCCCGCCGCGGCATAGCCCGCCCCCACACAACACCGCCCGTAAGGGCCCAGAACAAACCCGACAACTTCCCGATGTAAGGCAGTACTCTCATGCACCAAGCACGGCTTCCCGCCACGCCCTCATCCACCGGCACCGTCCTCAGGCTCACCGGAGCCAGACTCATCGACGGCACCGGCGCAGCACCGGTCGATAACGCAGAAGTCCTCATCGACGGCGACCGCATCCTCTACGCCGGCCCGGCGCGGAACACCGATGACCACCCCGAAGCCACCACCGTTGACCTCAAAGGAAAAACGCTCCTGCCGGGATTCATCGACACCCACGTACACCTCTCCCTGTCGCTGGAAACACCCCCCGCAGAGAGCGCCGCACGGTTCGGCTCCGAACGCGTCCTGGCCGCCGCCCGCATCATCCACGACACCCTCATGGCAGGAATCACGACCGCCCGGGACCTCGGCGGCCTCGACGCCGGCTACCGCAGGGCCATAGCCGCCGGCACCATCCTCGGCCCGCGCCTGCACCTGGCCGTCGCAGTCCTCTCCCCCACCGGCGGCCACTCGGACATGTGCATGCCCAACGGTACAAACGCCATGCCACACACCCAAGGCATGATCACCGTCGACTCCGATGACGAAATGCGCCGGGCCGTACGCACCCTCATCCGATCCGAAGCCGACGTCATCAAAATCTGCACCACCGGCGGCGTGTCCAGCCCTTCGGACACCCCCCACGACCTCGGCGTTCCCGAACACCAGGTCCGGCTCATCAAAGACGAGACAGCCCGGCGCAGCGGCCAGCCCGTCGCCGCCCACGCCCAGGGCACTGCAGGCATCCTCGAAGCAATCCGCGGAGGAGTCAACAGCGTCGAACACGGATACGAGATCGATGACGACGGCATCGCCCTCATGCTCGAGCAGGAAGCTTTCCTTGTCCCGACCCTCAGCTCCGCACTCCGCGTCCCCGACCCGGCGAACGTACCGGCCTACCTATACGAAAAAAAGGTCCAGTGGTCCGGCATCGCCCGGGAACACCTCGGCAAAGCCCTGAAGGCAGGCGTCAAAGTCGCCCTGGGCACAGACGCCGGCGTCTGCCCCCACGGCGAAAACCTCAAAGAGCTCGCCCACCTGGTTGAACTGGGACTCTCCCCCATGGACGCCATCGTTGCAGGCACAAAACACGCAGCAGAACTCATGCGGCTGGAAGACCACCTGGGGACCCTGCAGACCGGCAAGCTCGCCGACCTGGTCATCACCGAAATCGACCCGCTAACAGACATCACCCTCATGGCAGACCCAGCCAATATCGGCGCCATCATCCAAGGCGGACGGTGCGTCAAGGACCTCAAAGGCTGGCTCCCCCTGCCCCCGACCACCACAACATTCACCGCCCCCTAGAGCCACCCGGGTCCTCCGTTTCCCTTGCCCCCGGCCTCCCCTTGGAGGCGAATACCCATCCGGTAATCGCCCCCAAAGAGGCAGGGAAACGACGAAACCACTCGCGGTCCAGATCCCCAGAGCTCTGCTAACGGGGCATTCCCGTCAACGACAGGCCTTCCCCCGATGCGCAAGAGGACCTGACCTTGCACGTGTTGCCGAGATGCAATGCAGTTCGAAACCGGAAATCCCATCCCGCCACCTCTGTAAGGATCGGGAAGCCCAAAAGCCGATAACGGCGCAGATGACGGTGGCCGGCTCAAGGATGGCGGTCAGCATGCCCAGACCTTTCCCTGCGTACGGGCGCCTCGCCGTGCGCCACCACCCCGGCATTTCGTCGCTATCCAGAAGCTGGAACCGTTGTCTGTGAGCCGCTCGTTAGCCCGAAGTGGTGCCAACAATCATTTCACCGGTTGCGGTGGAATTCTCGTTCAGCATCCAACCCGTGCGCTTGTGAGTCCGGACCCCGACATCGGACTCGATGACCTGCACTCCTGGCGCCGCCTTCTGGAGCCCTGTTTCCACGTCGGCGATGGCGCCTGGGGTGCGCAGCCAAAGATAGAATGTCAGGTTCGCATCTCCCGTGGTAGCGGCGCACAGCCGCAGGGTGCGGTGGGACTGTAGATAGCTGACCGCGGCCTCCAGCTGCGCGGGCGGAACGCGCACATACCACTGGCATCCGATGGGATAGCCCGAGTAATTCTGGGCGAGTTCGCAGCGCAACGCCACCAGGCCCGTCTCAAGGGCCTGGCGCAGGTGCCGGGCCACCGTCGTCGGATGAGTACCGGTTGCAGCCGCGATCTCGGTGGCCGAGGCCCGCCCGTTCCGGGCCAGCACAGTCATCAACTGGGGCAGTGTCGCAGGCGTGGCTCCGGGCGGACGCACCACACCGGAATGCAAGGCAGCAATGCGCCGCTGCTGCTCGGGGGACAAGACATCCAAGCGCCAGTTGTTCCCCGCAGAGTAAAGCCTGGTCGCCAGCGTCACCTGGCTGCGCAGAATGTCCGGATCGGTGCGCACCAGGGGCAGCACGTCCCTAGCCACCTGCTCCCAGCTGCGCGTCAGGACGGTCAGCCGCAGATCCCACGCCCGGGCCGCTTCCTCGATGGTTCCGATCTCGGGGACCGCGCATAAGCGTTCCAGTACCTTCGTCCGCTGCCCGGGACGGCATTGGATGCCGACGAAAGTGACGCACCCCTGGCCTTCGGCGGTTCCGATATGGCACGTGACCCAGGCCTGTCCGTCGGACCGCAGCCGTTCCCATCGGGCGGCGAGCGTCGCGGGATGCCGTCCCAGCACGGAGCCGAGCTCGGCCCAGGTGGCGCGGGGAGAGAGCTGGAGGGCGTGGATCAGTTCGAGATCCTCGGCGGGTAGCTCCATGCAGGATCCTTCGGTTTGACAGCAGGATAATGCAATTTTCCCATCTTATTGTGCTCAAGGGAGCGGGGGCAGGTCACACTCAAGGGATCTGTTTTCCAGCGAAAGGGGCCGCTTTGGCTTTGCCCGCATCCTCCGCCGACCTGACCGTCGCCCTGCGCGGAGACGCCGCGGCCATGGCCGGCGATATCGCCGACCTGCGCCACCGCCTGCACCGCGAGCCGGAGATCGGTCTGGATCTTCCGCACACTCAGGAGAAGGTTCTCAGCGCCCTCGACGGCCTGGGCTACGAGATCTCCACGGGCACGGACACCTCGTCCGTAACGGCCGTGCTGCGAGGAACGGCGGGAACACGGGCCAGCGGAACGGAGCGCCCGGTAGTGCTGCTGCGCGGGGACATGGACGCCCTTCCGGTACAGGAGAAGACGGGCCTCGAGTACGCCTCCGAGATCCCCGGGGCCATGCACGGGTGCGGCCACGATCTGCACACGGCGATGCTCGTCGGTGCCGCGAACCTGCTCGCCTCCCGGCGGGACCAGCTGGCCGGCGATGTCGTCCTGATGTTCCAACCCGGCGAAGAGGGCTATGACGGGGCCGGTGTCATGATCCGCGAAGGCGTCCTCGACGCCGCCGGGGCCCGCCCGAACGCCGCTTATGCGCTCCACGTGATGAGTGCCCTCGGCGATAGCGGGGCCTTCCTCTCCCGACCGGGCGCCGTGATGAGCTCTTCGGACGGACTGGTCGTGACCGTCCACGGGGCAGGCGGGCATGGCTCTGCGCCCTTCGCTGCCAAGGACCCCGTCACGGTCGCAGCCGAAATGGTTATGGCACTGCAGTCCATGGTCACCCGGCAGTTCGACGTGTTCGACCCGGTCGTGATTTCCGTCGGCATGCTCCAGGCGGGCACCAAGCGCAACGTCATCCCCGACACGGCCCGCTTCGAAGCGACCATCCGCTCCTTCTCCGCGCAGGCCAAAGCGCGGCTGAAAGCCTCGATCCCGCGGCTGCTGGGAGCCATCGCCGAAGGCCACGGACTGGAGGCCACGGTCGACTACATCGAAGAGTATCCGCTGACCCTCAACGACGGCGCCGAGTCCGCGTTCGCGCGGCACGCCGTCAACGAACTGTTCGGCCCGGAGCGCTACCGGGAACTGGCCAATCCGCTGGCCGGCTCGGAGGACTTCTCCCGCATCCTGGCCGAGGTGCCGGGGGCGTTCCTGTTCCTCTCCGCCGTGCCTGAAGGCACCGACTCCACCGAGGCCGCCTACAACCACTCACCGTTCGCCGTCTTTGACGACGCAGTGCTGGCCGACGGCAGCGCGCTTTACGCGCGGCTGGCGCTCGAACGACTCGCGTCCGCCTGACCACGATTTTCCCTCCCCCCTCCCCCCTGCCTCCAGGAGACTTCGATGTCCTTCCCCCGCCCCCACACCACCAAGCAGTCCGACGGGTCCGCCCCCGAGACCCGTCCGCCCCGGTCCACAACCATCAAGACGCTGATCGGCACCGGCGCCGGAAACGCCGTCGAATGGTACGACTGGGCCATCTACGCCACCTTCGCTTCCTTCATCGCTTCCCAGCTGTTCAGCAAGCAAGACTCCTCCAGCGCCTTCCTCGCGACCCTCGCGATCTTCGCCGTCGGCTTCGTGGCCAGACCGCTCGGCGGTTTCATCTTCGGCTGGATCGGTGACAAGGTCGGCCGGAAGGCATCGATGACGCTCTGCGTCGGTCTGGCCTCGCTGGGCTCCCTCGCGATCGGCCTCACCCCCACGTACGACTCGATCGGCGCAGGCGCGTCCCTCATGCTGCTCGTTGCACGGCTCATCCAGGGCCTCGCGCACGGCGGCGAGCTGCCGAGCGCCCAGACCTACCTGTCGGAAATGGCACCGTCCTCCCGCCGCGGCTACTGGGCATCGCTGATCTACGCCTCGGGCACGGTCGGCATCCTGTTCGGCACCCTGCTGGGCGCAGTCCTCTCCAGCGCCATGCCGGAATCAGCCATGGCCGCCTACGGCTGGCGCATCCCCTTCCTCCTGGGCGCAGTCTTCGGGCTGGTCGCTCTGATCATGCGCTCCCGCATGGAAGAGTCCGAACTCTTCAAGTCCGAGGCGGCCGCCCATGACGCCGTCGTCCCCGGCCACCACGCCCCGGCCCGCGGCGGCCTGTTCACCGATCTGGCTCGGCACTGGCGCCAGGCCCTGCAGGTCATCGGCCTCACTGTAGGCCTGACCGTCGCCTACTACGTCTGGGGCGTCTCCACCCCCGCCTACGCCATCAACGTGCTAAAGATTGACGCGGCGGAGGCGCTCTGGGCCGGCGTGGCGGCCAACTTGGTGTTCATCGTGGCCCTGCCGCTCTGGGGCCGGCTCTCGGACCGGATCGGCCGCAAACCGGTCCTGCTCATCAGCGGCATTGGCAGCGCCCTGCTCTTCTTCCCCGCTACCTGGTTCGTCCGGGACTCGGCCTTGCAGCTGGGCCTGGCCATGTCTGCCATGCTGATCTTCATCGCCGGATCGGCCTCGATCATGCCAGCGGTGTACTCGGAGCTCTTCCCCACCGCCGTCCGCACCATCGGCGTGGCCATCCCATATGCGCTCTGCGTGGCGGCGTTCGGCGGCACCGCGGCCTACCTGCAGGCCGGATTCGGCATCTGGTTCGGCGACGCCGGCCCCACCGCTTTCGCGCTGTACACGATTGCCCTGCTGCTCGTCGGCACGGCGACTGTACTCTCGCTGCGCGAAGGCCGCGGAGTCGACCTCAGCAACCGTTAGATTGCACACCACCGATGATCGCTACGGCGTGGCGATCCGGAACCACCGTCCCTTCGAATAGTCCCCAGACTGGGCGCACTGCGGTTTTGGAAGGTAGGTATCTCCCTCAGGGCATCCGAAGTCGACGCCGATAACGGCGCATATGTCTCAGTGCTGATGCCGGCATGGAATCAGGGAAGCAGCAACAACAACCTCGAAAGTCTGTGGGAGGCCCTTCCTCTGCGGCATAGGCGAAGCTGTCCTCGCCATTTCGGCAGGATCTGGGATCAGATCTCGTGGTGCTGTCGCTTGATGAAATCCGCCATCCCTGGGACGGTGAAGGCGACTTTCCCGTACTCGGAGGAGTAGATCAGGCCCTTGGCGATCAGCTGGCCCCGTGTAGGCGCCAGGCTGGTGGCCTTGGCACTCAGGCGTTGTGCGATCTCTCCGGTTGATGACCCCTGGTCTCCGTCGAGGGCCATGGTCGCCAGGTATTCGCGTTCCCGCGGGGTTGCCCGGTCCCAGCGCGAGGGGAAGAACCCGGAGTCCAGCCGCTGCAGACCGATGGTTGCCGCCGCTTGGGCGTCCTCTTCGGTGAAGGGCGAGGCTTGGGCCACTTCCCACATGGCGCTGCCGAATTCCTGGATGAAATACGGGTAACGGCCCGTAACGTCTACCAGGATGTCCAGGGCTTTGCTGCCGTACTCGGCGCCCACTTGCTTGGCCGGAACGGTGAAAGATTCTCTGGCATCGGCCTCGGCCAAGGTCCCGATGAGGCGGAAATCAAAGAGCCTTTCGGCGTAGCTGCGGACCTCAGCCAAACGGGCGGGCAGATTCGGCAGGCCCGCTCCGACGATGTAGAAGGGCAACTCCAGCTGCCCGGCATGGTGCTGGCAGGTGACGAGAGCAGAGAGCAGGTCCTCGTCCAGATCCTGCATTTCGTCGATAAAGATGATGAACCCCTTGCGGATGCTTCGCATTGCCGCCGAAACATCCTCGATCAGGTCACGGAGGTCAATTTCGATCAAACCCGTTCCCGCCCGCGCCGGATCCCGCTCCACCCCGAGCGAAATACCTTCAACCCCGAACCCGGCAGTAAAAGACGTGACTGTTCCCAGCAGCTGACGGAATTTTTCCAGCCCGACACGGCCGATGTAGCGCCGGGAGGCCACCTGAAGCTCGCGGGCAAGGGTTTTACGCGCCTCGGCGGCACCGGCTTCCCCCGGCTGCCCTTCGATCTTGATCGTCAGCCAGTCATGATGGAGCGCCAGGCCCCGAAGCCGGTTAAGCAGCACTGTTTTGCCGACGCCCCGCAGCCCGCTCAGCACCATTCCGCGGTTGGAGAAGGACCGCTCGGTTCGGACCAAAAGTAAGTCGAAAGCGTCGATCTCGGCCTGCCGGCCGGCTAGAAAACCCGGCTGCAGGCCGGACCCGGGACTGTAAGGGTTCAGGGCAGGTTCCATGTATAGGAGTTTATGTGCACTTATTGGAATTTTCCAATAAGCCGCCATAACTTCAAATCACTGCGCGCGATGCATCCCAATGGCCGATAGCGGCGCATATGACCATGCCACCTGCAGTTCTATGAATTTGATCTCCTGTCACTCCCTTCGGCTCACCCCTGTCGGTCATGTGAGGGCAGGTCGGGTGCGTGAGAACCCTTTCTTGTACCAAGGCGGCCCCCGCTATCTGAATTGCTATATGATGGAAACCTAAATTAATTGATTAGTGAAAGCTGCCTATGGTAGATCAACCCGATTTCCACGCCCCGCTTTACGAGGTCAAGGCGAACCTCTTCAAAGGCCTGGCCCATCCGGTGCGGATCCGTGTGCTCGAACTCCTGGCGGAGTCGCCGCAGGTTTCCGTGGCCGACCTCATTGGCGGTACGGGTCAGGAAGCCTCGAACCTCTCGCAGCACCTGTCCGTGCTGCGGCGCCATCATCTGGTAGTGGCCGAGCGCCGTGGCCTGCAGGTGTTTTACCGGCTGGCCTACCCGCAGGTCGCCGACCTGCTCAGGGTGGCCCGCAGCCTGCTGACCGAAGTGCTGGCCACCACGCAGAAGAATCTTGAACTCTCCATTGCGCCAGCAATGTCCGTGAGTGCGGAGGACCGGCCGTGAGCCTCCTGCGTTCGGCCCGCCAACTGCTGCCGGGCACGGCGGACTATGCCCCGCTGAAGCGCAGTTGGAAGAACGATCTGATTGCCGGCATTACGGTGGGCATCGTTGCCCTGCCGCTGGCTCTGGCGTTCGGCGTCAGTTCGGGAGCCGGCGCGGCCGCAGGATTGATCACGGCCATCGTGGCCGGGGTTGTGGCCGCTGTTTTTGGTGGCTCCAATGTCCAGGTCTCCGGCCCCACCGGTGCAATGGTGGTGGTGCTCGCACCGGTTATTGCCCTGCACGGCATGCAGTCCCTGGCCCTCGTGACGATTATGGCCGGCGTCATCGTGCTGGCCGCGGGCGCCCTGAAACTCGGCCGCGCGGTCGGCTACATTCCGTGGCCAGTGATTGAGGGTTTCACCCTCGGCATCGCCATCATCATCTTCCTGCAGCAGGTCCCCGCCGCCTTCGGTGTGCCGGCCGGTGACAGCACCAATGCCGCCGTCGCTGCGTTCCAATCGCTGCGGAACACGGACTTCTCCACCCTTTTCTGGCCCCTTGTCCTGGTCCTGATTGTCGCCGCGATCATGCTGGCCGCCCCGAAGATCCATCCGCAGCTGCCCGGGTCCATCATCGGCATCATTGTTGCCACGTTGGTTGCAGGTTTGGCCGGGCTCCCCGTTACGAGGATCGGCGACCTGCCCAGCTCGCTGCCGGCACCATCCGTTCCTTACTTCGATCCGGGTCTCGTCACGGCGCTGCTTGGCCCGGCCCTGACCATCGCGGCGCTGGCCGCCATCGAGTCACTGCTGTCGGCGCGCGTGGCCGCGTCCATCTCGGATACCGGTCCCTACGATCCGGACCGCGAGCTGGTGGGTCAGGGCTTGGCATCGGTGGCATCGGGCTTCTTCGGAGGCATGCCGGCAACCGGGGCCATCGCCCGGACCGCCGTCAACATCAGGGCCGGCGCAAAGACCCGCGCTTCCACGATCGTGCACGCGCTGGTGCTCCTCGGCGTCGTCTACCTGGCCACCGGGCCGGTGGGACAGATCCCGCTGGCAGCACTTTCCGGTGTGTTGATGGTGACCGCTTTCCGGATGATCTCCCCGGCGACCCTGCGCAGCGTCATCGGCTCCACCCGCGCCGATACCGTCACCTTCTTCGTCACCGCCGTCATTACGGTGTCCTTTGACCTGATCCAGGCGGTGGAAATCGGTATCGTCGTCGCTGCCTTCTTCGCCCTGCGCTCCCTGGTCAAGGCCAGCGGCGTGCACCGCGAGGAACTTCCCGGCCCGGCACAGGACGGGGACGAACAGATTGCCCTCTTCCGCCTTGACGGCGCCTTGTTCTTCGGGGCTTCCGAGCGCGTGCTGGAACGGGTGAGCGCCATCCGCAGTGTCCACGTGGTCATTATCCGGATGTCCCAGCTGCAGATCCTCGATGCCACCGGGGCAAGGGTTATCGCCGAGCTCGTGACCGCCCTGGAACGCCGCGGGATCACGGTCCTCATCAAAGGGATCCAGGAGCGGCACCTGAAGCTGGCAACACACGTGGGCGTACTGGAATCATTGCGCCACCACAAACACCTGTTCGCAGAGCTGGAACCGGCCGTGGAACACGCGCGCAGCCACGTCTCACGTGCCCGGCAGCAAACAACGACCGCTAGAACTCGAGGCATGTCATAGTGGCGTTGATCTGAAGGGCCAGATAAGAAGCGTCCGCCGGAGGTGTTCCCGGTAGAGAGACAGGGAGCTGGAGCAGTGCACCGCTATTCTTCCAGCTAGTCGGCTACTTCAATGACGCCCGTCGCCCCGCGTTCGGCGTCCACGAAGGCATGGTTGACGAACGTGTATCGGCCGGCCTCCGCGAACCCGAGCTCGACGAATCCGCCTTGCGCGGCCGCCAGGTCAAGGGCCTGCGCCCCGCCCCGTTCGGCGTTGTCCGGCTCCAGCAGGTAGGCGCCTTCCTTGAACACGGTGTCGAACTGCCCGCCCACTACATGGAAGCTGGTGCCGCGGGAAGGACCTGCGGCCAGCAGCCAGATACGCAGGCGCTCCCCGGCCTTCACCTTCAGTGGGTGGTGCATGTATTGCGTGGCGTGGCCGTTGAACATCACGATGTCCGGATCGTCTGCAGCAATCTTGTCCACGTTTACCGGCCCGGCCTGCTCACCGAGATAGGCCTCGGACTGGACCAGCAGGAACTCCTTGTCTACCGCCGGCAGGTCTGCCGGGTCGATGATCACCGCGCCGAACAGGCCGGAGGCTATGTGCGCAGACATCGGCATGGTGCCGCAGTGGTAGAGCCAGATGCCGGAACGCTCTGCCGTGAACTCGTACACCAGCGATTCGCCCGGCGGAATGGTCCGCATGGGCTCGTCCGGGGAAACAGCACCGGCATGGAAGTCCACCGAGTGGCCCATGGTTCCGTTGTTGACCAGCGTGATTTCGAATCTGTCGCCGACCTTGCCCCGCAGCGTCGGCCCCATGACGCGGCCGTTGAAGGTCCAGGCCTGCTGCACGATGCCGGGAGCCACCTCCTGCGCCAGTTCCTCGACGTTGAGGGTCAGCTGGTGCGTGCTGCGAGGCGCAGCCGGCGCCAGCTCTGCTGCACGCGGCTCGAAGTCCTGGCCCGGCGGGGCATGGAAATCCAGCACGTCTGCGGCAACGCCCGTGCCGTCGTCGTTGTTCATGTGGTTTGCATGGCCGTCGGCCGGAACCTGCGCCGCGATTCCAGCATCCGCCGCGCTCCCGGCCTCGGCGGAGCCGGTCACCTTGATCTGAAAGACCATGCCCTGGCTGCGGTGGCCCACCACGGTGCACCAGCCTTCTGTGTCCGTGCCGATGATGCCCGCGTCGAGGGTGGCGGATTCGCCCGGGTAGAGCCGGCCGGATTCCTGCCCCGTGGCCAGCCGCAGGTCATGCACCGTGGTGGGATCCTCGTTGGTCAGTTCGATGACCAGCCGGTTGCCCTCGGGGACATCCACGGATGCGGGTGAGAAGCGCATATTGTTGGCCGAGACCCGGACCGTAGTGGTCTCGCCGGTAGGTTCAACTGCGGAGGCTGGAGCGGTGGAACCGGACAGCGCTGCCGGGTCCAGGGCCACACCGCCGGCCGCGCCGAGCAGCACCAGGATCACCCCGGCGGCGCCCCAGGCAAGGTGGTTCTTCGGCCGGGGCGCTGCCCCGACCTGCAGCGGCAGCGGCTTGCCGCCGTTGGCCGCCAGCGCCTTCCGCCCCGCAACAGAGGCTTTCACGGCCCGGAACATCAGCGGCAGGAACGAGGCGAACGCCAACAGCACCAGCACGGATACGATGACCCGCACCCAGCTGGGCACCGGCAGCACGCAGAGCAGCAAACCAAAATTCACGACGGCGATGCGCAGCATCGCGAATTTGCTCATCTGCGCGCCGGCTGCCTTGACCGCCGCAGGGCCTCCGCCCATCACGGCAGGCATCAGGTAGCCCATCACGCCCAGCAGCACCTGGGCCACGAACCCGGCGGCGAACGGCGCGGTCAGCTCTTCCAACCGATGCGGGTCCAGCGGTCCGGAGACCAGCATCGCGAAGAGCGCGATCAGCGATCCACCCAGCCACAACAGTCCGGCGCCGACCGAAAAGCCGGGGAAATCGTCCGGCCGCTTCGCCAGGGCACAGCGGATAAAGTACACGCCGATGTAGGCCACCCCGGCCAGGTAAAGCAGGACACCGATGGCTGCGGCCGGAGCCAGCCCGGCCAGCGCCCCGAGTACCGAAACCGCCAGTCCGGCGCCCATGGCAACCAGGCTGCGCCAACCGGCCAGGTCCATCCCGGCGGGCATCCGGGTATGCAGAATGGTAGGCCAGAGCGTGATCAGGGTTCCGATCACCGTCAGTCCGACGAAGCCGAGCAGATTGGTCACCTGGTGTGCCAGCAGGAGGCGGGCATGGGCCGCGTCGTTCAATCCGTAGGCCAGTGCCGCCCCGAAAGCGGCCCCGGCCGGCAGCAGCAACGCGGCTGCTATATAGAACTTCACCGTGGTGGCGAACCGTGATGGCAGCGCGCGGCGCAGTTGCAGCATCAGATGCACGGCATGCCAGGCAACCGAACCGCCCACCACTACGGCGCCGATCAATGTCAGGAGCCAGATGCCGGACAGAATGCCGGCAATGGTCACTACGATCCCGGCGTTCAAGGTCCGGATGCGCCACAGCTGCATAGCCCGCGCCGTATCCGGCAGGCGGTTCTTCAGCAGCGCCTCGGTAAAGTGCTGGCTCCAGACCAGGATGGAGTTGGTCACCATGCCCAGCGTGAACATGTGGACCAGCAGCCACCGCGATTCGGGGACGAATGGATGCGCGAACGCCAGGACAACGAGCAGCACAAACCACACGGTGACCGGAAGGCTGGCCTTGCGGTGCCATGAGGACCGGCGCGCCGGCCGGAGGGTTTGCCCTGCCGCTTTCGTTGTCATAGGGATTTTGCTCTTCTACTGGAATTCAGTGGGGCCGGTTTCGTTAAGGCACGCCGTCGTCGTGGCCATCGACGTGGCCGCGGCTCCGAGGAGGCTTGCTGCGGCGAGGGCGGGGACCCCTCGCCACCCGCGTAACCCCTTCCGGCGAAAGCCGCAGGGCCTGCAGCCGTGATGGAACTGCCTGCATGCATTATCAAACCAGATCGATCCCTACTGTGATATCAAACACACCACGGCCGAATGGGCCGCGGAAAACCAGGCAACTTTCTACGGTGTGTAGAAATGTGGATTTAAACCAGTATATCGAATGCTACTTTTGAGGCATCAGCCACCTTCTGACCCAAGGAGTAACGATGCTCTCGGAGAAATCACGCCCCATCATTGAAGCCACCCTCCCCCTGGTGGGCGAGCGGTTGGGGAGCATTACGCCGAACTTTTACAGCCGCCTGTTCGCGGCGCATCCGGAACTCCTGGACGGCCTTTTCAGCCGCGCCAACCAGCGCAACGGGGAGCAGCAGAAGGCCCTGGCCGGCTCCATCGCGGCCTTCGCCTCCGCCCTGGTCGCCAACCCGGATCTGATCCCCGAAACCATGCTCAGCCGCATCGCCAACAAGCACACCTCGCTGGGCATCACCGAAGACCAGTACGACATCGTCTACAAGTACCTCTTCGAAGCCATCGCCGAAGAACTGGCCGATGTGATCACCGCCGAGATCGCCGAAGCCTGGACCGAGGTCTACTGGCTGATGGCCAACGCCCTGATCAAGATCGAAAAGGGCCTCTACGCCCGGCAGGCCAATGACAAGATGTGGATGCCGTGGAAGGTCGTGGAGAAGAACCCGGCCGGCACCGGCGCCATGACATTCGTCCTCGAGCCGGCGGACGACACCCCGGTCACCGTCGCCCGCCCCGGCCAGTTCATCAGCGTCAAGGTCCAACTGCCCGACGGCCTGCACCAGGTCCGCCAGTACTCGCTCTCCGCCGACGTCGACTCCACCGACCGCCGCGTCTTCACCACCAAGCTCGACGACGGCGGCGAAGTCTCCCCCGTACTCCACCGCAACGTCCAGATCGGCGATGTCCTCGAGCTGTCCAATCCCTACGGCGACGTCACCCTGGACGAGGGCGACACTCCGGTGGTCTTCGCAACGGCAGGCATCGGCTGCACCCCCTCCGCATCCGCGCTGCGCTCCCTGGCCCGGCAGGGTTCCAGCCGCGAAGTCATGGTGCTGCACGCGGAAAAGAACCTGGAAGCCTGGGCCCTCCGCGACCAGATGGTCAACGACATCGAAAAGCTCGACGGCGCCAACCTCAAGCTGTGGCTCGAAGAACCGGCCGAAGGCGCCAGCACGGGCTTCATGTCCCTGCAGGACGTCGAGCTTCCGGCCGATGCCTCCGTCTACGTCTGCGGCCCGCTGCCGTTCATGAAGTCCATCCGCAGCCAGGCGATCGACGCAGGCATCCCCGCCACCAAAATCCATTATGAGGTCTTCGGCCCGGACCTCTGGCTCGCCTCCGCCAGCTAGGGCCGGGCGGTTTTATTCTGCCGATACCGGACAGTCGCCAACCCTTCCAGCTGGTGGCCGGGCGGCCAGACCCTCCGTGACGGCCCGGCCCTTCGAAGGGGCCGATCCGCGCAGGTGCGCGGTCAACAACATCAGCCTTTGGGGACGCCCGTTAGATTGCCTCGGTCTCCGCGGCTCGCCGGGATGGCTGCCGTTTGAGGTAGAGCCAGGTGTAGATCAGCGCTATCAGGGCCGTGGCCGCGAGCAGGAGCAGTCCGATGGCGTAGCTGTTGTCCTCGGCGTTGTAGGTGGCGCCCATGACCAGCGGCGGGAAGTAGCCGCCCAGTCCGCCGGCCGCGCTCACGATACCGGTCACGGAGCCTACCCGTTCGGGAGGGGAACTGGTTCCGACCCAGGCAAAGACACCGCCGGTGCCCAGCCCGAGGGCAGAGGCCATGCCCAGGAACGTCAGGCCGGCGGGGATTTCGCCGTCGGGCCGCAGGTTGACGACGAAGGCCAGTACCGCCACCGCTGCCAGGGACACCAGCACGACGGGTTTGGAGCCGATCTTGTCGGCCAGGATGCCGCCGACCGGCCGTGCCAGCACGGCCGCCAGCGCGAACCCGGCCGTGCGCGTGCCGGCGCCCGTCGGGTCCATCTCGTAGATGTCCCGGAGGTAGGTCGGCAGGTAGTTGCTGAACGAGACAAAGCCGCCGAAGACCACGGCGTAAAGGAAGCACATCTGCCAGGTCACTTTGAGCTTGGCGGCTGCCAGCAGCTTGGGCACAACAGGATTAGTGTTCGGTGTCCAGCCGGGGGCTTCCCGCAGGAAGAACCATACGACGGCGGCCACCGCCACCAGCAGGACCGCGACCAGCAGGTGTGTGGGAAAGTAGCCGATCCAGCCCACCAGGCGCGGGGTCAGGAATGCGGCCAGCGCCGTGCCGCCCATGCCCGCACCGAATACACCCGTAGCGAAGCCGCGTCGTGATGCCTCGAACCACGGGCTGACAAAGGGAATTCCGACGGCGAAGATGGTGCCGGCCACGCCGAGCAGGAAGGCGAAAATGACCAGCAGCAGGTAGGACTGCAGGACACCGGCCAGCGAGACCAGCAGAACTGCCGGGGTCGTAGCGAGCAGGACCGCCGTGAACATCACCCGTCCGCCAAAGCGGTCCGTCAGCGCTCCCATGACGATCCGGCCGAGCGAGCCGACGAAGACGGGCATCGCGACGACGATGGACGTCTGGGTGGAGCTGAGGTCCATTTGCTGGGTGTAGCTCGCGCTGAGCGGGGCGATGATGGTCCAGGCCCAGAACGCCATGACCGAGGCGAGCGTGGCAAGGACAAGGTTTCGGGTCTGGCCCGGGGCGCCTTTTTCCACCGGAATTCCTTTCTACTTCCGCTCGCGGTCCCGGGTGCCTACCGGCTGCCAGCCCGGCTGCCGCGCCCGGCTCCCGGGGGCCGTGCCGACGTCGCGGCTGCGGTAGACGATGTAGGGCCGGAACAGGTAGTGCAGGGGCGCGGTGAACGCATGCACCAGCCGGGTGAACGGCCAGATGCAGAACAGCAGCATCCCCACCAGGGTGTGCAGGTGGAAGGAGAACGGAGCGGCTGCCATGGAGGCGATGTCCGGTTGGAAGATGAACAGGGACCGGAACCACGGCGAGACAGTTTCGCGGTAGTTGTGGCCGTGGCCGCCCAGGAAGACGCTGGCCAGCGTTGTCCAGAGTCCGAACACTATCGCCGCTACCAGCACCACATACATGAGCTTGTCGTTCTTGGTGGTGGCCATGAAGACCGGCCCCGTCGTGCGGCGGCGGATGATCAGAAGGATGATGCCGCCCAGGGTGCCAATCCCTGCGATGCCGCCGACAAAGAGTGCATTGAAGTGGTAGAAGTCCTGGCTCATGCCGACTGCTTCGGTCCAGGACTTCGGAATGACCAGGCCGAAGAAGTGCCCGGCGATGACCGCGAGGATACCGAAATGGAAGATCGGCGAGCCGATGCGCAGCAGCTTCGATTCGTAGAGCTGCGAGGAGCGTGTGGTCCAGCCGAACTGGTCATATTTGTACCGCCAGATACTGCCGCCGACGAGGATGGCGACCATGACGTAGGGCAGCACGCCCCAGAGCAGAATGTCCATCATTGTCCTCCCTGCATCGGCAGCAAACGCGGATCGTACGGTTCCAGGCCCACGCTTTCCGTGGGCGGGCCGTAACCGGCCATCTTCATCACTTGCTGCCGGTCGGTCGGCGAGGCTCCCGGCAGGGTGTCGCAGATAGCTTGCAGGACCTGTGCGTGCGGGAGGCTGTCGTCGACCAGCGCCAGGCGCAGCATCTCGAGACTGGGCCGGTACCTGGTCAGCAGTTCCCGCCCGGCTGCCAGGTCCACCATTGCCGCGAATTCCAGGACCATCGGCAGGTAATCGGGCAGTTCGCCGTGTGTATTGACCAGCATTCCGCTGTCCCGGTAGACCTGCTTGAAGCCGATCAGGACCTCGCCGCGGCGGCGCGTATCGCCGTCGGTCCAGTAGGAAAGGTGCAAGGCGTGCCTCTTGCTGAGGTCAAATTCCTGAACGTACCAGGCCTGCACTTCGGCAAGCGGTTTGGCGGTCAGGGCGTTCAGGACGTCGCCGAACGAGCGGTCAAGCCCGTTGAACTCGGCCAGCGCGGACCGTATCAGGGGCATTCGTTCCAGCAGTTCCTCGTCCGGGTACCCCAGGCACCAGGACGCGGCCAGGTAGGTTACCCGCTGCCGCTGCATCATGGCTCCCGGGGTGGTTGGCTCTCCAGCGGGTTTCCGCTTGGTCCGGCCTGGGAGCTGGGACCCCCGTAGTCCGGCCCGGGACCTGCTGCGCCGCCGCCGTGGGCAGGAGAGTCGGGTGACATTTGCGGATTGTCTTCGGTTTTTGGGAATAGCCCGCGCGGGACACCGCGGCCGTCCCAGTTGAGCAGGTTGACCCGTCCCCGCAATTCCCCTGGTTCCGTCTGGCCATCGGTGGTCTGCCGCTGTTTGAGCGCGTAGAAGTTCTCCACGGCCACGGGTGTGGGCTTGCCGCTGGCTTCGCCGAAGGGATCGGAGGGATACATGCCCGGTCCGTCGTCGAAATCCAGCGAGCAGCCCATCTCTTCGAGATTGTGCGCCTGTTCAACGTGGGCCTTGGGGATGACGTAGCGTTCGTTGTATTTGGCAATCGCCATCAGCCGGTACATCTCGTACATGGCCTCGGGCTCCATACCGACGGCTTCCGGTATTGAATCGTCCGGGTCGTTGCCCAGGCTGATACCGCGCATGAAGGAACGCATGGCGGCGAGCTTTCGGAGTACACCGGTGACAATCTCGGTGTCCCCGGCGGTGAAGAGCTCCGCCAGATACTCAACCGGGATGCGCAGCGATTCGATGGCGCCGAACAGGTTCCCGGCGTCCTCGGCGTCGTGGCCCTGCTCGCTGAGCAGATCGACAACCGGGGACAGCGGGGGCACGTACCAGACCATTGGCATGGTGCGGTACTCCGGGTGGAGCGGCAGTGCGACCTTGTAGACCTTGGCCATGTTGTAGACCGGTGAGCGCCGTGCGGCGTCCATCCAGTCCTCCGGGATGCCCTCGGCGCGGGCTCCGGCGACGACTTCGGGGTCGTTGGGATCCAGCATGAGGTCCAGCTGGGCCTGGTAGAGCTCCTTTTCATCTTCGATGGACGCGGCCTCGGTTACCCGGTCCGCGTCGTAGAGGAAGATGCCGATGTAGCGCAGCCGTCCCACGCAGGTTTCGGAACAGACGGTCGGGATGCCCACCTCGATGCGCGGGTAGCAGAAGGTACATTTTTCGGCTTTGCCGGTCTTGTGGTTGAAGTACATCTTCTTGTACGGGCAGCCCGTGATGCACTGCCGCCAGCCGCGGCAGCGGTCCTGATCCACCAGGACGATGCCGTCTTCTTCGCGCTTATAGATGGCGCCGGACGGGCAGGAGGCCATGCAGGACGGGTTGAGGCAGTGTTCGCAGATCCGGGGCAGATAGAACATGAACGTCTGCTCGAACTCGAACTTGATCTTCTCCTCGGACTCCTTGCGGATCTTCTCGACGATGGGATCAAGATGGCCCAGCTGCGAGGTGCCGCCCAGGTTGTCGTCCCAGTTCGCGGACCACTCGACCTTCATGTCCTTGCCGGTGATGAGCGACTTGGGCCTGGCCACCGGGAAGTCGTCGCCGAGCGGGGCATCGGTGAGCGTTTCGTAGTCGTAGGTCCAGGGCTCGTAGTAGTCGTCCAGTTCGGGCTGGACGGGGCTGGCAAAGATGCCGAACAGCTTCTTGAGCCGGCCGCCGCCCTTGAGCTTGAGGCGTCCCCACCGGTTCAGCTCCCAGCCGCCGCGCCATTTCTCCTGGTCCTCGTAGCGGCGCGGGTAACCCTGGCCCGGCCGCGTCTCGACGTTGTTGAACCAGACGTACTCGGTGCCGGCGCGGTTGGTCCACGCCTGCTTGCACGTCACCGAGCAGGTGTGGCAACCGATGCATTTGTCGAGGTTCATCACCATGCCCACTTGAGCCATGACTTTCATCAGTACCTGACCTCCTGCGAACGCTTGCGGATTGTCGTGACCATGTCCCGCTGGTTCCCGGTAGGGCCAAGGTAGTTGAAGGCATAAGCGAGCTGGCCGTACCCCCCGATCAGATGCGTGGGCTTGACCAGCAGCCGCGTGTTGGAGTTGTGGATACCGCCGCGACGTCCCGTGGCCTCCGACTTCGGCACGTCGATGGTCCGTTCCTGGGCATGGTGCACGAACACCACCCCCGCGGGCATCCGGTGGCTGACGATGGCCCGGCAGACATAGACGCCGTTGGCATTAACGCACTCGACCCAGTCGTTGTCTATGACATTGATGGCCGCGGCGTCTTCCTTGCTGATCCAGCAGGTTGGCCCGCCGCGGGAGAGCGAGAGCATGAACAGGTTGTCCTGGTACTCCGAGTGGATGGACCATTTGTTGTGCGGGGTCAGGTACCTGACGGTGATCTCGGCCGATCCGTCCTGCCCCAGACGGGGTTCGCCGAACAGCCGGTGCATGTCCAGCGGCGGCCGGTAGATCGGCAATGCCTCGCCGAGATCCCGCAGCCAGTCGTGGTCCAGGAAGAAGTGCATCCTGCCGGTGAGCGTGTGGAAGGGCTTGAGCCGTTCGATGTTCGTGGTGAACGGCGCGTACCGGCGGCCACCGGTTTCGGAGCCGGACCACTCCGGCGAGGTAATCACGGGCACCGGCGCGGATTGCGTGTCCGTAAAGGTAATGTGTTTCTCTTCCGAACCCAGGGCCAGGTCGACCAGGTCGCGGCCCGTCTGTTTCTCCAGCTCCCGGAACCCGTGGACTGCCAGCTCGCCGTTGGTGGTTCCGGAGAAGGTCAGAATGGCTTCCGCGAGCTTGGCATCGGTCTCGATGGCCGGCCGCCCGTCGGCCGAACCACCCAGCATCACCCCGTTCTTCTTGGCGAGCCAGTCCAGGGCATGGTCCAGCTTGTAGTTGATGTTCTTGACGGTAAAGCCCAGCTTGTCGGCCAGCGGGCCGACGGCGGCCAGCTTGTCCGCGATGGCCGTGTAATCGCGTTCGACGACGGTGAAGACGGGCATGGTCTTCCCCGGCACGGCCGGGGTGGTCCCGTCCCGCCAGTCCCTGACCACTCCTCCGGGCTGGGCGATCTGTCCGGCGGTGTCATGCTGCAACGGAACACTGACCAGATCCTTGCGCACTCCGAGGTGGGTCTTTGCCTGGCGGGAGAACTCTTCCGCCAACTGGTGGAACATCTCAAAGTCGGACTTGGCCTCCCACGGTGGATCGATGGCAGGGGTGAAGGCATGGACAAACGGGTGCATGTCCGTGGAGGACAGATCATGCTTCTCGTACCAGGTGGCAGCGGGGAACACGATGTCGGACAGCAGGGTGGTCGACGTCATCCTGAAGTCGGCGGAGACGAGCAGATCCAGTTTGCCCTCGGGAGTCTCCTCGTGCCATTTGACTTCGTCGGGACGCGTCATCGAGGCCTCGGCGGCGTTGCCCATGACATTGTGGTGGGTGCCCAGCAGGTTCTTCAGGAAATACTCGTTGCCCTTCGCCGATGAGCCCATCAGGTTTGAGCGCCACAGCATCAGCGTCCGCGGCCAGTTCTGCGGTGCATCCACGTCTTCAATGGCCGGATTGAGCGTTCCCTCTTTCAGCCGGTTGGCCACGTAGCCGGCGGCATTGGCGGCCTGGCCGTCTTCTACCGCCTGCTCGGCTTCAGCCGCCAGGTCCAGCGGGTTCTTGTCGAACTGGGGGTAGAACGGCATCCAGCCCAGCCGCGCGGACTTCGAGATGGTGTCCGCAGTATGCATGCCCTTGAGGTGGCCCTCGGCCAGCGGTGAACTCAGCGAGTCCGCCGAGTAGCCGTCATTGCGCCACTGCCCGGTGTGCATGTACCAGTACGAGGTTCCGGTCATGGTCCGCGGCGGGCGGGACCAGTCCAGGGCGTTGGCCAAGGAAACCCAGCCGGTAATCGGGCGGGTCTTTTCCTGCCCGACGTAATGGGCCCAGCCACCGCCGTTGCGGCCCATCGAACCGGTCAGCAGGAGCAGTGACAGGATGGACCGGTAGGTCGCGTCCCCGTGGAACCACTGGCAGATTCCGGCGCCCATGATGATCATCGACCGGCCGCCGGACTGCTCCGCGTTCCGGGCGAATTCCCGTGCGATCTTGATGCACATCCTGGCCGGGACGGAAGTAATGGCTTCCTGCCACGCCGGGGTGTAAGGCGTGGCGCCGTCGTCGTACTCTCCGGCCCATTCGCCCGGCAGGCCGTCGCGGCCGACACCGTACTGGGCCAGCATCAGATCGAAGACGGTGGTGACCAGTTTGCCGCCGATGCTGCGCACCGGCACGCCGCGGCGCAGAACCGAACCGGAGCCGTCCGGCGCTTCAAAACACGGCAGCTGGACCTCGGCGCTCTCGCCGCCGGACTCGTACAGGCTCAGCCGGGGTTTGACATCGCCGAGTTCCAGATTCCATTTGCCTTTGCCGGACTCGCTGTAGCGGAAGCCCATGGATCCGTTGGGGACGACCGGCTTATCCGTGACCTCGTCCAGCAGCACCGTCTTCCATTCGGCGTCTTCGCTGCCTGCCAGTTCCGGCAGGTCGGCCGAGGTCAGGAATTTGCCCGGGACCAGCGACGAGCCGTCCGGCGAGGGCGTGAGCGTGATCAGGAACGGCAGGTCCGTGTACTGCTTGACGTAGTCCGTGAAAAAAGGCACGTGACGCTCAACGAAAAATTCCTTGAGTATCACGTGCCCCATCGCCATGGCGAGTGCTGCGTCCGTGCCGGCTTGGGCTGGCAGCCAGTCATCCGCGAACTTGGTGTTGTCCGCATAGTCCGGGCTGACCGTAACCACCTTGGTGCCCCGGTAACGGACCTCCGCCATCCAATGCGCATCCGGCGTCCTGGTGACCGGCACGTTGGAGCCCCACATCATCAGGTACGTCGAATCCCACCAGTCACCGGATTCGGGCACGTCCGTCTGGTCACCGAAGACCTGCGGGCTGGCCACGGGCAGATCGGCGTACCAGTCGTAGAACGAAGTCATCACCCCGCCGATCAGCTGGATGAACCGCGTACCTATCGCGTGGCTGACCATGGACATCGCCGGAATGGGCGAGAAACCCGCGACCCGGTCCGGCCCGTACGTCTTGATGGTGTGGACATGCGCGGCGGCAGCCATCTCGATGGATTCCTGCCACGACACCCGGACCAGGCCGCCCTTGCCGCGGGCCTGCTGGTACTTCTTCCGGCGCACCGGATCGCCGACGACGTCGGCCCACGCGAGGACCGGGTCCTTCAGCCGTGACTTCGCCTCACGGTACAGCTCGAGCAGCACGCCGCGGGCATACGGGTAGCGCACGCGGGTGGGCGAGTACGTGTACCAGGAGAAAGCCGCGCCGCGGGGACAGCCCCGGGGCTCGTATTCCGGGCGGTCATTGCCCACGGAAGGATAATCCGTTTGCTGCGACTCCCAGGTGATGATGCCGTCCTTGACATACACCTTCCAGGAGCACGATCCGGTGCAGTTCACCCCGTGCGTGGAGCGGACTACCTTGTCGTGGCTCCAGCGGTCGCGGTAGAAAACATCACCCTTCCGCCCGCCTTCTCGGTACACGGCGCGTCCGTCATCGCTCTGTTCCCAGCGCGTGAAAAACCGCCCCACTGCCAACATTGCGTCGGAGGCGCTGCCATCGGTTCCAGGTTTGATCGGTCCGGCTGCCATGGCTTCACCCTACGAAACGAATGTGACGATGACCATAGCCTGAAGGTGCAGACAAAATTAACTTCCGATATCCGCCCCTTTACTTGCTGACCCCGAAGCGTGGCGCCAAGGACGGTGGGAACGGCAACGAACTGAACTGCGGCCGCCTGATTGAACAGCAGGCCGCTCAAACCACGTCCACCTGACGGCAGGAAATAATGCAGGCGTGTGCCGTCAACGGCCTGTACTGCTCGGCGGCAAGGACCCTACAGCGCTAGGTCGAAATCGGAGCCAGAAACCGCCGCAAGCACCACCCTCAAATCCGGTCAAGACCAGGCGTTTGCTTGGCCGCCGCCGCCGGACCGTCCGCTGTCCTTCCTATTTGCCAAAAACCTTTGAAGAATGAACCCATGATGTTCGAACACGACAACCCGATCCTTGAACTCACCGATGACCAGTCCTGGAAGTTGCTGAAAAATACCAGCCATGGCCGGATCGTCCTGACAGCAGCCGGCGAGACGGATATTTTCCCAATCAATTACATGGTGCACGATGCGGTCCTGCTCATGCGCAGCGCACCCGGCACCAAGCTCGCCGAAATCACCATCAACGAGAACGTGGTGTTCGAAACGGACGGTATCACCAGTGAAGAGGCATGGAGCGTCGTCGTGAAGGGAACGGCCCGGGTCCTGCAGTCCGGAGAGGAAATCGCCGAAGCCGAGAGCTTGGGCTTGAAAACCTGGATTCCCACAATGAAGGACTTCTACATCGAGGTGAAGCCGGAACGCATCAGCGGACGACACTTCATCCTGGGCGATCAGCCCGAGCGGTTCTAAGGCAAATCCGCAGGCAAGAATAGCTGGCCGGAGGACCCTTCGGGTTGGTCACTCTCCACCGGCCGGACTCCGGCTTAGGCTCTCGCCGTCCGTTGGTCGACGAGTGAACGAGAAAGCTCAAGGCTTAGCAGCTCTAACAGCGCAAAATGGATACATCTAACCTGATTGTCCCGAACCGTGATCGATCGCGAACGCCGATTACGGCGCATATGTTCAGCGCGTGAGGAAAGAGGCTGAGCCCGTTGATCTTCCTCCCGCAAGGCATGGCTGTTGTTTTGGTTGTGTAACCGGATGGCGCAGGCGGATGGAAAGTCAGAGGTAGAGGCGCAGGTCCAGGATGGAACGAGGCAATTGTTCGGGATCGGGGTGAGCGATGACAACTCGGATACCGTCCGGGTCTCGCGCTTCAACGAAAGTCACGCCGCCTGCTGAATGTGTGTAGGTGTGATCGCTCATTTCTTTCAGTAGCTTCTCGAAATACTCCAGCCCCTCCATGCTGTCGGTCGCCCACATCAGCAGATGGGGCCCGATGCCCGTCACGTGATGTGCGGCCCCTGTGCCTCGCTCAATCAAGTACACCTGAAATCCTCCGGAGGCCAGAAGAAGGGCTGCGCCTTCTTCCCGGATGGCCTGCTCGCAACCGAACACGTCACAGTAGAAGTTCACTGACCGCTCAAGTTGGGATACGAACAGAACTGATGAAACAACCCTCGCCGAGTACTCCATGGGGCCATTCTTGACCGCCCCCTGCAGTTTGGCCAGATCCAACCGGCCCTGTATCAGGCAGGCCTGAAGTTTCCGCTCCACCTCTCGTCATCGGGAATCGGAGAACCGAACACCTTCGTGGTGCGGCGCAGGTCGTCTGCGGCAAGGTCGCGAAGCCTGCCCAATTCGTCGAGCCGCTCTTGGGGAATCTGGTGCCGCTGGAACTGCTCCTTCGCATGCTTGAACTGCTTTTCGGCCTCTTTAAGGTTTGCCTGGGCCTGCGAAACCGGATCAAGGGTAACCATGGCTCCATGATGGCAGCCCTCGGCCCGAAGCCAGAAGGGTACGAGGTCCCCCCTTTTACAATGCCCGGGAACGGTCGAGGCCTCGAGGTGGCGGGATCGGCGGATGGGCCGGAGCGAGTTACAACGCGACGGACTGCATCCCCTCTGACCCAGACCATGGCCGCGAACGCCGATAACGCCGCATATGGCAGTCGAGAGGTTGCGGATGCCGATGCGCTCGTTCAGTGAGGCTACTGTTTCGGGCAGCTTCCTTCTTCGATGTCTGATTCCCGGCAGGGTTGCCAAAACACCGCCTTGGAACCGTAATAAGCGCACATGTTCTTTACTTAATCGGCTTAGGTATGCCTTACTAGACGGCGACCGTCCCGGAAGGATCCCTATGAGTTCGAACCCGTATACTCCCCCGTCATCCGCATTCCAGGCGAACCTGCGCGCGGACTACACCCGGTCGCTGACGCGCCGCATGCTTGCGGGCGAGGGTGCCATTGAGCTTACGGCGTACCGGGCCGGCGAGAGGCTCTCATCCGCGGTCCATGGCGTGTCCCGCTCCGGACAGCTGGTGATCGCGGACATCCCCAACCTCTTCCATTCGCTGGGGACGTTCCACGGCGCCGACGACATCGAGGTGCGCGCGGACATCGTCAAGGACTCCGCCGACCATACCCTCGGCCTGCGTCTGGCGTCCCTGCATCTCCTGGGCAAGCTGCGCTGGTGCCGGAATACGACGGAAGTTGCCGCGCTGGGCCTGCAGGGGCAACTGGCGGATCTCGTCCACGACGTCGGACCCCGTGTGCGGGTGGGCGTGGTCTCCACCGAGCGGATCCTGTTGCATGACTGCTCCGGCGTCACTGCCTACGGGGCAGCCATCGTGGCCGAAGCCGCCACCGCTGTCCCGTCAACCGATGCCCTGAATGATGCCGTCCTGACTACCGCCGCGGAGACCCTGGCCGACGTCGCCGATGCCGTGCTGGATGATGAACTCCCCGGTTGGACGGAGCGGCTCGACCTGCCCGGGGCCACGGGCCTTGTCACCGATCCGGCGCACAGCGTGGATGTCGACCAGCACTGTGTGACGGTGGCACGCTTTACCGGAGATCAGGCGTGGGTCGTTCAGGTGCCGCTGCCGTCGCCGCCCCATGCCGTATCAGCGCAGGACGGCGTCATCGCCTGGCACCATCTCCTCGACTCCCTGCCCACACGGCGTACCCTTGCACCGCGGCCCTGAAAAGGACCAAGCAGCAGCGTGCTGCGTCAGTTCAGGCCCGCCGGACGGAGGCGCGGCAGGTCAGGCGACCGTGTAGGTGGTGCAGGTGGCGGTGTCACTGACCTCGATACCCTCAGCCGTGCACATTAGGTCGGTGTTGTAGGAACATTCCAGACGATGGCACGCACCCACACGGCCTGGGTCAGCGGTAAGGGGCCGGCGGGCATCCAGCTGTACGAAGGTGCCACAGGAGGCCTGGGACTCGACCCCGGCGATCGTGATGGCCACAGCGTTGCAGCCATCATTGTTGTTGAAGGAGCAGGCGGTGGTAGCGCAGGAACGCACGGCAGTGGTCATGGTGCTCATCCTTGTCAGTCCAAGCCCAAGCGCTCGTACCCGGGCGATGAATTAAGAATAGTCCGCCCCGTGAAGCGCGCAAGGGGTTGCGTTCAGGGACGACAGCGTCGCGCCAAGTCGCCTTCTGTCCGAGATGTGCCGATAGCGGCGCATACGTCGGGCACCCTGACGGCCGACAAAATGCGGCCAAGCACTGAAAGATAGCCTGAATCCATTCGGTCCCGGTTTGGCGGCGACGCGGACGCCGGCAGGCTGCGAGGCCAAGTCGAGTCCCTCCTGCACCGCTCGGCCTAGGTACCGCCCGGCAACAATCCGCACTAACTGGCAGAGGCGTGCAGCGGATTCATCTAATATCAGGTCGGTCTTACTTTCCCGTCGGGCTTTCACCCACTCGTAGTACCCCCTCCCCTGGACCAGGTCGCCCGCTTGGCCGCTTCGGAGCGGAACAGGAATTTCTCCGGCACAGTCTCGCTGCGGGTTATCCAACCCTGCTAACGTCACCAAAAGACCCGCCTACGAGCAGCGACAGCGGCACTCAAGCGCCGATATCAGTGCCGTTACCGGCCTAGTTGGAAAGTCTGGTCAGAGCGTCGACACAGCCACAATCAACCGCGGATCAGTACGAGAGGTCAGCGCCAGCCGAGCTGCGGCGCCACATGCTCCAGGAGCGACTGGATGACGTGGACGTTGTAATCGACGCCGAGCTGGTTCGGGATCGTGAGCAGCAGTGTGTCTGCCGTGGCGATCGCCTCATCCTCGGCCAGCTTCGCGGCCAGCTCGTCCGGGGGACCCGCGTAGGAGCGGCCAAAGACCGCACGTGTTTTCTCGTCAATGTTGCCCACCTGGTCGGAGCTGTGGCGGTCGCGGCCGAAGTATTGCCAGTCGCGCTCGTCCGTCAGTGCGAAGATGCTGCGGCTAACCGAGACGCGCGGCTCCCGCTCGTGCCCGGCTTCCTTCCAGGCCTGCCGGTAGAGCTCGATCTGCTCGACCTGCTGGACATGGAACGGTTTACCGCTCTCGTCGTCCTTGAGCGTGGAGCTCTGCAGGTTCATGCCGAGCTTCGCAGCCCAGATGGCCGTGGCGTTCGAGCCGGAACCCCACCAGATGCGATCGCGCAGGCCCTCCGCGTACGGCTCCACGC
Organism: Arthrobacter crystallopoietes; assembly: GCF_017603825.1. Lineage (NCBI taxonomy): Bacteria > Bacillati > Actinomycetota > Actinomycetes > Micrococcales > Micrococcaceae > Crystallibacter > Crystallibacter crystallopoietes. The sequence goes on from NZ_CP072014.1 coordinate 895,522, forward strand.
GCAGCAGGCCCGGAGGGTTCGGGAACATCGGGCGAGGATTCGGCGCCGCGAAACCCTCGCCAGTAAGCACCTCGAGCAAACGCTCGGTGTGCCTGCGGCCCATGTCCGCGTCCGACTCGCCCTCGGCCGGGACGAAGCCGAAGTGGCGCCACCCATCGATCACCTGCTCGGGTGAACCCCTGCTAATGCCCAGCTGCAGTCGGCCACGCGAGATCAGGTCGGCCGCACCGGCGTCCTCCGCCATGTAGAGCGGATTTTCGTAGCGCATGTCGATCACGCCGGTACCGATCTCGATACGGCTGGTCCGCGCCCCTATCGCAGCGAGCAAAGGGAACGGGGACGCGTATTGCTGCGCGAAGTGGTGGACGCGGAAGTAGGCGCCGTCCGCCCCCAGCTCCTCGGCCGCGACCGCGAGGTCGATTGCCTGCAACAGTGCATCCGACGCGGTACGCGTGCCGGACTCCGGGTGGTCGGTCCAGTGGCCGAAAGACAGAAATCCGATGTTCTTCACACTGGAAACGAACGTGGTTGCGGGCAATTCTTATTCCCGCGGGGCCTCAGCCACGCTCCCCCTCACGCGGGCACGGGCCACCACGTGGGCGATACCACCCAGATATCCTCACTCACCAAGGGGCCCGGAGATCGCCAAATATCAAAGGCTCCAGAGGTCCATCGTCGATCAGTTTTCAGGCACACCGATAGATTGCCTCGTCACATAATCACTCTCGGGGAACGAGTCGATGAGCTCGATGATTCGTCCTGCCCACCCGCTGTTGGGTTCGATCACCCGGAGCAGGTAGGCCATCACAGCCAGAGCGTATATAGACCAAATGTGGCTCATGAACTTCCGCTCTAGCCTAAAATACGTACGACCTCATACGCCGGTTCACCAGTAAATGCTGCCCAGGGCAACAGGCTTTGGAAATCTGTTAGTGCGGAGCGTAGGTCCTCATGCAATTCGCCGAGGGGCCCTCCCCTGCGACGGTCCTTCATGGTCAAATGGGAAGGTTAGACCGGTTGCCCGAGTCCGACCGCGGCCTCGGCCATATGGAAGGAAGAACCATGACCGATCGCCAGGACCATCCCCCGATCCCCACCCCGGGAAGCGCCCAGGGCCTGGACCGCAAGGTTGAGGGTGGGTGCCCGGTCGCCCCTGACAGCGTGACCTCGCATGGCAGCGAGAGTGAGAACCCGGCGATCGACTCGCCGCAGCCCAAGGCGCACCGGCCGCGGACCGTCGCGGACTGGTGGCCGAACCAGCTCGACCTCTCCGTGCTGCACGCCCATAACCAGGCAGGCAATCCGCTCGGCCCCGCGTTCAGCTACCGGGAGGAGTTCCAAAAGCTCGACGTCGAGGCGCTCAAGCAGGACATCATCCAGGTCCTGACCACTTCCCAGGACTGGTGGCCTGCGGACTTCGGCCACTACGGCGGCCTAATGATCCGGCTGAGCTGGCACGCTGCCGGCACCTACCGCGTCCACGACGGACGCGGTGGCGCGGGGGACGGCAGCCAGCGGTTCGCGCCGCTGAACAGCTGGCCCGACAACGCCAACCTCGACAAAGCCCGGCGGCTGCTATGGCCGGTGAAACAGAAGTATGGCCAAAAGCTCTCCTGGGCCGACCTGCTAGTCCTCGCAGGCAACGTCGCCCTCGAATCGATGGGCTTCAAGACCTTCGGATTCGCCTTCGGCCGCGAGGATGTGTGGGAACCCGAGGAGATCTTCTGGGGGCCGGAGGACACGTGGCTGGGCGATGAACGCTACATCGGCGAAGGCCAGATGTCGGAGGAAGTCGGCTCCACCGAGATGGGCCTGATCTACGTCAACCCCGAGGGTCCCATGGGCAACCCTGATCCCAAGCTCGCGGCGACGTTTATCCGCGAGACCTTCAAGCGCATGGCGATGAACGATGAGGAGACCTTCGCGCTCATCGCCGGTGGCCACACCTTCGGCAAGACCCACGGCGCAGCCGAGGCTGACGCACACGTGGGCCCCGAGCCCGAGGCCGCAAACCTCGAAACCCAGGGCTTGGGTTGGCTCAGCACCTACGGGACGGGCAAAGGTGGCGACACGATTACCTCCGGGCTTGAGGTCACCTGGACGGACCGGCCTACCCAGTGGAGTAACCGCTTCCTGGAGATCCTGTTCGAGCACGAGTGGGAGCTGGTCAAGAGCCCCGCAGGCGCCAACCAATGGGTGGCCAAGGACGCCCCGGAGATCATCCCGGACGCCCACGACCCGGAGAAGAAGCACCGGCCCACGATGCTCACCACGGATCTGTCGCTGCGCTTCGACCCGATCTACGAAAAGATCGGGCGCCGGTTCCTGGAGAACCCGGACGAGTTCGCGCTGGTGTTCGCGAAGGCCTGGTACAAGCTGCTCCACCGCGACATGGGTCCGGTGGGCCCGCACATGTTCGGACCATGGGTCCCCGAACCGCAGCTGTGGCAGGACCCTGTCCCCACGGTGGACCACGAACTGATCGGCGAGCAGGACATCTCCTCGCTCAAGGCCCAGCTCCTGGATGCCCTGTCCGTCCCGCAGCTTGTCAGCACCGCCTGGGCGTCGGCCTCCACCTTCCGCAAGACCGACAAACGAGGTGGCGCCAACGGAGCCCGCGTCCGGCTGGAGCCCCAACGCAGCTGGGAGCTCAACCAGCCCGATCAGCTGGCCAGCGCCCTGCAGTCGCTCGAGGACGTGCAGCAGCATTTCAATTCCACTCAGACCGGCGGCAAGAAAGTGTCGCTGGCAGACCTGATCGTCCTCGGCGGCTGCGCAGCGGTGGAGAAGGCAGCCCGCGACGCCGGCTTCGACGTCACGGTCCCCTTCCGCCCCGGCCGCACCGACGCCTCGCAGGAGCAGACCGACGTCGAGTCGATCCAGTACCTGCAGCCGCGGGCGGACGGATTCCGCAACTACATCCGTCCGGGCGAGAAACTCCAGCCGGAGACCCTTCTGGTCGACAAGGCGTACCTGCTGGACCTCTCCGCGCCGGAAATGACAGCGCTCATCGGTGGCATGCGCGCCCTCGGCGCCAACGTGGACGGCACTGCCCACGGCGTCCTCACCGACAGGCCCCAGGTCCTGACCAACGACTTCTTCGTCAACCTCCTCTCTCCAGATACCCGGTGGAAGGCGTCGGAGGCCGAGGAGAACGTCTACGAGATCAGCGACGTTGCCACCGGCGAGGTGAAGTGGACCGCCACACCGGTCGACCTGGTCTTTGGCTCCAACTCCCAACTCCGCGCGTTGGCCGAGGTCTACGCGGGCGACGACGCCAGAGAGAAGTTCGTCAACGATTTCGTGGCAGCCTGGGTGAGGGTCATGGAGCTAGACCGCTTCGACCTGCACTGACCAAGGCCTCCGGGCCGGCTGCAGATGCGGCCGGCCCGGTACTGCCGCCACGGCATCCAGACGGTCGTGAACGCGCCGCCCTTGATAATGTTGCCCACCCAGTTCAAGGCGAAAGCGCCGATAACAGCGCCGGAACGATGCTGACGGGCTTCTCAACGGATCAGCTGCTGATTGCTCATCATCTGGTCACGGACTTGTTCCAGCCGCTGCTCGTCTATCTGCACGCTCTGTATTCGCCTCCACAGCGAGGCGCCTTGGCGTAGCTTTCGGATCACTGCGTTCACCTCCTTTTGAGCCAAGTAGTTGGGCATGACGTTTTCGGCGTCGGCGGGCTTGCTGGCGGTGACTTCGTCGTCGACGGCGGGGTCGGGAGCGTTGGTTCCGTCCAGGGCGCGTAGGCTGCCGGCGGTGATCAGCTCACCCCGGACGGCGTTTTGTTGGTCGGGTTGTGATCCCGCCCGCGACATTGACAGTGGGTCTGCAGACAAGACAGCCTGCGGTTCTGCCGATTCCTGCTTTTGTTCAGGCGGCCGGAGTGACCTTTCCGGAGCCGGTAAAACAGCTGAATCCAGCGGTTTCATGAGTGCTTCCTCTTTCGGTGGGTGTTCGACATGGACTCACTGCGCGAAGGGACTTGTGATCCTGCTGCGCGTCCTGGCGGCCAAGCGTTTTGGGGATGCAGAAAGCAGCGGGCCCTGCCCGTGCGACATTTACTGCGAAAGATGCTCATGGCGAAGGTCCTCAACGACTGACGTGAGGCCTCCGCTCGAAGGAGCGGTAGAAATGCGGTGGTTCTTAGGGAAGGCGGTTTAAGACAGAAACCGGCCCAAGAAACTGAAATCTAGTGCGCAGAAATGGCGGAGGCGGGGCGGACTTTGGCGGTAAATACGCCGCCGGGCGTCTTGAAAATATTCACGGAACCCACCTCCCTTTCATCTAGTGCGCCAGTAGAGACAATGCCCGAAGTAAAACCGGATTGAGAAAGATCAATCGGACTCATTTAACATACCCACGAAGCTTCTGCTTTGACCAGCGAGTTTGGGAACTTTCTTGAGAAACTTCTTCTTCCGCGGCGTGTTTCCTTCGACACGCCGACCGATGACGACGGCGGCTGTCGGCCAGGGCGCCAGTGGCAAGAGGGGCCGTGGCAAGAAAATACGTCGCAAGATGGACCGGCGCCGTCGAACACATTAATAGACTGACGTCAGCTTAATGGACTGGCCATGTCTTACCGATGGAGCAGGAATTAGGATGAACAATGCAGTCCCCCACGACGCCGCTCCGGATGCCCGGCTTGCTTCCTCACGTGTCATTGAACTGGATGCCCTGAGAGCCTTCGCACTGCTGGGCATTCTCTGCGTCAATATCTGGTTCTTTGCGGATCCTTATGTCATGACGGGCAATTCCAATCCCGATTTCCAGTCTGCCCAGGATGTGGCGATGAGATTTGCAGTCAGTGTTTTCTTCGAAGCGAAGTTTTACATCCTGTTCTCTTTCCTCTTCGGTTACAGCTTTGTCCTCCAGTGGGCTTCCGCGGCATCCGCCGGACAGTCCGAGGTACCCCGCACGTTGCGCCGTGCTGCCGGCCTTGTGATCATCGGCCTCTTCCACGGGCTGTTCCTGTTCCACGGTGACATCCTGTTGACGTACGGACTCGTCGGCCTCGTCCTGCTGGGCACCCGCATGATCTCCGCCCGGGCCGCCGCTGTTACAGCCGGCGTCCTCGTCGGAACCATGGGTCTGGTCATTCTGCTGCTGGGGCTGCTGACGGCAGCGATGGAGCCGACACTCGGCGAGTCCGACCTCCAAACGGTGCCACCGGCGTTCGACCTCGCCGGAAGCCCGGTAACGGTCCTGGCCCACAACATCTCGCTATACCCGATGACGATGATCGACGCCCTGTTCCTGCAGGGCCCGATAGCGCTCGGTGCGTTCTACGCCGGCCTGTCATGTGCCAAGAACCGGGTCATTGAGCGGGGCCTCTCGCGCCGTACTCTGATGATGCTGGTCGGCATTGCCCTCCCGATCGGACTGGTTGCGGCACTGCTGCAGGGGTACCTCGTCGATTACGTAGGCGGGATGGGCCTGCAGGTGGTCGCATTCGGAATCTCAACCCTGACCGGACCTATGCTGACCGCGGGCTACGTAGGTCTGCTGCTCCTGCTGTTCCGCACCCGGCCGGGCCATGCGCTGCGCAACGCGCTGGCGCCAGCGGGACAGTTGGCCCTCTCCAACTACCTCGGCCAGTCCGTCCTGATGCTTCTGCTGTTCACGGGCTTCGGCCTAACCCTGACCAACCAGGTGCCGCCGCTCGGCGTGCTCGGCATTGCCGCACTGATCTTCCTGGCGCAGCTGTTGCTCAGCTTCTGGTGGGTCAGGAAGTTCCGCTACGGCCCGATGGAGGCCCTGCTGCGGGGCGCAACCTACTGGCGGAAACCGACGTTGGGTTCCGCGCCTAAATATTCCAGCCGGTAACCGCGGGCGTCTTCTTGTCCCAACCAAGATTGCACACTGCGGCCGTCTCCAGGACAAAGCGCCGGCCCTCGATCGGCTCCAGTTGGAGCCAGCGTGCCGCGAGGACCCGTAGGAAATGTCCGTGTGCCACTAGCAGCACGTTCCTTTGCGTCAAAGGTGCCGCGGGAGCAGGTCCACTACCGGAAAACGGGGCAGCATCAGGAGTGTCCAGTACTTTGGCTATGACGTGGTCGGCCCGGTCCGAAACCTGCTGCAATGTCTCCCCGCGCACCACTCCGTGCGTCCAGATCAGGTAGGAAGGATCCTTCTTGCGGATGTCGACGCTGCGCTGGCCTTCATAGTCGCCGTAGTCCCACTCATGGGCATACGGGACCACCTCGGCGTCGGGGAAGCCAGCCAGCTCGGCGGTCCTTTGGGCCCGCTTCAAAGGTGATGTCAGTACTGAAGAAAAGATGATGCCTGACAATTTGCGTCCCGCGGCGACGGCCTGCTGTACGCCATTGTCAGTCAGTTCCAGGTCCGTCAGTCCCGTGTACCGATGGTTTTTGGACCATTCGGTCTCACCGTGGCGCACCAGCCACAGTTTAGGGAAGTCATGGGCATCAGCAGCTTCGGTCATGACAGACCCTTAGAGGAAGCAGCATCAGTGGTATCAGGAGTTTTGGTACTGTCGCCGGCAGCCTCGGGCTGCTCCGCCCACCAGCTCCGTAACTTCTGTTCCGCAATCTCCCGCTCCTGCGGTCCATTCTCCAGCCGCTCCTCCAGCAGGAACTTATAGGCGCGGCCAACCACCGGGCCAGGCCTGATCCCCAGCAAGGCCATGATCTGCTGCCCATCCAGGTCCGGGCGGACGGCATTCATTTGTTCCTGTTCCTGCAGGTTCGCAATGCGCTGTTCCAGATCGTCGTAGGCGAACGCCAGCCGCTCCGCCTTGCGGCGGTTCCGGGTGGTGACATCCGACCGGGTCAGCCGGTGCAGCCGTTCCAGCAGGGGGCCGGCATCGTTGACGTAGCGGCGCACGGCCGAATCGGTCCAGCCGGCCTCGCCGTAACCATAGAAGCGCATATGCAGTTCCACCAGGCGCGCCACGGCCTTGATTGTGTCGTTGTCGAAGCGCAGCTTCTTCATCCGCTTGGCCACCAGCTTGGCGCCGACTACTTCGTGGTGGCGGAAACTGACCGCGCCCGAAGGTTCGAACCGGCGCGTAGCCGGTTTGCCGACGTCGTGCATGAGGGCAGCAAACCGCAGGACGAAGTCCGGGGCCGGCACCGCGCCGTCGTCGTCGGTTTCCAGTTCGCACGCCTGCGACAACACGGTCAGCGAGTGCTGGTAGACGTCCTTGTGCCGGTGGTGCTCGTCGATCTCCAGCTTCAGCGCCGAAACCTCGGGCAGCACATAGTCGGCCAGCCCGGTATCCACGAGCAGATCGATGCCGGTCCGCGGGTCCTTGCCGTTGATCAGCTTGGTCAGCTCGTCGCGCACCCGTTCTGCCGAAATGATCTCGATCCGCTCAGCCATGTCCGTCATCGCCGCGGCCACCTCGTCCGCGACCGTGACGTTGAGCTGGGAGGCGAAGCGGGCCGCGCGCATCATGCGCAGCGGATCATCGGTGAACGACGCCGAGGGCTCACCGGGCGTGCGCACCACCCCTGCGTGCAGATCCTTGACGCCGCCGTAGGGATCGACCAGTTCCAGCGACGGCAGGCGCAGCGCCATGGCGTTCATGGTGAAGTCACGGCGGAAAAGATCGTCCTCGAGCGACTTGCCGAAGGCAACCACCGGTTTGCGGGAATCAGGATCGTACGCCTCGGCGCGGTACGTGGTGATCTCGATGGTGTGCTCGCCCTTGCGCAGGCCGATAGTGCCGAAGGCCCGGCCGATTTCCCAGAAGTTGTCGCACCACTTGCGGATGACGGCGATGGTGGCGTCCGGATCCGCATCGGTGGTGAAGTCCAGGTCCGGCGACACGCGGCCCAGAAAAAGATCCCGCACCGGCCCGCCCACCAGGGAGAGCTCGTGCCCGGCGTCAACGAAAAGCTGACCCAGTTCGACAACAACTTCGGGCAACGGCAGAGCGGACGTCTCGGGATTACTTGCCGAGCCAAAAAGGTGAACCATAGTGATTTAAGGGTGCCAGAAACACGCGGGCGATGTTTAACAATCTCCGCGCCATGTCCTACGAGCACAGCACTCGATTAAAAATCGTTAGAGTGGACTGCATGGCACATCCGGTCCCGAGCGCTCCGAAGCGCACTCCACTGACAGCGTCAGTGGGCAGTGCCGCGCCCGGACACCATTCCCTGCCCACCGTGGAGGAAGTTTCAGCCGGCGGAGTCGTGGTGGACACTTCCACCAAGGAATTCCGCGTTGCCATCATTGCCCGCTTCAACCGCGGCGGCCGGCTCGAGTGGTGCCTGCCCAAGGGCCACCCCGAAGGCGAAGAGACAAACGCCGAGGCAGCGATCCGCGAGATCGAGGAAGAAACCGGCATCCAGGGCGACGTGCTGGCCACGCTCGGCAGCATCGACTACTGGTTCACGGTCAGCGGCCACCGCGTGCACAAAACAGTCCACCACTTCCTGCTCAAGGCCACCGGCGGCGAGCTGACCATCGAGAACGATCCGGACCACGAGGCCGTGGACGTCGCGTGGATCCCGCTGGCGGACTTGGGCCGGAAGCTGTCCTTCCCGAATGAGCGCCGGATCGTGGACCTGGCGCGCGAAGTGCTGCCCGAGTACCTCTGAGCGATACGCACGTCGCGGTAACTGCTCGGTGACACGCCGATGACCGGCCAATCACACTGCGATGGCTGCCCGGTGACGGTGCGATGGCTGCCCGATCACACTTCGATTGTTTCCGCGTGACGCCAGAGGGCCGCGTTGCTGGACGTTCGCTGAACAGATCCTGCCCCGCCAAGTGAGACGATAGACAGCGATGTCTGACATGGAAACACAAAGCACAGCGCGCGCCAGCGCCGTCATGGCCGCCGGGACCTTGGTCTCGCGCGTCCTCGGGTTCGTGCGTACGTCGCTGCTCGCCGTCGCCATCGGTGCCAACACCACCATGGGCGACATCTTCGAAAAAGCGAACACCATCCCGAACATCATCTACCTGCTGCTGGCCGGCGGGGTGTTCAATGTGGTGCTGGTTCCGCAGATTATCAAGGCCAGCAAAAACAACGACGACGGCGGGGCCGACTACATCTCGCGCCTGTTGTCCCTGACGCTGCTGGTGCTGGCCGCCATCACGCTGGTCGTGACGGCGCTTGCCGGGCCGATCATCCGCCTGCTGACGCGGGACTGGACGCAGGGCATGCTCGAGCTGGGCACCATCTTCGCGCTCTGGTGCCTGCCGCAGATCTTCTTCTACGGGCTCTACGCCGTGGTCGGCCAGGTCCTCAACGCCAAGAGCCGCTTCGGCTGGTACATGTGGGCGCCAGTGGTGAACAACGTCGTCGCCATCACTGTGCTGGTTCTCTACATTGTGCTGTTCGGGTCCTTCTCCCGCGCCACCGACAGCCCTGAAGCCTGGACTTCCCAGCAGACCCTGCTGCTGGCAGGTGGCACCACGCTGGGCATCATCCTGCAGGGCCTGGTGCTGCTCTGGCCGCTCAGCCGGTTGGGGCTCGGACTGAAGCTGAAGTTCGGCTGGCGCGGCATCGGCCTTGGGCGCGCGGGCAAGGTGGCCGGCTGGACGCTGGGCACCATGGTCGTGGGCAACTCCGCGTACCTGCTGTACGGCACCATCGCCTCCAGCGCCACGGCCGGGCGTCAGGAAGTCGAGGGCTCGGGGGCCGGGGTTGCCGGCGAGTACGCCCTTAATACCGCGACCCTGATCGCGATGCTGCCGCACTCCGTCGTCGTACTTTCAATCGCCACGGTGCTGTTCAACCAGCTCTCGCGATCCCAGGCCCACGGGCAGCTGGACGAAGTCCGGCAGACCGTGAACTCGGGCCTGCGGAGCATCGGCGTTGCCACCATGTTCGGCGCCGCCGTGATGGTGGTGCTGGCCGGACCGCTGGCACGACTGTTCGCGGGCTCGGGCCCAACCGCCCCCGCTTCGGCCGCCGCGATGGGCCAGCTGCTGGCCGTCCTCGGGGCCGCGATGCCGTTCATGAGCATCTACTTCTTCCTCGGCCGCGTGTTCTACGCCGAAGAGGACGCGAAGACGCCGCTGGTCATGCAGTCCATCCTGTCCGGCACCTGCGTGGTCATCGCGCTGGTCATGGCACAGCTGATGCCCGCCACCGAGATCGTGTTCGGCCTTGCGGTGCTTTTCGCCGTCTTCCATATCCTGTCGGCGCTGCTGGCGCACTTCTTCACGGTCCGGCGGGTGGGCGATTACGGCGCCGGCCAGGTAGCCGAGAGCTACATCCGGATCGGTTACGCGGCCCTCGGCGCCAGTCTCGCCGGCGCAGCCGCGCTGTGGCTGTTCGGCGGTTACCAGGTCGGCGGTTTCGCCATGGTTTCGATCTTCAGCGCCATCGTGACCATCGCCGTCTGCGGCATCGTCATGGCGCTGGCGTACCTGCTCCTGCTCAAGGCCCTGCGGGTGGCCGAACTCCACGATTTCCTGCAACCAATCCTGAGCAGGCTACCGGGGCGCGGTTAACAGAACCGCAAGCCACCCGGTACCACCCGGTAGCATGTAACCAAACGTCCAGGGCGCCCAAACGCCCAACTATTCCGCCTGGAGGAACACGTGCCGCAACCAGTAGATGTGGGGACCTTGCTCGGCGGCCGCTACAAGGTCACCGCGCAGATTCTCGCGTCCGCCGAACAGGACCTGGTGCTCAACGGCGTGGACCAGGTCCTCAACCGTCCGGTCAGCATCCTCGTCGCCGCGCCGGAGAATGCCAGCCAGGCGGCCATGAGCGCCCGCGAGATCGCCACGGGCGAGCGTGCCGGCAGCGTGCAGGTCCTGGACCTGGGCATCACGGACGGCTACACGTACCTCATCACCAACCAGGCCGAGGCGGCGGACCTCCTGGACCTGGTCATCCAGCAGGATGCCGCTCCCTACGTCGAGCCGTTCTTTACGGACACCCTCGGCTCGGAGATCTTCGGCCAAGCCCGCTCGCGCGAGCCGGAGCCCTATGACGAGGATGACTACTACGAGGAAGAGTACGACGACGAGCCGCGCACTAGCCTCCGGGAACGCCTGAACAAGCTGGACCTGCCCAAACTCGGCCGTTCAAACAACGACGGCGGCGCCAAGCCTTTGTTCGGCCGTCGCCCGGGTGCCGGTACGGCGGCCGGAGCCGCAGGCGCGGCAGCCGGCGCCGCTGCAGCTGGTCACTCGGGAACCGGTACGGTCGATGACCGCACAACGCACTTCGGGCGTCCCCAGGCAGACAGCTCCGCGCGTGCAGGCAGCGTCCCCCCGCCGCCCCAGTCGCCGCCGCAGTTCTTCGACGACAACAACCATCCGGTTACCGCACCGGTGGACCAGCCGCGAACGGAACACCGCGAAAATGGTGAAGCCCCCAAGGTCAGCCTTTGGTCGGTCAACGATTACTACGAGGACCGGCCGCAAACCTCCTATCAGCCCGCCGCCGAACCTGCCGCACCGGCCCCGCCGGCGCACAATGCCCGTTCAGAGAAAGACGAGTATGTCCGCTCTGCTTCGATGTTCCCCGCTGGAGCCCGCGGCAATTCGAGGTCGCGCGAAGAAGACTACGAATACGACGAATATGACGACGACGAGAACAACAGCCCGAAAACCTCGCGGCTGCTGATCGGCGGCTTGCTTGCCGTCCTGCTGATTATCGCCGTCGTCATTGCGGTCAACCAGCTGAATCTGTTCCGCGGCGGCCCCGTTGCAGGCGAGAATACCGAAGAGAACAATTCCGCGCCGGCCAATCCGGGTGAAACGAAGGCAGCAGAGAGCGATCCCGCCGAAGATGCCGTAGTGGAGCCCGCAATTGCCGGCCTGGAACGGCTAGTGCCCGATATGCCCAGTCTCGACGCGGAAAACGACGGCAGTCTGCCGGAGGCCATAGACGGCAACCCTGCGACGTACTGGACCAGTTTCCAGTACCAGTCGGACCAGTTCGGCGGTTATGCCTCCAACATGGCCCTGGTTGTCGAACTCGAGGAGTCCTCGAGCATCAGCACCATCGAGCTGACCCAGCTCAGTGGCAGCGGCGGCAACTTCTCGGTGATGCTTAACGATTCTCCGACGCTGGAGGGTGCCCGGCAGGTCGCCCAAGGCAGCTTCACCGCCCAGAAGGCCACTATCCCCGTTCCGGAAGATGAAGGCGCCGCGCCGAAGGCAGAGTACGTCATCATCAACTTCACCCAATTGCCCAGGCTTTCCAATCCCCAGGGCGGTCCGCCTTTTGGTATTCGTATGGCGGAGATCGAAGTTTCGTGATGGCCTCCAGCCGTGCCAGGTGCCCCGCGGCGTCCAGCACGGAATAAGCTTGGCACTTCGCTCGTTGTGACAGTTGGCTAGACCCGGTCAGGACCGGCCGCTATCCGGGCATGACACCGTAAAAACAGGAAGAGGTTCACAAGCAGTGAGCACAGATACCACCACGTCCGTGCGGGACGTCATCATCGTCGGCTCCGGCCCTGCCGGTTACACGGCAGCTGTCTACACGGCGCGTGCCAACCTGAAGCCGCTGCTGATCGCCAGTTCCGTACAGGCCGGCGGTGAACTCATGAACACTACCGACGTCGAAAACTACCCAGGCTTCCCCGAAGGCATCATGGGGCCGGATCTCATGGACACCTTCCAAAAGCAGGCCGAGCGCTTCGGCACGGAAATCCTGTTTGAGGACGTCACCGAACTGGAACTCGATGGCCCCATCAAGAAGGTCACTATCGGCACGGGCGAGACATTCACAGCGAAGTCCGTCATCATCTCCACCGGCTCCGCCTACCGCGAGCTGGGCCTGGAAGATGAAAAGCGGCTTGCGGGCCGTGGGATCAGCTGGTGCGCAACCTGCGACGGCTTCTTCTTCAAGGACCAGGACATCGCCGTCGTTGGCGGTGGGGACTCAGCCATGGAGGAAGCGCTCTTCCTGACCAAGTTCGCTAAGTCGGTCACGGTCGTCCATCGCCGGGACAGCCTTCGTGCCTCGAAGATCATGCAGGACCGGGCGCTGAACCACGAGAAGATCAAGTTCCAGTGGAACTCTGCAGTCACCGGCATCGATGGTACCGACAAGGTAACTGCACTCAGGTTGACAGACACTGTTGACGGGAGCGAGAGCGTGCTGCCCGTGACCGGTGTGTTCGTGGCCATCGGCAATGATCCCCGCGTGGAACTCGTCAAGGGCAAACTGGACCTGACGTCCGAAGGCACCATCGCCGTTGACGGTCGGTCTTCCCGGACGTCTCTCGCAGGCGTCTTCGCGGCCGGCGACGTCATTGACCCGACCTACCGTCAAGCCATCACCGCTTCCGGCTCCGGCTGCGTTGCAGCCATCGATGTCGAGCACTACCTCGCTTCCCTTGAGGATGCCGAAATTCCGGTAGCCGAGCCGGCCACCGTCTAACCCAACTGTTCAGAAGGAGAATTATTATGAGCAACGCTAAAGATGTCACGGATGCCAGCTTCGACGCTGACGTCCTGAAGTCCGACAAGCCCGTCATCGTCGACTTCTGGGCCGAATGGTGCGGCCCCTGCCGTATGCTGACGCCCATTCTGGACGATATTGCAGCGGAACACGCCGGCAAGGTCGAGGTCGTCAAGCTGAATGTGGATGACAACCCTGCGACCGCCGCTCAGTACGGCATTACGTCCATCCCCGCTGTCTATGTCTTCAAGGACGGCAAGGTGGCCGCCACGTCAATCGGCGCCAAGCCGAAGCAGGTTATCGAGAAGGAATTTGCTGAGTTCCTCGGCTAGAAATTATGGATAACGACGCTGCAGACCAGAGTCTGCGCCGTTCGGATACTAGCCGGCGCGTGGTGGCCCTAAGAGAAAGGCTGCTGCGCGCCGGCATTTCCATGGCGTATCTGGCACCGGATCAGGTTAACGATCCGACGGTTTTCGACGACCATGTTGATGCTGCCGTCCGCACGTTCCAGCAGAACCGTGGACTCATGGTGGATGGCGTGGCAGGTCCAGAAACACTAAGGGCGCTGGGCGAAGCACAGTACAACCTGGGCGACAGGCCTATGTTCTGGCAACACGGTATCGACCACACGCGGGGAGATGATGTATCGGAGCTCCAACGCCAGTTGTCCTATCTCGGGTTTTATTACGGCCACATAGACGGCGAGTTCGGCGAACGTACTCATCTCGCCGTGCGGGAACTCCAGCAGAACCTCGGTCTTGAACCTACCGGCGTCGCGGATGCCCCCCTCATCGGAGCGATGGCACGCGTGAACCGCAGCATTAGTCCGAGTCATGCCTTCTCGCTCAGGGACTATGAACGGCTGAACCAGGCTTCCGCAGCGCTCAAGGGCCGCGTCGTTTGTTTGACCGCCGGTCATGGAACCTCCTTCCAATCTTCCGTAACCGACAAGGCAAGCGGACGCCCTTTGACTGAGAAGCTGGTCGCATCCGATGTGATGCGCCGCGTTGAGAGCATCCTGTCCGGCCTCGGGGCAGAAGTAACTGTGGTGGCTGCTGGGGACGAGAAGGCTGCGGACAACCGTGTCCAGTTGATTCGTAAGGTGTCTCCTAGTTTGAGCATCTCAATCAACTGCGATTCGCTGGATCAACCACTGGCCAATGGTGTCTCTGCCTTTTATTGGGGCAAACCGGAAACAGGAGAAATTCGTTCTCCAATCGGTCACCGGGCCGCTGAATTAGTCCTGAAGGAAGTTCTTGCCCGGACTACGGCAACCGACCTGGGGATCCACGGACGCAGTTGGGACATCTTGCGACTGACAAGCATCCCGTCAATCCAACTCGATATCGGTTATCTCAGTAATCCTGACGAAGCCGGCAGACTGGCAGACCCTGTCTTCCGTCAGGTACTGGCTGATGCCATCGTTATAGCTATCCAGCGGCTTTACTTGCTGGAAGAGGATGACGAACCGACAGGTACCTTGGCACTCGATGACGTGCGGCGTTTCAACCCTGAGCGTTGAACCAGAGTTTCACGTGAATCGTTGCCTTGCCAGTTGCGGCCATGGGCCTTTCCCCGGGGACATTGAGTGGGTTTCCAGCATCATGCCGTCGATCCAAACCTGAGCTCTCGCTTGCCGCTATCGGTTGCCCTCCGCGTCTCTGACTACCGCCAGTAGAGGAGAAGGCTCATCTTGGATGGGATACCGGCGGGGCACAAACCAAATGCGACACTCCTGACACGCGCGCTGCTTCCACTACTAAGGATGAGTGCTCGCATTATCGGGGCATCCGATCGAAGTTCACCACCCCTAGGGGCACGGGAAGGCATGCAGCATGTCTGAAATTCGAGCGTTTGATGCGTCCCAATCAGGAGCAGGCCGCGACAGACTGAATGTTCCGCAATCCTCGGCGCTTCAGGGTAGGGGAAGTGTATTTGAGTCCTGTAGGACTCGTCATAGCCATAACCGTTGCCTCCGACTATTTCCCGCGACAGCTGGCGGCTCCCGGCTCCTGGCTGCTCCGGCTACACATATCGATCCATCCAAGGCCGATCGTTGAGACGCGGTGGACCCGCCTATCCAGGATCATGCCAGACAACGAGATCCGAAAGAGGTCGATCCACCGGCTTCCGAGTAGCTCACGCTGATGGTTGTCAGTATGTTGGTGATCGCGGCTCGCCGCGGGTGGGAAGAGTTTGCTCCCAAGATGCGCGTCGCTGCTCCAGGTGAGGAAGACACCGACACTGCGCAAGCCGAGATTGTGTTGCTGGTAGCAAGTCTTGTCATCAACGGCTGCCCCGCATCTCGACAAACTGCGAGGACCGGAAGTGGCGTATGCCCGCAGTTCCTCGAGGTTCCACGTGAAACGGCACTGACCCGCTGAAATCTCATATCATCGACAGGAGGCCTGACATGTGGAAATTCCATCGGACTGGTCTAGCGCAGCCGTATCGGCCGTGGATGTTCTTCCCCTGTCCACTCAACACCACATATATATGGTGCAGGCTCCTCACTGAGCGATGATGGCCGGCGGTGCCCAGCAACATTGGTGGCCGATACGCCCACCCGTCCAGATCGATTAGCTAGCAGCCTGCAGGACACCTCGCGGCAGCTTCGCTCAGGTGCAAAATGCCCCTGAACGGGATTCAATTTGAACCGCCCGTCAAGACGCCGACCGTTCTGGATCGCCGGGGTCTCTATTCGCGATAGCCCTTGCAGTAGCTACCGACCCTGCAGCTAGGAACCCCCGAACGCAAGCTCCAGACGGTTCGATTGTCCTAGCGGTCGTCCTGAGATGGAGGGGACGGTGCCTGCCGGATTTGACTTCTATAACCTGTCGTGGTTTCACGTGGAACAGCTGACTCAATACCATTCGACATCCGGGTCAGTCGTCGACCACACCCATTCGCCTGTCAGAGGACGGCTCACGCAAATTGCTGGCCGACTTGGGTCACAGACAGCGCGGCTATCAGCACTGCATGCCCGTATATGGCTGCAAAGCTCTAACGGGAAGGTGTGTTCCCGCAGAACTCCCGGGATTGCAGGTTCGGGCAGCTCCGGTTTGTGTCCTTGGCTACGGCAATTTCGGTTGTTCAGCGAGACGAACCTGGACCGGTGAACAATACCAACCTCGGCTACGTGTTCGCGTCCTGTCGTATTCCCGGATTCTTCTGTTCCGGAGTTGGCCAGAGTGCGGAATCGAGGCGATCCAATAGGGCATTACGACCTCAACCACTACTGCGATGTCGTAGACGTTGACCCATCCGCTTGTTTGCTTAGCGGGTGCTACCTCATCCTTCTGGGACGGCCGCACTGTAGCTTCTGTCGTCCCCTCAGTTCGTTCGCCAAATCCGCGGTTACAGGTGTCTTGATCGTTCCAGGTGCACTTTCAGCTGCCCGAAACTCACATTCACTCGCCACGCTGCGTTCAAGCGGAATGCCCCGTGCATCTCCACACTGCAACGAACCGGTAGAAGGGCCAGCGTGTTTTGCTGTAAATAGCGAGAGGTCTCTGCTGCTTTGTTGCCAAAGTTCCACGTGAAACTGTGTAAGCAGGTGGCCCGCTGATTCTGATCACTCTGCGCTACTCGTATACGCAGCCGTACGAGGTACTTGCACCCGACTCTGCTTCGGTGAGCCGCCGCTGCAAGATAGTGCCGGCATGTAGCGTGTTGAGAAAATTTGAATCGGTAGCATTCCGCGTGACAAGTGCCTGTCGCACTAGGACCACACCTATAGTGGTTCACTGGCACTGACCCGGTTGAGAGAATCATGCAATGCCGAGTACAGTCGCCTTTCTGTGCTCCCGTCTCCACAACGCAAATTGACGGCGGTTCCAGAGAAGGAACATAGATTTAGGCCGTGCGTTTGAGGAGCTGCAGCTGCCGATCACCTTGACCTATGCCCGGGGGCGCCAGCTTGGGATCTTTCAGCTGTGTCCCTGTCTCCAGCTGGACTGCTGGATCTCTGCGTTCTCCGCCATGCCATGTGATGCAATGAGGAGAGTGCGCAGTACGGTCATACATGTGTGTCGCCGCTTGCACCCGGCCATTGCGTACATGTACCACGTGAAACCATGCTTCGCATGAGAACATTCGTCGAGCGCTTCGGACCAAACGCTTGCCTGGTTGCTGGGCGCTACAAGAAGTCAGGTCGGAATTTTGCGAATCGGCGCCGTGGAGAGGGACCGCAAGCACAACGTGGCTTGGTCCCTCCATCTACACGGAAAGCAGGCCTCAACTACCTGCCCATACGGGGACTGAGAGTTACACGCTGAAGCATCGCACTATCTGCTCGCCGGCAGCGATGTGATGAACCGGTAGGACAAAGATTGGGACAGAAGGACACATATAATAAGCGCCAAAGAAGTGCCCCGAGACCAACTACCCAGTCCAACTTGCAGAGACGATGCGTTCCACGTGAAACCAGCAGTGCGTTTCCCGTTTCCCCTACACGCGTGCTGGTGCCGGTGGGAAATCACCAGGAGAGGGGCACCATGATGCCAATGACTCGCATACGCCTCTGGTACGCCAAAATTTATTCCATCGTCGAAAGTCTTGAGCAGCAGTCGGCTACTCCGCTTCATTGCCTTCCTCAGGAAGTTTAGTCGGGACTACTATTCACTGGTGCCCCAGCCCCTACCGAGCCGAACACATGCTCCGGCCGCTGCGCTCCACGAGGCTTAGGCCGAATCAGCTGAACTTGCCTTCGCTACGTCAAACTACTTGACTGGCTCTTTTCGCAAATTGGTCGGGTTGAGGAGATTCCGAACTTTGTCTTCCGCGTTAGGTCGTCGCAGCCCGTGCGATTGAGGTACCTTCGGGTTTGGCTATACTGCCGAGATGCTTCATGTGTCTCACTTGTCGGGAGGACGGTGCCCACCGGAAGAGGCACAGCGCGGCCGTGCACGTTTCGCGTGAATCAACACTGCGCCGATAACGGGCGGTTCCGATAATAGACCCTCGTGGCCTAAGTTGAACTCTTCCGAGAATGCTCTGGTCCGATCCCCGTGACGCAGTAACGACATTTGACGCGCGAAGACGTACGGCCCAACCTCGGATTCCAACTGGAACCGGACCCAGCAAGCAGCCCATGGATGACGCCACCACGAGCTAGCTGCCGGTGAGTACTCCCTACTTGGAGAATCCTGGATCCGTCGCGACTGACACCGACTCAAGGACGGCGCGCATCGTATGTTGCGGGGGTAAAGTGCGTTTTGCAACTGCCCGCGACGACGGAGTCGCCCGCAGGCTGTTGGATCTTGCCTTCTTCTCCAGCCGGGCAGTCGCGGTGCGGGCACGATACTGGACACGGATGAACCGGCAGGTAGCTAGGGCTATCGCCCCGGGATCCTGGCGAAAGCGGATAGGATCCATCTCCAACCGGCATTCAAGAGACGGCGGCGATACGGCTGATCGTCTGTGGGTAGCCTCGATGACCATGAGAGCTCTGGCGGAAACAGTCCACGGGCAACCATATGGGCAGTTTCTATCGGCCGTCAGTGCGCTGCCAGCCCAGGCGCACTTCGTCGCATGTCTACTGGATAGACGAACCATCAGTTTCACGTGAAACGCAGGAGATACATTAGGAGTCCGATTCTATGACGTGGTGCATCTGCTGAAAAAGCGACCTGTGACAAGTGCGCCGTCCCGCTACGGCTGCGCACCAAGGCGCGGTCGGTAGAGTCGGAGTGCCGCAATAGTTTACAACGCGAGATGCTGACACTGAACAAAATTCACCCATCATGGTGTGTTCGTCTACTAGTCCGATAACCAAGATGGATGAGTACTCACGCTGAGAGGATATTGACTAACAGGTGAGCGATCATCGTGATGACATTGAGATCATAGCCGAGGCGACGCTGTGCTGTAGTTGAGTCGAACTTCCTACTCAGTTTCACGTGGAACGGTAGCCCTGCGTTGGAACCGTGCCAGGATGCAGAGGAGTGGAGACGGTTTGACTTCGCCATGTACCTTCTCACGCCGGGTCTTATTGGGCTTTGATCAAATTACTTCTATAGAAGCGAAGCATACGGATCCAGCTATGCAGCACTTCGCCCTGCCGGCGTCGGTGAAGACCGCAACGGTTGGTCGTACCCGCCAACCACGGGCGCTTTCATTGACTACGTATGCGTGCTCACCAGAATCAAGCTTATATGCCCAAGGGATTACGGTCCCAGCGACGTCACCGAAGTGGTACCGCTTCCGGCCGGTACGTTCATCGGCTCCACCGGTCCCCGTGGACTGCACTACTTCAATAAGACCGTCGACGTGGCCATGGCCGGATAGGGCGACAAGATTCATCGCACGTTGTTGGCGGACGGCGCCGAGCATGTGATTGACAGCTAGTGCGATATCCCGTTCCATAGGGACCGACAGAGGGTTCGCCATCCAAAAACGTGATGACACTGCTGCTTCGGGGGCGCAAGTTCGACGGGGGGAATTTCGCGCTTTCGGTCATCCTCACAGCGTCGGTATCTCACATGGCAGATTCAGTCTCCTCCGACAAGGAGCTGTATCCCTCTGTCGCGCCGCCAGGCCAGATGAGCGCTGACGCAGTGAAGATGGCTTCTTCGTCGAGGGTTCGTTGCCATGTTCCACGTGAAACCAAAAGTCCGGCAAGACCGCCCGAGAGTAGCCGGCCGACCTTCTCCGTCTTCCGGAAAACAGTAGTCACACACGCGGAAAGGGCGGGAACCGCTTCACTGCGGAACCTACCCTCCCATGCATCTCTTCGTTCTAGGCTATCCGTCGTTATTTGGACTCAGGACGGTCATGATTCTGTTCAAATCATCAACACTCGCGAACTCAATACTGACCCGCCCCTTCTTTGCGCCCAAGGTAATCTTCACACTTGTATCGAGCCGATCAGAAAGCGAGGTGGCAAGGTAGTCCAATCGCTCATGGCGTGCGCCAGCTCGAGGCTTTGCATCCCTCTTCGGCCTACGAAGTCCATCGCTAAGTGAGACAATCTCCTCGGTTGCCCGGACGGACAATCCTTCAGCTACAATCCGTTGAGCTAGCTTCTCCATTTCCGCGGGATCTGCAAGGCCGAGCAGGGCCCGGGCGTGCCCCGCCGATAAGACACCCGCTGCGACACGACGCTGTACCAATGGTGGCAACTTCATGAGCCGGATCATGTTGCTGACTTGGGGCCGCGAGCGACCAATGCGATCAGCCAGCTCGTCGTGCGTACACCCGAAATCTTCCAGTAATTGTTGATACGCAGCCGCTTCCTCAAGCGGATTCAGTTGACTGCGGTGGAGGTTTTCCAGGAGCGCATCCCGGAGTAGATCGTCATCGGTTGTCGAACGAATAATTGCCGGAATGGTCTCCATTCCGGCTTCTTGAGAGGCACGCCAGCGCCTCTCGCCCATGACCAGCTCATACTTATACTCGCCACTCTCACCCGATGGTCGAACAACGATGGGCTGCAAGATGCCGATCTCACGGACCGAGTGTACTAATTCCGCCATGTCTTCTTCATCGAAGACCGTCCGCGGCTGCTTCCGGTTAGGGTGGATAGACAGGATGGGAACTTCAGCGAACGTCGTCCCTGGCACCTCTACCAGAGTTTCACGGGAAACATCCTCGTCGGCTCCCCGGGCAGCCGGCAGTTCGCCAGATTCCACCATCTCCTGTTCAGTTACTTCCGGCTCATCAGCTGCTGCTGGTGTTACGGAAGACTCAGCCGCCGTTACCGCCCTTGCCTTAGGTTCCACGGGAGCAACCACTGGCTTATTGTTCTCATCAGCTGTGGAGTCCGGGCCCGTCTCAGTCTCCGCGTCCGCACTATCTGTGTCCGGAGACGGTTTTGGCAAAGCCTTCTTCATAGGCTTGCGTGCAGACGGGGAGTTTTTGCGGGGTCCCCGAAGGACCTCGGCGACCTGGGCTGCTGAAGAGGCCCCGCCTCTTTCCGCGGGGGTATTCAGGAATGGCGCGTTGTCTTCGTCGCGACGGGAAGCTGCCGGGAAAAAAACGTCGACTGGACGACCACGGCGGGCAGCTGCCGGACTGGGCTCGGTATTCTTCTCTTCTGTGGCTACGGGTGAATTCGGAATCAACGCACCCAGGCCCCTACCCAAACCGCGGCGTTTCTCACTCATCAAGGGATCCTTCCTGAATGCACGCAAATACGCGCATTTTTATGACTAGGAGCTAAGTCTACCGTTGAGAGTTGGTGTTACTTGGATTGCCGCCCGCGCTCGGCAATTTCTGCTGCTGCCTCCTGATAGGACAGAGCACCGCTAGAGGATGCATCATAAGTAATGACTGTCTGCTGATAACTCGGCGCCTCGGAAATACGTACGGACCGAGGTATAACAGCGCCCAGAACCTGATCCGGGAAGTGCTGACGTACCTCCGCGGCAACCTGCGCAGCCAAGTTTGTTCGACCGTCGTACATGGTCAGGAGAATCGTTGAAACAACCAGGTCGCCGTTGAGGTGCTTCTGAATCATCTCGATGTTGCTGAGGAGTTGGCTGAGCCCCTCCAAGGCGTAATATTCACATTGGATAGGAATCAACACTTCTTGCGCGGCTACGAAAGCGTTGACGGTGAGCAGCCCCAGACTCGGCGGGCAGTCGACGAAGACGTAGTCCAACCGTTCCTGTCCCGCGGCTTCCCGTTCCTTCGCGTACACGTCTATGGCGCGCCGAAGTCTCTGTTCCCTGGCGACCAGTGAAACGAGTTCTATCTCGGCGCCGGCCAAATGAATAGTAGCCGGTGCAACGATGAGGTTTTTGATGTCCGGGCAGGGAGCCAGTACGTCAGCCAGCGGCAGATCGTTGATGAGGACATCATAGATGCTGTCCACGTCCGCGTGATGCTCGACGCCGAGAGCAGTCGAGGCGTTACCCTGCGGATCGATGTCCACCACCAGAACGTTCAGCCCAGCGGCGGCCAGGGCAGCGGCGATGTTAACCGTCGTCGTTGTCTTACCGACGCCACCTTTTTGGTTGCTTACTGTAAGAATCCGCGTTTCGCTGGGCCTCGGCAGGTCGCGTCCCTGCAACCTTTCGCGCCGCCGGTTCTCGCTGGCAAGCTCACGTGCCAGCGGTGTGCTCTCATCGATTGAATCCATGACGCTGGGAACTGCCGACTCGACCTTCATTTCAGTGCCACCGGTAGCCGATGTTTCACGTGAAACCTCGATGTTAGTCATTAATTATCGACCTTTATGAGTTGAGTGAACGAAGAAAACCAGCCTCGGAGCCGGTCCCGTGATGAAGTGAAGCTGCGTCCCGCAGAGCGCTCGTCTCCCAAACCCACCAGAACTCGCTCACTTCCCTTATCTCCGGCTTTAGTGACTCTAGACTATCTGCTGACACTTCAGAATGACGACGACCCCACGCGGGTGTAGGTTATTCGTCGACGGAAGAATCAGCGGCCAACCACAATACGGACAACGGTCGTGGGTTCCTCCAGGAGGTCTTCCCCCACCGTCACAACAGAGGTGTCCGTGCCGCCCAGCTTGCGGATCACCTTGGCCGCCTTCTCGATCTCCTCTGCCGCGCTTCGGCCCTTGATGGCTAGGACTTGCCCATGGCCTTCCAAGAGCGGAATCGTCAGGGGCGCCAGCTTGTTCAGGGCCGATACGGCGCGCGCCGTCACAACATCCGCTTTAACCTGTCCAACGGCCAACTCTGCACGACTGCGAAGGACCTCGACGTTGTCTAGGCCTAGGTCATCGATAACTTCGTTCAGCCAGGTCACCCTGCGCTCCAGAGGTTCTATCAGTGTGAGCCGCAGGTCAGGCCTCGCCAAGGCGAAAGTGAGTCCGGGCAGGCCAGCACCGCTGCCTACATCCGCAACATAGGCGTCGGCGGGAATCAGTTCCGCTACGACCGCACAGTTCAGCACGTGTCGGCTCCAAAGACGAGGCACTTCACGGGGACCCAGCAAGCCTCGTTCCATGCCCGATGTCGCCAAATGCTGCACGTAACGCTCTGCCAGCGCTGTTCGGTCGCCAAATACCGACGATGCCGCTGCCTTCTCTTTCGGCGTTATTTCAACCACGTATATACCTCGATAAGTAGGTCAGGCCAGCGGCCGGCAGGATTAGGAAGCCAGTGAGACGACGATGTGTCGGTTGGCTCCTTCGCCTTCCGACTCGCTGGCCAGCCCGAGATCAGCCACCGCGTCATGGACGATTTTCCGCTCATAAGCACTCATCGGTGCCAAAGCGACCTCTTCGCCGGTCTCTTTTGCCTTGGCAACGGCGTCCTGCGCGATCTTGTGCAGTTCGACGCTACGTTCTTCCCGGTAGCCGGTGATATCAAGGACAAGCCGTGATCGGTTCTCGGTGGACGTCAGAACGGCCAGCCGTGCGAGTTCCTGCAGTGCCTCCAGAACTTCGCCATCACGGCCGACCAACGCTTCAAGAGCATCATTGTCGTCCTCTTCAGAAACAATCGAAATGTAGGTGCGTCCGTTCCGGACTTCGATGTCTATGTCGCCATCAATATCGGCGATGTCCAGCAGCTCTTCCAAGTAGTCCGCAGCTACGTCGCCTTCTTCTTCCAAACGGCTCGCGTTATTGGACTGTGTCGACTCTTCCGATTCGGCTTCCAGTGCTGACTGATCGGCAGATGTATCGGAGACGCTCTCGGTGCTCATTTTCTCTTCCTGTTCTTACGCTGGGGCTGCGGGCGCTGCACCTTGGTGGCAGCCGGGGCCTCGACGGCCGGTTCCTCGGACTTCTTCTCACCCAGAAGGGGGACCATGGGCAGTCCCTTCCGTGCACGACGTTCAGCTAAGGCCTTGGCAGCAGGCGAACCGGGGGTGGGCATCCGCCTGATCACAAGGAATTGCTGGCCCATTGTCCAAAGGTTGGTAGTGGTCCAGTAGATGAGGACACCAATGGGGAAGTTGATACCGCCGATGCCGAACACCAGGGGGAGGATGTACAGCATCATCTGCTGCTGGCGCATGAACGGGCTGGCCAGTGCTTCCTCGGACATGTTCTTCGACATGATCTGCTTCTGCGTGATGAACTGCGAGGCAGTCATCGCCAAAATCATGATGATCGACAGCACGATCACGGCAACCTGATTGTCGCCACCGCCGCCGTGAAGAAGAGAGGCCGATAGGGGTGCCCCGAAGATGGTGGAGGCATCGAACTGCTGAATGTCCTGGGCAGACAAGGCACCGATACCACGGCCTTCGTCGCTAGCCCCGGACGCCTGGCTAAGTACCTGGAACAAGGCAAAGAAGAACGGCATCTGAATCAGCATCGGCAAGCAGGCCGAGAATGGGTTGGTGCCGTGCTTCTTGTACAGGGCCATTTGTTCCTGCGTCATCGCCTGACGCGAGAGCTGGTCCGTCTTGCCCTTGTACTTCTGCTGAAGCTTACGAAGATCCGGCTGCAGCGCCTGCATTCCGCGCTGAGCCTTGATCTGCTTGACGAACACCGGGATGAGAGCAGCCCGGATGACGAGTACCAGAGCAACGATGGACAGTGTCCAGGTCCAGCCGTTCGCCGCATCCATTCCCAAGGTGGTGAACAGGTCGTGGAACGCCCGCATGATCCATGAGACCACCCACATAAAAGGGAAAAGTATGGTGTTCAGGAAGTCCATTACTCGTTAGCTCCTCGGGCCGCTTGGACGGCCTTCATCGTCGGCCGGAATCTCCGGGTGATTCAGCACAATAATCCGTGGCGTTCCAGCGGGATTCTCCCGAAGCAGACGCTCATAGTAAGGGGACAACGGAACGTGATCCACGCCGCCGCTGTTCCAGGGGTGGCAACGCGAAAGCCGACGCACCGCAAGCCATGTTCCCTTTACGGTTCCATGGACCGTCACCGCTTCCAGCGCATAGGCCGAACAAGAGGGGAAAAACCGGCACACTTGCCCGTATACAGGAGAAACGACTTTGCGGTATGCCTTTAGCAATCCGATCAGCGAAGTCTGCGGCAAGGCCCAGACAAAACGCGCGGCGGAGGAAGAGGCAGGGGCAGGAGGTTGCGCCGGCGAATGGCTTGTTGTGCTCATTCGGCGGGTCCTCTCTGCTCAGCCGCGGGCAATGCCGCGCGGAACTTTGACGTCGCTGCTGCAAATGTCTTGCGGTAGTCATTGCTCAGAGCGCAGAAATCTGCGTTCGCCGCCGCGGGTAATGCCCTGACGACAACAGAAAGCCCCTGTGGATAAGCCCTGAGACTGTGCACCGCGATCTCCCGCAGTCTCCGTTTAACGAGATTACGGGTCACAGCGTTCCCCACCGCCTTGGACACGATAAAGCCGAAAGTGCTCGGCCGGTCCAGGGCAGTGGGAACCGCGTATAACACTAAGTTCCGACGCCCAGAGCGGGCGCCGGAACGTACAGTTGTTGAGAAATCTGCCGAAAAGCGCATCCGGTTTTTACTGGGCAGCATGCTACTGAAAGCTACCTATCCCGTTGCGCGGCTGCTGAAAGACAAAGCAGCCGGATTCGACAAACGGCAGCTGGTTAGGCCGACAGTTCGGTACGGCCCTTGCCGCGGCGCGCTGCCAAGATGGCACGGCCGGCGCGGGTACGCATGCGAAGGCGGAAGCCGTGCTTCTTGGCACGACGGCGGTTATTCGGCTGAAAAGTCCGCTTGCTCACGGTGGTTACTCCAAGACGATCGACAGATGCGCCTCAGCCCGTTGCAACAAGGGGAAGTAACAGGCGGACGCTCTATTGGGCATCTGCTCTGGCAACCTCACAAAAGGCATGGGGGTATGCACAAAGCAGACACGAAGGACTACATAACGGTAGGGGTTCGAACGGTGTTCCGTCAAACCAGCACTCTGCCGTTGATATCCACTGGTGTGGATAAACACCTGTGGACAACCTCTGGCGGACCTCGTTCACTGGCGCCGGCCGCATTAGTTTACCTAGGCCACTTTCCAGCTATCTTCTACCAGAATCATCATCTACTCTTGGCAGGAGCACTTTATCCACGTCTGTGTATAACTCTGTGGATGAAGGTCCTGGATCCGGTAAAACGGGAAGTGGAGGAATTTGCATTACTGCTATTTGAGGGGTTTTCGGTGGATACGGACCAGATAAACGACGTCGGAAGCTCCTGGCGTAAGGTGGTTCGCACCTTGGAACGGGACGACAGAGTCAGTCCCCGGCAGCGAGGTTTCGTAGTCCTCGCCCAGGCCAAGGGCTTGATTGGAACCACGCTGTTGGTAGCTGTTCCCAATGAACTCACTAGGGAAGTCTTCCAATCGCAGCAGCTCAAGGAGCCGTTGCAGGACGCCCTCCGCGATGTCTTCCAGGACGAGATCCTCTGTGCATTCTCTGTGGATACCGACATGGTCACGCAGGCGGAACCGGAACCCGAACCGGAAGTTGCCCCATCACCGGCCAGCACCACGGGCGACGAAATTCGCGCACAGCCCACTCCGCCGAGCACCTCGCATGAGTTCGGCCGGCTCAATCCGAAGTACATTTTCGACACCTTTGTCATCGGCTCGTCGAATCGGTTTGCACACGCCGCTGCCGTGGCCGTGGCCGAAGCTCCGGCAAAGGCCTACAACCCGCTCTTCATCTACGGTGATTCAGGGCTAGGCAAAACCCACCTGCTCCACGCGATCGGGCATTATGCCCGGCATCTCTACAACGGGATCCGTGTCCGCTACGTAAATTCCGAAGAGTTCACAAACGACTTCATCAACTCCATTCGGGACGATGAAGGTGCAAGCTTCAAGCAGTTGTACCGGAACGTGGATATTCTCCTCATCGATGACATCCAGTTCCTGGCCAACAAGGATGCGACGCAGGAAGAGTTCTTCCACACTTTCAACGCGCTGCACAACCACAACAAACAGGTGGTCATCACCTCAGATCTTCCGCCAAAGCAGCTTTCCGGGTTTGAAGAACGGATGCGCTCACGTTTCGAGTGGGGTCTGCTGACCGACATCCAGCCTCCGGAGTTGGAAACCCGCATCGCGATCCTGCGCAAGAAGGCCATCAGCGAGGGGCTTTCCGTTCCGGATGAGGTGCTTGAGTACATCGCATCCAAAATCTCCACCAACATCCGCGAACTCGAAGGCGCTCTGATCCGTGTCACTGCCTTCGCGAGTTTGAACCGTCAGGCCGTGGACATGGGCCTGGCAGAAATCGTCCTCAAGGACCTGATTACCGACGACGGGGCACAAGAGATCACGTCGACCACGATCCTGGGTCAGACTGCGGCCTACTTCAAACTCAGTCTCGAGGAGTTGTGCAGCAAGTCGAGGACCCGCACGCTCGTGACCGCCCGGCAGATCGCCATGTACTTGTGCCGGGAGCTGACGGACATGTCACTGCCGAAGATCGGTCAGGAACTGGGTGGCCGAGATCATACAACGGTCATCCATGCGGATCGAAAGATCCGGGAACTGATGGCTGAGCGTCGGGCGATCTACAACCAGGTCACCGAGCTAACCAACCTCATCAAGCAGCAGCAGCGCGAGAGCTGAACCCGTAAAGACCACTCCCCAGGTACCTTTCGTACCCTCGATCTGTTTCTGAAGCGTCTCTTTCAGACCTCGCTATCGGTCCGAAATTAACAGGTGTGGATAAAGCTGTGGATCATTAAGTGGAGAACCGCACTTCATCAAGGGATAACTACGGGGTCGCCTGTGGATCCCAATAATCACAAGGATTCTTGTCCACACGACCTCACAGGCGCCGACGGAGGAACTACACATCTTGTGAACAGGACGATTTCGCCAGCAGCCGCGGCCAGAAGCAGTTATCCACAGTATCCACAGACGTTATTAACACTACGAATCCCATCTATTCAGGCTTTTCCAAATAACATTTGACCCTCCCGATCAAAGCTCTCCGATCCCTCATGCTCTGATCCACCGAAATCAACCTCCGGTGTGAGAATGCCTGTCTGGCGGCTAAGCTTGCACAGAGAATTGTTGTCATTGGTCCACAGCAGCCGCCGGTTCTTTCTGCCGGGAAGAGCAGCACAGCTGTGACCACTGGCATTCCCCGGCATGTACGTTGTGAAAGGCGGCACACTTCAGTGAAGTTCAGAGTTGATCGGGATGTCCTGGCCGAGGCCGTTACCTGGACAGCCCGCTCGCTGTCGCCGAGGCCCCCTGTTCCCGTGCTGTCAGGCCTGCTCATCAAAGCCGAAGCGGGCATGGTCAGCATCGCCAGCTTCGATTACGAGATATCCGCCCGTCTCCAGATTCCGGCGGACGTGAGCGAAGAAGGCACTATCCTGGTTTCCGGCCGGCTCCTCGCGGACATTTCCCGGAGCCTTCCCTCGGCCCCCGTTGATGTTTCCACCGATGGCACGAAGGTGACCCTGACCTGCCGCAGTAGCCGGTTCAACCTGGCAACCATGCCGGTCGGCGACTACCCCGAACTGCCTGCCCTGCCGGATATCAGCGGTGTTGTTGATGGAGAAGCTTTCGCGGAAGCAGTTAGCCAGGTGATCATCGCTGCGAGCCGGGACGACACCCTGCCGATCCTGACCGGCGTCCGCATGGAGATCGAAGACGACCTCATCACATTGCTTTCCACCGACCGGTACCGTCTGGCACTGCGTGAGGTGGCCTGGCGGCCGACCACCCCTGGTATCTCTACAAGTGCATTGGTCAAGGCAAAGACGTTGAACGAAGTTGCCAAGACCCTTGGCGGTTCCGGTGATCTGAGCATTGCGCTATCGGACAATAGCGAACTGATCGGCTTCGAGAGCGGCGGTCGCCGTACCACCTCGCTGCTGGTCGACGGCGATTACCCGAAGATCCGTTCATTGTTCCCCGAGAACACACCCATCCACGCAACGGTCGAGACCTCCGTGCTCGTTGAGGCAGTCCGCCGCGTATCCCTGGTGGCCGAGCGCAACACGCCCGTCCGCCTTGCCTTCACCGACGGCCAGCTCTCGCTGGATGCCGGCACAGGCGAAGACGCCCAGGCCTCCGAAGCCATCGAAGCAGCCTTGTCCGGGGATGAAATTACCGTCGCTTTCAATCCGCACTACCTGTCTGAAGGTCTCAATGCCTTCAGCAGCAAATACGTCCGCTTCTCCTTCACGACTCCGCCGAAGCCGGCGGTTATGTCAGCGCAGGATGACCTAGAAGGCGAAGACAAGGAAGACTACCGCTACCTGCTGATGCCGGTACGTTTGCCGAACCAATAAGCCGAAAGCAGCAAGAACCTCAGTTCAGACCCGCGCCACTAGTCTCAATCACAACCGGGAAAGAGTGATCGTTATGCACATCGGCCTCATTGGACTTGGGAAAATGGGCTTCAACATGCGCCAACGCCTGCGTGACGCGGACATCAAGGTCACCGGCTACGACCGCAATCCCGAGCGGACGGACGTTGAATCGGTCGATGCGCTGGTGGCGACTGTTCCGGCCCCGCGGATTATCTGGGTGATGGTCCCCGCCGGGGAAATCACGGATTCGGTTATCACCGATCTGGCCGGAAAACTTGAAGCCGGAGACCTTGTGATCGACGGCGGAAACTCCAAGTTTACGGAAGACCAGAACCATGAAGCTCTGCTGGCGGAGAAAAACGTTGGTTTTGTCGACGTCGGCGTCTCCGGCGGTGTGTGGGGGCTGGCCAACGGTTATGGACTAATGGCCGGTGGAGATCCGGATCGAGTCCAAGCAGCTATGCCGTTGTTCGATGCGCTACGTCCCGAGGGGCCGCGGGAAGAAAGCTTTGTTCACGTCGGCGATGTTGGTGCCGGCCACTATGCAAAAATGGTGCACAACGGCGTCGAATACGGACTCATGCAGGCCTATGCCGAAGGGTACGAACTGCTTGAAGCCAAGGACATCATCAAGGATGTCCATGGAACATTCCGCGCCTGGCAAAAAGGCACGGTCGTCCGATCGTGGCTGCTGGATCTCATGGTCAAGGCGCTCGAAGAAGACCCCGGCCTGAGCAAGATCGCCGGTTACGTCGAAGATTCGGGCGAAGGCCGCTGGACTGTGGAAGAAGCCATCGCCCACGCCGTCCCGGCGCCCGCCATTACCGCCGCGCTCTTCGCCCGGTTCGCTTCCCGGCAGGACGACGCCCCGGCCATGAAGATGGTCTCGGCCCTGCGCAACCAATTCGGCGGACATGCCGTCCGCGCCCCCGGCGCCCGAAACGCCGCAGAACAGCACAATGACAACCAGAAGTAGCCGCTGCTAGGTGTTTGTAGAGTATTTATCCCTGACTGATTTCCGGACCTATACCCAGCTGGATATCCCCTTTACGCCAGGAACCACTGTATTTGTGGGCTCAAACGGCGTCGGTAAAACCAATATTGTCGAAGCGATCGGCTATCTCGCGTCCCTGTCCTCGCACCGTGTCAGCACGGATGGCCCGCTCATCCGCTTCGGTGCAGAGCGGGCTCTTGTCCGCGCCAGGATTGTCCGCGGCGGCCAGTCCACCTCCTTGGAGCTGGAGATTAACCCCGGCAAGGCCAACCGTGTCCGGATCAACCGCGCGAACCCCGTCCGTGCACGCGATGTCTTGGGTATCCTTCGGACAGTTCTTTTCGCACCGGAAGACTTATCGCTGGTTAAAGGCGATCCATCCAACCGGCGTCGGTTCGTCGATGAACTCCTGGCGAGCCTCGTTCCGCACCATGCCGCCACCCGCAGCGACTATGAGCGCGTCTTGAAACAGCGCAACGCGTTGTTGAAATCGGCGCGTGCCAGCGGCCGGTTCACCTCGACGCACGAGTCCACCCTTGAGGTCTGGGATCAGCACATGGCCCAGGCCGGCGCCGCTCTGCTCAAGGCACGACTCGAACTGGTCGAACTGCTGCAGCCGCATGTCGCCGCCGCGTACGCATCTTTGACGGATGGTTCGAAAAAGGCCGCCGCCATTTACCGTTCCACTATCGACCTGCAGCTTTCGGACGAGGGAGAAATAGAGAACGACGGCGGTGGGCAGGATCTCCCGTTGAGTTCCTTGAGCGTTCCGGAACTGGCTGCCAAGTACCTGGAGGCATTCCGGGCGCAGCGCAAAAAGGAAGTGGAGCGCGGCATTTCCCTGGTCGGGCCGCATCGCGACGAGCTCGAACTCGTGCTCGGCCCGACGCCGGCCAAGGGCTACGCATCCCACGGTGAAACTTGGTCGCTTGCTTTGTCTTTGCGACTGGCTTCCTACTATGTGCTCCGCGAAGATGACCAGACTCCCGGGGCTGCCCCGGTACTGATCCTTGACGATGTTTTTGCCGAACTCGATACCCAGCGACGGGATAAACTGGCTGGGATCGTGGCAGGCGCAGAGCAAGTCATCGTCACGGCAGCAGTAGTAGAAGATATCCCCGCTGCCCTCAGTGGCGAGAAGCTGACAGTCATTCCGGGAGGGGTGGATCAGTGATGGCAACTGGAAAACGTCCCCCTTCCGCACCTGGGGACAACCAAGGTGACCAAGCCGGTCTGCCGGCACCCCGCACCGGCCCCGCCCAGCCGGAGATAACGCACCACGACGAAATTGATGCTGCCAAAGCGATGCTTAGCCGGGTTCGCGAAGCGGCCGCAGGGCGTGGCGATATCCGCACCCGGTCAGCCACACGCCGTCGTACGCCCTCGCCTCATCCTGTGAGCGCAACGTCGAAACAGGATTCCGGCCGGGATCCGAGGGGACTCGGATCGGTCTTCGGCCGTTTGGTTCAGGACCGGGGATGGTCTTCGCCGGTGGCTGTCGGATCCGTGATTTCCCGCTGGGACGAGCTTGTCGGGGCGGAGATTGCGGCGCACTGCCGACCGGAAAGCTTCCAGGACACAACAGTCCAAGTGCGCTGTGATTCCACCGCGTGGGCGACGCAGTTGCGCTTGATGAGCCACGCGCTGCTCAAACGCTTCGATGAAGCGCTCGGTGCAGGCGTGGTCACCAAAATCCAGGTCCTCGCTCCGTCCGCGCCGAATTGGCGCAAGGGCTATCGGACCGTCAGCGGACGCGGCCCGCGCGATACTTACGGATAAACTCCACAGCATCGAAGCGGGCTCTTGCGAAATGCGCAGGAGCCAAGTAGAGCACTCAGAGGGCCGCCGCCTATACACCGACCCATAAGAGGCCCCTTCAATGCGGGAAAAGGCAGTTTCTTGCCCGTCCAGGGCCTGTTCATGCATAATTCGACGCCGCGACACGCTAGAATTAGGTGGCGGCGCCTTTCCCTGCTGGGAGGGCGCCCAAACATGAGACGGAACTTGAGGAGTCGACGGCAACTGTGGCGCAGGAGAATGAGCTGGAAAATACCGGCGCAGAACCCCAGGAGACAGAGGGCGTAACACCCAAAGACTACGGTGCCAGCGACATCACCGTTCTGGAAGGTCTCGAAGCGGTCCGCAAACGGCCCGGTATGTACATCGGCTCCACCGGTCCGCGCGGCCTGCACCACTTGGTCTATGAGGTAGTCGACAACTCCGTCGATGAGGCCCTGGCGGGCTATTGCGACAAGATCGATGTCACGCTGCTGGCTGACGGCGGCGTTCGCGTGATCGATAACGGGCGCGGTATCCCGGTGGATATGCACCCGACCGAAGGCCGGCCCACGGTCCAGGTTGTGATGACCATCCTGCACGCCGGCGGCAAGTTCGGCGGCGGCGGATACGCGGTTTCCGGCGGTCTTCACGGCGTCGGTATTTCCGTGGTTAACGCACTGTCCTCTCGTGTTGAGACCGAGGTTCGCCGGCAGGGATTCGTCTGGCACCAGTCCTTCGCGGACGGCGGCAAGCCGGTAGGAGACCTGCGCAAGGGTGAAGCCACCGAAGAAACGGGCACCCAGCAGACTTTCTGGCCGGATTCGACGATTTTCGAATCCACCGAGTTCGACTTCGAGACGCTGCGTGCCCGCTTCCAGCAGATGGCGTTCCTGAACAAGGGCCTCGAGATCACTTTGACGGATGAGCGGCACCCCGAAGACAACGTCTCCAACAGCGAAGACGTGGATCTGGACCACCCGGCCACCGAGATCGAAACCACTCCGGAGCACCGCAAGGTTGTCTACAAATACGACAACGGCCTGCTGGACTACGTCACGCACCTGAACTCTTCGAAGAAGGTGGACGTCATCCACCCGGAGGTCATTGCCTTCGAAACCGAGGACACCGAGCGCAAGATGTCCGCCGAAGTAGCTATGCAGTGGACCACCTCGTACTCCGAGAGCGTCCACACGTACGCAAACACGATCAACACGCATGAGGGCGGCACCCACGAAGAGGGTTTCCGGGCGGCCATGACCTCGTTGATCAACCGGTATGCCCGGGAAAAGAACATCATTAAGGAAAAGGATGACAACCTTACCGGTGATGACATCCGTGAGGGCCTGACCGCCGTCATTTCCGTCAAGCTGGGCGAGCCCCAGTTCGAAGGCCAGACCAAGACCAAGCTCGGCAACTCGGAAGCAAAGGGCTTTGTCCAGCGCGTTGTCACCGATGAACTCGGCGACTGGCTGGAGCGCAACCCCGGTCCCGCGCGCGACGTCATCCGCAAATCGATCCAGGCATCGCAGGCCCGCCTGGCCGCCCGCAAGGCGCGCGAGTCCACCCGGCGCAAGGGGCTGCTGGAGTCCGGCGGCATGCCCGGCAAGCTGAAGGACTGCCAGTCGAAGGATCCGTCGAAGTCGGAAATCTACATTGTGGAGGGTGACTCCGCGGGCGGCTCGGCTGTGCGCGGCCGCAACCCCGAAACCCAGGCCATCCTGCCGCTGCGCGGAAAGATCCTCAACGTGGAACGGGCGCGTCTGGACCGTGCATTGGGCAACGCCGAAGTCCAGGCCATGATCACCGCTTTCGGCGCCGGCATCGGCGAGGATTTCGACGTCGAGAAGGCCCGGTACCACAAGATCGTACTGATGGCGGATGCCGACGTCGACGGCCAGCACATCACCACTTTGCTGCTGACCTTGTTGTTCCGCTACATGCGCCCGCTCATTGAAAACGGTTACGTCTACCTGGCGCAACCACCGTTGTACCGAATCAAGTGGTCGAACCACGCGCACGACTACGTCTTCAGTGACCGTGAACGCGACGAGGTAATCCGCAAGGGGCTGGCCAGCAACCAGCGCCTGCCCAAGGAGAACGGCATCCAGCGCTACAAGGGTCTGGGCGAGATGGACTATACGGAACTGTGGGACACGACCATGGATCCGGATAACCGCACGCTGCTGCAGGTGACCATGGATGACGCCGCGGCCGCGGACCAGATCTTCTCCGTGCTGATGGGTGAGGATGTCGAGTCCCGCCGCACATTCATTCAGCAGAACGCCAAGGACGTGAGGTTCCTGGACATCTAATCAGGATGCCCGGCCGAAACCCTTTCCCTGGTAACACGATGACTTTGACAGAAGGAACGCAACGATGAGCGACGAAGAGACTCCGGACCTCCCCGAGGGTGTTGCCGCGGACACTCCGCTGGAAGGCGACATTCTGACGGACCGGGTCGAGCAGGTCGACCTGCAGACCGAAATGCAGCGGTCGTACCTGGATTACGCCATGGCGGTTATCGTCGGGCGTGCCCTGCCGGATGTCCGGGACGGGCTCAAACCTGTCCACCGCCGCGTGCTGTATGCGATGTTCGACGGCGGCTACCGTCCGGATCGCTCGTTCAACAAGTGCGCGCGTGTGGTCGGCGAGGTCATGGGCCAGTACCACCCGCATGGCGACTCCGCCATCTACGATGCGCTGGTGCGCCTGATCCAGGACTGGACCATGCGTTATCCACTCGCACTGGGACAGGGAAACTTCGGATCCCCGGGTAACGACGGTGCTGCAGCCCCGCGTTACACCGAGACCAAGATGGCCCCGCTCGCCATGGAAATGGTGCGCGATATCGACGAGGAAACCGTCGATTTCCAGGACAACTACGACGGTAAGAACCAGGAACCGACCATCCTGCCGTCACGTTTCCCGAACCTGTTGGTTAACGGCTCGTCCGGCATCGCCGTCGGTATGGCCACCAACATCCCGCCGCACAACCTGCGTGAAGTCGCCGACGGCGTGCAGTGGTACCTGCAGAACCCCACGGCTTCCCGCGAAGAACTGCTCGAAGCCTTGATGCAGCGCATCAAGGGCCCGGATTTCCCGACGGGCGCACAGATCCTTGGCCACAAGGGTATTGAAGATGCCTACCGGACCGGCCGCGGGTCTATTCCGATGCGCGCCGTGGTCAACGTGGAAGAAATCCAGAACCGCACCTGCCTGGTGGTGACGGAACTTCCCTACCAAGCCAATCCGGACAACCTTGCGATCAAAATCGCCGACCTGGTCAAGGACGGCAAGATCAGCGGCATCGCAGACCTGCGCGATGAGACCTCCGGCCGTACAGGCCAGCGCCTGGTGATTGTGCTCAAGCGCGATGCCGTGGCCAAGGTGGTGCTGAACAACCTGTACAAGCACACGCAGCTGCAGGAGAATTTCGCGGCAAACATGCTGGCGATCGTCGACGGCGTCCCGCGCACCCTGACCTTGGACGCCTTCATTCGGCACTGGGTTGCACATCAGTTGGAAGTCATCGTCCGGCGGACCCGCTACCGGTTGCGCAAGGCCGAGGAAGAAGCCCACATTCTGCGTGGCCTGCTCAAGGCGCTGGACGCACTGGACGAGGTTATCGCGCTCATTCGCGCCTCGGCCACCACTGAGGAAGCACGCGACGGCCTCATGGAGCTGCTGGAGATCGACGAGCTCCAGGCCCGTGCCATCCTCGATATGCAGCTGCGCCGCCTTGCCGCACTGGAACGCCAGAAGATCCAGGACCGCCACGCCGAACTCGAGCGGATGATTACCGAGTTCAACCGGATCCTCGCTTCCGAGGAAGTCCAGCGCGGGATCGTCAGTGAAGAACTGCAGGAGCTCACCGACAAGTACGGCGATGACCGCCGGACGCAGATCGCTATGGGTTACGACGGCGACATGAGCATGGAAGACCTCATTCCTGAAGAGGAAATGGTCGTCACCATCACGCGTGGCGGCTACGTCAAGCGGACCCGGATCGACAACTACCGCTCGCAGCAGCGCGGCGGGAAGGGAATCCGCGGTGCGCAGCTGCGCGGCGACGACGTCGTGGAACACTTCTTCGTCACCACGACGCACCACTGGCTGTTGTTCTTCACCAACCTTGGCCGGGTCTACCGGGCGAAGACCTACGAACTCGCCGAAGGCAGCCGGGACGCCAAGGGGCAGCATGTGGCCAACCTGCTGGCCTTCCAGCCGGACGAGCACATTGCCCAGGTGCTGGAGCTGCGTGACTACGAGCAGTCCCCCTACCTGGTGCTGGCAACCAAGCGCGGTCTGATCAAGAAAACCCGGCTTGCGGACTATGACACTAACCGTTCGGCCGGTGTCATCGCGATCAACCTGCGCGATGAAGACGAACTGGTTTCTGCACAGCTTGTTTCCGAGACCGATGACCTGATGCTTGTGTCCCGCAAGGGCCAGTCCCTGCGCTTCACCGCCACGGACGAGGCCCTGCGCCCGATGGGCCGCGCGACGTCGGGCGTAACCGGAATGAAGTTCCGTGAAGAAGACGAACTGCTGACGGCCGACGTCGTCACGGACAATTCATTCGTCTTCATCGTCACCGAGGGCGGCTACGCCAAGCGGACGAGCGTTGAGGAATACCGAGTACAGGGACGTGGCGGCCTGGGCATTAAGGTCGGCAAGTATGCCGAGGACCGCGGGAACCTGGTTGGCGCGTTTGTCGTCCAGGAAGAGGACGAGGTCCTGGTGGTCATGGCCAGTGGAAAGGTAGTCCGTTCCTCGGTCACCGGCGTGCCTGCCAAGGGGCGGGACACCATGGGCGTTATCTTTGCCAAACCGGACAAGAAGGACCGCATCATCGCCGTCGCCAAGAACTCCGAACGGGGCCTGGGCGGGGATCCGGAGGAAGATGCCGGGAACGGTGAGGCTGAAGTTCCAGCTGAGATTTCAGAAGCAGCGGAATCTGCGCAGCAGCCTGCTGATGAAGTACCGTTGATTGCAGACCAAATGCCATCAGTTGCCGACGAGGCAGCAGAGGCGCCGGAAGACGGAGGTAACGAGTGAGCACACCCAATACGCCCCGGCCGGGTACCCGGCCGGCTAATGCACCGCGCGTAGGGGCTCCTCGCAACCCGCCGGCGAAGCCATCGCAGCGTCCCTCGGGCGGCACAGGGCAAAAGCCGGCGACCGGAGCCCGCTCAAGCGGAAATTCCGGCGCCCGTCCTGCCGCCACGCGACCGGCAGGCCAGGCAGCACGCCCCGGATTGGTCCGTCCGGCACCCAAGGCCAAGGCCCGCCGCGCACGCCTGCTTGTCAGCAAGGTGGACCCCTGGTCGGTACTGAAGATGGCATTCCTGCTCTCCGTGGCGCTTGGCATCGTGACCGTTGTTGCCTCCATCGTTTTGTGGACCACGCTGGACATCACCGGGATCTTCGACCGCGTCAATGACTTGTTGACGGAAATCGCCGGCAGCGAAGGCGGAGCCTTCGACCTGCGGGCCTATGCCTCGCTGGGCCAAGTGGCATCGTTTGCCACCATCATCGCGGTAGTCAATGTCGTCCTCCTGACGGCGCTGGCGATGCTCTCGGCTGTGCTCTACAACATCTCTGCCACTCTGGTCGGCGGGATCGGCGTTACCCTCACCGACGACTGAAACCAGTACGGGACAGCCCTCCTCGACCACGGATATCCGTCGGTGGAGGAGGGTTTTCTGTCTCAGCAAACACGTCCCGGAGGTACGGTGAGCCTCGATTTGGAGTTGCGTCGGGATGTGCTGTAAAGTCATATCTCGGCCCGACGGGGCAAAGGGGGCGTATAGCTCAGGCGGTTAGAGCGCTTCGCTGATAACGAAGAGGTCCCAGGTTCAAGTCCTGGTACGCCCACGGAAAACTGTTCCGACTTATGGAGGACACTGTGAAGAAGTTGCTGGTTCTGGCAGCTGCACTCGCAGGTGCGGTCGTCTACAAGAAGTGGCAGGAATCCGAGGCGGAGAAATCCGCTTGGAGCAAGTCGACCGACAAGGTTGATTAGCTCCGAAGCCCGCTAGGTTATACTGGTGAGGTTCCTTTCGGGGGCATGGCGCAATTGGTAGCGCACCTGCTTTGCAAGCAGGGGGTTAGGGGTTCGAGTCCCCTTGCCTCCACCGAATAAAAAGATCCCGGTCCAACAGGACCGGGATCTTTTGCATGGGCGCCCTTGTAGAAGGACAACTGGGATTTTGCCGCTTGAACACCTTACGGTGAGGACGTGACTTTCTTCCTCGCTGCGCTGGGTGTCCTTGGTGTCGCCGCTTCGGGCCCCATCATGGCTGCCACGGCCGCACCTGCGCTGGCTATTGCGTTTTGGCGCAATTTCCTCGGCGGCGTAGTCATGGGTGTGCCCGCTGGCCTTACGCGGCGGCAGGAATTCAGCCGGCTAACGACGTCGGACGTGAAGTGGTGTGCCATTGCCGGGCTTGCGCTGGCCCTCCATTTCGCCTGTTTCATCACGGCACTGCAGTTGACCTCCGTTGCTGCTGCGACTGCCTTGGTATGTCTTCAGTCGGCCTGGATTGCTGTTTTCAACGTGTTGCGGGGCATCCGCACCGCTTCGCAGGTACTGGTAGGCCTGGGGCTGGCCCTTGGCGGCGTCGTCGTGATTTCGGGATTCGATCTGAAGCTTTCCGCCGAGGCCATCACGGGAGACATACTTGCGGTCATTGGCGGGGCCATGGCTGGCATCTATACGATCGCCGGCAGCAAAGTGCGCAGGACCCTCTCAACCGGAACCTACACGACTCTGTGCTACGGGACCTGTTCGGGTGTTCTGCTGCTCATGTGCCTCGTGTCCGGGCAGTCCCTTGTAGCGTTCCCGCCGGTAGCGTGGATTGGCATTCTGGCCGTGACAGCTGTTGCGCAGCTGATGGGGCACACTGTCTTTAATTACTTGCTCGCAACCTTGAGTCCGCTGGTGGTCTCCATGATCATCCTGCTGGAGATTCCTGGCGCAGCCATTTTGGCAGCCGTGTTCCTGCAGGAGGCGCTGCCCTGGGGTGCATACCTCGGCCTGGCCCTCATCATGGCGGGACTTGCCGTCGTTGTTTTGTTCCAGAACCGATCCGCTCACGGCCGCTTGAGACGAGGCTCGGCCTCTTCCCTCCGACCTTCGGCACCACCGCCGGAGTGATCAGATTCCGCCGCGCGGGACGATCTGTTTCGTTCGGGCCTGATGGACCCTGCGCAGGATTTTTGCCGGATAGTAGACACTCATGAAGATCAACGTGGGAACCCTCAGCACGCGGCGTTTGATCTTGTGGTTCTTATACGTCCGGTCGAACCGCGTCACGTAATACCGGTAGTCCTTGGGCGAATCCTCCAGCCGGCGCGCGGACATCCCGCTGATCATTTCGGGAAGGTAAAGGATGCGCAGTGCATGCTCGGCAAGGTGAACGGAGATATCGATATCCTCATGCATCTCGTCTTCTTCGTCGAGGCAGACGTCATTGCGGATGATCTCCCAAGCTCCCCTGCGGATGGCCATGTTGGAGCCGAAGAGAAAGTGGTACTGCTTTTTCGCCAGCTTCAGCACAAACCTGCGCATCCGGTCGTCGGCCTGGAGGCCGAAGCGGCGCAACGGCATGTCGTAGTAGAGCACCGGGCCGGTGGCGGCCATGACTTCAGGATCCAGAAAGGCATTCTGAAGGTGTTCCACCCAGTCCGGTTCCAGGATGGAGTCGGCATCGATCCGCCCCAACACTTCTCCGGTGGCACGGTCCAGGCCGAAGTTACGGGTCGGGATAAGGCCTTGTGCCTGGTCCTGGGACAGCAGCACGAGAGGCGCGTCCGGATATTCGTCCTGCATCTGCCGCACGAGCTCCACTGTCCGATCGGTGGATTTGTTGTCCACAACGATGATTTCGGCAGGAGGTTCCGACTGGGATATGGCCGCGAAAAGACACTGTCGAATTACCGACTCTTCGTTGAAGGCGGGAACTACAATCGAAACGCTCGGCTTCGCTGTCTGCATGGACTGAATCTATCAGCATCAGTATGGATTGATCCGGAGGAAAAAATGAGGTCCCCGCCGAAGCAGGGACCTCATTGACCATCTGTGGAAGATGCTTTACTTGTTGCTGTCCTTCGCTGCATCCGAAGCCGTTCCGGGCTTGTCAGTTGCATTGTTCGCCGCTGAATTGGCGACCCGTGCTGCGCCCTCCGCGGTGGAGGTCGTCTTGGCTGCCGAGGCATCGGCTGCTGTGTCCGTGTCTGCTGTTGCCGCCGGGGCAGCGTGCTTTGCCGTACCGGAAAGGCTCCCTGTGGCGTCGGCTGTTTTGCCAGCTGACGTTGCAGAAGCAGCTGCGGCAGCTTGCTTGCCGGTGTCTGCGGCTTCGGCGGTCGACGCAGTCGGAGCGGCCGAAGTGTTGGGAACCGGAGTAGGAGTTGGAGTTACCGGAGTCTTCCAAGGATCCTCAACGGGACGGGAGGCACGCCATGCGGCGACACCGGCCGCTGCTGCTGCGCCGATAACGCCTACAATGAGCCAGCCCTTGCCCTTGCCGGACTTCTGCTGCTTCTTCAGTTCCTTAGCTGCTTCCTTTGCGGATGCCGCAGCCGCCTTCTGTGCCTTGCGCATGACTTTCTTCGACACTTCGACCTTTACCGGAGCAGACTTGTCGAGGGAGCGCGAGAGGTTCTCCCCTGCGCTGCCCACACGCTCGGACAGAGTCGGTATGTAAACGCCGACAACCTTGTCCCGTGCATGGGTGATGGCAGGGGATGCCTTGTCCAGAGTGCCCTGCAACCGGGGGGTTGCGTCGTCGACAATCTGGGAAATCCTCGGGGCAATCTTGTCCAGCTCTTCCTGAATTTTCGGAGTCACTGTTGCTATGCCCTGCGACAGGTCATGAGCGGCGCGTTGAATGCCCTCCTGAATCCTGGGTGAAGCGGTCCCGATGCCCTTTTCGATACGCGGCACAGCCCAGTTCAAGGCCGTCTCTACCCGCGGAGTGGCCCAGTCCCGGGCATTTCCAACACCCTTGGCAACTGTGCCCTCTAGATCTATACGTTCGGTTTTCTTCACTACTACCTCCCGGAGATGGTGACGGTCCACACTCAGACTACTTCGTGCCGGCGACAAGGTGCTATGCCGGTCCCTGAATAACAGGCATTTTCACTGAACGCGGAACCGGGCGAAGCTGGCAATTTCCTTGCGGGCGCGTGGAAGAATGGCTCTATGACTGCTATTCCTACAGCTAAAGCAACCATTCACACCAACCACGGCGACATCGTGGTCAACCTCTTCGGCAACCATGCCCCGAAGACGGTCAAGAATTTCATCGGTCTGGCCACTGGCGACATCACCTGGAAGCACCCGGCGACCGGCGAAGAAACGAACGCCCCGCTTTACGACGGCGTCATCTTCCACCGCATCATCAAGGACTTCATGCTGCAGGGCGGAGATCCGCTCGGACAGGGCGTAGGCGGCCCGGGCTACCAGTTCGACGACGAGATCAACCCTGATCTGGACTTCAGGGAGCCCTACAAGCTGGCAATGGCCAATGCTGGCACCCAGGGTGGCCGCGGAACGAACGGTTCGCAGTTCTTCATCACGACGGCGCCCACCACTTGGCTGCAAGGCAAGCACACCATCTTCGGTGACGTGACCGATGAGGCCTCGCGTTCGGTTGTGGACAAGCTGAACGCTGTGGCTACGGACATGCGGGACAAGCCGCTGGAAGACGTTGTCATCAACAACATCACGGTAGAGCAGCTCTAAGACCCCAATCATCCCCGTCCGGCCGAGTCCGGGCGGGGACGTTTTTCTTAACCAGCTTTCCTCCAGGAGACGCCCCTCATGTCCTATGGGATGCCGGCGCAACAGCCGCAATCCGAAGTTCCAGTCTGTCCGCGCCATCCGGACCGGATCTCCTATGTCCGGTGCCAGCGTTGCGGTCGGCCGACTTGCCCCGAGTGCCAGCGGACGGCTGCGGTAGGCATCCAGTGTGTGGACTGCGTCAAGGAACAGGCGCGTAACCTCCCGCCCCAGCGCACGGTATATGGAGGAGCGGTGACAACGGGTAAGCCGGTGGTAACGCTAACCATCATCGCGCTTTGCGTTGCTATCTATATTCTGCAGTGGGTGTTGCCCGGCGTCATTCAGGCGAACCTTGTTTATGCTCCTCTTTACACTGCGCAGATCCCGGGACTGCCCTTCGAACCGTGGCGGATGATCACAGCCGGCTTCCTGCATTCAACGGGTCTCCTCCTGCACATCGCGTTTAACATGTATGCGCTCTGGATCTTCGGCCAACACCTTGAACCGTTACTGGGACGTCTGAAGTTCGTGGCGCTGTACCTTCTATCGATCTGGGGCGGATCGGTCGCTGTGCTCCTGCTCGGCGAAATAAACCAAGGTGTCGTGGGCGCCTCCGGCGGCGTCTTCGGTCTTTTCACAACCCTGTTGATCGTCCAATTGCAGCGCAAACAGGACGTCCGCGGCATCCTGGTGCTGATCGGCATTAATATTGCCATCAGCTTCTTCCCTGGCATCTCTTGGCAGGCACACATCGGCGGCATGGTCACCGGTGCGCTGGCTGCTGCTGCCATTGCCTTCGTTCCTCCAGGCGGGAACCAGCAGCGGTTGCAATGGGCCGGTCTTGCTGGCATTGCGGTATTGCTGGTCGTCCTCACGTGGATAGGGTCGTCGCTGGTCTCGTTGCCCCAATAATCCGTACAACCTCCGGCCGGTACTGCTGCAACCGCGGCAGTGCCGGCCTTTCGCTTTTAACCCGCATTTGCGGTTTTCAGAATCGTGCCCCGGACCTGTGGAAATACCGCGGCAAAATGCGCGGCGGAAGGGAGCAGATCCACCTTCGGAGCACTGGCCAAGTTGTTCACAGTTGTGCACAGAGTTTTCCACAGCCGTGCATAACTTCGTCTCCCAAGATCGCTTAAATTCTGCGATCACTGTCGTGGCAGTATCCACAGGTGTGGAATTACATGTGTGTAAGTTATCCCCGTTGTGCATAACCTCTGTGGATAAGTCGTGTGGAGGTGTGAAACCCAGAGTAGAACGTATGATCGAACGAGTATCCCCACGGCATGTGGAAACTGTGGATAACTTTTCGCTGGCGAATGTTTCGGAGGTCTGCTCGCGTCAGAATGCCGCTCGGTCTCCTCACGCGGTTAGAACCGCACAACTACCAAGTGTCGGCAGAACGATATGGTTCGTTCCCCGCGCTTTCGCTGTCCTGGACTCACCAAGGGTCCGCAGCCGTCAACCACAGGATCTGGAAGCGCAGGCCTGACTGTAAGTCCATTAGGGGCGTCCGCAAGCGATCCGCATTTGGCCGCTGGCACGCCCCAGCGCGGATTCCATTTTCACATCTTCACAGTGGTTATCCACAGGAGTTATGCACAGGGTGGATAACTTACACCTCTGTGATTAAGAGGAAGCTGCGAGGTCGCAGTGGCTCAACGGCGGCAACTAGGAAGGTACCAGAGCAAAGTTTCCCCCAAAGTTATACACGCCTGTGGATAACTCCGTGCACAACTTGTGCAAACTACAAATTTTGGTACTTTTCGAAAATCGTTCCGCATTACTCAGGCCTCCCCCGCATGCGAGACTCATCGGGTGACAGGCAGTGCATTCGCTGGCTCGACGGCTCTCACGCTCGCGGGCGGACCAATACAGCTCCACGTCAGCGGTGAGCCCGGGGCGCCACCGGCATTGCTGCTGCACGGAGCGATGCTGGACAGTGCCGAGTTGTCCTGGCGCTTTGTCGCTCCGGAACTGGCTAAAGAACACCGCGTTTATGCGATTGACCTGCCGAAGCACGGCGGTAGCCGACCATGGCAGCAACCGATCACCCAGAAGCTGTGTGAGCAGCTCATATCCGAATTGCTTGACTACCTGGGGCTGCAGCGGATTGCCATTGTGGGGACCTCGATGGGAGCGGGAGTCTCGATCGGCTACGCACTAAATAATCCAGGCACTGTCACCCGCCTGGTTCTGGCGGCTCCGGGCGGCATCGGGGCACGCCGCCGCGCGCAGCTTGGCACGTGGCTGGTAATCAACATACCCTTTGTCCTGACCACAGCCGCTGGATATTTTGCCCGTAAGCCTGGGGCCGTTAGAAGGTCGCTTTCCGCCGCTCTCACGGCGGGCGCCGACACCCCTGGTTTTGACACCTTTCTCCGCCTGGCAACCGCCGAAGCCAGCGCAAAGTACAGGCACAGGGAGAGAGTCCTCGACGACTGGCAGCTCGGCGCCTACGGGCCATGCAGGATGCGTCTTGATTTCCTGCCCCGCATGGGAGATCTGGACGTGCCAACGCTGTGGCTAGTCGGCCAGAACG
This sequence comes from Arthrobacter crystallopoietes, assembly GCF_017603825.1. Classification (NCBI taxonomy): domain Bacteria; kingdom Bacillati; phylum Actinomycetota; class Actinomycetes; order Micrococcales; family Micrococcaceae; genus Crystallibacter; species Crystallibacter crystallopoietes. The sequence goes on from NZ_CP072014.1 coordinate 940,116, forward strand.
ATGAACTGGTGGGCGCTGGAGAAATGCAGGCTGCCGCTGCGGCATCCGGAGGAAGACTGGAAACCATCCCGGATGCCGGGCATATGGCCACACTCGACCAACCGCAATACTTTGCCGCCCTGGTCGGGGAATTCCTTCATGATCCGTGAGCCCCTAGAGACGGACAGAAACGGAAGTGGAACTTGGCAGGGACGACAGCCGAGATGGCGCGTAACACTAGCGGCTGGGCCGCAAACGGCGAAATATTCAAAAATTTTGGGGAAACATGCCAGCTGCTGCGGTGCGCTATCCGGTAACGTAATGAAACCAGTGTCGGCTCGACCAGCCGAAACTAAGACGGTCGCCGACAGGCCAGGCGACGTTGAGCAAGATTTGCCGTGTAATACCGCCACCGGCGTCGCCGCGCACAGCCCGACGGCCCGCCGGTAGAGGATCCGCCTCCTGTATGCATGTGCTGTGATGCCCGACCACCATGCGTTCTTCCGGACCGCCGGATGCTCAGAAAAGGACATACAAGTGACTGCTGAAACCGTGAACTCGACGCCGATCGAACTGACAACCGAAGAGATTTTCGCTGCTCATGAGGGTGGCAAGCTCGCTATCGGCTTGACGGCACCGCTCAATGACAAGCGCGATCTCTCCATCGCCTACACCCCAGGTGTGGCACAGGTCAGCCGTGCCATCCACGCCGAGCCGGAACTGGCCCAAAAGTACACCTGGGCTTCCCGTCTCGTCGCAGTTGTCAGCGACGGCACTGCCGTCCTCGGGCTCGGCAACATCGGCGCCAGCGCGTCCCTGCCGGTGATGGAAGGCAAGGCGGCACTGTTCAAGAAGTTCGCCGGCCTGGACTCCATTCCGCTGGTCATCGAATCCACCGATGTCGATGAAATCGTCGAAACCGTTGTCCGGCTGCGTTCGAGCTTCGGCGCCGTCAACCTCGAGGACATTTCCGCACCCCGCTGCTTCGAGATCGAGGAGCGCCTCATCGAAGCCCTGGACATGCCGGTGATGCACGATGACCAGCACGGCACGGCCGTCGTTGTTCTGGCAGCCCTCACCAACGCGGCCAAGTTCGTCCAGCGCGAGCTCTCGTCCCTGAAGGTTGTCATTTCGGGAGCCGGCGCGGCCGGCATCGCCGTGGCCGAGATCCTTCTGACGGCCGGCATCTCCGACGTGACCATTCTCGATTCCAAGGGCATCATCCATTCCGACCGGCAGGACCTCACCGGGATCAAGGCTACCTACGCCGAGCGCACCAATCCGCGCGGAACCACCGGTGGCAGCGCCGAGGCGCTGAACGGCGCCGACGTGTTCGTCGGAGTTTCGGCCGGAACAATTCCGGAAGAGCAGCTCGCCGGGATGTCCGAGGACGCGATTGTCTTCGCGCTATCAAACCCGGACCCGGAGGTGCACCCCGAGATCGCAAGCCGGTACGCCAAGGTAGTGGCCACCGGGCGCAGCGACTTCCCGAACCAGATTAACAACGTGTTGGCCTTCCCCGGCATCTTCCGCGGTGCCCTGGACTCCGGTGCCAAGAAGATCACCCCGGAGATGAAGGTAGCCGCCGCCCAGGCCATCGCCGACATTGCTGCCAGCGATCTCAGCGCCGACTACATCGTCCCCAGCCCGCTGGATCCGCGGGTAGCCCCCGCCGTCACTGCTGCGGTGAGCGCCGTCGCCGAGGCGAGCAAGGCGTAACAAACTAAAAAAGCAGCGGCCGCCGGAACTTTCTCCGGCGGCCGCTGCTTTTAACCCGCGGTCTGGAAAGGCTTTAAGAACGCCACTTGGTGGTCATCAGGAAGCCTGCGATGGCGATACCGAATCCGATCATGATGTTCCAGGAGCCGGCCGCGGCGATCGGCCACTGCGCTTCGGTGATGTAGAAAACGATGATCCACAGCAGGCCGATGATCATCAGGCCGAACATCACCGGCTTGAACCACACCGGGTTCGGCTTGTACTCGGGCGCCGCCGTCGTCTGCGGCCTGCGTTCGCTTCTTTTGCGGGGCTTCGACTCTGGCATAGGTCCTCCTTCACCGGTCTCGAGCATCAGCGGAAACCGGCGGTTGTCATCAGTCACGGACATTCTCTGCCGACTATAGAAGGTATTCTGCTTGAGAGACCTTTAATCAGCATGTTCTAGCTGTTTAGTCTACTAATACTGTTCTGCGGTTGTGACCACGCCGCTCCTACTGGGAGTGCGCGGCCGCAACACCAATCTGGAGGTGCCGTGGCGGACGCTGTGGATTCTGCTGTGCCGGGCCGGCGACGGCGAAAGGCCAGCGGGCGCAGGTCCCCGGTGCAGATTGTCGTTCAAGTGATCGGCGAGCTGCTGATCATCTTGGGTCTGGTGGCCCTGCTGTTTGTCGGCTGGGAATTGTGGTGGACCAATATCGAGTCCAACCAGAAGCAGGAAGAGGCCCTCACCTCGCTCTTCGAGGAATTCGAGCTGCCTGCCGCTGCTGCCCCGTCTGCCAGTCCGGAAGCGAATAGCGCGGAAGAAGACAACGACGACGCCGAGCCGCCGGTTCTGGACAAGCCCGAATACGGCGAGACGTTCGCCGTCGTCTATGTGCCGCGCTTCGGCGAGGACCATGCCCGGCCGGTAACCAGCGGCGTCGGCGTTGATGTGCTGGACTCGCTGGGCCTTGGCCATTACCCGGGTACCCAGATGCCGGGCGAGGTAGGAAACTTCGCGGTTGCCGGACACCGGCAGACCCACGGGCAGGTGCTGGACCTGATCCACACCCTGGTCCCCGGCGACAAGATCTATGTGCAGACCAAGGACGGCTACTACACGTACACCTTCCGCAACAACCATATTGTGATGCCGGACCGCGTGGACGTCATTGCGCCGGTGCCCACCAAGCCCGAGGCTGAGCCGACGGAACGGTACCTGACTATGACTGCGTGCAACCCGCGGTTCGGGGCCACGGAACGCATCATTGCCTACGCCGTGATGGAGAGCTGGCAGCCCATGTCCGAGGGACCGCCGGCTGAGATCGCCGAGCGCGTGGCCGAGTATGCCGCCGCTCCGGCAGGAAACGGGAGCTGATTATGTACGGCTGGATTTTCCGTCATTTGCCCGGTCCGCTCTGCGTGCGGATCATTGTATCCATCCTGTTGATTGCCGGGGCAGTCCTGCTGCTTTTGCAGTTTGTCTTCCCCTGGCTTTCGCAATTCAACCCGCTCACCGATTCCACGATTGGCACGATCGAATAATCATGACCACCATTCCCCGCATCCTGGTTGTCGATAACTACGACAGCTTTGTCTACACCCTAGTGGGCTACCTGCAGCAGCTTGGAGCCGAGACGACCGTTGTCCGGAACGACGACGTGACACTGCCCGAAGCAATCGAGCTAGCCGGAGCCCGGGACGGTGTGCTGGTCTCCCCCGGGCCCGGCAACCCTGCCGAGGCGGGTGTGTGCGTGGAGCTGATCCGCTGGTGCGGCGAGAACAGCAAACCGATGCTCGGCGTCTGCCTGGGCCATCAGGCGCTGGCCGAGGCTTACGGCGGCGTGGTGACCCATGCTGCGGAGCTGATGCACGGCAAGACGTCCCAGGTGCTGCACCGCGGCCAGAATGTCTTTGCAGGCGTCCCTAGCCCTTTCACCGCTACGCGCTACCATTCGCTGGCTGCGGTCCGGGAAACCATTCCCGCGCAGCTCGAGATCACCGCCGAAACCGAGGGCGGGGTCATCATGGGCCTGGCGCACCGCGAAGCCCCGCTGTGGGGCGTCCAGTTCCACCCCGAGTCCGTTCTGACCGAGGGCGGCTACCTCATGCTGGGCAACTGGCTGGAGTCGCTGGGCATGGAAGGCGCAGCGGAGCGCGCAGCCACCCTGAGCCCGCTGATCACCAAGTAGCCGCTACCCGAGTGCCTCCTAGAGGAACGGGAGGTCCGAGCCGTCCTCAGCGCGACTGTTACTATCGTCGCGGCCGCCGTGGTCGTTGTCGTCCCGGCCGCTGTCGTTATTCCCCCGGCCGCGGTCGTCGTCGTTGTTGCCGTTGTTGTCATTCGATTCCGTCGGCGGATCCGTCGGCTCTGGCTCCGTCGGTTCGGGAGCTGGCTCCGGCGCGACTGCGACCGTAATGACAATCTGGGTGCCCTGCGGGACGTTGCTGCCGGCTTCGTGGCTCTGCGCGGTCACGGTGCCGGGTTCGACAACCTCGTTTTCCACCTGCTCCACCCGGTAGGGCAGGGCGACGGCGGGGTCATCCTGGAGCAGGCTGATGGCCTCCTCCTCCGTCTTGTCGAGGAGTGCCGGGACGGTCACCAGGCCATTTGAAATAACCAGGTCCACCGTGGAACCGGTGCGGACCTTTTCGCCGGCCTTGGGATCCGTAGCAATGACATTCCCGCTTGGGATTACGGCGCTGTTGGCCGAGACGTTCTCACCCGGGACAAGACCGAGCTGGCGGAGTTTGTCCCGGACTTCGCCCTCCGTTCGGCCGCTGAAGTCCTCGGGAATAGTGGCGAACTCTTTGCCCTGCGAGACATAAACGATGACTTCGCTGTCCGGGAGGGCAGCCGTGCCGCCCTCCGGATCGGTGCTGATGACTTCGCCCTCGGCCACTTCATCGCTGAACTGGGGCTCGATCCGCGGCACGAGTCCTTGACCATAGATGGTGTTGGAAGCCTCGGTCTGTTCCATTCCCGCCACCTGAGGTACAGGGACCATGTCGGGTTGGGCGTTGCGCAGGGTGTTGAAGAGGTAAAAACCGCCGCCTGCCAGCAGGAGTACCAGCGCGATCACCAGCACAGTTGTCCAGGCGCGTCGTCGGTTACGGCGGCCCGGATCGACTTCTTCGGATTCGTTGCCGACCTGCAGCGCCAGCGGGATGGCGGCCGTGTGCGGCGACGCGTTAATGGGGCCTGTCTGGTCCAGTCCATCGGTTTCGTACTGCTCGTCGGGAGATTCCCCGGCTTCGGGTGTGCTGGGGCCGTTACTGCCCGGTGTCCCTACCGGAACGGGGAAAGGAGCGGCTGTGAAGGCAGCAGTCGGAGCGCTCTGCGCGGGCATCGCTTCGGTCCGGGCCTCATCGGCAGCGACCGTAATGCCTTCTCGGGCGCCTTGGAGGGCCGCGCTGAAGGAGGCGGCGTCCTGGAAACGGTCTGTTTTGTCTTTCTGCAGTGCGCGTGCCAACACGGAATCCAAGGCGGGAGTGACGTCCCGGTTGAAGCTGCTGGGCGGTTCCGGGAGTTCCCTGACATGCTGGTAGGCCACGGAAACCGGGCTGTCCCCGATGAACGGAGGTCGGCTGGCCAGCATTTCATACAACAGGCAGGCCGCAGAATACAGGTCACTGCGGGCATCGACCGTTTCGCCGCGTGCCTGCTCCGGCGAGAGGTACTGCGCGGTACCGAGGACGGCTTGGGTCTGGGTCATCGTCGCGGCGGAATCCGCGAGGGCACGCGCGATGCCGAAGTCCATGACCTTCACATGGTCGTCCGGTGTCACCATGACGTTGGCGGGTTTGATATCCCGGTGCACTATCCCGGAGCGGTGGCTGTATTGCAGAGCTGCCAACACACCCAGAGCATAATCGATCGACTTTTCGATTGTGAGTTCGCCGGACCGGATCAGATCCCTGAGGGTGCGGCCGCGGACGTACTCCATAACGATGAAGGGTGCTTTGACATCATGGGCGGCCGAACCGGGGAGCTCCTGCTCGCCCGTGTCGTACACCGCCACGATAGCCGGATGGTTAAGTCCGGCGACGGCCTGCGCTTCCCGGCGGAAACGCGACTGGAACGAGGGGTCGCGGGCCAGATCAGGACGCAACTGTTTGATCGCCACAGTGCGTCCCAAGCGGACGTCACGGCCGAGGTGCACATCGGCCATGCCTCCACGGCCAATGAGCTCACCTACCTCGTAACGTCCGTTCAGGACCTGGGACGCTTCCACTGGGTACTTACCTTCCATGTTCCAATCCGCAACTGTTCACAACGCTTATCCCTCCCCGTCCGGGGCGGTTGTCGGCAGCGTGAGCGTTTCTGTTTCTTCCGGCTCCTGGGTTTGTTCGGGACCGGAAGAAACGATGTAGGTGACAGTGGAGCCTTCCGGGACGGCAGTGCCCGACGGCGGGTCTACGCTGATGACGGTGCCTGCGGGAGCGTCGTTCGGCTCCTCGCCTCCGTTCTGAGGATTCAGGCCGAGCTGCAGCAGGGACTCGCGCACCTGCTGCTCCGGCTGGCCTGAGAGTCCGCCGGGGATATCGACGGTGCCGGGTCCCTCGGAATAACTCACCGTGATGGTCGCACCTGGTTCCACCGAGCCGGACGGGCTGATATCGGTCACGAGGCCCTCCGCGAAATCGCTTTGCACCGGATCGCCGACGACGCCGAAGCCGTCGTTCTCAAGCTGTGCACGGACCTCGTCGAAGGGTCGGCCCTGGAAACTCGACGCAACGAGCTGGACGGTTTCCGGCGTCGAGGGTTCATCCGGCGTGTTTGTCGGAGCGTCTTGGGTCTGGGCCGGCGTTGTCTCGGTGGCTTCCGTAGTGGCGGCGGTAGCTGACCGGCTAGTTGTCGACGACGTCGCAGCCGGAGGCGGAGTGGCCTCATCATCTGGTCCGGTGAGCAGGGGGACCAGCCAGGCGCCGAGGACTGCGAAGAGGATCAGCGCGATCAATCCGATCAGCGGCCAGGTCCAGGGACTGCGCCGCTTACGGGCCTCCCTGGGCGGCACTTCGCCGTCGTCGTCAATATCAGTTTCGGTCCAGGCGCGCTCGGCGCCTACGCCACCAGCCGCGGCAGCACCTGCTGCACCGCCGGCAGCAGCGCCCGCCGCAGCACCACCGACGGCAGGAAGCTGGGAGGTGCCGGCGTCGACGGCCCGCGTGGGAGCCGTGCCTGCAGCCGGGACCGGGGCGGTAACGGCGCTGGTGGCCGCATCGCCGCCGTCGAAAAGGAGCATGCCGGGAACAGCGGCCTCGGCCGCGCGGATATTGCCGGCGCGGATGGCTTCGGCTGCCTCGGCAAGTTTCTCGGCCGTGGCGGGTCGGTCGGCGGGATCCTTGGCCAGCATGGACATCAGCAGCGCGCGGATCGGGCGCGGCAGGTTTTCCTGCAGTGGCGGCGGCGTGTCATTGACCTGGGCCAGGGCAATGGCGATCTGGGACTCACCGGAGAACGGGCGCGAGCCGGAGAGGCATTCGTAGCCGATCACGCCCAGCGAATAGATGTCGCTCTGGCCGGTGGCGGTCTGGCCGGTGGCCTGTTCAGGAGCAAGGTACTGTGCCGTACCCATGACCTGGCCGGTAGCCGTCAGCGGAACCTGGTCGGCGAGGCGGGCGATGCCGAAGTCCGTGATTTTGACCCGGCGGTCCGGTGTGATCAGCAGGTTTCCGGGCTTGATGTCGCGGTGCACCAGGCCTTGGGCATGCGCGACGGCGAGGGCCCTCGCCGTCTGCGCGATCAGCGACAGGGTACGGTCCGGCGAGAGCACGCGTTCGCGCTCGATGATCGTGGACAGCGGCTGGCCGGGAACGAGCTCCATGACCAGATAAGCGGAGCCCTCCTCTTCGCCGTAATCGAATACGTTGGCGATGCCCACGTGGTTCAACAGTGCTGTGTGGCGTGCCTCGGCGCGGAAGCGGTTCAGGAAGCCCGGGTCACCGGTGTACTCCTCTTTGAGGATTTTGATGGCGACGATACGGCCAAGGACCTTGTCCTGTGCCTTCCAGACTTCACCCATGCCGCCAATGGCGATACGTTCGGTGAGCTGGTATCTGCCGCCTAAGGTGATACCCGATGTAGGCCTCACTTATTTAACACCGCCTCTAGGAGTTTCTGAGCGTTCGGACTAGTCAGTTGGGAGCCGGTAGCCAGATTCACGTCTTCAATGACGATGCTGACGACTGCTTCCGGGTCATCGGCGGGAGCGAATCCGGTGAACCAGGAGTTATTGCCCTCGCTGCCGGCCATCAGCTCGGCGGTTCCGGTTTTACCGGCAACCTCGACGCCGGGGATGGCAGCCCCGTTGGCAATGCCGCGGTCCACGGCGTTGACCATCCACTGTTGGATGAGCTCCGCGTTCTCCGCGGACAGGGAACGCTGCAGCTCCTCGGGCTCCGGGCTGTCGAGCACCCGCAGGTCGGGAGCGCGGACTGTGCGCACAAGATTCGGCTTCATGAGGACGCCGTCGTTGGCAATTGCGCTGCTCATCATGGCTACCTGGAGCGGGGTCACGCGGACGTCGTACTGGCCGATCGCGGCCTGCGCCAGCAGATCGTCGCTCATGCCGGTGGGGAACTGGCTGGCGGTGACGGGAATCGGAATCTTGTAGGCCTCGCCGAAGCCGAACTTCTGGGCTTGTTCGGCAATGGCGTCCTCGCCGAGGTCCATGGCGATTTGCGCGAAGGGCGTGTTGCAGGACTGTTCCAGAGCGAAGGAGAAATCAACGGTGGTGCGGGCCGCGCAGCCTCCGTTGACGAAGTTGGGCAGTGAGACGTTGGTTCCGGGCAGTGGCAGCTCGGCCGGGTTGTCCAGCTCACTGTCCGCGTCGTATTCGCCGGACTCCAGGGCGGCTGCGGTGTCGACCAGCTTGAAGACGGACCCTGGTGCCAGGAGGCTCTGCGTGGCCGGATTGGTGAACGGCGAGAGACCCGCGACTTCCTCCAGCTCGGCCATGTTCGACGTGACCTCGTCGGTACCATGACCGGCCAATAGGTTGGGGTCGAAGCTGGGCTTGGAGGCCATGGCGAGGACATTTCCCGTATCCGGTTCCATCACCACGATGGAACCCTTCATTCCGTCGGGGATCATGTCGAAGGCCATCTGCTGAAGCTCCGGATCCAGCGTCAGTTCCACCGAAGCTCCTTCGACCTGGGACCCCGAGAACAGTTGCAGAATCCGGTCATAGAAGAAGTCGTTGCTGTTGCCCGACAGCTCCTCGTTCATCGCTGCTTCCATTTGCGTGGCGCTATAGACCAGCGAATAGAACCCGGTAATGGGCGCATAGAGCTCGGGTTCGTTGTAGACGCGCTGGTACTCGAACTCGTCATCAGACGGGACCGACTCCACAATGGGATCTCCGCCGACCAGAATGGCGCCGCGGTTCTTATCGAAGTTCTTGTACAGCGTGCGGCTGTTCCAGTCATTGGCATTGAGGTCGTCGGCCTCAAAGAACTGCACCACGGTTAGGGAGCCGAAGAGCAACGCGAACATGGCGATCGCGACTACCCACGTATTTCTGATGGCCTGGTTCATGGCTTCTTCACCTCCACGGTGCGGTGCGGGTCCTGGTTCTTGGCGGGCTTGCTGCCCAGGGCCTTGATGCGTGCCAGGCCCCGTTGCGGTGGCCGGGCGCTGCTGATCGGACCGGTCATGGCGGGCCGCCGGGCGGCGTCGGAAATCAGCAGCAACAGCGCGATGATCAACCAGTTGGCGAGCAGGGAAGAGCCACCGGCTGCCATAAAGGGTGTGGTCAGGCCGGTCAGCGGGATCAAGCGGGTGACGCCGCCGATGACGACAAAGCACTGCAGCGCCAGTGTGAAGGACAGGCCTGTGCCGAGCAGCTTGCCGAAGGAATCACGGGTGCCGAGGGCTGCGCGGATGCCGCGGCTGACCAGCAGCACATAAAGCATGACAATGGCGGACAAACCAATGAGGCCGAGTTCTTCACCCATCGCGGCGATGATCATGTCGCTGTTGGCAAAGGTGACGAGGTCCGGCCGTCCCTGGCCCAGTCCGGTTCCGGTTAAACCGCCGCTGGCCAGACCGAACAGGCCTTGGACAATCTGGTGGCTGCCGCCGATGCGGTTGTAGACCTCTGGGTCAAAAGCATTGAGCCATCCGTCGATCCGGGCGGTCACATGCGGGAAGAGCTTGAAGGCGACAAACCCGCCGAACGCGATCATGAGCAGGCCGATTAGGATCCAGCTGACCCGGCTGGTGGCAATGTAGATCATCGCCATGAAGAGGCCGAAGAAAAGGATGGAGGAGCCGAGATCCCGCTGGAAAATCAGGACGCCGATGCTGACGAGCCAGGCGACCACCATAGGGCCCATGTCTTTCCAGCGCGGCAGCTGCAAGGGTCCCAGCTTCTTGCCGGCCAGCAGGATCAGATCACGGTTCGTGGATAGATAACCGGCGAAGAATATAGCCAGCGTGATCTTCGCGATTTCGCCCGGTTGGAAGGTGGCGAACCCGAGGTTGATCCAGATCCGCGCGCCGTTGAGCTCCATGCCGATGCCGGGCAGGAGCGGAAGCATCAGCAGGACGGCGCTGACGATGAGCGAAATGTAGGTGAAGCGGCGCAGGACGCGGTGGTCGCGGAGCAGCCAGATTAGGGCGATGAGGACACCGATGGCCATGCCCGTCCACAGCAACTGGCGGTTGGCGGCCTCGTCGCCGGTCGCGATGTCGATCCGGTGGATCATGGCCAAGCCCAGGCCATTCATGGCCGTTACGACGGGAAGTATGATCGGGTCGGCATATTTTGCCCGGATGCGCAGCACTATATGCACTGCGAAGACTAGGACGATGAGCGTGGACCCCTGTACGAAGAAATCCGAGTCAAGAGCCTGGTCCTGGTCCAGTCCGACCAGGAAGTTCGCGCCGACGCCGACGGCGAGGGCAAGGATCAGCAGCAGCAACTCCACATTGCGGCGGGGCTTGGGGACGGTCGTGATGTCACTCAACGGGACCACCTAGGCATTCGGGGGGAATGGTCGGCGTCGGCTGGGGCGTAGAGGTCCCGCCCGCGGCGGAAGCGGTAGGCGTGGCCGTCGACTCCGCTGCCTCCGGCGACGGGGAGGCCGTCGGGGACGCGGCCTGAGTGGGCGAGGATGTCGATCTCTCGCCGCGCGGCGAAGGTGTCGGCGTAGGCGCGGGATCAGGACAGTTCCGGCGGCTGGTGACCCGCAGGCTTTCCACGATTTCTTCGGCATGTTCCAGATCCCGTGCCGGAATGCTGGAGTTCAGCCGCTGCTGCTGGTACACGGGCAGACTCTCCAGCCGAATGTTGTAGGCGGTGTCCAGGTGGGACAACTGGATGGGACCGATGTTCTGCGAGACCCCATTATAGATCGCGACCCGGCCTTCATACTGGCTGACGAAATACTGGGTCTGGGTCCAGAGGTAGCCGAACCACAGGACAGCAACCAGGAGTATGGACATCACGGCGAGGAAAGCGGGAACGATCCAGCCGCGCCGTACGGATTCCTCCGGTTCATCGTCGGCCGGGCTTTCGGCCGATGGAGCCTTGTGGGTGAGCAGCGCGGCAGCGCGGCGTTGGGTGGAGTGCTGGGTGACAATCGGGATCTGGCCGGTCTCCGTGGCAAGGGCAGCGGCACCTACCAGTACGTGCGGCCGGGTGGAGAGTTCGCGGCGAATCAAGTCGGCCCGTACCGCGCCGATCGGATTGCCGGACAGGTCTACGGCGTCCGCCGCGCCATCGGCGACCGACGCGGCTGCGGCCGTGCCGTCGTCGTTATTTTGGCGGCCGGTGGAGGCGGTGGCAGCGGGAACGGCAGCAGCATCATCGATTAGGGCGTCGTCGGGCTCCGGCTGGGTATTCAACCGGACGGCTGCGGCGGCCAGATCCTCTTCGGTCGCTTCCACTACTTCGATCATGACAACGGTGACATTGTCCGGGGCGCCGCCCTCGAGCGTGAGCTCCACGAGTCTGTCCACCGTGTCCTGGAGCGAATCCGAATAGCGGACGGCGTCTTCGATGACGTGGTCCGGGACGACGGCGTCGAGGCCGTCCGAGGACAGCAGCCACCTCTCGCCGGCCTCGGCCGGGTGCGAAGCCAGATCCAGTTCCGGGCTGGCGTCCACATCGCCGAGAACCCGCATCAGCACATTGCGGTGCGGATGCACCTCCGCCTCTTCCGGGCGCAGCCGGCCCTCATCGATCAGCCGCTGGACGAAGGTGTGGTCGATGCTGACCTGTTCAAAGGTGCCGTTCTTCAGGCGGTAGGCACGGGAGTCCCCGATGTGCGCGAACTCGAGCCGGTCATCGTGGAGCAGCAGCGCCGTGACCGTGGTGCCCATGCCGGCCAGCTTCGGGCTGGTCTGCACAAGCTCCGAGAGGATGGAGTTGGCGGTTTGGATTTCGTCGGCGAGGACGTTGGCCGGATCTTCGTGGTCGCTGCGGTCCAGATGGACCAGGTCCAGGACGGTGGAAGCGGAAGCGACATCGCCACCCGCGTGTCCGCCCATGCCATCCGCCACAACTGCCAGATGGTGCCCGGCGTAAGCGGAATCGTCATTCTTGGAACGGGACTTGCCTACATCCGACCGCGCCGCATAGCGCAGGATCAATGCCATTGCTATGGCCTCAATTCAATGACCGTCTTACCGATCCGGATGGGTGCACCGGGCTCAACCGGCAGGGCGCGCGTGAGCTGCGTGTCCCCCAAGTAGGTTCCGTTGGTGGAACCCAAATCCTCAATGAACCAGCGGCTGCCCTGCGGGAACAGCCTGGCATGGCGGCCGGACGCATAATCGTCTTCGAGCACGAGCGTTGCTTCCTGCGCCCTGCCCAGCAGGATCGGGCTGGCGGCGAGGTCAAGCGTCTTGCCCGCCAACGGGCCTTCGACGACGATCAATTTGCGTGCCTGAACGCGCGGCGGTGCGGCGTGCTGCTCGGCCAGATCCGGGTTCTTGCGCACCTGTCGCGCCGTCGGGGCGCCGGTCTTGTCCTTTTTGCCGATCATCAGGTCCCGGCGAAGTGCGGAGATGATGCTGATGATGAGGAGCCAGAGCAAGATCAGGAACCCGAAGCGCAGGGCGGTTACTACCAGATCGTCCATCAGGCGCCGCCGCCCCGTGCTGGCAGCAGACGGAAGGTAATGCGGGTGCGGCCCATAGTAATCACGGTCCCGTCAGTCAGGTCCTCCTGGCCATGGATGCGCTGGCCGTTAACGAAGCTGCCGTTGGTGGAGCCGAGATCCACGGCAGTGGCGGATCCACCTTCCGTACGGATTTCAAGGTGTTTGCGGGAGACTCCCGTGTCATCGATGAGGATGTCCGCTTCGGATGACCGGCCGAGAACGATGGAGGGCGCGTTCAGCGAATAGCGCTGGCCTTCGATCTCCAGGACAGGCTGAAGTCTGGTGGGTTGGCGGGCAGGTGCCGCCGGTGCGGCCGGCCTGCGCTGCTGGGAGGCCGGCGCAGCTCCGGACTTTTCCGCTGACGAGTCGATTTCAAAATCCCCGGGCTTGAGTTCGTCGTCATGATTGAAGGACACGCGTACCGCACCTTGCAGTGTGTACTTCTGGCTGTTCACGTGGTTGATCACCACATCGCACAGTTCTTCTGCCAGGGTGGAACCCCATTGCTGGGCCATCGCATAATCCGAACCGCTGAGCCGGATCTCGAACACATTGGGGGCAAGCGTGCGTCCCTGGGCCAGGGTGATGGAGCGGTTGTCGAGCTCGCGGCGCAGGCGGCTCGCGATTTCCACCGGCTGGACCTGGCCTTTTCCGCCCACCGAGAAGGCACCGCGGACCATCTTTTCGATGCCGCGTTCAACGTTATCCAGTAAGCCCACTGGCTGCCTCCTCTCCTAGGTATAGCGGTCTGCGCATGCCGCGAGGGCACGCCCGTAGGACGATTATCCACTTCGATACTACTTGCGACTGGTCCAAAAGGCTTTAACGCTAACGTTTCCCCGCCACCGAAAGTTGCCGCGCAGTGGCGAAGGTCACCTTGTGCACTCCTACCCCTTTTTCCGTCTTCGGCAGTGTTCCAGAGCGAGCGGCCGCGTTCAACTCGAGGCATGTTCCGCTGCCGTCCTCGCCCGAAGCCTTGTGTTTCCGCAGATGCAAGGGTGCACATGCTGTGCTTGCGGGCAGCGAGGCACCCCTTGGAACCCCCCGCTTTCGGCGGGTGAAACCGCCGATTGGGAATTTCGGCAGGTTTCAGGCTAGTATTGATCTCGCTGTTCTTGCAGGAAACGATCTGCAAGGAAGTTGCGCGCGAGTGGCGGAACGGCAGACGCGCTGGCTTCAGGTGCCAGTGTCCGAAAGGGCGTGGGGGTTCAAATCCCCCCTCGCGCACGCAGAACATCAGCCCCGGTCTTCGGACCGGGGCTGATGTGTTTAACCCGTGCCCCGTATTGGCCCTCCCGTGCCTTCCCCGTGACGCTGCGGCCGGGGTAGTCTTCACGGCATGCGTATCAAAATGTGCAGCATCCATGTCCAGAACCCCGCCGAGGCGTTCAAGTTCTACACCGAAATATTGGGTTTCGAAGAACTCATGGCGATGCCGGAGCACCAGTTATTCATCGTCAAGTCGCCGGACGAGGGACAGGGCACCGGCCTCCTCTTGGAACCGAGCGACAATCCTATTGGCGAGGCCTACATGAAGGGCGTTTACGACGCCGGCATGGCCGCCATTGTTTTCGGCGTTCCCAATGTGCAGGCGGAATACGAGCGGCTCGCGGCCAAGGGTGTGAAGTTCACCGGCGAACCGGAGTCGGATCCCAGCGGTTCTATGTCGGCTGTCTTCGACGACACCTGCGGAAACCTGATCCAGCTCCACCAAGACTGACAGCTGTCCGCCGCACCCTCCGTCCGCGGCGGCGCCGGCAGCCGGACGGAGGGGGGTCGGTACAGGCTACTTGGCTCTTTTGGCCTCGTCCTTCTTGGCCTCGTCCCTGAGGCGCAGTTCCTCGGCGCGGACGGCGGCGAACGACGCACGTTCGGAGACCAGCCACTGCGGCGGGTTCTGCAGCAGCTCGGTGATTTCCGCCGTCGTTAGCGGTTCGGTGACCCCGCCACGGGCGAGGCCGCTGATGGACACATTGAGTTTCCGGGCCACCTCGGGGCGGGGATGCGGACCGTTGCGGCGCAGTTCCTCGAGCCACTGCGGCGGATTGGACTGCAGTTCGCTGAACTGTTCGCGCGACACCGGGTTGTCCTGGAATTCCTGCGGGGCGGCCGGGAGGTAAATGCCCAGCTTCTTCGCTGCCGTGGCAGGTTTCATGGACTGGGAGGATTTCGCGCTTGTCATGGCTCAAGCGTAACTGTCTTGGGCTAAGGTGTTGAAGAGCTTGGTGCGGGCCCTCGCTGGGACTGCCTGCGCGGTCGGCGCCGGAAGAGACTAAACGTCGGGACAGGCCGGCCAGAAGGAGCCGCATGGATGCACAAGTACCGCCGCTGTCGGCCTTGAGGATCGCGATCGTGCCCGGCGTGACGCCGGGGAAATGGGTCCGGCGCTGGGAAGAACGCGTCCCGGACGTCCCGCTTACCGTATCCGCCTGTGATGAAACCGAGCAGACCGCCGTTCTGTGGGACGGCCGGGCGGATCTGAGTTTTGTGCGCTTGCCGGTGGATCGTGAGGGCCTGAGCGTCATCCCCTTATATACAGAGGTACCGGTGGTGGTCGCGCCGAAAGACCACGACATAGAGCTTTACGACGACGACGTGCCGCTGGCCGAGCTGGACGGCCAGAACCTCCTGGACCCGGTTGAAATGGGCGGAGCCAAGACCGGCGTGGAAGTGGTGGCCTCCGGAGCCGGACTGATGATCCTGCCGATGTCCGTGGCGCGGCTGCACCACCGCAAAGACGTGGTCTACAAGCCCCTGTCGGGCGCCCCCGAAACGCAGATCGGGGTGGCATGGATTACCGATAAGACCAACGAAACCATCGAAGAATTCATCGGGATTGTCCGCGGCCGCACCGCCAACAGCTCCCGGCAGCCCTCGGCCCAACAGGAGGCCGGACAAAAGGACGCCACAGCCGGACGCAAGCCCGCCGGCGGAAGCGGCGGCACGGCCGGCCAGGCAAAGGGAGGCCAAACGGGGGGCAAGGCCAAGGCTGGCTCCGGAAAGGGCAGCTCCGGCAAGAGCGGCTTCGCCAAGGGCCGCCAGCCAAAAGGCGGCCCGGCGAAGGGCGGCAAGCCGCGGGGCAAGGGCCCGCGCAAGGGCGGCCGCTGACTCCTTGGAGCCGGGGCGCAGAAGCCGGCTGGCTTCGCATTAGGGTGGAGCTATGACTTCACCCGAGATCCCCGAACACCTTGACGACGCCGAGCTGGCCGCCTGGCTGGTGCGTTCCGCGGGCACGCTGGCGGCAGGAATGCGCGCCGCCGTGGTGACCTTCGAGGAAAAGACGAGCATTTCCGACGTCGTCACCGCAGCGGATCACGCGGCCGAGCAGCTGGTGGTGGAAACTTTGCGCCGTGTCCGTCCCGAGGACAGCATCCTCGGTGAGGAAGGCTCAAACCACACGGGCACTTCCGGCCGCACCTGGGTGATTGACCCGGTGGACGGGACCTACAACTTCTTTACCGGAGGCACCTACTGGTGTGCGGCCATCGCCCTCAAGAACGACGACGGCGGCCTGCTAGGTGCCATCTACCATCCCGCCGAGGACGCGCTGTGGATCGGCGGGGACGGCCTGCCGACCACCCGCAACGGCGTTCGGACCGGGGAAGCCACGAGTACACCGTTGGACCAGAGCTGCGCGTCCGCGTACCTCCACCACACCTACCTCCGCGATCCTGCCGCGGCGGAGCCGTACATGGCAGCCGTGCTGGGAGCGGCAACGTACCGTACCTGGGGGTCGGCGTCCTGTGAGCTGGCGGCAACTTCGGCCGGCATCTTCGGCGTCTGGTTCCAGCAGGGCCTGCCGGAATGGGACTGGCTCCCGGGCAAAGCCCTCGTGGAAGCGGCAGGCGGGGACACCGCCGTCGTGCAATTAAATGGTTACCGCTGGTATGTCGCTGGCGGAAAAGCGCAGGTGGCGGACGCCGTCGCGCTGTTGCAGAGCCGGGCTTAGCCCGAAAGGATCCGGAAGGGAAAGTCCATGGAGAAGACGTACGAAACCATCCAGCTGGAATGCCTCGGCGAGCTGGCCACCGTGGTGATCAACCGGCCCGAGGCGCTCAATGCGCTGAGCACGCAGGTGGTGGCCGACCTGACGCAGTTCGTGGCGGATGTGCAGTCGCCCGAAGGGGCCGAAGTGCGCAGCATCCTGATCACGGGGTCGGGCGAGAAGGCCTTCGCGGCAGGTGCGGATATCCGGCAGATGGCCGACATGACCCCTGCTCAAGCCCGGGACTACAGCGCCAGCATGCAACAACTGACACGTTCCCTTGAAGAACTGGCGATTCCCGTGATGGCGTGCGTGAATGGTTTCGCCCTCGGCGGCGGACTGGAGCTGGCCATGGGCTGCGACTTCATTTACGCCACGACCAATGCCAAGTTCGGCCAACCCGAAGTGAACCTGGGCCTGATCCCCGGCTTCGGCGCCACCGTGCGCCTGCCTCACCTGGTGGGACTGGCCCGTGCCAAGGAGCTGATCTACACCGGGCGGACCATCGGAGCGGAGGAGGCCTACCGGATCGGATTGGTCAACGCGGTGTTCGACAGCAAGGACGATATGCTCGACGCCGCCGCGGCCACCTGCCGCGAGATCGCCGGAAAGTCTCCGGCCGCCGTCGCCAACGCCAAACGCACCGTGGATGCTGCCGCAGGTCTGCCGACAGCCGAGGGGCTGTTGGTTGAACGGAAGGCGTTCGGGGCGGCCTTTGCCACCGAGGACGCCCGGATCGGAACCAAAGCTTTCCTGGCCAAGGAGAAGCCGGAATTCACGGGAAAGTAGGCGGAGCAGCTCTCCGTAAACGGGCCGTCTCCCTAATTGGTTGACACATCAACTAATAAGAGGCATACTAGATGCAAATGCATGATTATCCCTGGGAGGCATCCCAGCATCTACGCCTAGGAGGCACCATCATGGCCCTTGAACTCACCCCCGGAACCTGGAACTTGGATATTTCCCACACCGAGATCGGCTTCGTGGTCCGCCACGCGGGCATCAGCAAGGTGCGCGGCCAGTTCACCGAGGCCGACGCCACGCTGGTGGTTGGCGATTCCCTGGCTACATCGTCGGTGGAGGCCACGGTCAAGACGGCGTCCTTCGACTCGAACGATGACAACCGCGACGGCCACGTCAAGAGCGCCGACTTCTTCGACGTGGAGCAGTTCCCGCACATGACCTTCAAGGCCAACCAGGTCCAGGGCAGCTCGGAGGAGTTCAAGCTGGGCGGCGAGCTGACCATCAAGGACACCACCAAGCCGGTTACGTTCGACGTCGAGTTCGGCGGCATGGCCGTGGATCCGTTCGGCTCCACCCGCGCCGGCTTCTCCGCCACCACGCAGATTTCCCGCAAGGAATTCGGCATCACCTGGAACGCCGCCCTCGAAGCCGGCGGCGTGCTGGTGGGCGACAAGGTCACCATCACGGTCGACGCCGCGTTTGTGCTGCCGGCTAACTGATCCGATAGCACCAGCCGGCCGTGCCGGCCCCATGAGGCGAACGCCCGCTCCCAATCCGGGGGCGGGCGTTCGTTTTTGTGGCAGGACGGGAACATCCTCCCAGTAGTCTTACTGCTTCGTTGCCGGTACTGGTCATGTTATGTACCGTTGGAAATAGGCGGCCACACTCTCAAGCCCGACGGTTTCAGGTCAGTTGCCAACTGGAAGAGGATGATCATGGCAAGTGTCAATGAAATGATCGATGTAGCCGTCCCGGTGTCCGTGGCCTGTAACCAGTGGACCCAGTTCGAGTCCTTCCCGCAGTTCATGCATGGAGTCCAGTCAGTCCGGCAGCTCAGCGACACCAGAAACCACTGGACGATGAAGGTCGCCGGCGTCGAGCGTGAATTCGACACCGAAATCACCGAGCAGCATCCGGACCAAAGGATCGCTTGGAAGAGTACGGACAGCACCAGCCATGCGGGCGCGGTTGATTTCCACCGGCTCGACGAGGGGCACACGCGGGTTACCGTCCAGATGGAATGGGATCCGCAAACGTTCGCCGAAAAGGCCGGAGTTGCTGCCGGCGCCGACAAGATGCAGGTGAAATCCGACCTGAAGCGGTTCAAGGAGTTCATCGAAACCCGGGGCTCCGAGACCGGAGCGTGGCGCGGCCATGTGGACCGTCCCGGTGATGCGTCGACCGGGCCTGACGGGGCTTCCGAAACTGTTAGGGCCGCTGGGGCAGCGGGTGCGTCCACTGGCGGGACCGGGGCGAAAGACAATAGCTTGGGCAGCCGGGACTACTACGGCGGCACCGGGGCCGGCGGGTTTCCGCCGGGAGGCACTAACAAGGATGACCTGCCGATCCAAGACCCCGCCGCGCGGTCGGACAAACCGCTCCTGGATGATCCTGCACTGGGCGAAACCTCCAGGGTTCCGCTTCAGGATGTCCCCGGCGGAACGCTGAATGACCCGGACAATGAGCCCGATCCGGATACCGATGAGACGGGGCGGAACGCAGCAGGGCGCTGATCCGCCCCGCCGCGGCCACCTCAAAGGGGCCACTGGAAGAAGAAGGTTGAAAGATGGCCAAGATCGAGCAGACAGTCGAGATTGCGGCCCCGGCTGCCGAAGTCTACCGCGAGTGGGCTAGGTTCGAGGCGTTCGGGATCTTCATGCACGGCGTGGTGCGGGTCATCCGCGAGGATGACGTGACCCACCACTGGACCACCAAGGTCGGTGGAGTCCGGCGGGAGTTCGAGACGAAGATTACCGAGGAGCTACCGGGCAAGCGCATGGCCTGGGAAACCGTGGAAGGGGTGCCGCATCAGGGCTCGGTGGAGTTCCTTGAACTCGATCCGGGCCGCACACGGATGGTGGTGCGGGTCGATTGGCATCCCGGGTCGGTGCTGGAAAAGGCCGGGGCCACTCTCGGCTCGGACCACCGCGAGGTGCGTAACGAGCTGTGGCGGTTCAAGCAGTATGTGGAGACCGGCGGCTCGGAAACCCATCATCCTGCCTCCGAGCACGGCCTGGGCAGCCGGGACTACTATGGCGGCACCGCCGGCGGCGGGTTCCCTCCGGGATACACCGAGCAGCACGATATACCGGTTCAGGATCCTGCCGCAGGCAAGGACCAGCCGGCCCGCGGCCGTCCGGAGACGGGGGAGTCGACGGAGGCAGAATCTAGCGGGCGCTGATTCTTTCCACCGACTCGATGGCCCGCTCCGAGAGCCGCTCCGAGATCGGGGCGCTCTTGGCCGATTCCGCCGCAGCAGCCTGACCTTCAGGGCTGAGGACATACTCGGCGAAGGTCTTGATCAGTTCGATCTTTTCCGGATCATCGTAGGTTGTGCACCAGACGTGGTAGGACACCAGCAGCAGCGGGTAGGCGCCTTCGGCCGTGGTGGTCCGGTCAAGTTCCAGTGCGAGGTCGTACTCCGGACGGTCCTCTGCCGGCTTGGCCTCGTCGAGGGCGATGGCTGCGCCCTCGGAACTGACGGGCACGTAATCGCCGCCGACTTTGAGTTTCACTTTGCCCAGTGGCGGTCCGACCGCAGAATCATCTGCGTACGTCACTGCGCCTTCGGTGCGGGCAACCATGCTGACCACGCCGGTGTTACCTTGGGCGTTTTCCGCTACGAAGTCCGAGGGGAAAGCATCGCTGGGTTCGGCCGTCCAGACGTCCGGAGCCACGGCATGCAGGTACTCGGTAAAGTTTTCGGTGGTCCCGGAATCATCGCCGCGGCTCACCCGCGTGATGCGCAGATCAGGCAGTTCCACGCCGGGGTTCTGTTCTGCGATGGCCGGATCGTTCCAGCGCATGATCTCGCCCTTGAAGATCCCCGCTATCGTGGCCGCATCCATGTTCAGTTCAGTGATGCCGGGCAGGTTGAAGCCGACGGCGATGGGGGAGACGTAGGCGGGGACGTTGAATGCGCCTTCGGGGCCGCAAACTTCCTTGGCACGTTCCATCTCCTCGGCGTCGAGGTAGGCGTCCGATCCGGCAAATTCCACGGCACCGGCCAGGAACGCGGTCCGGCCGGCACCGGAACCATCCGGGGAATACTGGACCTGCGCCTTGGGATGAAGCAGGTTAAAGCCCGCGCGCCAAGCATCCATCGCCGCGTTCTGGGCGGACGAACCAGCGCCCGAAAGGGTTCCGGTCAGATCGGATCCGTGCTGGGCCGCTGCTTCCTGCTCCGGCCCTAGGGGATAGTCGGAGCCGCAGGCCGTCAAGGCCAGCAGGGCAGCAGAAGTCAGGGCCAAGGTGGGAAAAAGTCGGGGAGCCATCCTCTTTAGGGTAACCGGGAACGAATCGTGCACAAAGATGGCTCCCTCCGACGTCGGATAGGGCGGGCGGGTTTCTTGCTTACTTCGTGTCCAGATCCCGCGTGGCTGGGCCTTCCAGCACAACGCCGTCGGCACTGAAGCGCGAGCCGTGCAATGGGCAGTCCCAGGTGCATTCGGCATCGTTCCAGGACAGGACTCCGCCCAGATGCGTGCAGACCGCGCTCACCCGCCGGGTGGTGCCGTCCACGGTGCTCACGCCCACCGGCCGGGCGTTGTCCCGGACCACCGTGCCCTGTCCTTCCGGCGGTGCCGTTTCCGAGGTCCGGACCAGTCCGCTGAGCCAGCCGCTAACCAGCTCCACCCCGACAGATGCGTTGGTCTGTACCGTGGAGAAGGCATCCTGCGGGGCCACCCGCGTCTTGTACAGCTCCCGGGCCCAGGGTTTGGCCCCTTCGAGAATCAGTGAGGTCAGTGACAGCGCGGCCGCCACCGAATTGGTCATGCCCCATTTGTTGTAGCCCGTGGCCACATAGATGCGGTCCTCCGCGAAGGACAGCTTGCCCACATAGGGCACGGCAGCGGCGGGTTCATAGTCCTGCGCGGACCAGCTGTGCGTCAGTTCCGCGCCCGGGAAGGTGTTCTGCGCCCAGCGGACCAGATCTTCCAGCTGGCCTTTGGTGTGATGCTGCCTGCCGACACTGTGTCCGTTACCGCCCACAATCAGGACCTGCCGGCCGGCGTTTTCGGCGGTGCGCAGGGATCTGGCAGGGGAATCGATCGACAGGTACATGCCCTCGGGAATCTGCCCGGGCACATTGAAGGCGGTGGCGTAGGACCGCTGGGGCTTGAGCAGGCCGAAATGGCCGCCTCGGTTCAGGATGGGCGTGCCCGTGGCCAGGACAACGTGGTCCGCGGTGACCTGGCCGGCCTCCGCGTGGACGGTCAGTTTGCGGCCCGCGCTGCCGCCGGCAGCTTGCTTGGACCCGGACGTTCCCCGGGTGCCGGTGACGTTGGTCACGCGTACTCGTTCCACCAAAAGACCGCCGCGTTCACGTAGTTCCGCGGCGAGACCGGCGAGCACCTGAAGCGGGTGGATCTGGGCTTGGTCAGGCAGCCGGATGGCACCGGCAATCGGAAAGGGCAGCTCCGCGGCGGTGTCCACGAACTCCACCCCGAGACCGGCTTCGGCACTGGCCTCCATCTCCTTTTTGAGGTCGTCAAGGCCATTGCCCGTGTTGGCATAGGTATAGGCATCACGGCGCTGGTAGTCGATTCCGTGCTCATCGCAGAAGCGCAGGAGCCAGGACTGTCCTTCGCGCTGGGCATCCACGTAGGCACGCGCCGTCCCGGCGCCGTGGTGGGAAGTGACGGTGGACAGCTGGCGGCCCTGCAACAGGGAGACCTTCGCCGTGGTGTTGCCGGTCGTGACGGCCCCGGTGCTGCGGGCCTCCAGTACGGCCACCCTGTGCCCGGCCCGCGCCAGCAGGACTGCGGTGGTCAAGCCGGTAATGCCGGCTCCGATAATCACGCTGTCATATTCGGTGCCGGGCTCGTAGGAATCCGAGGCGATGTCCGGTGCCGTGTCTAGCCAAAGGGATTTCATGGTGATCCTTTCCGCTGCTAACTCCACCCCACCTTGTTGCGTGCCTTCCGTCAAGAGATCAGTAAGCTTACTTTCAATACAGACCGCAAAAGAGGTTTCGGGAGGCCGGGCTACGTTATGAATACCGCTGTACTGATCATCGACATGCAGAACGCCTATTTCGAGGATCCCGCCTTGGGAGAACGGCGGGGGGAACTGGTGGATGCCTGCAACCGCCTCATCGCACAGGCGGAAAAGCTTTCGGTTCCCGTGTTGATGGTGTGCACCGAACACGAGCGGGATAAATCCACTTGGACCCTGAGCATGCTCGAGGATGACCAGGGCTTCATCTTTTCCGGCAGTGAACAGGCCGGGTTCCTCCCGGGGCTGCGGTATGAGAATCTGCCGCGGATGGTCAAGACGCGGGACAGTGCTTTCCAGGGAACCGACCTGCTGCTGCGGCTGCGCAACTTCGGGGCAACACAGCTGGTGCTGGCCGGCGTTGCCACCCACAACTGTGTGGCCCAGACCGCGGCCGATGCCTTTGCCAACAACTTCAAGGTGGCCTATGCCGCGGATGCCATGGCCTCGAACAACGACGACTACGGACACCTGGTGCGCAAGGTGCTTAGCGAGGAATACCGCCAGCCCATCCTCGATGCGGCAGGAGTGGACCGGCTGCTGGCCGACGGGGAAGCGTAGGTCCGGTTAGAGCTATGGCCTGAGGTGCAAATGCTCAGTAGCCTGAGAGTCGACGCCAACTACTGCAGGAGGTAACGGACATGGACCAGGAACTCCACCGCCGGATCGAAGAGCTCATCGAAGAGGAGCAGCAGCTCCGCGAGGGCGGCACCGTGGACAACGAGCAGGCAGAAGCGCGGGCAAGGGAGCTCGCACGGCTGGAAGAACAGCTGGACCAGTGCTGGGACCTGCTCCGCCAGCGCCGGGCCAAGCGCCGTGCCGGCGAAGACCCCGATGAGGCCCAGGCCCGCCCTGTTGAGGAAGTGGAGGGTTACCGCCAGTAGGGAACGTACGTCGTTAGCTTCTTGCTAGGCGCCCTTTTTCGCCTTGGTTTTCGAAGCGGACGTCTTGGAGGCGGACTTTGCGGCCGGTTTTTCCTTGGCCTCCTCCGCCTTCGCCGAAGATTTCGCAGAAGACTTGGCGGCGGCCTTGGGCTTGGATTCCGCCGGCTTCTTGCCTTCGCGGTTCTTCTCGACGCTGCGGCGCAGGGCCTCCATCAGGTCCAGGACCTTGCCGCCTTCCTCCTCGCCCTCCTCGCCGAAAGTCGCCTCGGTATCCAGGGTTTCGCCCTGCTCGAGTTTGGCCTCGATGAGCGTGCGCAGCTGCTCCTGGTACTCGTCCGTGAAGTCTTCGGGCTTGAAGTCGCTGGAGAAGGATTCCACCAGCGCCGCGGACATTTCACGTTCCTTCGCGGAAACCCGCACGTCCTCTTCAAGTGCGGGGAACGCAGCCTCGCGGACCTCGTCCTCCCAGAGCAGCGTCTGCAGCATCAGCACATCGCCGCGGACGCGCAGCGCGGCCAGACGGGTCTTCTGCCGCAGCGCGAACTTCACCACCGCCGTCCGGTCCGTGTCCTCCAGCGTCCGGCGCAGCAGCACATAGGCCTTGGTCGATTTGGAATCCGGTTCCAGATAGTAGCTGCGGTCGAACATGATCGGGTCGATCTGGTCGCTGGGGACAAACTCCACCACGTCGATCTCGCGGTTCTTCTCCACCGGCAGCGAGTCCAGGTCCTCGTCCGTGAGCACCACGGTCTGCTCGCCGTCGTCGTACGCCTTGTCGATGTCCTTGTACTCGACGATTTCCCCGCACACCTCGCAGCGGCGCTGGTACCGGATCCGCCCGCCGTCCTTCTCGTGGACCTGGTGCAGCTTGATGTCATGGTCTTCCGTGGCGCTGTAAAGCTTGACCGGGACGTTGACCAGGCCGAAAGCGACAGCCCCTTTCCAGATGGCTCTCATGGATCAATACAACACCAAGCATGCTGGCAATTACTAGCCATCGGCCACAATATTGGCGAGACTAACCCTATGGCCCAGACAAGCTCCAGCCAGCGCCAGCTGGTCACGGTGGACGGACACCGGCTGAAGCTGACGAGCCTGGACAAGGTGATTTACCCCGAAACCGGCACCACCAAGGCCGAAGTGCTGGACTATTACTCGCGCATCGCGGACTACCTGATTCCGCATGCCGCGCAGCGGCCGGTCACCCGCAAGCGCTGGGTCAACGGGGTGGGCACGGCGGACAAACCGGGGGAGGTGTTCTTCCAGAAGAACCTGGAGGAACACGCCCCGTCCTGGGTCAAGAGCCACGCGATCGAGCACAAAAGCGGGACCAACGTGTACCCCATGGTCAACGATCTGGCCACCCTCACCTGGCTGGCGCAGATCGCGGCGCTGGAGATCCACGTTCCGCAGTGGAAGTTCGGCGCGCGGGGCAAGATCAACAATCCTGACCGGCTGGTACTGGACCTGGACCCGGGGGAGGGCGCCGGACTGGCCGAATGCGCCGAGGTGGCGCGGCTGGTCCGGGCGGTGCTGACCGGGATGGGGCTGGATCCGCGGCCGGTCACCAGCGGCTCCAAGGGCATCCACCTGTACGCCGCGCTGGACGGGAAGCAGACCTCGGAGGAGGTGTCCGCCGTCGCGCATGAACTGGCGCGGGTGCTGGAGGCGGATCACAAGGATCTGGTGGTCAGCGACATGAAAAAGACGCTGCGCACAGGCAAGGTCCTGCTGGACTGGAGCCAGAACCATTGGAACAAGACCACCATCACTCCCTATTCGCTGCGCGGTCGCGCCCACCCGATGGTCGCCGCGCCGCGCACTTGGGAAGAACTCGACGCCCCGGATTTGGCGCACCTGGACTACTTGCAAGTGCTGGAGCGTGTCGGCGAGCTGGGGGACCTGCTCGAAGGCATGGGCTCGGGAACTGCGGACGAGGAATCGCTGGCCGAGGCGGTGGAGGAAGCCGGGGAAGATGCTTCAAACAACGACGGCGGTGCCCACCGTGGCGTGGTGGCTCACGGTTCCGATCGGCTCACCAAGTACCGGTCCATGCGTGACCCGGCCAAAACGGCGGAACCTGTTCCCGCGGCTCCGCCGGTGGACCGCGGCGGCAACACGTTTGTGATCCAGGAGCACCACGCCCGGCGGCTGCACTACGATTTCCGCCTCGAGCGCGAAGGGGTCCTGGTGTCGTGGGCCGTGCCCAAGGGGCCGCCCACCGGCCCGGGCAAGAACCACCTGGCCGTGCAGACCGAAGACCACCCGCTGGAGTACGGCAGCTTCGAAGGCAGCATTGCCAAGGGCGAGTACGGCGCCGGCGAAGTCTACATTTGGGATTCGGGCACCTATGACTTGGAGAAGTGGCGGGACGGCAAGGAGGTCATCGTTACGCTGCACGGCAAGGAGGGCGGCGGGCTCAGCAAGGACGGCGGACCGGAGGCGCCGCGGCGCTATGCCCTGATCCACACCGGCGGGGAAAAGGGCGAGAACAACTGGCTGATGCACCTGATGAAGGACCAGAAGCCCGGGACCTACCGGAAAGGCACGCCGCACGAGCGCCAGAGCGATGACCTGGCGAAAGCGGTCGAGCCGGCATTCATCAAGCCCATGCTGGCAACACAGGGCTCCGCGGCGGACATCACCGATGAACACCAGTGGGCGTTCGAAATGAAGTGGGACGGCATCCGCGCCATCGCCATCATCGAGGACCGCGGCGTTCGGCTGATCAGCCGCAACGGCAATGATCTGACTGCCGGCTACCCCGAACTGGCGGACCTGCCTGACCGGGTGCATGCGGAGACGGCCGTGCTGGACGGGGAGATCGTGGCCCTTAACAAGGCGGGCCGGCCGGACTTCGGCCTCCTGCAGACCCGGATGAAGCTGACCAAGAAGCGCGAGATCGACCAGGCCGCCGCGCGGACGCCGGTCCACCTGATGCTCTTCGACCTGCTGCAGCTCGACGGCAAATCGTTGCTCCCGCTGGAATACTGCCAGCGCCGCGAGATACTGGCACAGGCCGTGGATGCCGGCGGTGACAGCCACGTCCAGGTGCCGCCTGACCTGGACACCTCGCTGCAGGACGCCGTGGACACCAGCAAGGAACTGGGCCTTGAAGGTGTCATGGCCAAACGGGTAGACAGTACATACGCGGACGGACAGCGCTCAAGGAGTTGGATCAAGATCAAGAACCAGTTGACGCAGGAAGTGGTCATCGTGGGCTGGCGGCCCGGCAAGGGCAGCCGGGAACGCAAAATCGGCTCGCTGCTGGTGGCCATTCCGGACGGCGCGGACCTGCGGTACCTGGGCCGCGTCGGTTCCGGCCTGACCGAGCGGGACCTGGCGGCCGTGGGCGCGCGCCTGAAGAAGATGGCCCGCAAGACCCCGCCGCTGGATGACGTTCCCGCCGCCGACGCCTCCGACGCGCACTGGGTCCGGCCGGCCCTGGTGGGCGAGGTCCAGTTCAGCGAACGGACCGAAGCCGGCAAGCTCCGCCATCCCGTCTGGCGCGGCTTCCGGCCGGACAAGAAACCATCCGACGTCGTGGTCGAGGTCTAAGCCAACGCCCGCACCACCGTCGCGACAACACCGCCCGGCACCAACGCCCTGAGGAGCTCCATGACTGAGAACAATGCAGTGCTGACCACCAACCCGGGCGCGGACCAGCGGAGCCTGGACGGCGTGGACCTGTGGTGGCGCGCGGCCAACTACCTCTCCGCCGGGCAGATCTACCTGCGCGACAACCCGCTGCTGCGCCGGCCGCTGGAACCGGAGGACGTGAAGGCGCGCCTGCTCGGGCACTGGGGCACGACGCCGGGGCTCAACTTTATTTACGCCCACCTGAACCGGGTGATCGCCGAACAGGGCCAGGACATCCTTTTCGTCACCGGGCCCGGCCACGGCGGCCCGGCCAACGTGGCCAACGCCTGGCTGGAGGGGACCTATTCGGAGATCTACACCCAGGTGGGGAAGGACGAGGACGGCCTGCGGGAACTGTTCAAGCAGTTCTCCTACCCCGGCGGCGTCCCCAGCCATGCCGCACCGGAAACCCCCGGCTCCATCAATGAAGGCGGGGAGCTCGGCTACTCCCTGGCCCACGCCTTCGGCGCCGTGTTCGATAATCCGCAGCTGATCGCGGCCTGCGTCATCGGCGACGGCGAAGCGGAAACCGGGACGCTGGCCACCAGCTGGCACTCAAGCTCGTTCCTCGACCCGGTGCAGGACGGCGCGGTGCTGCCCATCCTGCACCTGAACGGGTACAAGATCGCCAATCCCACTGTGCTGGCCCGGATGCCCCAGGAGCAGCTGGCCGCACTGCTGACCGGCTACGGATACGAGCCGATCTTCGTCACCGTGCAGGATCCGCGGGACACGGTGCGCGCCCATGAGGAATTCGCGCACGCCCTTGAGCAGGCCCTGGGCGGGATCCGGCGGATCCAGGAGCAGTACCGCGGCGACGGCGGAACAGCTAACGACGGCGGTGCTACCGCCCACGGAGGTGCCGCCGTGCCGTCGAACCAGTTCCGGTCGGGTCAGGCAGCGGCGTCGGAATACGCTCCGCGCTGGCCGATGATCGTGCTGCGGTCGCCCAAAGGCTGGAGCGGGCCGGAAGAGGTGGACGGCAAACCGGTGGAGGGGACCTGGCGGGCGCACCAGGTGCCGCTGTCCGAGGTCCGGACCAACCCCGACCACCTGGCCCAGCTGCAGAGCTGGCTGCAGTCCTACCGGCCGGCCGAGCTTTTCGACGGCGAGGGCCGGCTGCGTGCGGAAATCGCCGGCCTCGCACCGCAGGGCGACAAGCGGATGAGCGCTACCGCCTATGCCAACGGTGGCCGGCTTCTGCAGGACCTGAAGCTGCCCGCCTACGGTGGGCACGCCGTCGTCGTTGATCAGCCGGGAACCGAGCGCGTGAGCCCGATGAAGAATCTGGGTTCGTGGCTGCGCGAAGTGGTGCGGCTGAACCCGGAGAATTTCCGGATCTTTGGCCCGGACGAGACCGCCTCCAACCGGCTGCAGGACGTCTACGAGGTCACGGACAAGGTCTGGCAACAACGGATCGACGAGGTGGACGAGCATCTGGCCCGGGCCGGCCGGGTGATGGAAGTGCTCAGCGAAAACCTTTGCCAGGGCTGGCTCGAGGGCTACCTGCTGACCGGGCGGCACGGGGTGTTCAACTGCTACGAAGCGTTCGTGCACATTGTCGATTCCATGTTCAACCAGCATGCCAAGTGGCTTCAGGTGCATCGTGAACTGCCCTGGCGGCAGCCAGTCGCATCGCTGAACTACCTGCTGTCCTCGCACGTCTGGCAGCAGGACCATAACGGCTTTTCGCACCAGGATCCGGGCTTCATCGACCACGTGATGAACAAGAAGCCCGAGGTGGTGCGGGTCTACCTGCCGCCGGACGCCAACACGCTGCTGGCCGTCACCGAGCACTGCCTGCGCTCCCGTGACTACGTCAATGTCATTGTCTGCGGGAAGCAGCCGTCGCTGACGTGGCTGGGCCCCGAGGATGCGCGGAACCACTGCGAACGCGGGATCGGGGTCTGGGACTTCGCGGGCAGCGAGCGTCCCGGCGAGGAACCGGATGTGGTCCTCGGCTGCGCCGGCGACGTGCCCACCGTGGAGGCGGTGGCCGCGGCCGCGCTGCTGCGCGAGCAAATACCGGAGCTGAAGGTGCGGCTGGTCAACGTGGTGGACCTGATGCGCCTCCAGGATGCCAAGGAACATCCGCATGGTCTGGAGCACCGGGATTTCGACCGGCTGTTCACTACGGACAAGCCCATCATCTTCGCGTACCACGGCTACCCCTGGCTGCTCCACCGGCTGACGTACCGGCGCACCAACCATGGCAATCTGCACGTCCGCGGCTACGTCGAGGAAGGAACCACCACCACGCCGTTCGACATGGCCATGATGAACCGCATCGACCGCTACCAACTGGCCATCGACGTCATCGACCGCGTGCCTTCCCTGGGAGCTTCCCGCACGGGACTTCGCCAGCAACTGCAGGATCTGCGCATGCAGTCGCTGCGGCATACCCGCGAATTCGGTGAGGACCCGGCCGCTATCACCGAATGGGTGCTGCCGGCCCAATAATTGTTAAAGGTTTCCGTAGCCTTACCCCTGTCAAATGAACCATGAATGGCTACGCTGTTAGCCAGGGGATTAAATTCTGTTGGGGGAGAAGGCAGACGGACCATGGGGAGTCTATTTAAGCCGACCATCCGCGATGTCGCGGAAAAGGCCGGCGTATCACTGGCGACAGTGTCATATGTGCTGTCCGGCCGCAGCGGCGGATCAACCCGGATCAGCGAACCCACCAAAGAGCGTGTCCTCGAGGCGGCCAAGGAACTGGGATATGTGGCCAATAGCGCGGCACGCGGTATGCGCCGCGGGCGCACGGACACGATTGCCGTGGTCATCGAGAACATGGAGTCGCCGTGGGACCGCGCCCTGGCGGAGACAGCCAACCGGATCCTGCCGGCCCACGGCTACCGGGTGGTGATCCTGCTGGGGCAGGAGGCCTGGCGGAACTTCATGCTCTCCGGTGGAGCCGACGGCGTGATTCTCGGTTTCAGTACCGAAACCGAAGATGAAACCCGGACCATTCTGGACCTCGCCAAACGCGGGGTGGCCCAGGTAGTGGTGTCCCAGTTCCTTGAGCCGCAGGGCTTCGATGTGCTTTCGGTGGACGCCGCCGGCGGGATTGCCGAGGCGGCCGAGTACCTGGGCAGCCGGCATAAACGGATCGGCGTGATCCACCGGGGAACCTCGGCTCCGGGTCCGCGCGGCACGCGGCTGGAGCTGTTCCGGGCCGCCTTGGAACAGAACGGCGTGCAGCTCGATGACTCGCTGGTCCGTGCCTCGGGCGGGTCCTGGCGCACGGCCTTCCAAAGCGCGCTGGAACTGCTCTCGCTGCCCGAACCGCCCACCGCATTCTTCACCACGGCAGACCTTGAAGCCCTGTGCGTCTCGGGGGCGGCTACCTGGAAGGGACTGGAAATTCCGGACCAGCTGGAAATTATCGGCGTGGAGAATTCGCAGCTGGGGAAGAACTCGGACCCGGCCCTGAGCACGGTGGGACCGGATCCTACCGAGCACCTAGCGGTGGATCTGCTGCTGGCCCGGCTGAAGGGCGAAGCCGGCGAACAAGGCCGCAAAGTTCCGGTGCCGTGGAAGATGCGCTTCCGCGGGACCACGCAGCGGCAGGACGCCGAGCCGGGCAACGGAGACAATGGAGTTGTGAGCACCACGGCCGCCACTTAGAGTCCTGCCTATGGACTGCACCAGCTACAGCTACGGACCGGATCCCAGCCAGTACGGCCAGCTGTATCTGCCTGCCCAACGCATGCATGACGCTGTCGTGATTATTATCCACGGGGGCTATTGGCGTTCCCGCTATGGTCTGGACCTGGGCGGGCCGGCGGCCCGCGACCTGGCCTCGCGCGGCTACGTGTGCTGGAACCTCGAATACCGCCGCGCCGGCAACGGCGGCGGCTGGCCAGAAACGTTCGACGACGTGGCGGCCGGCATCGATCGGCTCGCAGAGCTGGGCGGCCGGCTGGCGTTCCCGGTGGAGAACGTGGTGGCGCTGGGACATTCGGCCGGCGGACATCTGGCTGCCTGGGCCGGCGGCCGCGCGGCATTGCCCGCCGGGGTGCCCGGAGCGGATCCGGCGGTCGGAATTTCCGCGGTGCTGAGCCAGGCCGGTGTGCTGGACCTGCGGCGGGCATGGGAACTTGGCCTGAGCGACCAGGCAGTGGAAAACTTTCTGGGCTGCGGCCCGGACGATGATCCGCAGCGGTTCCGCTGGGCCGATCCCCTCCTGCAGGTCCCGCTGCCCGTCCCGGTCTACGCCTTCCACTCCGATTCCGACGACGCGGTGCCGGTGGCCTTGTCCGAAAACTACGTGGCCGCGGCCCGGGCAGCGGGCGGCCGCGCGGAACTCATCAGGGTACCCGGGGACCATTTTGACATCATCGACCCGGCTTCGGCGGCCTTCGAGCAGATCCGCGCCAGGCTTCAGACCTTGGCTTAACGCCCGGCCCTACCCCTGCCGCGGACCCGCGCGCTCTGCTACGTTGACACTGTGCTGACAGTTATCGGTGAGGCTCTGGTCGACGTTGTTTCAAGCGGTACCTCTGCCCAGCGTGTCCATGTGGGCGGCAGCCCCATGAACGTCGCGGTGGGGCTCGCGCGGCTGGGCCAGCCGGTGCAGTTCGTCGGGCGATACGGCCGCGATGAGTACGGGGCCCGGATCTTGCACCACCTACGTACCAATTCGGTGCTCACACCATTGGCTCCCGACGGCGGACCGACCAGCGTTGCCAAGGCGACCCTGGACCGGACCGGCGCCGCGCACTATACCTTCGACCTGCTGTGGGAACTGCCGCCGCTGGAACACGCGTTGCCCCGGCTGCTCGAGGAAACACTCTGGCTGCACACCGGATCGATCGCCGCGATGCTTGAGCCCGGCGCGCACACCGTGCTGGCCACGGTCCAGCGCGCGCATCCGAGAGCACTGATCAGCTATGACCCGAACTGTCGGCCCACCCTGATCACGGACCGGGACTTCGCCCGCCGGCAGGCCGAGAAGTTCGTAGCGCTGGCCGATCTGGTCAAGGCCTCCGAAGAAGACCTCCGGTGGCTCTACCCGGACCGCCCGGCGGAGGAATCGGCGCGTGAATGGCTGTCCCGCGGACCGGGCATCGTCGTGGTGACCAAGGGAGCCCGGGGACCGTGGGGCGTGGTGCGCGACGGCGCGGCCGAAGCACCGGTGCCTGAAGTCGATGTGGTGGATTCGGTCGGCGCTGGCGACTCCTTCATGGCGGCGCTGCTGGCTGCCCTGGTGGAGCGCGGGCTGGCCGGCTCCCGGAGCCGCGAGCATTTGCAGAACCTGTCTGCCGATGCCCTAGGGGAAATCCTGTACTTCGCTGCCAGCGCCGCTGCCGTTACGGTTTCGCGCGCCGGTGCCAATCCTCCCACCCGGAACGAACTTGCCCGCTGAAACACCGGGTGACGCATAGACTGGGCTGTATGCGCTTGATTGCCAGTGATCTGGACGGGACCATCATTGGCCGGGACGGGAAAATCAGCGCCCGCACAGTCCGGGCGTTCAAGGACGCGGCTGCTGCCGGCGTCGAAATTGTCTTTGTTACCGGCCGTCCGCCGCGCTGGCTGGACCCGCTGCGCGAGCAGATCGGCCACGAAGGCACCGTGATCTGTTCCAACGGCGCGGTGGTCTACGACCTGGTGCGCAGCGAGGTCATCTCGGCCAAGACGCTGCCGCACACCAACATCTTCCAGGCGCGCGAGATCATTCTGCGGCTGCATCCGCGCGCTACCTTCGCGGCCGAAACCACCTTCGGATTCCAGCTGGAACCGGGCTTCGTGGAGCAGGGATCCGTGGAACTGCTGGATGGGATCGAGCCGATGCTGCTGGAGCAGTCCCTCACGGAACGGGATGCGGTGGTGAAGTTCCTGGCCCGGGGCCGGGACCTGGATCCGGATGCGTTCCTGGCCGAAGTTCAGGACGCGGTGTCCCATCTGGTGGCGGTGACCCATTCAGCGCCTACCGTGGCTCTGCTGGAGATGGCGCAGCCTGGCATCAACAAGGCCGTGACGCTGGCCGGCTATGCCTCGTCGCTGAACATCGACCCGCAGGACGTGGTTGCTTTCGGCGATATGCCCAATGACATCGAGATGCTCGAGTGGGCCGGCCATGGGTACGCCATGGCATCGGGCCACCCCGAGGCGATAGGAGCCGCGCGCTACCAGGCCCCGGCTTTCGCTGACGACGGCGTGGCCCAGATTCTCGAAGCCCGGCTCGCGGAGCTGTAGGCGGAGCCGGAAGGTGAGTAGGGACTACCCGTATCTGCATAGCCCGTTTGGTGCTGCAGCCGGTGCCGAACCCTGGCCGGTAGCCTTCGCACACCGCGGCTTCTCCCCGGCCGGACATGAGAACTCGATGGCCGCCTTCCGCACTGCCATCGAGCTTGGCTACGGGTATGTGGAAACCGACGTGCGTACCACCGCCGACGGCGAACTGATGGTCTTCCACGACGAGAGCCTGGACCGGGTCACGGACGGCTCGGGGCCGATCGCCGAGCACACGCTTTCCCAGCTGCGGCAGGTCCGGATTGGCGGTGTTGAGCCCATTCCCACCATGGAGGAACTCCTGTGCGAGTGGCCGGACCTGAAGATCAATGTGGACGTGAAAGACCGGGCCGGCGGCCCGCTGCTGGCCCGGCTTATCGAGCAGTACAAGGCCCACGACCGAATCCTTGTCACATCCTTCTCGGACCGGCGGCGTCTCGGTGTCTTCCGCGGCCTGACCTTGCCCGCCGCCAGTTCCGGTGGCATCGTAGCGCTGAGCGCGCTGGTGGGTTTGGGCCGCGTGGGGCTGACCCGGGCGGTGGGCCGTGCCGCGCGGATGCATGCCGTCCAGGTGCCTGTGGCCTACGGGCGGTTCCGCGTGGTAACCCCGGCCTTCGTGCGGCGCTGCCATGCGGCCGGGCTGCACGTGCATGTGTGGACGATCAATGAGCGTGATGAGATGAACCGGTTGCTGGATCTCGGCGTGGACGGAATCATGACGGACCGGGCGGATGTACTGGCACAGGTGATGGACGAACGCGGTTTCTGGCCGCAGAGGGAGCAGGCATGAAGGTTTTGGTGGCACCGGATAAGTTCAAGGGCACGCTGTCCGCAGCGGAGGCCGCCCAGGCCATGGCGGAGGGCGTGCTGCGCGTCTACCCCGACGCCGAGGTGCGGACCTTGCCTGTGGCGGACGGCGGTGAGGGGACACTGGAAGCCGCCCTGGCCGCCGGCGCCCAGGAACATACCAGCCGGGTCCGCGGACCGCTGGACAGAGAGGTGACCGCCTCCTGGGCCATGCTGGACCGCGGCGGCATCAAAACCGCGGTGATTGAAACCGCCCGGGCCTCCGGGCTGCTGCTCACCGAGCCCTCCGTCCAGACCGCGCTGGCGGCGCATTCCTATGGCAGCGGGCAGCTGATCGCCGCGGCCCTCGACGCGGGCGCGGAGGAAGTTGTGCTCGGGATCGGCGGTTCCGCAATGACCGACGGCGGCTCCGGTGCCTTGTGCGCGCTGGGCCTGAAGATTTACGACGGCGGGGCGCAGGTTCCGCTCGGCGGGGCCGGCCTGGCTACGGCACACCGGATCGATGCCTCCGGCCTGGACGCGCGGCTGGGCTCCGTGACTGTGCGGATTGCCGCAGATGTGGACAACCCGTTGCACGGCCCGGAAGGCGCAGCGCATGTGTTCGGCCAGCAGAAGGGTGCTGACGCCACGGGCCGGCAGCTCCTGGATGAAGGACTGCAGCGGTGGGCGGAACTGCTGCGGCAGGAGACCGGGGCCGAGGTCAACGTCCCCGGAGCCGGTGCCGCGGGCGGCTTCCCGGCAGGCTTCCTCGGCCTGACCAAGGCACGGCTGGAGCGCGGCTTTGACCTGGTGGCCGAACTGACCGGTCTCGATGCTGCCCTGGACGGCACGGACCTGGTGATCACCGGCGAGGGGTCCATGGACGCGCAGTCGGAATACGGCAAGGCGCCTATGGGCATCGCCGACCGGGCGCACGAGAGGGGAATTCCCGCCGTCGTTGTTGCCGGGAAAATCACCCTGACGGCGGAGCAGCTTGCCGCGCACGGCGTGGAGGCCGCGGTCAGCCTGCTGGACCTTGCCCGCACGCCGGAAGAAGCCTTTGCCCAGGCGGCCAAGTACGTCACCTGGGGTACGCAGCAGGCACTCGAGGGAGCGTAAACCGCGGGCCGTTAGTCCTCGGGGACGGGTTCCGGCGGGAGGAAGCCGTCCTGGCCCGGGTCGTCCTCACGCTCGGGATCCTGCCGGGCTTCGTACTCGCCGTCCGGACTCAGCCCCGGAACCCGCTGCCCGGCGTTGGTCAGGCCGGAGGTGAAGGTGTCGCCGTCGAACTCGGCAGCGGATCCGCGTTCGGGTTCCGTGGCGTTGATGTCCTGGCGAAGGTGCTCGTCCTCGGGGAGGTTCTCTTCTGGTATCTGGGTCATGATTCCAGCCAACCACCGCTGCTGAAAGGGCACAATGGCTTCCGCGTTCCCCGCCGGTACCACGGGCCAAAAAAATTGCGGGGCGGGCCAGTGTGTCGCCGCCGCCGCTTTGGCATGCTTGATCCATGGACGAACAGATCGTCGTACTAGCCGAGGGACCGGGGCTGGATGCGGATCTGCACCTGCCTGCCGGCGCCGGGGGGATGGTGGTTTTCGCCCACGGCAGCGGCAGCAGCCGCCGCAGCGGGCGCAACATCCAGGTGGCCAGGGAGCTGCAGCGAGCGGGACTGGCCACGCTCCTTTTCGACCTGCTGACGGGGGACGAAGAGCGGCGTGATGCGGTGGATGCATCCCTGCGCTTCGACATCCCGTTCCTGACGGACCGGCTGACCGCGGTGGTGGACGAGGTCGTCGTCCGTCCCCCAGTGGCAGGCCTGCCCGTGGGGCTGTTCGGTGCCAGCACCGGCGCTGCGGCTGCACTCGGCACGGCAGCGGCGCGCCCCGGCGTCGTGCATTCAGTGGTTTCCCGCGGCGGACGGCCGGATCTGGCGGCTGAAGCGCTGTCCGAGGTGAGAGCCCCGACGCTGCTTCTGGTCGGATCGCTGGACCGGCAGGTGATTGCCCTTAATGAACAGGCTGCCGCGCGGCTGCCGGCGGAGCACCAGCTGTCCATCATCCCGGGCGCGACGCACCTCTTCGAGGAACCCGGAACGCTGGAGGAAGTCGCCCGCCAGGCCGCCGCCTGGTTTGTCCGGACCCTGCCGCCCGCCCCGGGCTAAGGAAAGCCCGGGGCAGCCGGCGGGCGGCCTATGGCCTCAGCCTTCGTGCCGGAAGCCGAGCTTGATGGTGACCTGCCAGTCCGCAACGGCCCCGTCCTTAAGATGGCCGCGGGTTTCCGTCACCTCGAACCAGTCCATGTTGCGCAGCGTCTTGGACGCCTCGGCTACGGCATTGGCGACCGCTTTCTCCATGCTGTCCGGGGACGTGCCGACGATCTCGGTGACGTTGTAGACGTGGTTGGCCATGCTTCCTCCTTGAAGATGGCCCCAGGACCGGACCCTGAGGCGCGATGTCTGCAACGCTAGTCGTCTTGCCGGAATCGGTCTAGGGTGCCGGCCGCATCGTCAGCCGAGCTTGGACGGTTTTACCCCGGAATCCTCGGCCGCGTCCAGCGGTTCGGTGCCGCGCCACCGGGCGATCGCGCTCATGCCGTGGAAGATCAGCAGCGCGGCGCCCGTGCCCAGGGCGATGCCCTCGAACGTCAGTTCGCCGATGCTCCAGGTGAAGTTGGCGATGCCGACCACCAACGAAACCCCGGCAACCGAAAGGTTGATGGGGTTGGCGAAGTTCACCCGGTTCTGCACCCAGATGCGCACGCCCAGAATGCCGATCATGCCGTAGAGCACGACACCGGCCCCGCCCAGCACACCCGGAGGCACAGTTGCGATGGCCGCGCCGAACTTGGGGAACAGGCTCAGCAGCACCGCGATGACACCGGCCACCCAGTAGGCAGCGGTGGAGTAGACCTTTGAGGCAGCCATGACGCCGATGTTTTCCGCGTAGGTAGTGGTTCCGGAACCACCGCCGGAACCGGCCAGGACCGTGGCCAAACCGTCAGCCATCAGCGCCCGCCCGGTGTAAGGGTCCAGATCCTGTCCGGTCATCGCGGCCACCGACTTCACGTGGCCGATGTTTTCGGCAACCAGCACCAGCACAACGGGGATGAAGAGCCCGACGACGGAAAGATGGAATTCGGGTGCGTGGAAGTCCGGCAGGCCGAACCAGGCGGCATCGTTGATGGAGGAGAAGTCCACCTCGCCGCGGAAGATCGCGGTGACATAGCCCGCCAACACGCCGATCAGGATGGACAGCCGTCCCAGCAGGCCGCGGAAGAGGACCGTGGTCAGCAGGATGGCGGCCACGGTGACCAGCCCGGTGATAGCTCCCTGCTCGAAGTTCAGCTTCGCGGTTGGGGCCAGGTTAAGGCCGATGAGCGCCACGATCGAACCAGTGACCACGGGCGGCATGACCACCTGGATCCAGTGGGTGCCGGCTTTGTGCACAATCAGGCCGACGACGAAGAGCACGGCGCCGGCCATGATGAGACCGCCCAGGGCACCGCCCATGCCGTGCTGGTTCATCGCCGCGCCGATCGGGGCGATGAAGGCGAAGCTTGAGCCGAGGTAGCTCGGCACGCGGCCGGCCGTGATGAGCAGGAACAGGATGGTGCCCACGCCGGAGAACAGCAGGGTAGTCGACGGCGGAAAACCGGTGAGCAGCGGAACCAGGAACGTCGCGCCGAACATCGCCACCACATGCTGGGCGCCGATGCCGATGGTCCGCGGCCAGCTCAACCGCTCCTGCGGAGAAACCACGGACCCCGGTCCGATGCGCTTGCCGTCGCCGTGCATCGTCCAGCCGAGGCCGAGTTTGGTGGAACCGAACGTACCCATGGCGAGTCTCCTGCAGATAAGGGATTTTCTGAGCAAACTTTACCGCCAGCGGCGTTACCCGGCGTCCGCGGCGCAGCTGCTCAAGCGGGTTTGCTGACGCAATGGCCGGCAGCGCGGAAGTGATCGTGACGCAGATCATGTCCTATGGCGGACGGTTCGGCGCCGAAAAAGCGTTGGCACCTTTGGACGCCCTATCCCTACCGAAAGGTCCCCATGACAACCCAGAGCACCGCTGGAATCGCCCTGCAGGACGAACTGGTCCTCGATGCCGCCGCCGCCGACACACTGTTCCTCGAGGGACGCACGGCCAACACCTTCACCGACGAACCGGTCACCGACGAGCAGTTGCGCGCCATCTACGAGCTGGCGAAAATGGGCCCCACGTCCATGAACATCCAGCCGCTGCGCATCACCTGGGTCCGTTCCGCCGAAGCGCGCGAGCGGCTGGTCAAGCAGATGGCGGAAGGCAATCAGGCCAAGACCGCCGCCGCTCCCATGGTGGCCGTCCTGAGCTTCGACACCGAATGGCACGAGCAGTTCCCCGCGCTCTTCCCGCACGCGGCCGAGCGCAAGGCCATGTTCGACGGCAACGAAGAACTCCGCGCCGTGATGGGCAACAACAACGGCCACATGCAGGCTGCCTACTTCGTCATGGCCGTCCGCGCTGTCGGCCTGGCCGCCGG
Source organism: Arthrobacter crystallopoietes (assembly GCF_017603825.1). NCBI lineage: Bacteria > Bacillati > Actinomycetota > Actinomycetes > Micrococcales > Micrococcaceae > Crystallibacter > Crystallibacter crystallopoietes. The sequence goes on from NZ_CP072014.1 coordinate 978,918, forward strand.
TCCCATGGGCGCGTTCGATGCCGCCGGTATCGACGCAGAATTCCACGAAGGCCTGAACCGCAAGACCTTCATGGTGGTCAATATCGGCAAGCCGGGCGAGAATGCCTGGCACCCGCGCCTGCCCCGCCTCGACTACGAGTTCGCCACCGCCACGGTCTAAGGCCCGGGCTAGGAGATGACGCCGTCGACGATCGCCTTGGCCTCGGCCTGGACCTGCTTCAGGTGGTCTGCGCCCTTGAAGGACTCCGCGTAGATCTTGTAGACGTCTTCGGTGCCGGAGGGGCGCGCGGCAAACCAGGCGTTCTCGGTGGTGACCTTGAGCCCGCCGATCGGCGCCCCGTTGCCGGGCGCCTCGGTCAGCTTGGCGGTGATCGCTTCGCCCGCCAACTCCGTGGCCGAGACATCGGTGGCGGAGAGTTTGCCCAGTGCCGCCTTCTGTTCCCGGCTCGCGGCAGCGTCGATGCGGGCGTACGACGGCGACCCGAACTTCGCGGTCAGCTCACCATAGATTTCGGACGGCGACTTGCCCGTCACGGCCTTGATCTCCGAGGCCAGCAGTGCCAGCAGGATGCCGTCCTTGTCCGTCGACCAGGGCTTGCCGTTGAACCGGACAAAGGACGCGCCCGCGGACTCCTCGCCGCCGAAGACACCTTCGCCCGAGAGCAGGCCCGGGACAAACCACTTGAAGCCGACCGGAACCTCCACCAGCTTGCGCCCGAGATCCGCAGCGACCCGGTCGATGATCGAGGAGGAGACCAGGGTCTTGCCCACGGAGGCGTCCGCCGGCCACTGCGGACGGTGTGTGTAGAGGTACTGGATGGCCACGGCCAGGTAATGGTTGGGGTTCATCAGGCCGGCATCGGGAGTGACAATCCCGTGCCGGTCCGCATCGGCGTCGTTGCCGGTGGCAATATCAAAGGAGGCACCGCCGTCGCGGACCTTGGCGATCAGCGAGGCCATGGCGGACGGTGAGGAGCAATCCATCCGGATCTTTTCGTCCCAGTCGAGCGTCATGAACGCCCACTGCGGATCCACCGTCGGGTTGACCACGGTGAGTTCCAGATTGTGCCGGTCCGCGATCGCGCCCCAGTAGTCCACCGACGCGCCGCCCATCGGGTCCGCCCCGATCCGCACGCCGGCTTCGCGGATGGCATCAAGGTCCAGCACCTGCGGCAGGTCTTCCACGTAGTTGCTCATGAAGTCGTAGCTGCCCACGGCGCCGGAGAGCTGGGCCTGGCCGATGGGAATGCGCTTCACACCGCGCAGGCCGGATTCGAGCAGCTCGTTGGCCCGGTTCGCGATCCAGCCGGTGGCATCCGAGTCGGCGGGTCCGCCGTGCGGCGGGTTGTACTTGAATCCGCCGTCCTGCGGCGGGTTATGGGACGGGGTGATGACAATGCCGTCGCCTTGGGCGTCCGGATGCGCCGCGTTGTGCTTGAGGATGGCATGGCTGACGGCCGGCGTCGGGGTCCACCCGGTCCGCGCGTCCACCCAGACGGTCACGCCGTTGCCGGCGAGGACCTCGAGGGCGGTGTTCTGCGCCGGATCGGACAGGGCGTGCGTGTCCTTGCCGACAAACAGCGGCCCGCTGATGCCCTGGCCGGCGCGGTACTCCACGATGGCCTGCGTAATGGCGGCGATGTGCTCCTCGTTGAAGGAACCTTTGAGGCTGGTGCCGCGGTGCCCCGAAGTGCCGAACGCCACGCGCTGGACCGGATCGCGCGGATCCGGCTTGATGTCGAAATACGCGTCGAGCAGCGCGGTGAGGTCAACAAGGTCGCTGGGTTGGGCCAAGGTGCCCGCACGGTTTGCCATTGCACCAGCATGCCAAACATCGGGCCGCCCTAGTGACTTGGGTTACCGGAAATTCATCAGATTACGACGGCGGCGGTCGCGTCCCTGTTATCCCCAACAAAGTTCTAAGCTAGTAGCGGCAGGCGGCCCGCAGGTAGGCTGTTCTGAGCGGAGCGGATCAAGGGGAGCAGCACCATGTCAGGTACGGACCACGGGCAGCAGCCGCCGTTCAACGATCCCAAACACCCGAGCTGGTACACGGAACCGGGCGCCGCGGGCAATCCGCCGGTCCCGCCGTCTGCGCCTGAAGCCGCCCCGAATCCCTATGCCTTCCAGCCCGGCCCGGGGGCCGAGCCTGCACCGCAGTACAATCCGTACGGCGGGCCCGGCTACAACCAGCAGATGTACTACCAGCCGCAGCCTCAGCCTAAGGGTCTGAGCATCGCCGCCCTGGTCTGCGGGATCGTCGGCGTGGTGACCTTCGGTTTCCTTTTCCTGCCCCAGATCGCCGCCATCGTGCTGGGCCACATCAGCCTGTCCAAAGAGCCGGCGGGACGGGGATTGGCCATCGGCGGGCTGGTGATGGGTTATTTGGTGGCCGGACTCTGGGCGATCCTGCTGTTCTTCGGGGTCATCGGCGCGGCCACCAGCGGTTTCTGACGTCCCGCTCCGGCCCTCGGGCGGCCCGCCCCTAACTGCTGCTTCCTGCTACCGGCGTTGTTACTTGGGTTCGGCCAGCACTCCGGCCAGGTTGTCCAGCGCTCCCGGTACCAGCGAGAAGTAGGCCCAGACACCGCGCTTCTCCCGGCGCAGGATGCCCGCGTCGACCAAAACCTTCAGGTGGTGGGACACCGTTGGCTGCCCAAGTCCCAATGGTTCCATGAGGTCACAGACGCAGGCCTCCGCCCCTTCGCTGGCCGAGATGATCGAGATCAAACGCAGCCGGTTCGGATCCGCCACTGCCTTGAACTGCGCCGCCAGCGCGGCGGCCCGCTCGGCACTCATGACCGGCGCTCCGGCCGGGGTGCAGCACGATGCCTGGTCCTCTTGGATGCGCGGTGACTCAAACTCAGTAACGGAAGCCATGTCATCCATTATGCACAGAGATTGACACTCGTCGATATGTCCCCCCATACTCGGTATCGATACACATCGATTTTCGTCGATGTTTAACTGATCCCCATGCCGAGGAGCTAAGTGAGCACCCCCGTCGCAACGCCCGAAACCGGTCAGGTTACCGCCCGGCTTTCAACTCTTGACCGTTTCCTGCCCGTCTGGATCATCGCCGCCATGGCGGCAGGCCTGCTGCTGGGGCGCTTCATCCCGGGCCTGGCGGGCGCGCTGGATGCGGTCCAGGTGGCGGATGTTTCCCTCCCCATCGCTATCGGGCTGCTGGTGATGATGTACCCGGTGCTGGCCAAGGTCCGCTACGACGAGACCCACCGCGTGATGGCGGATAAGAAGCTCATGATCAGCTCGCTGGTAATCAACTGGCTCGCGGCCCCGGCCTTCATGTTCGCGCTGGCCTGGATCTTCCTGCCGGACCTGCCCGAATACCGGACCGGCCTGATCATCGTGGGGCTCGCCCGCTGCATCGCCATGGTGATGATCTGGAACGACCTGGCCTGCGGCGACCGTGAAGCCGCGGCCGTGCTGGTGGCGATCAACTCGGTTTTCCAGGTCATCGCGTTCGGCGCGCTGGGCTGGTTCTACCTGCAGCTGCTGCCCTCCTGGCTGGGACTGCCCACCACCAGCGCCGAATTCTCTTTCTGGGCCATCACCGTCAGCGTCCTGATCTTCTTAGGGATTCCGCTGCTGGCCGGCTTCCTGACCCGCACGATCGGGGAAAAAGCCAAGGGCCGCGACTGGTACGAGAACAAGTTCCTGCCCAGGCTCGGCCCCTGGGCGCTCTACGGCCTGCTGTTCACGATCGTGCTGCTGTTCGCCCTGCAGGGAGACGAAATCACGTCCAATCCGCTGGACGTCGCCCGGATCGCGCTGCCGTTGCTGGTCTACTTCTCCGTGGTCTTCGGGGCCGGCATGGTGATCGGCAAACTCCTGAACATGGGCTACGCGCGGACCACTACGCTGGCGTTCACTGCAGCCGGGAACAACTTCGAACTGGCTATTGCGGTGGCGATCGGCACCTACGGCGTCACCTCCGGGCAGGCGCTGGCCGGCGTCGTCGGTCCGCTGATCGAGGTACCGGTCCTGGTGGCCCTGGTGTACGTAGCCCTCTGGGCGCAAAAGAAATACTGGCCCGCATCCACCCCCGCACTCTCCGCACCCATCGAAGGAACGACGAAGTAATGACCACCAGCGCCGACTCCACCGCCAAGAAGCCGTCCGTCCTCTTCGTCTGCGTCCATAATGCGGGACGCTCGCAGATGGCCGCTGCCTACCTGACCCACCTGGCCAAGGGCGCCATCGAGGTCCGGTCTGCGGGATCCCAGCCTGCGGACCAGGTGAACCTTGCCGCCGTCGAGGCTATGCGCGAAGAGGGCATCGACATCTCCGCCGAGCTGCCCAAGGTCCTCACCACCGAGGCCGTCAAGGATTCCGACGTTGTCGTCACCATGGGCTGCGGCGACGAGTGCCCGTACTTCCCGGGCAAGCGCTACGAAGACTGGGTGCTGGAGGATCCGGCTGGCAAGGGCGTGGACTCCGTCCGCCCGATCCGGGACGACATCAAGGGTCGGATCGAAAAGCTGATCTCCGAGCTGCTGCCGGCCGCTCATCCGGACGCCAACTAACCACATCGCGATCCACCACGCGGCGCCGGCACAGAAGGACGAACGAATATGAGCAGTGACAAGATCATCATTATCGGTTCCGGTCCCGCGGGCTACACGGCAGCGATCTACGCCGCGCGGGCCGGGCTGGAACCGCGCGTAATTGCCGGCGCCGTCACCGCGGGCGGCGCGCTGATGAACACGACGGATGTGGAGAATTTTCCGGGCTTTCCCGAGGGTATCCAGGGTCCGGAGCTGATGGAGAGCCTGCAGCAGCAGGCGGAGAAGTTCGGCGCGACCATTGAGTACGACGACGTCTCCTCCGTCTCGCTTGAAGGCCACCTTAAAGAAGTGGTCACCGCCGGCGAGAACGTCTACCAGGCGCCGGCGGTCATCCTGGCCACCGGCTCCGCCTACAAGGAACTCGGGCTGCCGGAGGAAAAGAAGTTCTCCGGCCACGGCGTCTCCTGGTGCGCCACCTGCGACGGATTCTTCTTCCGAAACCAGGACATCATCGTCGTCGGCGGCGGGGATTCGGCCATGGAGGAAGCACTCTTCCTGACCCGCTTCGGCAAGTCCGTCACCGTCGTCGTCCGTAGGGATGCGCTGCGGGCATCGAAGATCATGGCGCAGCGGGCGCGGGACAACGAGAAGATCCGCTTCGAATGGAACAGTACCGTTTCCGCCATCCACGGCAACGGCAAGGTCTCCGGCTTGACGCTGACTGACACTATTACCGGGGCGACGCGCCAACTGGCCGCCACCGGGATCTTCGTGGCCATCGGTCACCTGCCGCGGACCGAACTGGTCAAGGGCCAGATCGATCTGGATGCGGAGGGCTATATCAAGGTGGACTCCCCCACCACCGTGACCAGCCAGCGGGGCGTCTTCGCGTGCGGCGACGCCGTGGACCACCGCTACCGGCAGGCCATCACCGCCGCGGGCACCGGCTGCGCTGCCGCGCTCGACGCCGAACGCTACCTCGCCGCACTGGAAGATTCGGACAGTATCGCCACCGCACTCGTTGAGGAGAGCACCCATGCCTGAAAGCACCGGCAGTGAGAACCCGCAACTTCCCATTGCCGTTATCGGCTCCGGTCCCGTCGGGCTCGCCGCGGCGGCACACCTGCTGGAACGCGGCCTGACCCCGGTCATCTTCGAAGCAGGCGACGCACCGGCCGCCGCCGTCGAGGCATGGGGACACGTCCGGCTCTTCTCGCCGTGGCGCTACAACATCGACGCCGCCGCCCGCCGCCTGCTCGCCGGCACCGGCTGGCAGGAACCGGATCCGGAAGCCCTGCCCACCGGCAGCGAACTCCTGGAGCAGTACCTCACGCCGTTGGCCGGGGTGCCCGCGATCCAGAGCACCCTTCACACCGGATCACAGGTCATTGCCGTCACCCGGACAGGTCTGGACAAGACCCGCTCCCGCCGCCGGGAGGAGACCCCGTTCCTGGTCCGCGTCCTGAACAACACCGGGGCCATCACCGATCACCGCGTCCGGGCCGTCATCGACGCCTCCGGCACGTGGAACACGCCCAACCCGCTGGGGCAGGCCGGACTCCCGGCACCCGGAGAAGCGGAAGCCACGGCGGCCGGTTTCATTACCGCACCGCTGCCCGACGCCACCGGCTGCGACCGCGCCCGGTTCGCTGGCAACCACATCCTGGTCGTCGGCGCCGGGCACTCGGCCGCCAACACCCTGCTCGCTCTGGGCGAACTGGCCGCACAGGAACCGGGCACCCGGATCAGCTGGGCCGTCCGCGGCTCCTCCGTCACCAACCTCTATGGCGGAGGGGACCTCGACGGACTGCCCGCCCGCGGTGCTCTGGGCACCCGCCTCCGCACCCTGGTCGAAGCAGGCTCCATCGAGCTGCACACCTCATTCACGATCACCGGCTTCAAGAGCGCTGACTCCCTGGCCGTCCTCGGCGCCACCCCGAACGGCGAGGCGCAGCTGGACGTGGACCTGCTGGTACCGGCCACCGGCTTCCGCCCGAATTTGGACATGCTGCGCGAAATCCGACTCGACCTAGACCCGGCCGTGGAAGCGCCCCGGGAACTCGGGCCGCTCATCGACCCCGAATTCCACAGCTGCGGCACCGTCGAACCGCATGGCGCGAAGCTCCTGTCCCACCCGGAGCCGGACTTCTACATCACCGGCATGAAATCCTACGGACGGGCACCCACGTTCCTGATGGCCACCGGCTACGAACAGGTCCGTTCCATCGCAGCAGCCCTCGCCGGCGACCAGACCGCAGCCGACAACGTCGAACTCGTCCTGCCCGAAACAGGGGTCTGCTCCACTGACCTCGGCGGCAGCTGCGACACGCCGGCCGCGGCCGCGGGCCCGGATGAGGGCTCCTGTTGCGCACCCCCGGCACCGGCCTTCCTAGGCATTCCGACCGGTCTGGCACACGGCCGCTCCGCAGAGCAGGAGAACTAAATGTCCGCCACGCCCAGTGTCCTGTTCATTTGCGTTAAAAACGGAGGCAAATCCCAGATGGCTGCCGGCCTAATGCGCGATCTTGCCCGCGGAACCATTGAGGTGCATTCTGCGGGAACCAAACCCGGCAACGCCATCAACGCGCTCTCGGCGGAATCCCTGGCCGAGCTCGGCATCGACATCACCGCCGAGAAGCCGAAAGCTGTCACCGAGGAAGCGCTGCAGGGTGCAGACGTCGTCGTTACGTTGGGCAGCGAAGCTAAGGTCACGGCACCCGAGGGCACGCGGTACCAGAACTGGGACATCGACGAACCCTCCGTACGCGGCATCGAGGGAATCGAACGGATGCGCCTGGTTCGCGACGACATTCATAGACGGGTACGGGCGCTTCACGCCGAGCTCACCGGCACCCCAGCCGGCAACTGAACCGGCCGGCTTCCATCGCAGCGACACCCGCCGACGCAAGGGGAACAACAGTGCAGGAGACAGAGTTATCGGGCGCAGCCCGGGATGTCGATGTCCTCATCCTCGGCGGAGGGCAGGCGGGCCTCGCCGCCGGGTTCTACCTGAACCGCCTGCGGCGGGACGCGGCCGCCGGAAGGTCCGGCCCGGCCCCGACCTTCGCGATCCTCGACTGCAACGAGCAGCCCGGCGGTGCCTGGCAGCACTACTGGGACAGCCTGGAGCTGTTTTCCCCGGCAGTCTACAGCTCCCTGCCCGGATACCAGATGCCGCCCTGGCAAGGCGGGGGCAACCCGTCCGCGCGCCATGTCGTGGACTACCTGCGCACGTACGAAACCCGCTACGGACTCCCGGTGCACCGGCCTGTTACCGTCACCGCCGTGCAGCACGAGCCCGGCGGCGGATACGCGACGGACACCGATCAAGGGCAATGGACCAGCCGTGCCGTCATCAGCGCCACCGGGAACTGGAACGCCCCCTATATCCCGCAGCTGCCCGGCAGCGGGCTGTTTACCGGGGAGCAGCTGCACACAACCGGTTACCGGGGCCGGGACACCTATGCCGGACTCCGAATCATCGTTGTCGGGGGCGCCAACTCCGGCGCGCAGATCGTGGCGGACCTCGCCCCCGTCGCGGACGTCACCTGGGTCACCCGCAAACCGCCGCACTACCTTCCCGACGACATCGATGGCCGGGCACTGTTCCAGATCGCGACCCACCACGCCCGTGCCGTCGCCAACGGCGAAACCAGCCCCGGTTCGGTAGCCTCCTTCGGCGATATTGTCGCCGTTCCCGCCGTCAAGGCAGCACGCGACGCCGGGCAGCTCAATTCCCGGCCGATGTTCTCCCGGTTCATCCCCGGCGGTGTCCAATGGGACGACGGCGGGCAGCTGGAAGCAGACGTCATCATCTGGTGCACGGGATTCCGGCCCGACCTGCAGCATTTGCAGCCCTTGGACCTGACGACCCGGAACGGCATCCCTGAAACAGGCGAAGACCTGGCCACCCGCTCAACGGATCATCGCAACCTGTTCTTCCTCGGCTACGGAGACTGGTGCGGCCCCGCTTCGGCAACTCTTATCGGCGTCGGCGCCATGGCACGCGACACCGTTAAAGCTCTCGCGCAGTACCTCGACAAAAAGCCTCAGATGCTGGCAGCACTTAACGTGAACGGCGACGGCGCCGCTTAAGGTGAGTTGGAAAACCCACCTCGAGCGGCGCCGTCGTTAGTTGGTCGCAGGTGCAGAACCGGCGCAGGCCGGCGGATCAGGTCCGGGTCAGCGCACGCCGCCCATGATTTTCTTCAGGGACGGTGCCGCAATGGCCAGGGCGACGCCCAGGATGATCGCGGTGACGCCGATGAAGCCGAAGTACGGGGCCTCGTTCGCCGGATCGTAGTAGCCGGCGAGGATGCCGGCCAGTGTGGTGCCCAGCGAGATGGAGAGCAGGAACAGCGCCACCATCTGGGTCTGGAACGCCTTCGGAGCCAGCTTGGTGGAGATGGAGCTGCCGGTGGGCGAGAGGAACAGCTCCGCCATGGTGAACAGGAACAGGATGCCCGCCATCGCCAGCAGCGGGGTGCTGTTGGCGCCGGCGCCGGAGAGCGGGATGAAGGCCAGGAAGGCCAGTCCCATCACGGCCAGCCCGATGGCGAACTTCAGCGGGGAGCCCGGCTGCTTGGGGCCGAGCTTGGTCCAGATCGTGGCGAAGATGCCAGCGAAGATAATGATGAACACCGGGTTGATCGACTGGACCCAGCTCGCAGGCATCTCCCAGCCGAAGAGGTTGCGGTCCAGCTGCTTGTCCGCGTACAGCGCCACCACGGTGAACTGCTGCTGGAACAGTGCCCAGAACGCGGCGGAGCCGATGAACAGCGGAATGAAGGCGTAGACGCGGCCGCGCTCCAGCGGCGTGACCTTCTTGCTGGAGAGAATCACCGCGAAGTAGGCCACGGCGGCAAGAATCGCCAGCCAGGCCATGATCGGGGCGAGGTTCTCCGCGGTGACCAGGCCCAGCGCCACGGCCAGCACTACAACCACCAGGCCGCCGATGCCGATTCCGGCAACCTTGCCGAAGTGGCTGCGCGGCAACGGGTTGGCCACGTGGTGGGATTCCTCGGGCAAGTTCTTGCGGGTCAGCGCGTACTGCGTCAGGCCGATGGCCATACCGATCGCGGCCAGGCCGAACCCGTAGTGGAAGCCGAGCTGGACGTGGGCCAGTCCGGTCAGCAGCGGGCCTACCAGCCCGCCGATGTTCACGCCCATGTAGAAGATGGAGAAGCCCGCGTCGCGGCGCTCGTCCTTCTCGCCGTAGAGCGAGCCGACCAGCGAGGTGGCGGTGGCTTTCAGCCCGCCGGACCCGACGGCCACCAGGACCAGGCCGATGGCCAGGCCGACTGTGCCGGGGATCAGGGCCAGCGCGATGTGGCCGAACATGATCATGATGCCGGAGTAGAAGAGGACCTTTTCGGAACCGAGGAGGCGGTCCGAGACCCACGCGCCGAGGATGCTGGAGAGGTAGACACCGCCGCCGTAGGCGCCCACCAGTCCGGTGGCGATGCCTTCGTCGATGCCCAGGCCGCCTTCGGCGACCGAGAAGTACATGTAGTAGAGGAGGATGCCCTGCATGCCGTAGAAGGAGAAGCGCTCCCACAGTTCTACGGAAAAGAGGTTGGCGAGCATTCGGGGGTGCCCGAAAAATGTCTTACCGCCGGTAGCTTGTGGCCGAGTAGCCGATTGTGAGGTTTGGCTCATTTACTCCATTTTGCCACCGAACTTTATGCATTGTCATATTCTTGGTTGCCTGCTGCAACCGATGGTATTGCGAAATGCCCGCATCCGCGCGGAGATCCGCCCCGGTCAGCGCACGTTTTCGAGCTGCGCGGCGACCGCCAGCAGGACGGCTTCCGAACCGGGTTTTCCCACCAGCTGGACGCCCATCGAATGCCCCCGCGGGGTGGTCAGCACGGGTACGGCGATGGCCGGCAGCCCGCACACGTTGATCATGGAAGTGTAGGGCGAGTACTGGCATTGGCGCATGTAGTCCACCTCGGCGCTGGTGGCGGTGTACCAGCCGACCGGGCGCGGCGTCATGGCCAGTGCCGGCGTGAGCACCAGGTCGTAGGCCCCGAACTGCGCCATCGTGTCTTCCTGGAACCGTGCCAGAATCCCCAGCGCCGCTGCCAGCTCTGCCGGAGATTTTTTCAAAGCACGACGGCGGAAGGCCCGGGTGAGCGGCATCAGCTGCGGTTCGCGGCTGGCCGGCATCCGTAGCTGGGCCAGCGAGGAGGTCCACACGGTGGTGAAGGCGTCCGGATAGCGGTTGTCGTAACGGAAGTCCGCGTCCAGCACATCGTGGCCAAGGCCGGCGAGCAGCCGGATGCCCTGGTCGAACGCGGCCTGGGCCTCGGGCTCGAGCCAGAGCGGGTAGCTGGCGGCAAACGGCGAAAGCGTGCTGGCACCGATCCGGAACCTGCCTTCGGCCCGCAGCGCGGCACGGAGGAAACCGGGCTCCGTCCCGAAGGCCGCGCGGGCGAGCGGCTCGTCCACCATCGCGTCCAGCAGCAGGCCGGCGTCCGCGGCGGTCCGGGCCAGCGGACCTGCGACCACCAGCCGCCCGGCATCCTCTCCGGAGGAACCGGCCGGCACCCGGGCCCGCCCCGGTTTCAGCCCGACCAATCCGGTGGCCGCGGCAGGGATCCGGATGGAGCCGCCGCCGTCGGAACCCGGCGCGAACGGCAGCATTCCCGCCGCAACGGCCGCCGCACTTCCGCCCGAGGAGCCGCCGGGGCTGGTGGCCGGATCCAGCGGGTTGCGCGCGGGCCGGGCAATCCGGTTCTCGCTGTAGGAGGTCAGCCCGAATTCGGGCACCTGGGTCTTGCCCAGGCTGATGGCACCGGCGCTCTGCAGGACGTCCACCAGCGTGTGGTTAGCCGGCGCGGGGACATGGTCAACGGCGGAACTGCCATGGGTGGTGTGCACGCCGGCCACATCGGTCAGGTCCTTGAAGGCCAGCGGCAGCCCGTGCAACCGGGGCAGCTCCTGGCCGCGGGCCTGGCGCTCGTCTGCCTCGCGGGCGGCGGCAAGGGCCTGCTCCGCGGTGACGGTGATGAACGCGCCCAGCTCGGGGTTCAGCGCCTCAATCCGGGTCAGGTAGTGCTCGGTGAGCTCCCGCGAGCCGACTTCCCCGCGGCGGACGGCGTCCCGCTGCTGCAGTGCCGAGAGTTCGTGCAGATCGCTCATGAATGTCAGATGCCCTTCGGTAGCCCGAACCACCATGCTACGACGGCGGGGTACCGGCTCAGATGTCCCGGTTGGTGCTTTCGGGATGCCGGCGGAACACCAGGGCCACGGCCCGCAGCGAGAGGACAAACCCGGCAAAGAGCAGCGTGTAGCCGAAGAACGCGTGCATCCGGACGTTTTCCGTGAGCATTGGACCGGTATCGCTGGCAATGAGCACAATCGCGCCCAGGGTCGCCGCACTGGCCAGCAGCGCCACCACCACCTGCTGGACCAGCGTGTCCAGGAAATGCCGGTCGCGGTTATCGGCCAGCATCCGCACATTCATGGAGAAGCGGCCCTGCTCCAGGTCCTCGGTCAGCTTGTTGATGCGGCGCGGCATGCGGTCCAGCAGCGGCAGCAGCTGCAGCATCCGGCTTTCCAGCTGGTCCTTGAGGTTGCCCGGTTTGAACTGCCGGCCCATGATGCGCTTGCCTTCGGCGCGGGCCGCGGCAACGACGTCGAAATCCGGGCTGATCTGCCCCAGCGTCCCCTCGAGGGCGGCCAGCGCGCGGAAGGCCGCGGCGATCTGCGGCGGCACCGCGAATCCGTGCTGCACCAGGAGATTGAGCAGTACCGAAAACATGCTGCGGCTGCCATGCGCGCCGAACCCGGTGCGGTAGCGGGTCAGCAGCTGGCCGACGCCGCGCTCGAGTGCCCGTTCGTCGAGTTCATCCGGTCGGTCCAGCAGCTCGATCAGGGCGTCCGTAGCGGAAACGCCGTCGTCCTTCTCCACCGCGTACAACAGTGTCCCCAGCGACTGGCGGGTGCCTGGATCCAGCCGCCCAACGGAACCGAAATCCAGCAGGCCGACGCCGCCGTCGGCGCGCAGGAAGATGTTGCCCGGGTGCAGGTCTGCGTGGAACACCCCGGTGTCCACGATCTGGCTCAGCGTGGCCTTGAGCAGTTTTTCGGCGACACCATTGCGCTGGACCGGCTGCATCGCGGCCAGCAGGTGATGGGAGTGGGAGATGGGCAGGCCGTCCAGCTTGTCCATCACCAGCAGGCGGCTGCCTGAGAACTCCTCATAGGCATGCGGGACCAGAACGTCCTCGATGCCGGACTCGGCCAGTGCGGCCGTCACGCTGCGCATGTTCTCCAGCTCCACGCGGTAGTTCAGTTCCTCCCGCAGCGAGTCCGCGAATCCCTGCGCCAGGTTGTTAATGCCCAGCGAGCGGGCCCAGGGCGCGGTGCGGTCCAGCCAGCGGGCCATGCGCAGCACAATGTCGATGTCCCGGCGCACCTGCCGGAGCGCCGAGGGCCGTTGCACCTTCAGGACCACTACCTGCCCGGAGAGCAGCGTGCCCTCGTGGACCTGGGCCACGGACGCCGACGCGAGCGGTTCCGGATTGACCCAGGAGAAGACTTCGTCCAGGTCCCGGCCGAGGTATTTGCCGATGGCGGGCCGGATTGCCGACCATGGTTCGGGCTCGGCGTGGGTCTGCAGTTTGGACAGCTCCCGGATGTACGGCTCGGACAGGACGTCGCGGCGGGTCGAGAGCATCTGGCCCAGCTTCACGAACGTCACGCCCGCCTCGTTCAGGGCCAGCCGCAGGTGCAGCGCCGTTTCTTCCTCGTCGGCGTTCCGGGTGTTGCGCGTCAGCCCGCGCAGCTGCGAACCGAGCCCGTGCTTGAAGGCAATCCGCACCACGTCGGTGTAGCGCTTGGCCCGCTGCCGCCGGGCGCGCCAGCCGGAGAAGAAGCTGGTGAGTTTCGGCAGCGAACCAGTGGGAAAGGCAACTTCCAGCCCTACCAGCACGGCGACGCCGATCGCGAAGACCCACGCCACGGCGAGCACCAAAAACATCAGTACGACGGCGGCCGGAACGTTCAGTTGGCTGCCGTCCACGCTGCCCAGGTCTGCCGCGTCGTAGAGGTATCTGGACATGGCCGAGAAGGACAGAATCATGAACACGCCCACCACCATGGAGCGCGGCCAGCCGACCGGTACGCCGAGGACCCGGCGGGCAATGGTGGCAGCCAGCCAGGCCAGCAGAAGCAGTGTCAGGGCGGCGGCAATGAGCGCGACGGCAGTCCCGAGCCCGGAGACAAAACCATCGCGTAGCAGCTGCAGATCCATACCTCCCCCGTCAGTTCCGCGGCAGGCGCTCTCCGCCTCTCATCCGGCCGGCAGCCGGAACCCGCGGTGTGTGCGTCAGCCCAGGTAGCGCGGCTCGATCGGTTCCTCTGCCGCTACGGCTTCAGGGCCGTCCCCGGCCTTGGCTGTGACCCGGTAGGCCAGTTTGCCCTTGACCTCGGTGACCGCCTCCGAAAGTTCGGTGCCGCGGTAAACCAGCCCCACGCCGTCGTCGGTGCAGTGGGTTTCGCCGAGAGTGCCGCTGCTGACCAACTGGTGGACCAGGGGCCGGCGTTCGGCTTCCGAGTCGTAATGGACACCATTGTCATAGGGAAGCAGCGCCAGGCCGTTGGTGACGGCACGCAGTTCCGGGCCGAACGAATCCGTGGTGCCGCCGCGGAACCAGCAGATGGAACCGGCGGACACACCTGCCAGCACCACGCCCGCTTCCCAGACCTGGCGGAAGATCGTATCCAGTCCGTGGACCCGCCACACGGCCAGGAGGTTGGCCACTGATCCGCCGTTCACCCAGACCACGTCCTGGCCCAGCAGGTGCTCCTCCATGTTGCCGATGTTGGGCATGCTGAACAGGTTCAGATGGGACAGCTCGAAGCCGGCGACCCGGGCGGCCTCGTCGAGTTCGGCCGCGTACCAGCGTTGGTCGCCGCCCGCCGTTCCCAAGTGCGTGATCTTCGGTGCCCGTCCGCTGGCGCCGGATAGCTCGACGGCGTGGTGGACCAGGTGGTTGAACTCCAACCGGGTGCGGGATCCTGCTTTGTAGCCACCCGAAGTGGCCAGAATGGTGGGCTGCTCAGCGGCCATCAGTACCTCTGTCTGGAAGTCTTGTTAAGGTGCACAGCGTGATCCCACTATAGGCTGGAGAGGACGGCAAACAGTCCGTCTTACGACTGATTTCTGCGGAGGTTTCCCCGATGAGCGACTTGGAAAACGTGGATGTGGACAGCATCGGCGCCGACGCCAAAGTACTGGACGTGCGCGAGGATTACGAGTGGGAGGCGGGCCATATCGACGGCGCCCTGCACATTCCGCTGGATCAGTTGCCCGAGCGGCTCGACGAACTGGATCCCGACGAGGACCTCCATGTGATCTGCCGGACGGGTGGGCGCTCCTACCGCGCCGCTGCGTGGCTGGTGGGCAACGGCTACTCGGCGGTTAATGTCGACGGCGGCATGGGTGCCTGGCTCGAGGCCGGCAAGCCGATGGTCTCCGACAACGGGCAGGAGCCGACGGTCAAGTAATGAGCGGTACCTATACCTTCCTGGGTCCCGAGGGCACCTTCACCGAAGCTGCCCTGCTGCAGGTCCCGGGGGCCGCCGTGGCGCACCGCATACCGGCGGCCAATGTCAGCGGCGCCCTCGAACTGATCCGCACCGGTGCGGCGGATGCCGCCATGGTGCCCATCGAAAATTCCGTAGAAGGTGGCGTCAGCGCCACGCTTGATGCCATAGCGACGGGGGAACCGCTGCAGATCCTGCGGGAAGAGCTGGTTCCCATCCGCTTCGTGTTAGTGGCCCGTCCGGGACTGGCGCTTGCCGACATCAAGGCTGTTTCCACCCATACCCATGCCTGGGCCCAGTGCCGTAGGTGGAGCGAAGCCAATATTCCCCAAGCTGCATATCTGCCGGGATCCTCCACCGCCGCCGCTGCTGTGGGACTGCTCGCCGATAATTGCCCCTACGACGCGGCCATCTGCTCGCCGCTGGTGGCAGAACAGCGTGGCCTCCACGTGCTGGCAGAAGATGTCGGCGACATTTCCGATGCTGTCACACGCTTCATCCTGGTAAGCCGGCCCAACGGGCTGCCTGAGCCCACCGGATCCGACAAGACCACGCTGGTGGTCCCGCTGCCCGAGGATCGTCCGGGCGCACTGATGGAAATCCTGGAACAGTTCGGCACCCGCGGAGTCAACTTGAGCCGGATCGAGTCGCGGCCTACCGGCCAGTTCTTGGGCGACTACTTTTTCAGCTTCGACGTTGAGGGACACCTCGCCGAGCAGCGCGTGGCCGACGCCGTCCGGGGACTGCACCGGATCAGTCCGGATACCCGCTTTCTGGGGTCGTATCCCCGCGCCGACGGCCGCGCTTACGCAGTGCCCCGGCACAATCAAGACAAAGCATTCCGTGAGGCGCATGAATGGGTCCAGCGCCTGCTGCAGCCGGCCTGAGAAGCCCGCGAGCTTTCGTTGGCACCACTTGCTAAGTAAGCTGATCGAAGTTGGAGCCGAGTAATACTGAACGGAAGGTGCCTACGATGACCGAAAGCAACGAGGAACTGCACAGCGAGACCGGCGCTGACGGGGGCCAGTATGACCAGCAGTTGCAGCAGACCAACAGTGAGTTCCGTTCCGGCGATGCGGGTGACCTCGGCAATGACCTGCGCCTGGCCGAGGAGCAGGAAATGATCAAGCATCAGGCCAAAGGCGAATTTCCGAATCCGGAAGACGAGAGCGAAAACCTCGAGGATGTGCCGCCGCTGGATGCGGAGCGCGAGGGCATTGATGTCCCGGGCGAGGATCTGCACAATACGGACGAGGCGGACGCGAGCGACGATCCGTACAACCTTGGCGGCCAGGACACCTAGAACCGTCCGGACCGGTGGAATGGTGCCGCAGCTAAGGTCAGGCCGTCCGGCGGTTGTTGCCGGCTGCGGCGCCAACCTCCGCCAGGGTCTGCGGATCCACCCGCACGCTGAGCGCGGAGGGCCGGACCTGGACGGTCAGTGATGTCACGTCGCCCGAGAGATCCCCGTCGAGCTGGGTGCCCATCGGTTCATGGGCCGTCACCGTGACCTTGCGCCCTCGGTAATAGTCGATGACCGGGATCCGGGCGTTGTGCCGCAGCAGCGTCTTGGCGGCAATCCGGATCCAGCCTAGGGCGTTGCGCGGGCTCATCACCACGATGTCCAGTTCGCCGTCGTCCACCGTGGCCGACGGGATGAAGTCGATGCCTGCCGGCAGTTTGCCGCAGTTGGCAAACAGGATGCTGCGGATACTGCGGGTGTGGGCCGGACCGTCGTCGATACTGATGGTGACTTTTTTGCGTTTGCCGGGCAGATTCCGTACGCCCGCTTCGGAGTAGGCCAGCCAACCGTATTTGCGTTTGAGATCGTCCTTGGTGTCCGCGAGGACCTGGGCGTCCAGCCCGATGCCGGCGATCACCAGGAAGCTCTCCGTAATGCTGCTGCCGGTCACCGAATTCTCGAGCGTGATGGTCGCGGTGTCGATCCGGCGGTCCGAACCGTGCAGGGCCGTGAGGATGTTCGCGTCCAGTTGTCCGGGGTTGATGCCGAGGTTGCGGGCCAGCAGGTTTCCGGTGCCCAGCGGCACCAGGCCGAAGGGTGTGTTCGTCCCGGCCAGCTCGCCGGTAACTACGCGGACCGTTCCGTCGCCGCCGCCAGCCAGGACAACGTCGGCGCCGGCTTCCAGCGCCCGCCGTGTCTGCGTGTGTCCCGGGTCCTCAATTGTTGTCTCGAAGACCATCGGCTCCGGCCACCCGGCCGCGGTGCAAGCCATCCGGATCTTCTCCCGGGCTAATTCGGCGTCGTTCTTCACGGGGTTGAGGATCACTGCCACGCGCTGCGCCCTGGCATCAAGGGCTTCCACCGGCACGCCTGGAACCGCGGCTGCCCGCCGGGCCGGCAGGTGGCGCACACTGAGCCAGCTCACGAGAAAAACCACCGCGGCGATAACAACGACGAGGCCAACCATCCACTGAGTCTCCATGATGCTCTTAGAATAGCCGCACCACTCGGGCGCGGGATCGAGGTGGCAGCCGGTTGTTCGGTACCCTTAGCAGGTGATCGATGTAAATGAACTCCGCGCCAATCCTGAGATTTTCCGAGCCTCGCAGCGTGCCCGGGGAGCCGATGATTCCCTGATTGATGCAGTCATTTCCGCAGACTCCGCCCGCCGCGAAGCCATTACCCGCTACGAATCGCTGCGCGCCGAGCAGAACGCCTTTGGCAAGAAGGTTGCCCAGGCCAAGGGCGAGGAAAAGCAGGCCCTGCTGGCCGAGGTGAAGGAACTCGCCGCGTCGGTCAAGGCCGCCCAGGCCGAGTCGGACGCCGCCCAAACGGAGCAGGAGTCGCTGCTGCGGCGCATCCCTAACCTCATCGAGGACGGCGTTCCCGCCGGCGGCGAGGACGATTTCGAGGTCATCAAGACCGTCGGCAAGCCGCGTGATTTCGGCCCGGACGGGTTCGAGCCCAGGGACCACCTGGAGATCGGCGAGCTGCTCGGCGCAATCGACATGGAGCGCGGCGCGAAGGTCTCCGGCGCGCGGTTCTACTTCCTCAAGGGCGTCGGCGCCCGGCTGGAGCTCGCGCTGCTGAACATGGCCATGGACCAAGCCATTGCGGCGGGCTTCACCCCGATGATTACCCCCACGCTGGTCCGCCCGGAGACTATGCAGGGCACCGGGTTCGACGTGGCGCATGACGACGAAATCTACCGTTTGGCCGATGACGACCTGTACCTGGTGGGCACCTCCGAGGTGCCGCTGGCGGGGTACCACGGCGACGAAATCCTGGACCTGGCCGGCGGCCCGCTGCGCTACGCGGGCTGGTCCTCCTGCTACCGCCGTGAAGCGGGTTCGCACGGCAAGGATACGCGCGGGATTATCCGAGTCCACCAGTTCAACAAGGTGGAAATGTTCATCTACACCACGGTCGAGAACGCCGCAGAGGAGCACGCCCGGCTGCTGGCCTGGGAAGAGGAGATGCTCGCCAAGGTGGAACTGCCCTACCGGGTGATCGACACCGCCGCCGGTGACCTCGGCATGAGCGCCGCCCGCAAGTTCGACTGCGAAGCCTGGGTGCCCACGCAGAATGCCTACCGGGAGCTGACTTCCACGTCCAACTGCACAACCTTCCAAGCCCGTCGCCTGAATGTGCGTGAACGCGTCACCGGCGAGGAAAAGAAGGGCACCCGTGCCGTGGCCACCCTGAACGGCACGCTCGCCACCACGCGTTGGATTGTGGCCATTCTCGAGCACCACCAGAATGCCGATGGATCGGTTACCGTGCCCGCGGCGCTGCGTCCATACCTGGGCGGCCTCGAGGTTCTGCCCGTACTCAGCTAGTTCGGGCGGTGTTCACCGGCCGTTAATTCCCAATGTGAGCGCCGCCCTACCGTTCCGGGGCTTGCCTCTGATTCACTGGAACAATGACAACTACAGCTGATAATGCGATTGCTGGCATCGAAGACCAGCAAAAGAATACGGGCCGGAATTCCACACAGACGCACAACCAGGTGCGGAAAATGGTCTGCCTGGATGTGGACGGCACACTCGTGAACCACGACGGGCACATGAGCGCTGCCGTTCGCGAGGCCGCGCAGGCGGTGGTCGATTCGGGCCATGAAGTGGTGGTCTCGACCGGCCGCTCGCTGAACGCCACGCTGCCGATCATCGAACTCATCGGCCTGACCAAGGGGTTCGCCGTCTGCTCCAACGGCGGTGTGACCCTGCGGATCGATACCGGCTTGGAGAATGGCTACGAGGTCATCGACCGCGTCACCTTCGAACCGGGTCCGGCACTGCGTGCCCTGCGCACGAAACTGCCCACCGCCAAGTTCGCCCTTGAGGACGATGAGGGCAAATTCCTCTCGACCGAGCGCTTCCAGGACGCCAGCTTCGGGGTTGAGGCTGTCGGCGTGGACTTCGAGACCATGCTGGAAGCATCGGCGGTGCGCGTGGTGGTGTTCAGTACCGAGAACACGCCCGAAGAATTCAAGGAAGCCATCGACAATGCGGGCCTGCACGGCGTGACCTACTCGGTGGGTTGGACCGCCTGGCTGGATATCGCGGCCAACGGCGTCACCAAGGCCAGCGCGCTGGAAACCCTGCGGCGCCAGCTCAAGGTGGACCCGGCCCAGACCGTCGCTATGGGGGACGGTCGCAACGATATCGAAATGCTCGACTGGGCAGCCCGCGGTGTTGCCATGGGCCAGGCGCCGGAGGAAGTCATCGCCGTCGCCCATGAAGTGACCGGAACAGTAGACGAAGACGGCGCGGCCCCGATCCTGCGCAGCCTGCTCGCCTAAATTCAGGCGCTTGTTCCGTCGCTGGTATCAGATTGGTACCAAGCCTTTCCTGGACCGTTTCAGTCCGTCGCTGAGGCGCTGTCCGCTTGGGTTGGTTGAGCGGCTGTTTGATTAGGCCGCGCTGATGCCGAACAGGCCGATGATCAGCGCCATGATCACGTAGGTGACCAGTTCGTGGGCGCAGTTCAGGACGGTCAGCCCGGCGGGCCGGCCCTCGAAGGCGTCGTGGGTGATGAACCGTGCCGCGGTGAAACCGGCCCACAAAATCACCGCAGTGAGCACGGTGTTCCAGAGGAAACTGCCGCCGTAAAACTCCTGCGCGATGGCCGCCGCGCCCGCGAGCACCCAGGCGCTGATGAAGCTGACCACCAACGTGATCAGGATTGGTTTGACCGCGTCCTTGGCTTCACCACTGGGGCTCACCTTGGCCACGCGCATCCAGTAGCTGCCGAACACCTTGGGCGTGTACCAGATGGATCCGACTACCATGGTGGACAGCGTTGCCACCAGCACGGCCCAGAAATTGATCTCCGGAATCATCGTCAGCTCCTCTTGGTTATCGGTGTACTCCTTCTCGGAGTCTAGGCCTAGCCGCAGGTCAGCGGTATGGAAGGCTCGCCTCGGGCAGCGATTTGGGTCCGTAAACGAGGTCGAGCAGGCGTGCCGCGGCCGGACGGCAGGCCCATTCCTCGACCCAGTGCGAGCGGACCACGGCCTTGCTGACCGCCTGCGTGGTGATACCGAGTTCCTCGGCGATGAATTTCTGCTGCCCCCGGGCGCCGGGAGTCATCAGGTCCAGCACCTTCCATTCGGCATCGGTCCGGGTGGACACGATCTGGCCGATCAGCCGGAGCACTGCCTCGGCCTCGGCCGCGATGTCGGCGTCGGGTCCCGAGACCGCCAGCGGGACCCGTTCACCCGTCTTCTGGGCCCGCTCCACGGCGCGCCGCGCATAGACCAGCCCGAATCCCTGGGCTTCGTTAACGTCCTCGGGCAGCGGTACCAACAGTTCGCCCACGCCGATCCCGACATGCCAGCGCCGGCTCCGCAGGGCGATCATGGCGGCGTCGATGGCCGTCTTCGGGTCTTCCAGCACGCCGATGGCCTCGTCCCCGACGGACCGCCGGAAGGCGATGGCGGTTGGCAGGTGCCGCAGCGATTTGATCAGCTCCGGAACCAGATCGCCTACCTCGCGGGAGTCGCGCTGATTAATGGTGAGCACGTACATGCCCTAAGTATTACGGACAAAAAAGCCGAATCAACTGATTTCGGTTGCCAAAAAGGGCGGCCCGGGCTGAAAACAGTCCGGACCGCCCTCGAAGCAGGGTTAAATCTAGCGGCCCTGTGCCTCTGAACTGCTGGCGGTGCCTTCCTCGACGTCGCGGCCCTGAGGCTCGTCCGGAGCGGACTCGTCGCCGAGTGCGGCGAAGCGCTTGATGGAAGCTTCCAGTTCGGCCTCGGCGGCTGCGCGGTCGGACCAGCCCTCGGCCTTGACCCACTTGCCCGGCTCAAGATCCTTATAGCGGGTGAAGAAGTGCTCGATCTCCTTGACCAGGAACTCCGGGACGTCGGAGAGTTCCTGGATGTGGTCGAAGCGCTTGTCGGAGGGTACGCACAGCACCTTGGCGTCCCCGCCGCCGTCGTCGGTCATGTTGAACACGGCGATCGGGCGGGACTCAACCAGCACGCCCGGCAGCAGGTCGAAATCCTGCAGCATGACCAGTGCGTCCAGCGGATCGCCGTCTTCACCCAGGGTGTCCTCGAAGTAGCCGTAGTGCGTGGGGTACTGCATGGAGGTGAAGAGAACGCGGTCCAGGCGGAGGCGGTGCGTCTCGTGGTCGATCTCGTACTTGACGCGCGATCCCTTGGGGATCTCGATGGTCACATCGTGCTGCATGGAAGTCTCCTTGGTGTTTTGTCTCACTGGCGCGGTGGACAGGGCAGGGCCCGGCGCCGGTCTAGGCTTAACGATATAGGTCTTGGCTGCCCGGTCCGACATCAACCGGAGCGGCCGATTCACAAACCGCGTTCCGTCCCGCCGCCAGGGCCGTAAGACGCGCAGGTGCAAACAGGGGGAGGGCAGGATGAACCGTGGCTTCCGGCTGCTGACATCCTGGCTGCTGGCCGCGGCCTTCGCCGTGCTCGCCTTTCCCGCCGCCTGGCATCTGGCCCCCGCCCTTGAATGGAATCCCGGGGCTGCCAAACCGGTGGTGAGTACTCCGGACGCCCAGCTGCCGCCGACGAAACTGGCCGCCGCCGAGCTCCTGACGGACTCGCCGGATGACGCACCGGTGCCGGATCCGAAGGTGCTGGGCGGGGCGCTGGATAAAGCTTTGAAGTACGACGGCGCTGGGGACTTCGCGGCGCAGGTCACCGATGCGGACAGCGGCGACGTGCTGTATGAGCGCAAGGGGACCGAGCCACGCACCCCGGCCTCCAACCTGAAGCTGCTGACCGGGGCGGCGGCCCTGCTGACCCTCGGCGCGGAGGCACGGTTTTCCACCGAGGTCGTCCAGGGCAATGTGCCCGGGACGCTGGTACTGCGCGGCGGGGGAGATGCCCTGCTGGGTGCGGGCGAGTCGGAGCGGGAGGACGTCCTCGGGCGCGCGGGCCTGGCCACGCTGGCGCGGGCCGCCGCGGAACGGCTGGCCACTGTGGAGTTCACCGGAGAACTGCGGGTGCTGCTGGACGACACGGCCTACGCCGGGCCAACGCTGAGCGCCGCGTGGGATCCGGCCGATATCCAGGCGGGGGAGATCGCGCCGATTTATCCGCTGGCGCTCTCGGGCGGCCGGGAAAACGCGGACGGCAGCGGCGAGCTGGTCGATGATGCTGCCCTCACGGCCGCGCGGGCCTTCCGCGCGGCGCTGGCGGAGGAAATGTCAGAGCGCGGCGTCAAGGTGGCGCCAGATGTTGTCCGCGGTGCCGCACCCAAGGAGGGCATAGTGCTGGCCTCCGTTGAATCCGCCACCGTGGCGGAGCACGTCAACTACATGCTGCAGGAATCCGATAACTACGTTGCCGAGGTCATGGCCCGCAACACGGCCCTGGCCAGCGGCAAACCCGGGTCCTTCGGCGGCGGCACCGAGGCGATCAAGGAGGCCATGGAGAAGCTCGGGATTCCCACTTCCGGCCTGCTGATCAGCGATGCCAGCGGGCTGGCACTGGGCAACAAGGTCTCGGCGGAGCAGCTCTCGGCGGTGCTCCGGGAGATCACCAGCGGTTCCAACCAGGACCTGCGGGCGGCCATCGACGGGCTGCCCGTTGCGGGACTGACAGGGACGCTGCAGGAGCGCTTCGCGGGCAAGACTGCCGGCGGCGCCGGGCTGGTGCGCGCCAAGACCGGCACGCTGCACACCGTCACCTCGCTCAGCGGCTATGCGGTGACGACGGACGGGCGGACACTGGTCTTTGCCTTCGTGGCCAACGGATTGCAGAATTCCACGCCGCAGGCCCGCGAGGCGGCCGACCGTGCGGCCACGGTCCTGGCCGGCTGCGGCTGCCGCTGACCCCCTGGAACTTGGCCGGCACCTGACCCGCACCCTCACCCGGGCACGCGGGCCAGCCGTTCAAAATTTCCTTCACCGCTGGGCGAACGGCCGGTGACCTGCCGGGCTCAGGTGTGATCTGATGGTCACCATGGACAGCACCGTAAGCACCGGCAGCGCCGGAAACACCCCGTCCGCTCCGGAAACCCCGCCGAGGCTGATCAACTGGGACCTGGCGGCGACCACCGCGGCCAAGCTCACCCCGGCCGGCCCCAAGATGCCGCAGGCGCAGATCCGTGCCGCCGTGGCCAATCTGCGCGATCTCTCCGAAGTGTCCGTGGACCACGTGCACCGGATTACCCGGTTGGAGGCGGCAAGGGACCTGCGGGATTCGCAGGTGCTGATTGTGGACCGGGCCGAGTGGTCCAAGGCCAACGCGCGCAGCTTCGAAGCGCTCCTGCAGCCTGCCCTGACCGAGCTCGCCCGGAAAAAGCCCGAGCAGGTCAAGAGTGCGGCCACGGGCCTGAGCAGCTCGCTCACCGGAACCCAGATGGGCGCCATCCTCTCCTTCCTCTCCAGCAAGGTGCTGGGCCAGTACGATCCGTTCTGCTCGCTGCTGCCCGGCGGTCCGGCGGGCGGCCGGCTGATGCTGGTGGCGCCGAACATCATCGCCGTCGAGCAGGAACTCAACGTCGAACCCGCGGACTTCCGGCTGTGGGTCTGCCTGCACGAGCAGACGCACCGCGTGCAGTTCGCGGCCGCGCCCTGGCTGCGCGACCACATGATGGAGCAGATCGGCAAGCTCTCCGCCGGCCTGGTGGCCAAGGCCGACACCTTCGGCGAACGGCTGCAGCAGGCGGCCAAGGCCCTGATGTCCGGCAAAGACAAGAACGACGACGGCGCCGGCGCCGGCGGCGGGAAAGTGGCCATCGGCGCCACCGGCACCATCATGGACCTGTTCCAGGACCCGGAGGAAAAGGCCATCTTCTCCCACATCACTGCGGTAATGAGCCTGCTTGAGGGCCACGCCAACGTGGTGATGGACGAGGTGGACGCCAGCGTGGTGCCCACGGTGAAGACCATCCGCCAGCGCTTCAACGCCCGGGCCAAGACCCGTGGCGCACTGGAGAACTGGATCCGCAAGATCATGGGTTTGGACGCCAAGGCACGCCAGTACACTGACGGGGCGAAGTTTGTCCGCGCCGTGGTGAAGCAAGTGGGCATGGAAGGCTTCAACCAGGTCTGGCTCCGGGCGGAAAACCTGCCCACCGAGGAAGAGATCCACAACGCTGACCTCTGGATCAGCCGCATGGATCTCAGCCGTCCATGACCGAACCCTCCACAGCGGCCACGGGGTCCAGCGTCGGTGCGCCGCGGCGCAAGCAGCGGCTGCACCCGCTGGTTGGCACGGCGCGGAACCACGTCAAGGCGGCGCTGGAGCTACTGGATAAGCCGGAAAACGCCGCCGGCACGGGAGTATCCTGCGTCGACGAACCGCTATTGCTGCTGGTGGCCTGCAGCGGTGGGCCGGACTCGCTTGCCCTGGCCGCGGTGGCAACGTACTTTGCCCGTCCCCTGCGGGATGGGACGCAGCGCTACCGGGTGGGCGCCGTCGTCGTCGACCATGCCCTCCAGCCCGGCAGCGCCGAGGTGGCCGAACGTGCCCGCACGCAGCTTGCGGGCCTGGGGCTGGCGCCGGTGGAAGTCCGCCGGGTCAGCGTCGGGCAGCCCGGCATGGGGCCGGAAGCCGCGGCCAGGGTAGCGCGGTACGCCGCCCTGGATACTGCCGCTGCCGAACATGGGGCCGCCGCCGTGCTGCTGGGCCACACCCTTGATGACCAGGCCGAGCAGGTGCTGCTTGGCCTCGGCCGGGGCTCCGGAACGCGTTCGCTGGCCGGCATGGCACCGCGCCGCGGGAACTACCTGCGTCCGTTCCTGGAACTGCGACGCAAGCAGACCGAAGAGCTGTGTGCCCTCGCCGGACTGGAGCCGTGGCACGATCCAACCAACGCCGATCCGAAATTCCTGCGCTCCCGTGTGCGGGCCGAAATCCTGCCGTTCCTGGAGCAGCAGCTGGGCCCGGGAGTCGCCGAAGCACTGTGGCGCTCGGCGCAGATCCTTCGGGCGGATGCGGATTACCTGGATGCCCAGGCACGCACCGAATACCTGCGCCTCAGGATAGATACCCCGGACGGCATAGAACTGGAGCGGAGTGGCATCGAGGTGCTGCCGGCAGCGATGAAACACCGGGTCATCGCGCTGGCGGCGGCCGAAATGGGCGGCGAGAACCCAAGTTACGAGCGGCTCATCGCGGCGGAATCGCTGTTGGCGAGGCAGGGGTCCGCCGGTCCGGTGCAGCTGGCCGGAATGGTCAGTGTGTACCGCCGGGTACGGCGGGAACCGGCCGGACAAACAGGCCCGGTTGCGCAAGAGCGCGGCGGCTATGGCAATCTTGTCTTTAGAACAACTGGCTCGCGCCCAGTGACGCCACATCATTAATTACGGGAGTATCTGGTGGATTCCAACGACGTTCAGGCGGACCTCAAGCACGTTCTGTATACCAAGGAGCAGATCCAGCAGCGCGTGCAGGAACTGGCTGCCGAGATCGACAAGGACTACGAGGGCCGCGACCTGCTGATCGTCGGAGTCCTCAAGGGCGCCGTCATGGTCATGGCGGATCTGGCCCGCGCACTGCACAGCCACGTGAAAATGGACTGGATGGCGGTGTCTTCCTACGGCTCGGGCACGCAGTCTTCCGGCGTCGTGCGGATCCTCAAGGACCTGGAAACCGACCTGATGGGCAAGCACGTCCTGATCGTCGAGGACATCATCGACTCCGGCCTGACCTTGTCCTGGCTGAAGACCAACCTGCTCTCCCGCGGCCCGGCCTCGGTGGAGATCTGCACGCTGCTGCGCAAGCCGGATGCGGCCAAGGTGGAAATCGACGTCAAGTACGTCGGCTACGAAATCCCCAACGAATTCGTGGTCGGGTACGGCCTGGACTTCGCCGAACGGTACCGCAACCTGGACTTTATCGGCACGCTGGCACCGCACGTCTACGAGTAAAACCAAGATCCCTGTCTCCAGCTTGAGCCAAAGGCTTGCTTGTACGCCGAGAGGGAACTAATCTTTGCCGCCGTGCGTGAATTATTGCGGACGGTGTATAGCTATATGGGTGACACCACGGCTGATCAGCAGGAGGGACGGGGCATTGTGCCCTTAGACGCATGAAATTGAAGAACATTTTCAAGGGACCGATCATCTGGATTGTGCTGGTCCTGGCAATCCTGCTCATCGTGGTGCCCAATCTTGCCGGCCCGCAGGCCTCCCGTGTGGACACCAGCGTCGGGCTGCAACTGCTCACCGATGACAAGGTCGAGCAGGCCCGCATCAATGACGGCAACCAGAGCGTTGAACTGACCCTGCGTGAAGACTTCATCCAGGACGGCGCCAACGAAGGCAAAAGCATCACCTTCTTCTACAGCACCGCCCGTGCCGAAGATGTGGTCGATGCCATCAGTGCCTCCAACGTGGACGTGTTCACGGACCAGCCGGTGGAAAACAACTGGTTCACGGGCTTCATCAGCCTGATCCTGCCGATCCTGATCATCGGCATCATCTTCTGGTTCCTGCTCTCGCGCATGCAGGGCGGCGGCTCCAAGGTCATGCAGTTCGGCAAGTCCAAGGCCAAGCTGATCACCAAGGACATGCCCCAGGTCACCTTCGCCGATGTCGCCGGCGCAGACGAGGCAGTGGAAGAACTCCACGAAATCAAGGAGTTCCTGCAGGAGCCGGGCAAGTTCCAGGCGCTCGGCGCCAAGATCCCGAAGGGCGTGCTGCTCTACGGCCCGCCCGGAACGGGCAAGACCCTGCTGGCCCGCGCGGTCGCCGGTGAGGCCGGCGTGCCCTTCTACTCCATCTCCGGCTCGGACTTCGTCGAAATGTTCGTCGGCGTGGGCGCCTCCCGTGTCCGCGACCTGTTCGAGCAGGCAAAGAACAACGCTCCGGCCATCATCTTCGTCGACGAGATCGACGCCGTCGGCCGCCACCGCGGCGCCGGCGTGGGCGGCGGTAACGACGAGCGTGAGCAGACGCTGAACCAGCTCCTGGTCGAAATGGACGGGTTCGACGTCAAGACCAACGTCATCCTGATCGCCGCCACCAACCGCCCGGACGTCCTGGACCCCGCACTGCTGCGGCCCGGGCGTTTCGACCGCCAGATAGCGGTGGAAGCACCGGATCTGGAAGGCCGCCACCACATTCTGCAGGTACACGCGGCCGGCAAACCGATGGCTCCCGGCGTGGACCTGCGCGCGCTGGCCAAGCGTGCCCCGGGCTTCACCGGCGCCGACCTGGCCAACGTGCTCAACGAAGCCGCGCTGCTGACTGCCCGTTCCAATGCGCAGCTGATCGACGACCGCGCCCTGGACGAGGCGATCGACCGCGTCATGGCCGGTCCGCAGAAGCGTTCGCGCGTGATGAAGGAACACGAACGCAAGATCACCGCCTACCACGAAGGCGGACACGCCCTGGTGGCGGCGGCCCTGCGCTACACGGCGCCGGTCACCAAGGTCACCATTCTGCCGCGTGGGCGTGCCCTCGGCTACACCATGGTGGTTCCGGAGGACGACAAGTACTCGGTCACCCGCAACGAACTGCTGGACCAGCTCGCCTACGCCATGGGCGGCCGCGTGGCCGAAGAAATCGTTTTCCACGACCCGTCCACCGGTGCCTCGAACGACATCGAGAAAGCCACCAGCACGGCGCGCCAGATGGTGACGCAGTACGGCATGAGCGAACGCGTCGGTGCCGTGAAGCTGGGCCAGGGCGGCGGCGAACCGTTCCTGGGCCGCGACATGTCGCACGAACGCAACTACTCCGACCACGTGGCTTTCGTGGTCGATGAGGAGGTCCGCCGGCTGATCGACACAGCGCACGACGAAGCCTATGCCGTCCTGACCGAAAACCGCGACGTGCTCGACCGGCTGGCCCTGGCCCTGCTGGAGCGCGAGACGCTGAACCAGCGCGAGATCGCCGAGATCTTCGAAGACATCCGCAAGCGCGAATACCGCGACGTCTGGCTGTCCAAGGAGTCGCGTCCGGTCCACAAGATTCCGCCGGTCATGAGCGCCAAGGAACGGGCCGAGGCTGCCTCGGCGCAGAGCCCGGACGAAGCGGAGGCCCACTCAGCCGTCATCGTTGATCCGGATCCTGCCCTGCCCGAACTGCCCGTCGAAAACCCTCCCGGAACCAACCCGGGCGGGACCGTCGGCGGCAACGGCTAGGATTTCAGACGTGACCGAATACGACGATGTAATCGCCGAGCTGGAAATCGACAGCTCCATAGACCTGCCCCGGATCGAGCGCGCAGTGCGCGAAATCCTGATTGCGGTGGGCGAAGACCCTGACCGCGAGGGGCTGGTGGAGACGCCCCGGCGCGTGGCCAAGTCCTACGCCGAAGTCTTCGCCGGCCTGCACCAGAACCCGGCGGACCTGCTGGCTACCACCTTCGATATTGATCATGAAGAAATGGTGCTGGTCAAGGACATTCCGTTCTACTCCACCTGCGAACACCACCTGGTTCCGTTCCACGGCACCGCGCACATTGGCTACATTCCTTCCCATGAAGGTAAGGTGACGGGGCTGAGCAAACTGGCCCGGCTGGTGGAGGTTTACGCCCGCCGCCCGCAGGTCCAGGAACGGCTCACCACGCAGATTGTTGATGCCCTCATGGAGCATCTTGAGCCCAAGGGTGCCATCGTCGTCGTCGAGTGCGAGCACATGTGCATGTCCATGCGCGGTGTCCGCAAGCCGGGCGCCAAGACGGTAACGTCCGCAGTCCGCGGTCAGCTCAGGGAAACTGCCACCAGGGCAGAGGCCATGAGCCTGATCATCGGGCGATAAGCGAAACAAGCAGAAACGGTAGACATTTATGGATTCACTCGCAGCAGTGCCCGGAACCGGACCCGCAACTTCCCCGCTGCCAGTTATACGCAAGGTGCGCGCACCCCGGAAGTTCTCGGACTTGCCCACCGACCGGGGCGTGGTGATGGCGATCCTGAACGTCACTCCGGATTCCTTCAGCGACGGCGGCAAGTTCGTCTCCGCGGACAAGGCCATTGCCCAGGGCCTGAAACTGTTCTACGGCGGCGCTGACATCATCGACGTCGGCGGTGAGTCCACCCGTCCGGGTGCCGAGTCCATCACCCCCGAAGAGGAACAGGCGCGCATCCTGCCCGTGATCGAGGCTCTGGCCAAGGCCGGTGCCCTGGTCAGTGTAGATACCATGCACGTGGCTACCGCCGCGAAGGCGATCGACGCCGGCGCGGGCATCATCAATGACGTCTCCGGTATGACCTTCAGCCCGGAAATGCCGGCCCTGATCGCCGAACGCAAGGTGCCCTACGTGCTGATGCACCGCCGCGGCGACGCGCGCAACGTGGATCCCACCGCCAAGTACGACGACGTGGTGGCCGAAGTTGTGGCCGAACTCGCCGAACTGCGGGACAAATTTGTGGCCGCCGGCGTGGCCGAAGACCAGATCATCCTCGATCCGGGACTGGGCTTCTCCAAGAACGCCGAGCACAACTGGGCGCTGCTGCGCGGGCTGCCGGAGTTCACCAAGCTCGGCCACAAGGTCCTTGTCGGGGCATCCCGCAAGCGCTTCCTGGGCACTCTGCTCACTTCCGCCGGCAAGGCTGCCGCGCCGGCAGAGCGCGACCACGCCACGCTGGCCATCAGCGCCCTGGCCGTAGCCAATGGTGCCTGGGGCGTGCGCGTGCACGATTCCGGTGCAAGCCTTGACGCGGTCAAGGTCGCCGCAGCCTGGGCCGGGTAGCGCCGGTGCAGACGGGCACCGCCGGGTCCGGCCGCATGGACGTCATCAAGCTCTCCGGCATCACCGCCGTCGGTTATCACGGAGTGTTCGACCATGAACGCCGGGACGGCCAGCCCTTCACCATCGACGTTGCCCTGCACACGGACATCCGTGCCGCAGCCGCCGCCGATGACCTGACCCTGACCGCGCACTACGGCGAACTGGCCGAGGGGGTCAAAGAGATCATCACGGGCGAGCCGGTGAACCTGATCGAGACGCTTGCGGAGCGGATCGCCGGTTACGTTCTGGCCGCCTTCAGCATTGCCGCCGTGGAAGTGACGGTCCACAAGCCCCAGGCGCCCATCGAAGTGCCGTTCGGCGACGTCACCATCACTATCTACCGGGAGAATCCATGAGTGTACGCGCGGTTTTGGCCCTTGGCAGCAATCTCGGCGAACGCAGCGACACGCTCTCCCACGCCGTCGCGGATCTGGTGGACACCCCCAATGTCCGTCTCTGCGCGGTGTCGCCGGTTGTACAGACCAAGTCTGTAGGCGGTCCCGAGAACCAGCCGGATTACCTGAACATGGTGATCGAGGTGGAGACCGACCTGGAGCCCTATCAGCTGCTGGAACACTGCCAGAGCGTGGAAAACAAGCACCACCGGACCCGCGAGGTGCGCTGGGGGCCGCGGACCCTGGACGTGGACATCATTACTTACGGCGACCTCAAGCTCGACGACGAGGCACTGACGGTCCCGCATCCGCGTGCCCATGAGCGTGCCTTTGTACTGCAGCCCTGGGCCTGGATGGACTCGCATGCAACCCTCAACGGCGTCCCGGTCGGCGAACTGGCCGAAGCCGCAGGGGACTTGGACGGCCTGGCGCCCTTCGAACCAGGGCACTGAGCCGGATGGGCGTGGCGTCGTGAGGACCATCAAGTACAGCTGGCTGGCGGCCATCGCCGTTGTCACCGGTGTGCTGGGCTGGCTGACCAACCTCCTGACCGCACGCGGCGGCTTGCCGGTGCCCGTGCTGCACCTGAGCTCGCTGGCCACCATGGGCGCCATCATGGTGTTCACCTTGGTACTTGGCCTGCGGGTGCGCAGCTGGCGCAACGGCAAACGCGAGAAACCGCTGGACCCGATCCTGGCCGCCCGCACGCTGGTGCTCGCCCAGGCCTGCGCCTACGCCGGTGCCCTGCTGCTCGGCTGGCATGCCGGCATTCTGGTTGACCAGCTGGTGCTGCTGTCCTACCGGCCGGCCGGGCCCACCCTGCTGCAGGTGCTGGCTATGATGGGCGGTGGCCTGGTCATGGTGATTATTGGTCTGATGGTGGAACGGTTCTGCAAGCTCCCGCCGGAGGATCCGGAATCGGCCGAACGCGAAGACGGTTCGGCCGAGGGCGAGGGAGAGTATGCGTAGCGAGCCGATCGATCCGCCGGAGATCAGCTGGATCCGGGTGGCGCCCAAGTACGTCACGGTGCGGCTGATCGGCTGGTCCGTGTCCGCGTTGTTCAGCCTGGCCATCCTCAGCATCCCGCTGATCCTGCTGCTCACCGGCGTCTGGCCCGGCTTCCCTGCCTGGCTCGCCTGGCTGTTGGCTGGCGGCGCACTGGTCCTCCAGCTCTGGATCGGCCTGCTCATCCCGCGCCAGGTCAGGGCGATCGGCTACGCGGAGCGGGACGAGGACCTGCTGATCCGGCAGGGCATCTTCTTCCAGCGCCTCATGGTGGTTCCGTACGGCCGCATGCAGTACGTCGACGTGGCGGTCGGCCCGCTGGAGCGCGCCTTCAAGCTGGCCTCGGTCAAACTGCACACCGCCTCCCCGCAGACCAATGCCTCCATTCCCGGCCTCCCTGCAGAGGAAGCCGCACGGCTGCGCGAACAGCTCTCCGCGCGCGGGCAGGCAAGGCTGGCCGGGCTGTGACCACTCCGGAGGGCAACGGCCCGGTTTCCCCCTCGCGCGAGGTGCCGCTGACTCCGGACCGAGCGGAAAACTGGCACCGCGTCCACCCCGTTTCCCCGTTTGTCCGGGGATGGCTCGCCCTGGCCGCCATCGCCTACTTCTTCGGGCGCGACTGGTTTGAAGCGATGTTCCGCGGCGAGCCCCTGTGGTTCCTGACCGAGGGCCGGGGCATCTGGGCCGTCGTCGTACTGCTGGTTGTCATGCTGCTGCTGGTGGGCGCCTTCGTGCTGTCCTGGTGGTTCACGCGCTATCAGGTCACCGAGGAACACGTCCGGGTCAACTCCGGTATCCTGTTCCGCCAGCACCGCCAAGCCAGGCTGGACCGGGTCCAGGCGATCGACGTCATCCAGCCGCTGCTGGGCCGGATCTTCGGGCTCGCCGAGCTGAAGTTCGAGGTGGCCGACGCCGGCGAATCCGCGGTGCGGCTGGCCTACTTGCCGTTGGCTTCCGCCCAGCAACTGCGGGCGACCATTCTGGCCCGGGCCTCCGGCGCCGAACTGGACCCCGAGCATCCGGACGAGGCGCCCGAAGCCCCGGAACACCCCATCGTCCAGCTCACCCCGCAGCGGGTCGTCGGCGCCACAGTGCTTTCGGGCGCAACGGTGGCGCTGGTTGTCGTCGTTGTTGTGATCGGCGTGGCCGCAGCGGTCGGCTACGTGGCGGACTGGGGCGGCCTGCCGGTCCTGCTGTCGGCGCTGGTGCCCGGCATGATCGCCGTCGCGGCCGGCTACTGGAGCGTTTTCAGCACCGCATACAACTTCCGCGCGGCCGTGTCGCCGGATGGCATCCGGCTGCGCTACGGGCTGCTCGAGACGCGGGCCCAGACGGTGCCGCCCGGGCGCGTGCAGGCCGTGGCGGTGTCCCAGCCGCTGCTCTGGCGGACCAAGGATTGGTACCGGATCAAGATCAATGTGGCCGGCTACGGCGTGAGCGCGGAGAACTCGGGCGCGCGCACCACCCTGCTCCCAGTCGGCACCAGGGACGAGGTCATGCAGATGCTGGCCTTGGTGCTCCCGGACCCCGGCACCGAAGACCCGTTCGGCGTTTTCACTGCCGGGCTGGTGGGGCAGAACAACGACGGCGGCTTCGTCACCTCCCCGGAGCGGGTGCGGTGGCTGTCCTTCCTCACCTGGCGGCGCAACGGCTTCGCCGTGACGAAAACGGCCTTGCTGGCGCGTTCCGGCCGGTTCGTGCGGAGCCTGGCCGTGGTCCCGCACGAGCGCACCCAATCGATGGCCCTGCACCAGGGACCGGTGGCCCGGAAGCTGCGGGTGGCGGACCTGCAGCTGCAAACCACGGTGGGGCCGGTCAGCCCGGTGGTCTACCAGATGGACATCGAGGTGGCCCGCCGGCTGTTCAACGAACAGTCCGCCCGCGCCGCGGCGGCCCGGCGGCACAGTGTGCCGGAGCGCTGGCTGGAACGCCGGCAGGAGAGCGTGCCGGAGCAGGCCGGCTCAGAGAAGGGAAAGGCCGAGGATGAACAGCATTAGACCGGGCAGGCTAGGGATCGGCGTTATCGGCGCCGGCAAGGTCGGCGCCGTGCTGGGGGCGGCCCTGCGCGCGGCCCAGCACGCCGTCGTCGGGGTCTCCGCCGTGTCCGAGGCCAGCCGGGAGCGGGCCGAAATGCTGCTGCCCGGTGTGCCGGTGCTGGAGATCCCCGAGATCGTCGAGCGGGCCGAACTGGTGCTGCTGGCAGTGCCCGATGATGCACTGCCGGAACTGGTGGCTGGCCTTGCCGAGACCGGCGCCTGGCAACCGGGCCAGCTGGTGGCGCATACGTCCGGCCGGCACGGCGTGAATGTACTCGCGCCGGCGCAGGCCAAGGGGGCTATCGGCCTAGCCATCCATCCGGCCATGACCTTCACCGGTATGAGTCTGGACCTGACCCGGCTCACGGACTGCGCCTTCGGCGTGACCGCTCCGCGCACGGTGCTCCCCATTGCCCAGGCCCTGGTGGTCGAGATGGGGGCCGAGCCCATTGTGATCGAAGAGCAGGACCGGCCGCTTTACCACGCTGCCCTGGCGCACGCCTCGAACCACCTAGTCACCATCGCCGCGCAGGCCGCGCAATTGCTCAGCTCCGCGGGTGCGGAGCAGCCGGAGCGGCTGTTGGGTCCGCTGATGCGGGCTTCGCTGGAAAATGCGCTGGCATCAGGCGAGGGCGCACTGACCGGACCGGTGGCCCGCGGCGACGCCGGCACCGTGCGGGTCCACCGCGAGGCCCTGCTGGGGTACGAACTCGAGCACGGCAGCACCGATATCCGGCAGGCGTATGAGGAGCTGGCGCGTGCCACGGCCAAGCGGGCATTCGAACGCGGCCTGCTCAAAGACGCCCAGGCCACCGAAATCCTGGATATTCTCAGTACCCGTTCCACTCCGGAGGACCCCCAGTGAGCAACCGCCCCCAGCTGGCCACCACGTACGCCGAGCTCAATGCCGCCAGCGCGGAGCTGCTGCGCGAGGCGGCCGGCAAGCACCATGCCGGCCACACGAGCCAGGGCCTGGTCCCGACCATGGGCGGCCTGCATGCCGGCCATGCCGCCCTGGCCACCGCTGCACGCCAGGCGAACGACGTCGTTATTGCCACCATCTTCGTCAACCCGCTGCAGTTCGGCGACGCGGCCGACCTGGAGCGGTACCCGCGCACGCTGGACGCGGACCTGGACCTGCTGGGTTCCTGCGGGGTTGACATCGTTTTCGCGCCCGCCGTTGAGGAGGTCTATCCCGGCGGCGAACCGATGGTCCGGGTGGCATCCGGTCCGTTGGGCGGGAAACTCGAAGGCGCCTCTCGGCCCGGGCATTTCGACGGCGCCCTGACCGTGGTCGCGAAACTGCTGCATTACGGCATGCCGCCCATTCCGGCGGACTACCGCGCCTACTTCGGCAAGAAGGACGCCCAGCAGCTGGCCCTGGTCCGGCGGATGGCGGCGGACCTGAATTTCCCGGTCGAAAT
Source organism: Arthrobacter crystallopoietes (assembly GCF_017603825.1). Classification (NCBI taxonomy): domain Bacteria; kingdom Bacillati; phylum Actinomycetota; class Actinomycetes; order Micrococcales; family Micrococcaceae; genus Crystallibacter; species Crystallibacter crystallopoietes. The sequence goes on from NZ_CP072014.1 coordinate 1,013,993, forward strand.
CGTCGGCGTTCCGATCGTGCGGGACGGGGACGGCCTGGCGCTGTCCAGCCGGAACCGCTTCCTCTCCGCCGAGGAGCGCGAGGCCGCCCTGGTTCTGTCGCGCGGCCTGCGCTACCTGAAGGAGCAGGCCGACCGGCACGAGCCGCTGGACATCGAGGGTGCCTTGGCCATGGTCAAGTCTGCACGGCTGGTGGAGTTGGACTACCTCGAGGTCGTCGATCCGGTTACCTTGGAGCCGCTGGCTTTCAACTGCCAGGACACCCCGTTTACCGGCGAAGCGCTGGTGCTGATTGCCGCCAAAGTAGGCCCGGTGCGGCTGATCGACAACGTCGACCTGGGCTAGCCGGAGCGTCGGGCAAGATCGAGTAGGAGCCACCGGAGCACAACCGGTAATCTTAACTACCGTGACCACACATAAAACCCCCACCCCTTCCCCGGAACCTTCGGACGTCTCCGAGCAGATGCGCGTGCGCATGGACAAGCGCGCCAAACTGCTCGAGAGCGGTGTGGAGCCCTATCCGGTGGGTGTCGACCGGACCCATACTCTCAGTGAGGTCCGCGAAAAGTACGGTCACCTTGCGGCCGATGAGACCACCGGGGAAACCGCCGGCGTCTCCGGCCGTGTGGTCTTTGTCCGCAACACGGGCAAGCTGTGCTTCGCCACCCTGCAGGAGGGCAACGGAACCCGGCTGCAGGCCATGCTGAGCCTGGCCAACGTCGGTGAGGAAGCGCTGGCGGGCTGGAAGTCCCTGGTGGATCTGGGCGACCACGTGTTTGTGCGCGGCGAGGTCATCTCCTCCAAGCGCGGGGAACTCTCGGTCATGGCCGATTCCTGGTCGATGGTCTCCAAAGCGTTGCGCCCGCTGCCCGTGCTGCATGCCGGCCTGAACGAAGAGACCCGGGTGCGCCAGCGCTACGTGGACCTGATGGTCCGCGACGAGGCGCGCCAGATGGTTTACACCCGCGCTGCGATCATCCGTTCCATCCGGGAAACACTGCACAACCGCGACTACGTAGAGGTGGAGACCCCGATGCTCCAGCTCATCCATGGCGGTGCGGCAGCCCGGCCGTTCCAGACGCACCTGAACGCCTTCGACCAGGACATGACGCTGCGCATCGCCACGGAGCTCTTCCTGAAGCGCGCTGTGGTCGGCGGTATCGACCGGGTGTTTGAGATCGGGCGCATCTTCCGCAATGAAGGTGTGGATTCGACGCATAGCCCGGAATTCACCACCCTGGAAAGTTACGAGGCCTACGCCGACCAGTTTGTGATGGCCGACCGCATGAAGGAAATGATCCTGAACGCCGCGGACACCGTGGGCAGCCGCATTATCGAGACGGACGCCGGCACCATCGACCTTAACGGTGAATGGCGCTGGCTGGGCGTGTATCCGGGACTTTCCGAAGCTGTAGGCGAGGAGATCACGCCCGAAACCCATGGCAGCACATTGCGGGCTATCGCCGAAAAGCATGGCGTCAAGGTGGAACCGCAATGGGACACCGAACAGATGGTGATTGAACTTTTCGGTGAAATCGTGGAGCCGACGCTGCTTCAGCCGACCTTCGTGTACGACTATCCGCCGGCTGCCCAGCCCCTGGCACGTGCGCACCGGAGCAAGCCCGGGCTCATCGAAGCCTGGGACCTGATCATCGGCGGCATGGAGCGCGGTACCGCTTTCTCCGAGCTCATCGACCCTGTTGTCCAGCGTGAACGGCTCACCGAGCAGTCGCGGAAGGCGGCTTCGGGGGACCATGAAGCGATGCAGCTGGACGAAGACTTCCTCCGTGCACTGGAATACGGAGCGCCGCCCATGGGCGGCATCGGCCTGGGTATTGACCGGCTGGTCATGCTCTTCACTCAGACGGGAATCCGGGAGACCATTCTCTTCCCGCTCTTGAAACCTGAATTGGGATAATCATGTTGGAATATTTGTGGGTATTGGCTCCATCAACCGGTGTCGGCCTGATTTTTTACTTCGCTATGAAAGCCGTGTTCAACGCTGACCGCAGGGAGCGCGAAGCCCTGGCTCAGGCCGAGTACGAGGCCGGCCAGCAGGGGCACGGTAATTAGCATCTCTCTCTAGTTGGCAGACATGGCCAGGCCTGCGGTTCGCCGCAGGCCTGGCCATAATTCTTGTTCCCGTAGTTGTCGTCAGTCTTGAGCGGCAGGATCGATATTCACCAGTGCCGCGGCTAAATATTGTTCGCCGCCGGGCTAATCATTTAGCAGCGGGTAAGAGGTCCATTCACCGACTGTACGGTCGCGCGCCTCCGCCCCGTCGTCGCCAGTGCCGCGGCTGTTCCTATTCGGGGACCCGATAGTGCCTCGGAGTTCAGCTTTGTTGGCCATGTACCGGATCGTAAATGAACATCAACAATACTGGTTATACGGGCTAGGCATGCCGGCCTTCGAATACCTGTGGGAAGCCGATTAGCGTCTTTCGTTGAAATGTCGACACCTTCCATTTCGACATCGATTCGAATAATCGCCGGGCGCTTTAGTGCACAGCTGAAACATGCCGTGTTGCCAGCTATTCATTGATAGGCAATAATCAAATTGGTTTTGGGGAAGCCAATGGGATTACTAAAACTTCAATATAGAGGAGCTCCTGTGGCACAGGAAGTGAAAATCATTCTGGTTGATGACCTGGATGGTGGCAGTGCCGATGAAACGGTGCGTTTTGCGCTGGATGCAATCAATTATGAGATTGATCTTTCATCGAAGAATGCTGACGCGCTGCGAGATGCGTTGAAGACTTATGTCGAGAAGGCCAGAAAGGTTCCCACCCGCGCCGGAAAGGTCAAGCCGGCTTCTGCAGGCCGCAGCCAGGACGCTTCGGCCGTGCGGGCCTGGGCGCGGGAGAACGGTTACACCGTTAGTGAGCGCGGCCGCGTGCAGTCCGAAATCCTCGAAGCTTACCGGCGGGCGCACGGCGGCTAGCAGTACTGCCCGCCTCCATCACGAGCGCAGGGGCAAGTAGATTTTGATAACTCTTCCATAAAGGGCGGACCCCGGGTCCGCCCTTTATCCATACGGTGCGCGGCCTGCCCCGGATCTGCGTTGCAGCCGGTCATTATCCCTAGGGCGAACAGACCCCAAAATCGTCTTTCGGCCACGTAGCATCAAAGTACGCAGTAGCTAGGAGTGTGCGAGATGTTTGAGAGATTTACCGACCGTGCCCGTCGCGTTGTCGTGCTGGCTCAAGAAGAAGCCCGCATGCTCAACCACAATTACATTGGTACCGAACATATCCTTCTTGGATTGATCCATGAGGGTGAAGGTGTTGCCGCGAAGGCGCTGGAATTCCTCGGTGTCTCCCTCAACGGGGTGCGTGAGCAGGTGCAGGAGATTATCGGCCAGGGCCAGCAGGCTCCCAGCGGCCATATTCCCTTCACCCCGCGTGCCAAGAAAGTGCTGGAGCTCTCCCTCCGTGAAGCTCTGCAGTTGGGCCACAACTACATCGGCACCGAGCACATCCTGCTCGGCCTCATCCGCGAGGGTGAAGGTGTCGCCACCCAGGTTCTGGTCAAGCTCGGCGCGGACCTGAACCGCGTGCGCCAGCAGGTCATCCAGCTGCTCTCCGGCTACCAGGGCAAGGAGCCCGTCTCCGCCAGCGGCCAGCAGCAGGAAGGTACTCCTGCCGGTTCCGTGGTGCTGGACCAGTTCGGCCGCAACCTGACCCAGGCTGCCCGCGAGTCCAAGCTTGACCCTGTTATCGGGCGCGAGCATGAGATGGAACGCGTCATGCAGGTTCTCTCCCGCCGCACCAAGAACAACCCTGTCCTGATCGGTGAACCCGGTGTCGGCAAGACCGCCGTCGTCGAAGGTTTGGCCCAAGCCATTGTCCGCGGCGACGTTCCGGAAACCATCAAGGACAAGCAGCTGTATACCCTTGATCTCGGTTCGCTCGTCGCGGGGTCCCGCTACCGCGGTGATTTCGAAGAACGCCTGAAGAAGGTGCTGAAGGAAATCCGCACCCGCGGGGACATCATTCTGTTCATTGATGAGATCCACACTCTCGTTGGTGCAGGTGCCGCCGAAGGCGCGATTGACGCAGCCTCGATCCTCAAGCCCATGCTGGCCCGCGGCGAACTGCAGACCATCGGCGCCACCACTCTGGATGAGTACCGCAAGCACATCGAAAAGGATGCTGCACTGGAACGCCGCTTCCAGCCCATCCAGGTCAATGAGCCCTCGGTTGAGCATTCGATTCAGATTCTGAAGGGCCTGCGCGACCGCTATGAAGCACACCACCGTGTGTCCATTACGGACGGCGCCCTGGACGCTGCAGCCCACTTGTCGCACCGCTACGTTTCGGACCGCTTCCTCCCGGACAAGGCCATCGACCTGATCGATGAAGCCGGCGCACGCCTGCGGATCCGCCGTATGACGGCTCCGCCGGAGCTGAAGGAGATCGATGAGCGCATTGCCCAGCTGAAGAAGCAGAAGGAATCTGCCATCGATGCCCAGGACTTCGAAGGCGCCGCCTCGCTGCGTGATAAGGAAAGCAAGCTCCAGGACGAGCGTGCCGACAAGGAACGCGCATGGAAGTCCGGCGACCTGGACGAGATCGCCGAGGTTGACGAGGATCTGATTGCCGAGGTCCTGGCCAACTCCACGGGCATCCCGGTCTTCAAGCTCACCGAAGAAGAGTCCAGCCGGCTCATGCACATGGAAGATGAGCTGCACAAGCGGGTCATCGGCCAGGACGAAGCCATTAAGTCGATCTCGCAGGCTATCCGCCGTACTCGCGCGGGCCTGAAGGATCCCAACCGTCCCAGCGGCTCGTTCATCTTCGCCGGTCCCACCGGTGTGGGTAAGACGGAGCTGGCCAAGGCGCTGGCGGAGTTCCTCTTCGGCGAAGAGGACGCCCTGATAACGCTGGACATGTCCGAATACTCGGAGAAGCACACCGTGTCCAGGCTCTTCGGCGCCCCTCCCGGTTATGTCGGTTATGAAGAAGGCGGCCAGCTGACCGAAAAGGTCCGCCGCCGTCCGTTCTCCGTGGTGCTTTTCGACGAAGTGGAGAAAGCCCACGCGGATTTGTTCAACTCGCTGCTGCAGATCCTTGAGGACGGCCGTCTGACCGACAGCCAGGGACGTGTGGTGGACTTCAAGAACACCGTCATCATCATGACCACCAACCTCGGTACCCGTGACATCTCCAAGGGCGTCATGACCGGCTTCCAGTCCGGTTCGGATACCAAGACCGGTTATGAGCGGATGCGGGCCCGGGTCCAGGATGAGCTCAAGCAGCACTTCCGTCCGGAGTTCCTCAACCGCGTCGACGACACCGTGGTCTTCCCGCAGCTGACGCAGGAAGAGATCGTCCAGATCGTGGACCTGTTCATCACGCGGCTAAAGAAGCGCCTGGCCGAGAAGAACATGACCATCGAGCTGACGCCGGCGGCCAAGGTCCTGCTGGCTACCCGCGGCTACGATCCGACCATGGGTGCGCGGCCGCTGCGCCGGACCATCCAGCGCGAGGTCGAGGACCAGCTCTCCGAGAAGATCCTCTTCGGCGAGATCATGCCCGGCGAACTCATCCGGGTGGACGTCGAAGGCGAGGGCGAAAACGCAAAGTTCGTCTTCTCCAGCGCCGGCGCTCCCAAGGCCATCGAGGAAGTGCCGGACACCCCGGCGCTCTCCCAGTAGGGTCCGCCCGCACGGGCTCCTAGCAACAAACGCGTCGTACCGGCGGGTCCTGGATATCCCGGGGCCCGCCGTTCGCGTCAACCCCGGCTGCGGCAAACTGTGCGGCTGTAGGGGTGTGGACGGGTGCCTATAGTGAGGGCATGACATCTCGTTCCCAGCCGACCGCCGCCGTGCTGCTCGCCGCGGGAGCAGGCACACGGCTGGGCCGCGGGCCGAAGGCGCTGCTGGAATACCGGCAGGAACCGCTCGTCTCCTATCTGGTATCCGTGCTGCGGAACGGCGGATGCACTGAAATTGTGGTGGTCCTCGGAGCAGGTGCCGGTCAGATCCGGCGGCAGGCCGATTTGTCCGGCTGCCGTGTGTTGGACAATCCCCACTGGTCCGGCGGCATGGGCAGCTCCTTCCGGCTGGGCGCAGCCGCGGTGCCAGCGGGATTCCACATGCTGGCCGTACTGGTGGACCAGCCCGGCCTCACGTCCGCCATCGTCAGGAGGCTGCTGGACAGCCATAAGCCCGGCCGTGTCACCGCGGCGGCTTACCGGGGAACGGACGGCGAATTGCAACGCGGGCATCCGGTGCTGTTCGATGCGGCGCTCGTGGCACAGGCTGCGGAAACAGCGAGCGGTGACAGCGGGGCGCGCGGCTTTCTGCTGGACCACACGGATCTGATCGATATCGTGGACTGCTCGGATGAGTCCGACGGCGGCGACGTCGACACCGCCGCCGACCTTTACCGTCTGGAATGACAACCCAGCCCCCGCAAGCAGTGTCGTGGCGGCCGAAGCCCCGGCGGCAGATTCGACCGTAAACGGGCCCTAAACTTGCACCATGACTGCATCCTTCACGATCCGGCCCGCGCGTACGTCCGATGTTGCCGAGATCCGCCGTCTGGTGAAGCCGCTCGCCGACAAGCGTGTGCTGCTGGAGAAGGAAGCCGTGGCCTATTTTGAGAGCATCCAGGAGTTTAAGATCGCGGAGGCTTCCAACGGCGAAGTAATCGGTTGCGGGGCGCTCCACGTGATGTGGGAAGACATCGCCGAAGTACGCACTCTTGCCACCTCATCGGCATGGCGGGGCCACGGGGTGGGCCGGGCGCTGCTCGAGGCACTGCTGACAGAGGCAGTCAGTCTGGGCGTCAACCGGGTCTTCTGCCTGACCTTCGAAGTGGACTTCTTTACCCGGCACGGCTTCGAGGTCATGGCCGACCAGTCCGCAGTTGACCCCGAGGTGTATTCCGAACTGCTGCGGTCTCACGATGAGGGCGTCGCCGAGTTCCTGGACCTGGCCCGGGTCAAGCCGAACACTTTGGGAAACACCCGGATGATCCGGGCGGTCTAACGGCCACGAGGGGTGGACAGCCCGCTACTGCCTGTGCCACGGTGAAGATGTTGGGAATAACCAGCAAGCGGACGGGCCGATCTCCCGATCGGACTGTCTCTCGATCGAAAGTGAGAACGCTATGGGTATTGACGACATCACCAACGCAGCCAAGGGTGCCTTCGGAAATGATGAGGGCGGCGGCGAGCAGAGCGGCGGCCTCGCGGACCGCGCCAACGACACAGTGGACAACGCACAGGAGCAGCACGGGGAAAAGCTCGGCGGCTTCGGCGACCAGGCAAACGACGCTGTCGACGGTGCCCAGGAGCGCTTCGGCGGCGGCCAGCAGGAAGAAGGGCAGTAGCCATGGGTTTGGGCGACAGGATCGAGAACAAGGCTCAGGAAGCCAGCGGTAAGATCAAGGAGAAGGCCGGCGACGCCACGGATAATCCGGACCTGCAGGCCGAAGGCCAGCTGGATCAGGCCGAAGCCAAAATCAAGGATGTCGGGGAAGACGTGAAGGACCGCCTGGACGGCGATTCGAAGCGCTGAACCCGGAGATCACCTACATGACGGAAAGGGAGGGGCGGCATGTCCCTCCCTTTTTCCTGCCGTGTAGATCTACCGTGGACGCAGTCCTGTTGGGCCAAGGGTCAAAGCGAGCTGCTGCGCTTCGCCCGGGCACTCTTCGCCGTTGGGAAAGACTGTTTCCGTCGCGACGGAGAGCCGTTCCGTTTCGACGCGCGTGCCATCTTGGCGTGTCGTGAAGGTGCGGACCTGAACCTCGCCCGCAGGCAGCGAGTCGAGCTGTGCGAAGCCAGTCAGCGTTCCGTCCGGTGTGGAGGTAGCCGAGCAAACTCCGTAGGGTTGATCCGACTCGCACCCCAGGTCGATCGTGCGCTGGCCCGGGTGCAGGTCAAGCGGGATTCTTTCGCAGGTGCCGTCCCAGCAAACCTGCATGTCCGCCTCGCGAATGTCGTCGGCAAGCTCCTGTTCAACCGTGAGGCCGACCCCGGACACTGCGCCGATTTCCGTACAGGCGTGGCCGTCGGAGCCGGTGGAGGCACCGCAACCGGTAACCATGACCAGCAAGGCGGCTACCGCCGTCGTTGTTAGGGAGCTTCCCTCCGAGCGGTTCAGCCGCATACTGCGAGCTTAGAAGCGGCAGCTGCTGCAGCCAAGCCTCAATTTGGTAACCGCACACCTGCACCGGCTGTTTCGGCGAGTCCGTCCGCGAGCAGCCCGTCCAGAGAACGTGCCAGTTGCTCGTCGCTGGCGCCGAGCGATCGCAGCTTAGTGAGGTGGAGTACGTGTCCCGAGCCGTGGTCCACGAGGTCCACCGTGCCCAGCAGCACCTCGCGCAGAACCGGCGTTTCCGCCTCGCGCAGCACAGCCATCATGGCGCCGCGTACCTGTCGGTCCGTGCCGGCCCAGGCCTGTCCCTTGGGCACATAATGCGCTTCGGGCTGCCCCGCAGCTATCCAAGCACACTGCTCCCGCACCGGGCAGGAGCCGCACTTGGGGGAGCGCGCGGTGCAAACCAAAGCTCCGAGCTCCATCACGGCAGCATTCCATGCCTTGGTCTCCCGGCCGGGCATTAGCGCTGTAGCCAGTTTCATTTCCGCCGACGTCAGGGACGGCGCGGGCAGGGCGTTGCCGGTGACGGCGCGGGCATGGACCCGGCGGATGTTGGTATCCACCACCGTTTCCGGCCGTTCGAAGGCGAAGGAGGCGATCGCGGCGGCGGTATAGGTGCCAACGCCCGGCAGCTGCAGGAGTTCTTCCCGGGTGTCGGGGACCTGCCCGCCGTGCCGCTCCACGATCGCTGCGGCGGCCGAATGCAGCCGCAGCGCCCGGCGCGGATATCCCAGCCGGCCCCAGGCGCGGAGCGCTTCGCCGCTGGATTCGGCGGCCAGCGCGGCAGGGGTGGGCCACCGCTGCATCCACTGCTCCCAGACCGGCAGGACTCGGACCACAGGGGTCTGTTGAAGCATGAATTCGCTGACCATGATGCCCCACGGGCTGCACTGGGGCTCCCGCCACGGCAGCTCGCGCGCATTGTCGGCGAACCAGGACGTGATCTGTTCATGCAGATACCGCGTCTGACCTGGCGCCGGAGCCGGTTTTGCGTGAGTGATCGTGTGGTTGGGCATGGCATTCCTTGTCTGTGACCACCAATACCTTACTGCCTCGGCGTGGTGTTACAGCTCCGGCCGCGCAACTGTCTCTAGCCTTAAGGTATGGCAGGTACAGGCAGGGGATCATCGCGCGGCAGTGGTGCCTCGGCGACCCGGAATACTGCACGTTCCGGCCGCAAGCCGAGCCCGGCCGTCTACCGCAGACGCAGGCTGGCGCTACTGATCGCAGCCTTGATGGTCATTGCCCTGCTCGTTGCCACGGGATTCTGGATTGCCAGCCTCTTCGGCGGCGGCAGCCAGCCCGCAGCGGACAACGACGACGGCGGCGGCAGCGTTCCGGTGGTTTCCTCGCCGGCTGCTTCCCCCAGCCCGATGGCCAGTGCAGCCTGCGATGAGTCCAAGATTTCAGTGACCGCATCCACGGATGCTCCGGCCTACGCGGCCGGTGAGAATCCGACTCTGATCCTCGAAGTCGCCAACAAGGGCGACTCCGCTTGCGAGGTCAACGTGGGCACGGATGCCATGGAGTTCCTGGTGACCAGCGGCGAAGACCGCATCTTCTCGTCCAAGGACTGCGCCGTGGACACCAGCGAACTGATGCGGACCATCGAGCCGGGCAAAAGCGAACGGGCACAGTTCACCTGGGAACGCAACCGGAGCGCCCCGGGCTGTAAGGCAGTCAACGCCAATCCGCAGCCCGGGACCTATGTCCTGACGGCAAAACTGGGGCCATGGACCAGCGACAAAATCGTGTTCGACCTGCAATGAGCCAAGCATCCCTTTGCGCCGGTGGCGAAGGGGCTGTCCCGCTCCTACATAAAGCGGTCGAGGAGGCTGGTCTCGGCGATTCTGGAAAGTCCCTCGCGGATGACGCGGGCGCGCTGCTCGCCGATTCCGTCCACGGCCATCAGATCATCGATGTTCGCCGCCATCAGGTTCTGCAGGCCGCCGAAGTGGTCCACCAAGCGGTCTGCCACTGCCCGCGGAACGGACTTCACCGCCGAGAGCAGCCGGTAGCCGCGCGGCTGGACAACCGCTTCGAGTGAGTCCACGCCGGGCTGGAAGCCCAGGACGCTGGCAATCCGCCCCAGATCGATCAGGTCCGTGGCGCTGAACGTGCGCAGGGATTTCAGGGCAGGTTCGACCTCGATGCCGCCTTTGACCTCGGCGTAGTCGCGCAGAATCATTTCGCTGTCGGGGCCGAGCCCGGAGGTGAGCTCATCGAGTTGCAGGGACAGCAGCCGTCCGTCGACGCCGAGTTCCAGTACGTATTGGGAGATTTCCTCCGAGATCCGCCGGACCATTTCCTGGCGCTGCAAGGTCACGGCGACGTCCCGCAGCGTGACCATGGCCTCGATCTCCAGGGCCGAAAGCGAGCTGGTCACCTGGTCCAGGCGGGCGCGGTAGCGTTCCAGCGTGGCGAGGGCCTGGTTGGCGCGGGCCAGCACCGGCTCCGAACCTTCAAGCACATGCCGGATTCCGTCAACATACAGGGCAATGATCTGCATGGACTGGCTGACCGAAATCACCGGCAGCCCGGTCTGGATGGCCACCCGCTCGGCCGTGCGGTGCCGGGTGCCCGATTCCTGCGTGGGAATAGACGGGTCCGGAACCAGCTGGACGGCGGCTTTGATGATGTTTGCAGCGTCCTGGTCGCAGACAATTGCACCATCCATTTTGGCCAGCTCGCGGAGACCTGTGGGCGAGAAGCCGATGCCAATGTCGAACCCGCCGCTGCTGATTGACTCCACCTGCTTGTCATAGCCGAGGACGATCAGGGCGCCCGTGCGACCGCGGAGGATCCGTTCCAGACCGTCGCGCAGCGCAGTGCCCGGAGCGACACGTGCCAAGGTAGCCTTCAAGGCGTCCTCGGGGCTCTTAGCCATGAAGTTTCCTTTGATCAGTAGGTCGCGGTGCAGTCGGGCGGGAGCCCGCGGCCTCCGGTTCCGGAAACGCCGCGTGAAACAGCCATTAGGCACCATAATATGCCGACGCGGCGCGCGTCGCCGCCGCGGTTAGGCAGGACGGCTGCTATGGCGGGAGCCGTCCGCGGGTACGGCCCGCTTAACTGGGGCTGGCAGTGCCCGCGCCGAAGAGCAGATCCAGTGCCTCGGCCACGGTGCCGACTTCCTTGACGCGGAATCCCTTGGGCACCTGCCCGGGCCCGCCGTGGGAAGAAGGGACGACGGCATGGGTGAAGCCCAGCCGTTCCGCTTCCTGGATGCGCCGTCCGATTCCGGGCACGGGCCGGACCTCTCCGGCCAGTCCCACCTCGCCGAAGGCGATCAGGCCCTTGGGCAGCGGCTTGTTGCTTTTGGCCGAGGCGATGGCCAGCGCCGTGGCCAGATCAGTGGCCGGTTCCGTCAGCTTCACGCCGCCGACGGTGGCCACGTAGCTGTCATCCTTGTGCAGCGACATGGCTGCCCGGCGCTGCAACACGGCCATCATCATGGCCACCCGGGAGGAATCAAGGCCGCTGGTAGCCCGGCGCGGCTGCGCATTGGAGGTCTCCGCGAGCAGTGCCTGCACCTCGGCCAGGAGCGGTCTGCGGCCCTCCATAGTCACCGTGATGCAGGTACCGGAAACCGGCTCCGCCGCCGTCGACATGAACAGCCCGCTGGGGTCAGCCAGTCCTTCGATCCCCTCTTCAGTCAGGTCGAAGCAGCCCACTTCGTCGGTGGGGCCGTAGCGGTTCTTGATGGCACGAAGCAGCCGCAGCCTGGAGTGTCGGTCTCCCTCGAATTGGCAGACCACATCCACGAGGTGCTCCAGCAGGCGGGGCCCGGCAATGGAGCCGTCCTTGGTGACATGGCCAACCAGGATGGTGGTCATATTCCGGGTTTTCGCTGCGTTGATCAGCGAGGCAGCGACTTCGCGGACCTGGGTCACGCCGCCGGCGCTGCCCTCGACTGCAGAGCTGCTCAGGGTCTGGACCGAATCCACGATGAGCAGCGAGGGGTCCGTCTTTTCGATCTGGCCCAGTGCGATGCCCAGATCCGATTCGGCGGTCAGATACAGGGAATCCGCGACGGCGGAAATGCGTTCGGCGCGCAGCTTGACCTGCGCGGCCGATTCCTCGCCGGTGATGTACAGAACATCCCTGGCCAATCCGGCGACCCGCGCCGCCACGTCGAGCAGCAGGGTGGACTTGCCCACGCCCGGCTCACCCGCCAGCAGAATGACGGCGCCGGGCACCAGCCCGCCGCCCAGCACCCGGTCCAGTTCGCCGATGCCGGTGGCCTGGAAAGCCGCCGTCGAGGCGTCTACGTCCGCGATGCGCTGCGCCGGTTTCGCCACGGCCGCGGCCGGCGTCGTTCTTGAGACGACTGCCCCGGCCTCCTCCACGGTGCCCCAGGCCTGGCACTCGCCGCAACGGCCTACCCACTTGACGGTGCTCCAGCCGCATTCGGCACATCGGTAGGCGGGCGCTTTGGCGCGTGCGGTCTTCGAACTCATGGAATCAGGCTAACGGAACGGTGTGACAATCCCGGCCGGTCACAGTTTGGGCAGGTACGCTGCCGCTTCGTCATGGGTCAGGCCGGTTGCCTCCAGCAGGTCGACCATGAGTGGACGGAAGACGAGGACCAGGCCTTCACCTTCCAGCTTCTGGATGCCCAGGGTCTTCGGATGCAGCCGAGTGGCCACCGCGGCCAGTTCGTTCCGGGCAGAGCTGAGCCGGCGTTCGCGCGCCCCGCCGTCCGGGTCCGACAGGCCCGCGGAGAGTACCTCGACGGCGTCGGCGGCTTCCAGCAGCACCTCGGCGAAGGATTCGATGGCGTCGTCGGTCATCGCCGCATGGTTGATGGCAGAGGTCAGGCGCCGGGAGAAGACCCGGCTGTTGCGCATCGCCAGGTCAATCATCTCCGCCGACTTCTGCAGATCGCCCACTTCTTCGCGGTGGCGGCGGTACGCGGGGGATATCCGGGCCACTTCCTGCGCGCCCGAGAAGGACGTGCGGACATCGTCAATCAGCTTCTGCGAGGCGCGTGCCCGGACCAGGGCGTGCCAGGCCAGCGTGGAGTCGCTGCGGCTGAGCGCATTGGAACATTCGCGCAGCACCGACGCCAGCTCGCTGAGCAGCTTCTGCAGGTTGGTTTTCGGGGCGGAGCGCGGGTCCCCGGGGATGAGCATGGTCACGATCAGCGCCATTGCCCCACCCACCACCGCATCCAGACTGCGCGTGAACGGGCCGCCGTCGGGGGCCGGCAACAGCACCACAAGCACGGACTGGAGGCCCATTTGCGTGGAGAAGATAGAGCCGCTGTCGAGGAAACGCGCCAGCAGGATGGAGATCAAGAGGACGGCGGCGGCCTGCCAGATTCCGGAGCCGAGGAAATGCAGGAGCAAATCACCGACGGCGATGCCCAGGGTGCAGCCGATGGCTACTTCCATGACCTTGCGGAAACGCGGACCGGTGGCGAAGCCCAGTGCCACCAGCGACGCCGTTGCGGCGAACAGCGGACCCTCGTGGCCCAGGAGCTGCTCGGCGATCACGTAGGCGGCGACGGCACAAAGTGTCATCCGCGCAGCCGGAAAAAGGGACGCTTTGCTCCGGCTGAAACCCACGCGGGTCCGGTTGCGCAGGAAAGTACGGGCTCGCGAGAGAGGGCCGCCGGTACTCATGAGTTCAGTCTAGGCGGGAAGCCGCCGGCCTTCGGAACTGTGCCGCTGTGCGTCGCCGGAGCGACGGGACGGGCATACGCGGGCCCGTGCCCTAATACGATGTCCATCACAAAAGCAACAGCACCAGCGGCGATGTTAGCGAATGGCCCGCATCTGTTCACTTTCCGTTCATTTTGACCCGCCAATCTTGTTACCTGACACGAATAGCTTCGTAGAAGTACGAAACCGCCCGGCCATCACCGCGCATTTCGTCCATCTCGTTTGCTAACCCTGAAAGGGAACCAAAGTGAAGGCATTCCGCTTCGGCCGCGCGGCCGCAGTACTTTCCGTAGCAGCCCTGGCCCTGACCGCCTGCGGCTCCGACAACGCCACCGGCGGTGGCCAGGAACCGGCCGGCAGCGCCGCGGCAGCCGAAAGCGTTTCCGGCACCCTGTCCGGGGCCGGTGCCTCTTCCCAGGACTCGGCCATGCAGGCATGGATCGCCGGCTTCCAGTCGCAGAACCCCGAAGCGAACGTCCAGTACTCCCCGGACGGCTCCGGTGCCGGCCGTGACAACTTCCTGGCCGGCGGTGTGCAGTTTGCCGGTTCGGACGCCTACATGGATGAAGAAGAACTGGAGAAGTCCAAGGAGATCTGCGGCCCCGAGGGCGCCTTCCACATCCCGGGTTACGTTTCCCCGATCGCTGTCGCCTTCAACCTTGAAGGTGTCGAGGAGCTGAACCTCGATGCCGAGACCATCGCCAAGATTTTCCGCGGCGAGATCAAGAACTGGAACGACGAGGCCATCGCCGCCCTGAACGAGGGCGTGGAACTGCCGGATACCCCCATCACCGTTGTCCACCGCGCGGACGACTCCGGCACCACCGAGAACTTCGTGGAGTACCTCTCCGCTGCCGCTCCCGACGTCTGGACCGACGAGCCCTCCGACGCCTGGCCTGCAGACATTGTGGCCGAGAACGCCCAGGGCACCTCCGGCGTCGTCTCCGCCGCCAGCGCCACCGATGGTGCCATCACCTACGCCGACGCTTCCGCCGTCGGGGCTTTGGGTACCGTCAAGGTCCAGGTCGGCGAGGAGTTCGTGGGCTACAGCCCCGAGGCCGCCGCCAAGGCAGTTGAGGTTGCCACGCCTGTTGAGGGCCGCAGCGACGTCGATATGTCCCTGGACCTCAAGCGCGACACCACCGAATCCGGGGCCTACCCGATCGTGCTGGTTTCCTACCACATCTACTGCAGCACCTACTCCGACCAGGAGACCGTTGACCTGGTCAAGGCTTTCGGCAACTACGTAATCAGTGAAGAAGGCCAGCAGGCTGCTGCCGACTCCGCGGGCAGCGCACCGCTCTCCGAGAACCTGCGCGAGCAGGCCGGAACCGCTCTCGAATCCATCTCGGTGGCTTCGTAGCAACGCACGCAGGGGAGCCCCGCCGTCGAAAAATGACGAGCGGGGCATCCCCGTGTCAGGGAGCCGACGTTGCTCCCATGGACAAAACAGTGAAAACTGACAAAAGCCAGACCGCTAGAAAACAGGAGCCCGAAGGGTTGTGAAGTGTCCAACACATTGACAGAAAGCGGCAGCAGAGGCCGTGCCGGAGATAAGGTTTTCTCCGGCATTGCATTGTTCGCCGGCTGCCTGATTCTCTTCGTCCTTTTCTGCGTGGCGGTATTCCTGCTGTGGCAGGCCCTTCCGACGTTCGCCGCCGATCCGGCCGAAATCACCGGCGGTAACGGCTTCTGGACCTACATCTGGCCCATCGTGATCGGCACGCTCATCGCCGCCGCGATCGCGCTGCTGATTGCTACCCCGGTCTCCATTGGCGTGGCGCTGTTCATCTCGCACTACGCCCCGCGGAGGCTGTCCCAGAGCCTCGGCTACGTCGTCGACCTGCTCGCCGCCATCCCCTCGGTGGTTTACGGCGCGTGGGGCATGACCGTGCTGGCGCCGGCCCTGGTAGGCCCGTACGTCTGGCTGGCGGAGAACGCCGGCTGGATCCCGATCTTTGCGGGCCCGGCGAGCCAGACCGGCAAGACCATGCTGACCGCCGGTATCGTGCTCTCGGTCATGGTGCTGCCGATCATCACCTCGCTCAGCCGGGAGATCTTCCTGCAAACGCCCAAGCTGCACGAGGAAGCCGCGTTGGCGATGGGCGCCACCCGCTGGGAAATGATCCGGATGACCGTCTTCCCCTTCGCCCGCGCCGGCATCATCAGTGCCGTCATGCTGGGCCTGGGCCGCGCCCTGGGCGAAACGATGGCCGTTGCCATGGTGCTCTCCGGCGGCGGCCTGATCGCCAGCCTGATCCAGAGCGGTAACCAGACCATCGCGGCCGAAATCGCGCTGAACTTCCCGGAGGCTTTCGGGCTGCGACTGGCGGAGCTCATTGCCGCCGGCCTGGTCCTGTTCGTCATCACCCTGGCCGTGAACATGATCGCCCGCTGGATCGTTAGCCGTCACAAAGAATTCTCGGGGGCAAACTAATGTCACAGACCGCTACGCGTACGCCTTCGCCGCTGCGTAAGAACACGCTGACCAAGAACCAGTTGCCCAAGTGGGCCATCTGGGCGGTGCTGGCCGGCTCGCTGGTCCTCGGCGCTGCAATTTCCTCCCTGATCGGCTTCCACGTGGTCGGCTGGGCGCTGTTCTCCGCCGTCATCTTTGTGATCGCCGGGTTCCTGGTCACGCTCTCCGTTGAGGGTGAGCGCAAGGCCAAGGACCGGTTCGCGTCCAACCTGATCTACGCTGCATTCATCGTGGCGCTGGTGCCGCTGGTCTCCGTGATCTGGACGGTCCTGGAAAAGGGCCTTCCCGGTATGACCTCCAACTTCCTGTTCACCTCCATGAACGGCATGACCGGTGTGGTGGACAACGAGACCGTCGAGAACGGCACCCCGGTGCTCGGCGGCGCCTACCACGGGATCGTCGGCACGGTCCTGATCACCTTCTGGGCGACTGTCATATCGGTGCCGGTGGGCCTGCTGACCGCCGTCTACCTCGTTGAGTACAGCAAGGGCGGCTCGCTCTCCCGCGGCATCACGTTCTTCGTCGACGTCATGACTGGCATTCCGTCCATCGTCGCCGGCCTGTTCGCGGCGGCGCTCTTCGGCCTGATCTTCGGTCCGTCCACACGTACCGGCTTTGTCGCTGCCGTGGCGTTGTCCGTGCTGATGATCCCCGTGGTGGTGCGCTCTACCGAGGAAATGCTCAAGATCGTGCCCAACGAGTTGCGCGAAGCGTCCTACGCCCTCGGCGTGCGCAAATGGCGCACGATCGTCAAGGTGGTGGTGCCGACGGCGATCTCGGGTATTGCATCCGGTGTCACCCTGGCCATCGCCCGGGTCATCGGCGAAACCGCTCCACTGCTGGTCACCGCCGGTTTCGTCAACAGCATCAACTTCAATGCGTTTGCGGGCTGGATGACTACCTTGCCGACATTTATCTACCGGCAGCTGATGAACCCCACCTCGCCGACGAACATCGATCCGAGTGCCCAGCGGGCCTGGGCCGCGGCGCTGCTGCTGATCCTGGTTGTCATGCTGCTGAACCTGATCGCCCGGGTTATTGCCCGCCTCTTCGCCCCCAAGACCGGCCGCTAAGCCTCCACCTGCGTCCAAGAGAAGGAACACTATGTCCAAGCGTATCGACGTCAATGATCTGAACGTCTACTACGGTAATTTCCGGGCCGTTGAAGGCGTGAGCATCAACATTGAGGCTAAGTCCGTCACCGCGTTCATTGGGCCCTCCGGCTGCGGCAAATCCACCTTCCTGCGGACCCTGAACCGCATGCACGAGGTGCTTCCGGGCGCCCGGGTCGAGGGCGAAGTGCTCCTGGACGGGGAAAACCTCTACGGGCCCGGCGTCGACCCGGTCACAGTGCGGAGCCAGATCGGCATGGTTTTCCAGCGGCCGAACCCGTTCCCCACCATGTCCATCCGGGACAACGTCCTGGCAGGCGTGAAGCTGAACAACAAGCGCATCAGCAAGTCGGATGCGGACGCACTGGTGGAGAAGTCGCTGACCGGCGCCAACCTGTGGAACGAGGTCAAGGACCGTCTGGACAAGCCGGGCTCCGGCCTCTCCGGCGGCCAGCAGCAGCGTCTGTGCATTGCCCGCGCCATTGCCGTCTCCCCGCAGGTGATTCTGATGGACGAGCCGTGCTCGGCCCTGGACCCGATCTCGACCCTTGCCATCGAGGACCTGATCGAGGAACTGAAGACCGAATACACCGTGGTGATCGTGACCCACAATATGCAGCAGGCCGCCCGCGTCTCGGACAAGACGGCGTTCTTCAACATCGCCGGCACCGGCAAGCCCGGCAAGCTGATCGAATACAACGACACGCCCACCATCTTCAACAACCCGAGCGAGAAGTCCACCGAAGACTACGTCTCCGGCCGCTTCGGCTAACCAGCAGTGTCCCGGTTCAACCGGGTCTGCACAGCTGCCTACGGCGGCACCCGGCGGTTACACGCCCGCCGGGTGCCGCCGTCGTGCTTTGGCCGAAGCTACAGCAGCGGATCCAGCGCCAGGTAGAGGACCGCGCCCATGGTTGCCGTCGCGACGGCGGTCAGGACCCAGGTGAGGAAAACACGGTTGGCCACACGCCAGCGGACGGCGTCGAAGCGCTGGTTGGCGCCGGCCCCAAGGATGGACGAGGTCATGGTGTGCGTGCTGGAAAGCGGGATGTGCAGGGCCATCCCGCCGAAAAACAGCATCGCCGAACTAACGCCTTGTGCCACGGCCCCGCGCAACGGGTCCATCCTCACCAACCGGTAGCCCAGAGTGTGCGAGAGGCGCCAGCCGCCGAACAGGCTGCCCGCGGCCAGCAGGGTCGCCGCGAACAACTGGACCCACAGCGGCATCCGGCTCCCGGTATCCAGCCCCGCAGCGACCAGCGCCAACAGCAGCACGGCCATGGTCCGCTGTCCGTCCTGGAGTCCGTGCCCCAAGGCAAATGCGCCGGCGAGGATGGATTGGATCATCCGGTTGGTCTCGTTGGCCCGTTTCGGCGCCGTGTAGCGCGAAATCCAGGTCAAGGGAAACACCACTACGTAGGAGATGGCGAAGGCGATGACGGGGGAGAGCAGCAGCGGCAAGACTATCTGCGTGCCGATGAAGTTATCCCCGGCGATGATGTTGTGGCCACCGAGGAAAGCGGAGGCAGCGCCGGAGCCCACCAGCCCGCCCACCAGCGCGTGTGTGGACGAGGAAGGCATCCGCCGCCACCAGGTGTAGATTCCCCAGCCGCAGGCGCTTAGCAGGCCGGCTATGAGGATGCCGAGGCCCTCGGGCCCTTCAGGCAGGCCAATCCAGGCCTCGCTGACCAGCAGGGCCAGGCCGGTGGAGATCATCGCGCCGGCAAAGTTGAAAAAAGCCACGAGAACGACGGCGATGCTCGGCGTGAGTGCGCGGGTGCGGACAGCGGTGGCTGCGGCATTGGAGACGTCATGGAAACCGTTGATGAAGGCGAAGGATCCGGCGAAGACGACGACTGCTGCGAACAGGAACAGCTCCACCTACGATTCCTTGATCAGAATCTGGCCCACGTGGTTCGAAACGCGCCGCAAGTCCTTCGTGACTTCCACGAGTTGGTTGGCGACGTCCCGGTGGCGCAGGTAGTTCGGAGTCTTCAGCTCCTTCTGCGCCTCCGCGGTCCAGTTCCGGTGGGTCCGCTCCGCCCGCTTGGCCAGCCGCAGCATTTCCACGTAGTACTCATCCAGATCCAGCAGGGAACTCAGACGCCCCATTGCGTCCCGGGTCAGCTCCGACATGCGGGCGATGACCTCCAGCTGCTCCGACGCCCTGGTGGAAAGCCGTTTGACCCGGTTCAGCGCGATCAGCTCGGCGGCGCCGTCGAGCTTTTCGTAGGCCTCCACGATGTACCGGGAGATCTGGAAAAGGTCCTCGCGGGGCAGCGGCGTGATGAAGCTGGTGCGCACGTGTGTCATCAGCGCGAAGTGAAGCTCGAAAACCTTGGCATCATGCTGGTGCAGCTCTTCGGCCAGCCGGTCGTAGTCATCTGCCGAGGCACCGAGGATTTCGGAGAGCGTGGTGACGCCGTGGGGGATCTGACCCGCCATCTCGGTCAGAAGATCCAGGCTCTTGTTCTCCTGGGGGAAAAGGCTTAGCTTCACTGTTTCACCGAAGGTCTCTAGCTGGGGAAGAAAACTGCGGAGCTGAGGGCGTCCGCAACGCTAAGAGTATCGTCTGAAAGTGAACAAAAATAATGGTGCCGAACTGGGAGCGCCTCTCGGCGGATGGCCGCTCAAAGCGGCTAAAAGTTGGAGCCCGGGGCTGCCACAGTTCGACACCACCTTCAGTTTTCTACGCCTGAGCATCGATGTCAACCACCGCAGAATAACGGGGAAAAAACGCTAAATCTGCTGGATAATCAGGCCGGACAGGGCTAACATGCCCCGCGTTCAACGGCCTTGCGGGGCCGGTGCTGCGGGGCTCTAAGGGACTGTCTGTTGGCTTAGTCCAGCTCGCCGCGGCGCCAGGCAACTGCCGCCGCTTCGAGGTCCTCCGCCGTCTTGATCAGACGGTGGGAGCTCTGTGTGAGTTTTGCCGCATGGTTCTCATTGGCGGGTTCGGCGGCGTCCGCATGGTGCGTCTGGCCGAGGGCCACAACGCGGCAGAATGCAGCCGAGCGGTCCAGTGCGACGTCGAAATCGCCGTCGAAAGCTCCCGACAGAATGGTGTCCGCCATCTTAGTGACTTCGTCCGCTCCCGGAGGCTCGGCAACACCGGCCACCACCTTGGACACTTCGGCGACGTCCTTGCCGGCCTTGAAGAACGCGGACATGCGCTCGGGGTTCTGCTGGGTGGCGGTGCGCAGGGCATAGAGCCGCCAGAGCGCGCCGGGCAGCGACCGTGCGGGACTCTCGGCCCACATCTCCGCAATGGCGTCGAGGCCCTGCTGGTCCGCCAGCTTGACCAACCGCTTGGTGATCTCGGGGTCATCCGATTCCCGGCCATGGTGGACCAGTGCCTGCGCCGCCAGGTGGGCTGCTTCGGAAACCCGTGCCGGGTCCGCCCCGCCGGTGAATCCTTCGAAGTCCAACGGAGCAAATGGCTTTGGCTTATGCGGCCGCGGTACGTCAATTCCGTTGTTTCCGTCCATGCCATGACGATACTCCTACGGCTCATATCGGTCGAGGACCGGCGATTCATCTGTAGGGGCATGGGTGCGATAAAGTAAGTAACGGTCGATTTGGTCCGGGTCTTGTATCCGGCCGGATGACTGGAGGGCCTTTAGCTCAGTTGGTAGAGCATCGGACTTTTAATCCGCGGGTCGCGGGTTCGATCCCCGCAGGGCCCACCGCCGCAGTACCCCTGCCAGACGATATGTCGGGCAGGGGTACTGGCGTTTAACCAGGGACCTCCGGGGTGCTTGAAACGGCCGTTTCGGGTGGCGCGCACTCCCGGACGCCGACCTTTTACTCCGATGTGTCGATTTTGTCACAGCGCAAATGTCACAGAATGGTAACGATAATTATCCCGGCGATCTAGGCCGTCGCCATTTCGCCGATTGCCAAGCAAAACAAGGCCAAACGCGGAATGCGCCGAAGCGGCCGCGGAGAGCCCTGAGCGCCCAAAACGTGTCAAATCCGCGCATCTCGGGTTGATTATCATCCAGATCTCGTTACGGTCGAATAGATGGTTCAAGAACTCGCAGAAACCCAGACACGTCCGAGGCTAGAAGCAAAATTCCGTAAACCAACCCTGAATGATGGCGCTGCATTGTGGCGCATGGCGAAGGACTCCCAAGTCCTCGATTTGAATTCGTCCTATTCCTATTTGCTGTGGTGCCGCGACTTTGCGGAAACGTCAGTCGTCGCCACCATTGATGATGAACCGGCCGGTTTTGTTACCGGCTACGTGCGCCCCGATGAGCCCGGCACCTTGATGGTGTGGCAGGTTGCGGTCAACCAAGCGTTCCGAGGTCAGAAACTCGCCGCCACCATGCTCGACGAGCTGGCCGCACGGCTGGATTCCGACTTCGTTGAAACGACGATTACCGACGACAATGCTGCATCCATGCGCCTGTTCTCCAGCTTTGCCGAGCGCCGGAATGTTCCGCTGGAGCGCGATCCCCTGTTTACCCGGAGCATGTACCCCGACGGCCATGACACGGAATTCCTGTTCCGGATTGGCCCGCTGAACTAGGTATTTATTGCCTGCTTGTCCTGCTTTTTCTCCGCAGTTTTGCTCCAGCTCTGATTTTGTTAATCCGCGGCTGCATTTCGCGTACCTCCCGAGAGGTCGCAGCGGCCGCACCACATGAAGGAAGTTCTTTCTCATGACAGATATTTTTGAAACGCTTGAATCAGAAGTCCGTGGATATTGCCGCAGCTGGCCCACCGTTTTCGAACGCTCGCAGGGCAGCACCATGTACGCCGAAGACGGCAAGGAGTACCTTGACTTCTTCTCCGGCGCCGGCGCGCTGAACTACGGCCACAACAACCCGCTGCTGCTTGAGCCGCTGCTGGATTACCTGCGCAGCGGTGCCGTGGTGCACTCGCTGGACATGAAGACCCCCGCCAAGCGCCGCTTCCTGGAAACCTTCCAGGAGGTCATCCTCAAGCCGCGCGGAATGGACCACAAGGTCATGTTCCCCGGCCCCACGGGCACGAACTCGGTCGAGGCTGCCCTGAAGCTGGCCCGTAAAGTCACCGGCCGCCAGCACATCCTCAGCTTCACGAACGCGTTCCACGGCATGACGCTGGGTTCGCTGTCCGTCACGGGCAACTCGATGAAGCGCAAGGGCGCAGGCATCCCGCTGACCAACAGCTCCAAGATCCCCTACGACGATTACTTCGACGGCGAGACCGCGGACTTCCTGTGGCTGGAGCGCGTGCTCGAAGACAGCGGTTCCGGCGTGGATAAGCCCGCCGCCGTCATCGTGGAGACCGTCCAGGGCGAAGGCGGCCTCAACGCCGCGCGCCTGACCTGGCTCAAGGGCCTGTCCGACCTGTGCAAGAAGCACGACATCCTGCTGATCGTCGACGACGTCCAGGCCGGATGCGGCCGCACCGGTACGTTCTTCAGCTTCGAGGACGCGGGCTTCACCCCGGACATCATCTGCCTGTCCAAGTCCATCTCCGGTTTCGGCCTGCCGATGGCACTGACCTTGTTCCGTCCGGAGCTCGATGTCTGGGAGCCGGGCGAGCACAATGGCACGTTCCGCGGCCACAACCCGGCCTTCGTGACCGGCACCGCTGCGCTGAACACCTACTGGCGCGACGACGCCTTCCAGCAGCAGGTTGCTGCCCGCATCGCCCAGCTGCACGAGGGCCTGGAGCGCCTCGCCGCTACGGTCGAGGGCGCCAGCGTCCGCGGCCGCGGCCTGTTGGCCGGTGTGTTCTTCCCGGACACCGAAACCGCCGGCAAGATCGCAGCCGCTGCCTACGAGCAGGGCCTGCTGGTGGAAACCTCCGGCCCCGAGAGTGAAGTTGTCAAGCTCATGCCGGCACTGACCATCACCGCCGAGGAGCTGGAGCGCGGTCTCGGGATCCTGATCGAGGCTGCCAAGACCGTCACCGGTGCACGCGAACTGGTCGGCGCGCTCTAACCAACGCCGCTGCCCGAAGATTACCCCAAGACTTAAGGAGCATCCATGCTTGTTGTGAACCTGAACGATCTGAACGACACCGACCGCGACGTGAAGTCCGAAACCTGGCGCAGCCGCCGCATGGTGCTGGCCAAGGAGGGCGTGGGTTTCTCGTTCCACGACACCGTGATCTACGCCGGTACGACGTCGACGTTCCACTACGCGAACCACATCGAGGCCGTCTACTGCGTGCAGGGTGAAGGCACGCTGACCAACGAAGTCACCGGTGAAGTCCACGATCTCAGGGACGGCACCATGTACCTGCTGGACGGCAACGAGAAGCACACCGTGCGCGCCACCACCGAGTTGCGCATGGCCTGCGTATTCAACCCGCCGGTCACCGGACGCGAAGTCCACGACGAAAACGGCGTCTACCCGCTGGTGGTTGAAGAACCAGCCCACTAAGACCCCCGGTCAGGTAAAAAGTCCGATCAGCCCAAAGCTGGCCGGGCTTTTTCCTTATCGGTAGCAAAAAAGGAAACGAGGAGGATAGGAATGACTGCAACAGCAGAACCACGCATTGATGTTTATCCGACACGTGTGGCAGGAAAGCCCAGCGTCCAGGCCCGTGAAGACAAGGTTGTCTGGGGAACCGCGGCTGAGGGACCCATGGATGTGGCCACGCTCGCCGGTTACGAGGAAAAGGGCTACCTCACCATCGAGCAGCTCGTCACGCCGGAGGAACTCGAGACCTTCCGGGCAGAACTGAAGCGGCTTTCCGAAGATCCGGTGGTCCGCGCGGACGAGCGCACCATCGTGGAGGCCAAGTCGCAGGAAGTCCGCTCGATCTTCGAGGTGCACAAGTCCAGCGAGGTCTTCAAGCGGATTGCCAATGACCCACGGGTGGTCGGCCGGGCCAAGCAGCTGCTCGGCTCGGACGTGTACATCCACCAGTCCCGCGTGAATTTCAAGCCCGGCTTCGAGGGCAAGGATTTCATGTGGCACTCCGACTTCGAGACCTGGCATGCCGAGGACGGCATGCCGCGGATGCGCGCCGTGAGCATCTCGATTTCGCTGACGGACAACTACTCCTTCAACGGACCGCTGATGATCATGCCCGGTTCGCACAAGGAGTACATCTCCTGTGACGGCAACACGCCTGAGGACAACTACAAGAAGTCCCTGGTGATGCAGGGTGCCGGCGTCCCGGACAAGGCGATCCTGACCGAATTCGCCGACCGCTTCGGCATCGACGTGCTCGAAGGCAAGGCCGGCGGCGCAATCATGTTCGACTGCAACTGCATGCACGCTTCGAACGGAAACGTTACGCCCTTCTCGCGCTCCAACGTGTTCATCGTGTTCAACAGCGTGGAGAACGCGTGTGAAGAACCGTATTCCGCCGGCGCACCGCGTCCGGAGTTTGTCGGCTCGACGGACTTCACACCGGCTGGCTGACAGTACATAACCCATCACCTACAGCTGCGGCCCGCTTGGCAAAGGCGGGCCGCAGCTGTTTGAAAACCTGGAGCCTAGCGGCGCGGACTAGTTTAGGTGCCCGCTACCTGTTCAGCAGTCTGCTCCAGCACCCGGCGGAACGCCAGGATGGCCGGCCGGTGCGCGCTGGCGTGGCGGACTGAGGTGAAGACTGTTCGCCGCGGCTGGCCGGGAAGCTCCAGCAGCTCGCAACTGGTGCTCCGGCCCGTCCACACCAGGTCGGGCATGAAGGCCACGGCGTTGCCGGATTCGATCAGGCGGATCTGGGCCTGCAGGTCCGCGGTCTCGTAGCGCACGTCCGGTTCGAAGCCGGCGGTGCGGCAGGCCTGTTCCGCCCAGTGCCGGGAGGCTGCGCCGCGCGGCTCCATCACCCACGGCAGGTTCCGGGCATCGTCCACCGAGGAAACGGGGCGGCGGCTGCTGCCCTGCGGCGGCGCGGCCAGCCGGATGGCGTCCGTGGTGAGGCGGGTGCGGTCCAGCTCCGGGTGATGCGGGGCCGCATGCCCGGGGTATTGCTCCGCGACCACCAGGTCGAAGTCCCGGGCCCAGGTTTCATACAGCGCGGTTTCCGGTTCCCGCTGCACCATCTCGATCCGCACCTCAGGATAAGCGGCATTCATGGCGCTCAAGGCATCGGGCATCAGCGCCAGCGCGGCCGACTGGAACACGGCCACGCGCACGGTGCCGGTCACGGTGGTCAGCGACGCAGCCAGATCCGTCTCGGCCCGCTCCAGCGTCTGTAGCAGCTCTGCGGTATGGGCCACGAGGACTTCCGCCTGCGGCGTCAGCTGCACCTTGCGCCCGGTTTTGCGCAACAACTCAACCCCGGCCTCCTTCTCCAGCAGGGTGAGCTGCTGGGAGACGGAAGACGGGCTGAAGTTCAGTGCCGCGGCGACTTCGGCGAGGGTGCCGCGGATCTTCAGCTCGCGCAAGAGGCGCAGCCTGCGTACGTCCAGCATGGCGCTCCTATCATTCGTAATAACCAACGGATAATGATCGGAAAACATCACTTTATCTAATCGAAAGGCGGACGCATACTGGGGGAAGAAGGTACTAACTGCCCCGTTCGACAAGGAGCCGAAACGCCATGACCGATATCCTGAAAGAGCCCGCCGCACAGCCTCAGACGCTGGCCGACGAGCAGGTCCACGACCTGGCCGAGGATGCCATCAAGCTGGTCCGCCACTGGCTGACCGAGGCCTCCAAGATCCCGGTCGATGCTTCCGCCCAGCAGCTGGCCGGCGTCCTTAAGGACCCCAACGGCCTGGACTTCACGGTCGGCTTCGTCGACGGCGTCATCCGGCCCGAGGACCTCAGCGTGGCGGCCCGGAACCTCGCGGCGTTGGCGCCCAAGGTCCCGTCCTTCCTGCCTTGGTACATGCGCAGCGCGGTCCGCCTCGGCGGTGCCATGGCGCCGGCGATGCCGCAGGTGGTCATTCCCATTGCCCGCAAGGTACTGCGCGAAATGGTGGGCCACCTGATCGTGGACGCCACCGACGCCAAGCTCGGCCCCGCCATCGCGAAGATCAAGAAGCACGACGTCGGCCTGAACGTTAATCTGCTCGGCGAGGCCGTGCTGGGCCAGCACGAGGCATCCCGCCGGCTGGAGGGCACGCACAAACTGCTGGCGCGCGACGACGTCGACTACGTCTCCATCAAGGTGTCCTCCACCGTGGCCCCGCATTCGCCGTGGGCCTTCGACGAGGCGGTCGAGCACGTCGTCGAAAGCCTGACGCCGCTGTACCGGCAGGCCGCGGAGGCTGCTTCGCCCAAGTTCATCAACCTGGACATGGAGGAGTACAAGGACCTGGAAATGACCATCGCGGTCTTCACCCGGATCCTGGACAAGCCCGAGTTCAAGAACCTCTCCGGCGGCATCGTCCTGCAGGCCTACCTGCCCGATGCGCTGTCCGCGATGATGCGCCTGACCCAGTGGGCGCAGGCCCGCCGCGCCGCCGGCGGTGCCCCGATCAAGGTCCGGGTGGTCAAGGGCGCCAACCTGCCCATGGAACAGGTCGAGGCCTCCCTGCACGACTGGCCGGTGGCCACCTGCGACACCAAGCAGGACTCGGACACCAACTACAAGCGGGTGCTGAACTACTCGCTGCAGCCGGAGCGCGCGGACGCCGTGCGCATCGGCGTGGCCGGCCACAACCTGTTCGATGTCGCCTTTGCCTGGCTGCTGGCCAAGCAGCGCGGCGTGGAGGGGCAGATCGAGTTCGAGATGCTGCTCGGCATGGCCCAGGGCCAGGCGGAAGCGGTCAAGAAGGACGTCGGCTCGCTGCTGCTCTACACGCCGGTGGTCCATCCGCAGGAGTTCGACGTGGCCATTGCCTACCTGATCCGCCGCCTCGAAGAGGGCGCGAGCCAGGAAAACTTCATGTCCGCCGTCTTCGAACTGAGCGAGAACGAGGCGCTCTTCGAACGCGAGAAGCAGCGCTTCCTCGCCTCGCTGGACAATCTGGACAACGCGGTTCCGCTGCCCAAGCGGCAGCAGGACCGCAACGTGGCGCAAGCCCCGGCTCCCAGGGACAGCTTCCGCAACACCCCGGATACGGATCCGTCCCTGCCGGCCAACCTCACCTGGGGCCGCGCCATCCTGGCCCGCGTGCCCGGCTCCACACTCGGCATCGACGCCGTGGAGGCGGCCACCCTGCGGACCCCGGACCAGCTCGAAAAGGTGGTCGCGGCCGCCGTTGAGCGGTCGAAGGCCTGGGGCGAGATGACCGGAGCCGAGCGCGCCGAAGTCCTCCACCTGGCCGGCGACAAGCTCGCCGCCAACCGGGCGCGGCTGATGGAAGTTGCGGCCGCCGAAGCCGGCAAGACGCTGGACCAGTCCGACCCGGAAGTTTCCGAGGCGATCGACTTCGCGCACTACTACGCCGAGCTGGCGCGCAAGCTGGACTCGGTGGACGGCGCCACGTTTGTCCCCTCCAGGCTGACCGTGGTGACGCCGCCGTGGAACTTCCCGGTGGCCATCCCCGCAGGGTCCACGCTGGCGGCGCTCGCCGCGGGCTCCGCCGTCGTTATCAAGCCGGCCAAGCAGGCCCGCCGCACCGGCGCGGTCATGGTCGAAGCGATCTGGGAGGCCTTCGATGAGGCCGGCATCCCCCGCGACGTGCTGCAGTTGGTGCAGTTGGAGGAGCGGGACCTGGGCCGGCAGCTCATTTCCCATCCGGCCGTGGACCGCGTCATCCTCACCGGCGGCTACGAGACCGCCGAGCTGTTCCGCTCCTTCCGCCCGGACCTGCCGCTGCTGGCGGAGACCTCCGGCAAGAACGCCATCATCGTAACGCCCAGCGCGGACTTCGACCTGGCCGCCAAGGACGTGGTGCAGTCGGCCTTCGGCCACGCCGGCCAGAAGTGCTCGGCGGCCTCGCTGGTGATCCTGGTGGGCTCGGTGACGCAGTCGCCTCGGTTCCGCAACCAGTTGGTGGATGCCGTCACCTCGCTCAAGGTGGGCTACCCGGTGGATCCGGCCACCCAGATGGGTCCGGTGATCGAGCCCGCCAACGGCAAACTGCTGCAGGGGCTGACTTCCCTTGGCGACGGCGAAACCTGGCTGCTCAAGCCGGAGAAGCTGGATGAATCCGGCAAGCTCTGGAGCCCGGGCGTGCGCACCGGCGTCCAGCGCGGCTCGCACTACCACCTGACCGAGTTCTTCGGCCCGATCCTCGGCGTCATGACCGCCGAAACGCTCGAGGAAGCCGTAGCCATCCAGAACGAGATCGAGTACGGACTGACCTCCGGCCTGCACTCCCTGGATCCGGCCGAGCTGGACTACTGGCTGGAGAACGTTCAGGCCGGCAACCTCTACGTCAACCGCGGCATCACCGGTGCGATTGTGCAGCGCCAGCCGTTCGGCGGCTGGAAGAAGTCCTCCGTGGGTGCCGGAACCAAGGCAGGCGGCCCCAACTACCTGGCCGGCCTGGGCGAATGGGAGCCTGCCCGCAGCCACGCCGCCGCGGCCCTCTCCCACGACGGCGCCCGCCATCTGCTCGACGCGGCCCGTAATTCCCACACTGCGGTGTCCGCCGAGGAAACGGCGTTCCTGGAACGTTCGCTGTCCTCCGATGCCGAAGCCTGGGCCAGCGAGTTCGGCGTCGCCAAGGACGTCAGCGGGCTGAGCGCCGAGCGCAACGTCTTCCGCTACCTGCCGCTGCCCGTGACCATCCGTCTGGCCGAGGGTGAACCGCTGGCCAAGCTGGTCCGTGTGCTGGCCGCCGGCGTGTTGGCCGGGTCCGAGGTCAAGGTGTCCACCGCCGTCGAGCTTCCGGCCGCGCTGCGGGCCGTGGTGATCGACCAGAACATCGAGGTCACAACGGAGAACGACGCCGAGTGGCTGGCTCGTGCGGGCCGGTTCACTGCCGGGCGTATCCGGCTGATCGGCGGGAACGCCAAGGAGCTCGCCGAGGCAACCGGGGGACGGGTGGACCTGGCGGTCTACGCGCACCCCGTCACCGAGGCCGGGCGGGTGGAACTGCTGCCCTTCCTGCACGAGCAGGCGGTCAGCATCACCGCCCACCGCTTCGGCACCCCGAACCACCTCTCGGACAACCTGATTTAGGTACACCGAGGCGGGAGCCCACGCTCCGGCTCCCACCCGGCAAACGACCGGCGGAAACCTCACGGATTCCGCCGGTCGTTTTTGTGTCCCGCGCGGATATGGTGAGGTCCCTCACCAGTGGTCATCGAGTGGTGCCGGCTCTGCTACTCTTGCCTTATCCACGGACCTCCCGGCCTATTCTCTGGCCGGTTGTAGATAACGGGTGGACACCTATTTGTTTTGATGAACTAGGAGTTCTCTATGCATTTGTCGCCCCGTGAGCACGAAAAACTCATGATTGTCGTTGCCGGTGACCTTGCCCGCCGGCGCCAGGCACGAGGCCTGAAACTCAACCATCCCGAGTCGGTCGCGCTGATTACCGCCGAGCTTCTCGAGGGAGCCCGCGACGGGAAAACCGTCGCCGAACTGATGAGCTACGGGACCACGGTCCTGACCAGGGAAGACGTCATGGACGGTGTCGCGGACATGATCGCGGACGTCCAGGTCGAGGCTACCTTCCCGGACGGCACCAAGCTCGTCACCGTCCACAATCCGATCCGCTGAGAGGAGGAGCCGATGAAACCCGGTGAATACATCCTCCGTACCGAAGAGATCATGTGCAACGAAGGCACCGAAATCCGGATCGTGAACGTTACCAATCGCGGGGACCGGCCCATCCAGGTCGGATCCCACTACCACTTTGCCGAAGTAAATAACGCCCTGGAATTCGACCGCGAGGCCGGGTGGGGGTTCCGGCTCGATATCCCCGCCGGCACGGCAGTTCGGTTCGAACCCGGCGACGCCCGCAGCGTGCACCTGGTTGAGCTGGCCGGCAGCCGCGAGGTCTACGGCCTGCAGGACCGGGTTAACGGATCGCTGGGCAAGATCGCACCGATGCTGGAAACCGAGGCGATCGGCGGCACGGCCGGCATCGATGCCGCGGCCGATCCCGAGATCGCGGCCGAGTACGACATCGACCTGCCCAACAGCGGCGAGCCGGCCAAGGGGTTCCACACCGACTTCGGCCTTGATCCTGTGGACGAATCGGTGAACCCCAAAGAAAAGGTGCTGGCGAAGGAAGCGGCCCGGTCAGTGGAAAAGGCAGAACAGGTCTCCAGCGACGGTGCCGGCGAGGAAGGTGCCCGATGAGCTTCAAGATGACCCGCAAGCATTATGCGGAAATGTATGGACCGACCACCGGCGATGCCATTCGATTGGCGGATACCGAACTGCTGCTGGAAATCGAAAAGGACCACACCCGCTACGGCGAAGAGGTAGTGTTCGGCGGCGGCAAGGTGATCCGCGACGGTATGGGTCAGCACGGCCGGCTGGTACGCGACGAGGATATCCCGGACACGGTCATCACCAACGTGGTAGTGCTGGACTACACCGGCATCTACAAGGCCGACGTCGCCCTGCGCGACGGGCATATCTTCAAGATCGGCAAGGCCGGTAACCCGCAGATCTCCGATGGCGTGGACATCGTCATCGGTGCGGCGACGGACATAATTGCCGGCGAGCACAAGATCCTCACTGCCGGCGGCATCGACACCCACGTGCACTTCGTCAGCCCGGACCAGGTTCCGGTGGCGCTGGCCTCTGGCGTCACCACGTTGATTGGCGGCGGCGCCGGACCCTCGGACGCGTCCAAGGCAACTACCGTGACCCCCGGTCCTTGGCACATTTCCCGCATGCTGCAGGCGGTGGAAAACCTTCCGATCAACATCGGCCTGCTGGGCAAGGGGCACGCCAGCGCCATTGAGCCGCTGGCCGAGCAGATCCGCGCCGGCGCCATCGGATTGAAGGTGCACGAGGACTGGGGCGCAACGACGTCGTCCATCGATATGTCCCTCAAGGTGGCGGACGAGTACGACGTGCAGGTCGCCATCCATGCGGACACTCTGAACGAATGCGGCTTTGTGGAAGACACCATCAGCGCCATCGACGGCCGCGTCATCCACACCTTTCACACCGAGGGGGCGGGCGGCGGTCACGCGCCGGACATTATCCGGATGGCCGGACAGCCGAACGTGCTTCCGGCCTCTACCAATCCGACCCTGCCGTACACGGTTAATACTGTGGACGAGCATCTGGACATGATGATGGTCTGCCACCATCTGAACCCGGATATTCCGGAGGACGTGGCGTTCGCAGACTCCCGGATCCGCAAGGAAACCATCGCCGCCGAAGACGTCCTGCACGACATGGGCATCTTCTCCATCACCAGTTCGGACTCCCAAGCGATGGGTCGCGTGGGAGAAATGGTGCTGCGCACCTGGCAAGTTGCGGACGCCATGAAACGCCAGCGCGGACGGATGGAACAGGATCCGGAGGTCGGGGACAACTTCCGGATCAAGCGCTATGTCGCCAAGTACACCATCAATCCGGCCATCGCCCAGGGCATTGCAGACTCCGTCGGCAGCGTGGAAGAGGGCAAGTTCGCCGACCTGGTGCTATGGGATCCAGCGTTCTTCGGCGTCAAACCGGACATGGTGATCAAGGGCGGCCTGATCGTCCAGTCCATCATGGGTGATTCGAACGGCTCGATCCCCACGCCGCAGCCGCGGACGCTGCGCGGGAACTTCGGGGCCCTTGGCACCGCGGTCCATTCCTCCTCCATCACCTTCCTGTCCAAGGCAGCCATTGAGGACGGCGTTCCGGAGCGGCTCGGTTTGCGCCGGGTGATCCGGCCGGTAAGCGGTATCCGGGAGCTGACCAAGGCGGATCTGAAGCACAACGGCGAAACGCCGGACATCCAGGTGGACCCCGAAACCTACACGGTCACCGTGGACGGGGTGGAAGCGACCTGCGAGCCCTCGGATGTATTGCCGATGGCGCAGCGCTATTTCCTCTTTTAGGAAGTACGGATCCCCAACAGCTTGAATTGAAAGGACGCATCCATGATTGTTGACCGCGTCATCGGCAACAGACACGAACTTCCGGCCGCCGAACTGGCCGGACTGCATGAAGAAAAGGTAATCCTGCCCAGCGCCGAACTGGTAAAACGCATCCAGCGGGTCACCACCGACCACGGCAGGGACGTCGGCATCCGGCTCAGCACGCCCGGTGACCTGCGTGACGGGGACATTCTGCACCGGGATGAGCGGAACGTCATTGTCATCTCCGTGCTTCCCACCGACGTGCTGGTCATTGCGCCACGGAGCATCCAAGAGATGGGAACGGTTGCGCACAACCTGGGCAACCGGCATATGCAGGCCCAGTTCTTCGACACCGAAAGCGACTACCGGGCCGAGGTCATGGTGGTTCAGTACGACCACACCATCGAAGACTTTCTCCGGCATGCACAGGTTCCCTATTCCCGCCAGGAACGCGTGATGCCGGTACCCTTCCGGCATGCCGAACACACCCACTGAAGCGGCGGCAGAATGACCAACACGACCGCCGGCTCCGACTTGCCGGCCACAGCGGCCGGGGAGCCGGAAGCCTTAGCCGGGCGTCCGCCGTCGTACTTGCTGCCGCTGCTCCAGCTCTCGGATTCCGCACTGCCTACCGGCGCCTTCAGCCACTCGTTCGGGCTGGAAAGCTATCTGGACCGGGGATTGGTCCATGATGAAGCCAGCTTCGGCCAATGGCTGGGGCAGTTCATCCACATCCAGCTGACGTACAGCGACGGAATGGCCATCCGGCTGGTGACGGAGGCCGGCTCGCGGGCAGAAATCCGACGATTGGACCGGATGCTCGCGGCACAGGCGCTGCCCCGGCAGATCCGCCTGGCCGGCATCAAAATGGGCGGACGGATGCTGCAGATTGCGGCAGAAACCTTCGGCTGTCGGGCGCTGGACGAATACCTCGAGGACGTCGGCCGGGGAGTGTGCAGCGGTCACCCGGCCGTGGCCTTCGCGCTGGCCGGACGCAACCTCGGCGCACCGCTGCCGGAGTTGCTGGCGACCTACCTGTTTTCCACCGTGACCTCATTGACGCAGAACGCCATCCGCGCCATCCCGATCGGCCAGAACGCCGGACAGCGCGTGCTGCGGCGGGCGCACGACGACGTCCTGGCCGCGGTCGCGCGGATTCCACACCTGGACACGGAGGACTTCGGCGCCGCCGCACCGGGGCTGGAAATCGCGCAGATGCGGCACGAACGCCAGCGTGCGCGCATGTTCATGTCCTGACCCGGACCCCCCTCAACTGACATCCATCCGATCCCGAAGCCAGGAACACCACCGGCGGCCGGGATGCAGAACGTAAGGAGTACATTATGGAACCCATCAAGATCGGCATCGGCGGCCCCGTTGGAGCGGGCAAAACGCAGCTGGTTGAACGGCTCACCCGGCACCTGAGCACGCACATATCGATGGCAGCCATCACTAACGACATCTACACCATCGAGGACGCAAAGATCCTCGCGGCCAACGGTATCCTGCCGCTGGACCGGATCATCGGGATCGAAACCGGGGGCTGCCCGCACACCGCCATCCGCGAGGATACGTCGATGAATTCCGCCGCTGTTGAAGAACTCAAGGAGCGCCACCCGGATCTGCAGGTAGTCTTCATCGAGAGCGGGGGCGACAATCTCTCCGCCACGTTCAGCCCCGAGCTGGTGGATTTCTCCATCTACATCATCGACGTGGCCCAAGGCGAGAAGATTCCGCGCAAGGCCGGGCAGGGCATGATCAAATCCGACCTGTTCATTATCAACAAGACCGATTTGGCTCCGCATGTGGGTGCCGACCTGTCCGTGATGGAAGCGGATTCGAAGGAATTCCGCGGTGAGCGGCCCTTCTGCTTCACCAACCTGAAGACGGACGAAGGCCTGGACCAGGTCATCGACTGGCTGAAGCGCGATGTCCTGATGCTCGATCTGATCCAATGAGCGCGCAGGCTGAACCACGTACTGCCGGCTCTTTGGCTGTTGCCTCCGGCCGGCCCACCGGTGAGCTGCGGCTCGAAATCGGACTGCGCGGGGGTCGGGGAATTGCGACCAGCCAGTTCCACCAAGGGGCACTGCGCGTCATCCGGCCGCACTATCTGGATGAGTCCGGGCAGGTCTGTTACGTCGTCGTCAATCCCGGCGGCGGCTATCTGGGCGGGGACGTCTATGAACTGGACGTCGACGTCGCAGCCGGTGCGCGGCTGCTCCTGACCACCCAGTCAGCGACGAAGGTGTACCGCACGCCGGGCAGTCATGCCTTCCAGCAGACCCGCCTCCGGTTGGGACCGGGGGCCAGCCTGGAGTACCTGCCGGACCAGCTGATCGCCTACCGGGACGCGTCCTACCGCCAGCACACAGTGGTGGAGCTCGATGGGCGGGCCTCCCTGGTGATGGGTGAGATCGTCACACCCGGCTGGTCTCCGGACGGGACCTTGTTCCGGTACGACGAGGTGCGGCTCCGCAGCGACATTTATGTCGACGGCGCACTGCTGGCGCTGGACAACCTGGTCATCCGCCCCGCCCAGGCCGGTTCTCCGGTCACCGGCATGGTGTTCCTGGAGGATTACACGCACCTTGGCTCCCTGATGGTGGTGGACCGACGGGTTAACGCCGCCCTCGTCGACGAACTGTACGAGGTGCTCGGCCCCCTGGACCCCGAGGGACAGTTGGGCATCTCCCTGCTGGACGGACCGGGCCTGGTGCTGCGGGCGCTTTCGGGCTCCACAGACGCGCTTAACATCCTGCTGCTGGCCGCAGTCGATCTGCTGCGCGGCCGCTGGTTCGGCCAGGGAAGGCTGGACCTGCGCAAATACTGACATTGAAAACTGCTGACAAGGCGCCTGTCCGCGCCCCCAACTCAAGCCGGCCCTCGAACTGGCCGGAAAGGAGAGACGATGAACGCCCGATTGACGGCATTGACCGGTTTGCATTACCTGGAGCGGGAGAAGCTGCCGCGGGCCCTCCGGATCGGAGCGACCTTCGCTGCGGTGGGAGCGCTGCACCTGGCGACGGTTGGGCTGCTGGCCTACTCGCTGTTGGCGGATGCTCACCCTCTGGCCCTGGGTTTGTTGCTCACCGCCTACCTGGCCGGCATCAAGCACAGTTATGACTGGGACCATATCGCCGCCATCGATAATTCCAGCCGGAAATTCGCGGCCCAGGGCAGGGCACCGGTCAGCGTCGGTTTCGCGTTCAGTTTCGGCCACAGCAGCGTTGTGCTGCTGGCGGGCATCCTGGTGGTCAGTGGCGCCAGCGTGATGGCAGCTGCACTGGAGGAAGGCTCCGCGGCCAACACCACGCTGGGCCTCATCGGGGCTGGCGTGTCAGCCTTATTCCTGCTGGCCATCGGCATCTTCAATGGCACCGCATTCCGGCGCACCGTGCAGCTGTACCGGCGGGTGCGCGCCGGTGGCTTGGTCACTGGCCGGGACCTGCAACCACAGGGGCTTGTTGCCCGTCTGCTGGACAAGCCGCTCTCCCGGGTCAAACGCCCCCGTGACATCTACGTGCTGGGATTCCTCTTCGGCTTGGGCTTCGACACCGCCACGACGATAGCCTTCCTGCTGCTGACCGCCTCCGCGGCGCTCGCGGGCATTTCACCGCTGGCACTGATGGCGCTGCCGCTGGGTTTCACCGCGGCGATGACGCTCTGCGACACTGCCAACGGCCTGGCGATGATGAAGATGTACCGGACCGCCGTGCAGGATCCGGCGCGGCGCATCGGGTTCAATATGGTGGTCACCGGGCTGTCCGCGGTCTCTGCCCTGTTCGTCGCCGTCATTACCATCGCAGGAATCCTGCTTGAAGTCGCAGGCCTT
This sequence comes from Arthrobacter crystallopoietes, assembly GCF_017603825.1. Classification (NCBI taxonomy): domain Bacteria; kingdom Bacillati; phylum Actinomycetota; class Actinomycetes; order Micrococcales; family Micrococcaceae; genus Crystallibacter; species Crystallibacter crystallopoietes. Next base: position 1,050,029 of record NZ_CP072014.1, read on the forward strand.
CGGGATCCGCTGACTATCTTGCTGGGCAGTGTGGATCTGGGGCATGCCGGACTGCTGCTGGTGGCCGTCTTCCTGGCCGTGTGGGGTGCGGCCGCGCTGAACTGGCGCCGCCGGCCGGCGGCTGCCTAGCCGAAGCCTCATGCCGGCGGCCCTGGTATTTCGGCAGCTGAATGGATCGGATCGGGTGGAAACCTAGTCCGCTGGCCAACTGAGGACTAATATCAGTTCACATCAGTGTTGCCTGTGGGCACACGGGGGAAGCCCCGGGCATCATCCGCCCGCGACCCCGAGGTAGGCCATGAGCAACCCAGACACCAGCCGGTCGGTCCTGAGGCGCAAGCCGATCGATCTGGTTGACGACGAGTACACCGACAGCGGACTCTTCAAGAGCCTGGGACTGTGGCAGCTGACGGCAATTGGCGTCGGCGGCATCATCGGTATTGGAATTTTCACGCTGGCCGGACTGGTGGCCAACGGCGGCGCCGACGCCGACCCGGTCGGCCCTGCCGTCATGATCGCGTTCCTGATCGCCGGCCTCGCCAGCGCCGCCGCGGCCCTGTCCTACGCCGAGTTCGCCGGCATGATCCCGCGCGCCGGCTCCGCCTACACCTACGGCTACGTTGCCTTGGGCGAAATCATCGGCTGGTTTATCGGCTGGGACCTGCTGCTGGAATACACGGCCATCGTGGCGGTGGTGGCCATCGGCATCTCCGGCTACTTCGCCGAGTTCATGTCCGGAATCGGCGTGGACGTGCCGATCTGGATGCAGGGCACAGCGGACACTATCGAGGGCGGCGTGGTCAATCTGCCGGCTATCGTGGTCTGCCTGTTCATCACCTGGATCCTGAGCCGGGGTACCAAGACTTTCGGCCGGTTCGAACTGGTTGCAGTGGGACTCAAGGTCCTGCTGATCCTGTTCATCATCGGCCTGGGTTTCTTCTTCGTCGACGTGGATAACTACACGCCGTTCATGCCCTCTGGCTTCGGTGCGGTGTTCGCCGGCGCGGCCACGGTGTTCTTCGCGGTCTTCGGTTACGACGCCATGAGCACGGCCGCGGAAGAAGCCACGGACGGCAAGAAGCACATGCCCAAAGCCATCCTGTACTCGCTGGCGATCGCCATGACACTCTACGTGCTGGCGACACTGGTGCTGACGGGCATGCAGAACTACACCGACATCAGTCCCACCGCCGGTTTCGCATCCGCCTTCCAGAATGTCGGCCTGCCGGTGATCGCAACCATCATCTCGGCCTTCGCGGTCATCTCCATCCTGACCGTCATGTTGACGTTCCTGCTCGGAGTCACCCGCGTGTGGTTCTCCATGAGCCGCGATGGTTTGCTGCCCACCTGGTTTGCGGCAACGGACCGGCACGGCACACCGCAGCGGGTCACCTGGATCGCCGGCATCGCGTCCGCCCTGCTGGCCGGCGTGTTCCCCATCCGGGCGGTGGCGGACCTGACCAACATCGGCATTCTCGCCGCGTTCGTGGTGGTCTGCGTGGCCGTGATCGTGCTGCGCCGTACGCGGCCCGACGTGCACCGCACGTTCAAGCTGCCGTGGATGCCGGTGGTGCCCGCGTTCGGTGTGCTTTCCTCCGGATTCCTGATGCTGCAACTGCACTGGGAGACGTGGGTGAGGTTCGGCGTCTGGCTGGTGATCGGTCTGATCATCTACTTTTTCTACGGCCGCCGGCACTCGCTGATGAACCCGGAAAGCCCGCGCCACGGTCGCCACAAGACCCACACATGACACAAAGGTTCGCCTGCCGTTCTTCGGGCAGGCGAACCGCATACTGGGAACATGCCGCAGGACACCGTCAGGATCGCCACCTACAACGCCAGCCTCAACCGCGCGGCCGAAGGCCAACTGGTGGCGGATCTGACCACGCAGGGCAATGCGCAGGCGCGGAACATTGCCGAGGTGGTCCAGCGGAACAACCCGGACATCCTGCTGCTCAACGAGTTCGACTACGACCAGGACCATTCTGCCGTTGACCTGTTCCGGAAGAACTATCTGGAGGTCAGCCATCACGGCCAGGATCCCGTGAGCTACCCCTACGCCTACACCGCCGCATCGAACACGGGCGTTGACTCGGGACTGGATCTGAATAACGACGGCGAACTGGGAACCGCCGATGATGCGTTCGGCTTCGGCGAATTCGAGGGTCAATACGGCATGGTGGTGCTGTCCAAATTCCCGATCGAGACGCCGGGCATCCGCACCTTCCGGACCTTCCGCTGGCGGGATATGCCGGGCAGCCTGATGCCCGCGGACTACTACTCCGTCGCGGCGCAGGACGCGCTGCGGCTTTCCAGCAAGTCCCACTGGGATGTGCCGGTGCGGATGGGCGGCAAGACGGTCCACGTGCTCACGAGCCATCCGACGCCGCCGTCCTTCGACGGGGACGAGGACCGCAACGGGCGGCGGAACAATGACGAGATACGCTTCTGGGCGGACTACATCTCCGGGGGCAAGCAGGCCGACTATATTTACGACGATGCCGGGCAGCGCGGTGGCTTGAAGCCCGGGGAGCGGTTCGTCATCCTGGGCGACCAGAACTCGGACCCGAGGGACGGCGGCTCCTGGCCGGGGTCCATCGACCAGTTGCTGAAGCATCCTCGGGTCCAGGATCCGGAGCCCGCTTCAAGGGGAGCGGTGGAGGCAGCCAGAAGCCAGGGAGCCAGCAACATCAGCCATCTGGGTGATCCACGGCTGGACACGGCCGACTTCCAGGACCATCCGGCGCCCGGGAACCTGCGCGTCGACTACGTGCTGCCGTCCAGAAACCTTATCGTCAGCGGAGCCGGGGTCTTCTGGCCCGAGCCGGGGGAGCCTGGGTCTGATTTGACCGGCGAATTTCCGTTTCCGACCAGCGACCACCGGTTAGTCTGGGTGGATCTGAAGCTTCCGAAAGGTCCAGCGTGAACCGGGCGGCCAGGCGGGTGTCCTAACCTTTGCGGCGCTGCCAGGCCAGGCTGTGGAGGGCCAGTGCGGTGGCGAGAGCCATCAGGCCGCCGGCAACGAGGCCAGGCGAGAGGACGCCGAGGAGGTACATCCACTCCGGCGAGCCGAAGCCCGAGCTGGCGCCGAACGGATCGTTCATGAACGCCATTGGACCCACGGCGGCCCAGACGCCCAACGCGGTGGCGCCTGTTCCAAGCAGCCAGAGGGCCAGCAGGAACGGATTGAACTTCGACCGTGTGGGCGGAGCAGCATCGTGCCCTTCTTCGCGTCCGGCCAGCTCGGGCGGAACGACTTCGGAGATGCCCGCCGCGCCGGTCAGGTCGGAGGAAGTGGAAGGGGCTGCCGGAGCTGCAGCGAAACCGACGTCAGCGCCGGCGCTACCCGCCTTGCCGGGGGTGCCGGCGTAACGCGCTGTCCGGCCCGCGGGGTCCGCGGAAAGGTCCTGCGGCCTGCCCTCGGCCGGTATCCGGTGCCCGCGCTGGTAGATCGGGTCGTACCGGTCATCGAACTGCGTCATGGCGCCCCCCAAATCTCTTGCAGAAGAATCTACCCGAACTTCGGCTGCGCTGTTAGGCTTGCACGCATGGGAACACTGATTTTCGAGTAGAGACGGTCTCCGCTGTACCGGCCGGCTCCAAAGCTGCCCTAAAGAAAATCCTGCTTGTTGAGGCTGTGCCTCCGAGTTCTTTTCCCGTACCTTTTGATGAAAAGACCCGTTTTTGCCGGGCTCTGTTCCGGCTTCTGGCGCACCCTCTCAGGCGTACATCGTAAAAAACGGAGGAACCATGACCACCATCGACAACAACCCTGACGCGGCCAAGGCCGAACTCAACGTCCATCTTGCCCCCGCTGCCGCAGAGAAACTGAGCAAAGAGCAGCAGAAGCGGCTCGCCGACGCCAAGGGTGCCAAGAGCCCGGGGGATCTGCCCGGCTGGCACAGCATCGGCAACAGCCACAAGCCCACGCATGCGAGCAACAGGCGCGGGCCGGCAGAAAAGAAGGTCCGCTGGTAGCAGCGGGTCCTACCACTGACAACCCCCAACCCACGGCGCAGGCTCCGATTCAGCCGCAGGATTGGACCGGAGCCTGCGCCGTTGCCGGAGCCGGAATGCCGGCCCCGGCGACGCTGCCAGCGGCAGATGTTATTCGGCGTCGTGGTCCGTTTCGAGCACCTGCACCAGGGCCTCGAGGGCCGCATCGGCGCCGTCGCCCTCGGCCCGCAGCACTACCTTGGAGCCGTGCTCGGCGCCCAGGCTCATCAGGGACAGGATGCTGGAGGCGTCCATGGCCTCGTCGGCGGGGGCGCCTTCCATCGCGATGGTCACTTCCACCGGCTGGTCGCCGGCGGCCTCGGCGAAAATGGCTGCCGGGCGGGCGTGCAGGCCAACGCGGCTGGCTACGGTTGCGATACGTTCGGGCATGGTTTCTCCTTTGTGACGGGACGTGCTTAGAGTCCGAGAGTTTCGAGCAGGGGCAGTTCGGCGCGCACGGCGGCGCGGGCTTCGGCAGCGGTATCGGCGTCCAGCGCCAGCGCGGCCAGCTGCCGGGCGCGCTCCAGCGGAACGGACCTGAGCACCGCGGCAACGGCGGCCAGCGAGCGGGCGCTCATGGACAGCGAGTTGATGCCCAGACCAACAAGGACGACGGCGAGGGCCGGATCCGCGGCCGCCTCGCCGCAGACTCCCACCGGCTTGGGCGATTCCTGCAGGCTCGCCGCGCCGTCCACCGTGGCCTTGACCAGGTGCAGGACGGCCGGTTGCCAGGGGTCGTTCAGCGCCGCCAGCGGGCCGAGCTGCCGGTCCGCCGCCATCGTGTACTGGGTCAGGTCGTTGGTGCCGATGGAGGCGAAGTCCACGCGCTTGAGGACCGAGCCGGCGGTCACCGCGGCGGAGGGAACCTCCACCATGACGCCCGGTGTCTTGAGCCCGGCGACGTGGCAGAGCCCGGCGAACCGGCCGGCTTCCTCGGCGGTGGCGATCATCGGCGCCATCACCCAGACCTCGGCCTCGCTCTGGCCGGCCGCCGTGGCAATGGCCTGCAGCTGGCGCTCCAGCACCCCGGGGGTGGCCAGGTCCGTCCGGTAGCCGCGGACGCCCAGCGCAGGATTGGGTTCGGTGCTGTCGGTCAGGAACGGCAGCGGTTTGTCGGCGCCGGCATCCAGCGTCCGGACCACCACCTTCTTGGCCGGGAAGGCATCGAAGACGGCCTTGTACGCGGCGACCTGTTCGTCGATGGTCGGTTCGGAATCGCGGTTAAGGAAGCAGAATTCGGTGCGCAGCAGGCCCACGCCCTCGGCACCTAACGCGGCTGCCGCCAGGGCATCGGCGCCGCCGCCCACGTTGGAGAGCAGCGGGACCAGGTGGCCATCCGCCGTCGTACCCGTGCCGTCAAAGGGCTGCAGCGGTTCGCGGGAGGCATAGGCCGTGGCGAGGCCGCGCTCCGCCTCGCCGGGGGACGGGGTGACGATGCCCGTGGCGCCGTCCACGAAGACTTCCGTTCCCGGTGCCAGTTCGGTGGCACCGGTGGCGGCGACGACGGCTGGCAGCCCCAGCGAGCGGGCGATGATGGCGGTGTGGGACTGCGGTCCGCCGCCGGAGGTGACCAGCGCCAGCACCATCGCCGGGTCCAGCGTCGCGGTGTCCGCCGGGGCCAGGTCCTCGGCCGCCAGCACGAACGGGACGTCCGAGGCGGGGATGCCCGGCGCCGGTTCGCCACGCAGCTCGGCCACGATCCGGGCGCGGACATCGAGCACGTCGGTGGCGCGTTCGGCCATGTAGCCGCCGAGGGACTTGAGCTGTTCGGCGACCTGTTCCGCGGCTTCCCAGATGGCGCGTTCGGTGCCGCGGCCGGCCTCCAGCAGCTTGACTGCGGACTTGAGCAGCATCGGATCCGCGGCCATCAGGGCGGTGGCCTGGAGGACCTCGGCCGCCTCCTTGCGTGCCACGGCGGCGCGGTCTTTCAGTGCAGCCTGGACCGTCTTCGCCGCAGCGCGCAGCCGGTTGGCCTCTTCTTCGGCGGTGGCGCCGTCCGGCAGCCCTGCACCGGGTGCCGGCTCGGCCACGGCCGGCGGCATCTGCAGTACCGGCCCGATCACGCGGCCCGGGCTGACGCCTACTCCGGTAATGCTGGTCATTGCGTACCCCTTGCTCAACTACTCGATGGCTTGTCTGTCAGCGTAGGCTGTCGCGGCCTAGGCCGCGACAGTTTCTGCCGAAGCGGTCTTCTTCGTTGCGTAGCGTTTCAGGGCCAGGACGGCCAGGGCCGAGACGATAGCTCCCACCACCACGGCTACCACAAACATAACCACATTGCCCATCGCAAAGAAGACGAAGATGCCTCCGTGCGGCGCCTGTGACGTCACACCGGTTGCCATGGTCAGGGCTCCGGTCACCGCTCCGCCGAGCATGCTGGCGGGGATGACGCGCAGCGGATCGGCCGCGGCGAACGGAATGGCGCCTTCGGAGATGAAGGCCGCGCCCAGCAGCCAGGCTGCCTTGCCGTTTTCACGTTCGGCCAGCGAGAAGCGCTTGCGGTCCAGCACCGTGGCCAGGGCCATCGCCAGCGGCGGCACCATGCCGGCCGCCATCACGGTGGCCATGATCATCCACGGGGCCTGGTTGTCGGCGCTGCCTGCACCGAGGCCGGCGACGGCGAAGGCGTAGGCAACCTTGTTGACCGGTCCGCCGAGGTCGAAGCACATCATCAGGCCCAGGATGATGCCCAGGGCGGCGGCGGAAACACCGGTGAGGCCGGAGAGCCAGCCGTTCAGTGCAGTGGTCAGGCCGGCGATCGGTCCGCCGAGTACCAGGAACATCAGGCCCGAGGCCACGATGGAGGCCAGCAGCGGGATGATCACCACGGGCATCAGGCCGCGCAGCCAGCGCGGAACGGACCATTGTCCGATAAGGTGCGCAATCCAGCCGGCGAGCAGGCCGCCGACCAGGCCGCCCAGGAAGCCAGCGCCCATGAAACCGGCAACCGCACCGGCGGTGAAGCCCGGGGCGATACCGGGCCGGTCCGCGATAGCGTAGGCAATGTAGCCGGCCAATGCGGGGACCAGGAAGCCCATTGACAGCGCGCCGATCTTGAAGGCGACGGCGCCCAGGTAGGTGAGCAGCCCGCCGTCGGGCAGGTTGCCGAAGTTGTTCTCCAGCACCACGGTGTCCGCGATATCGGTGATCGCGTAGCCGCCAAGCAGGAAGCCCAGCGCGATCAGCAGGCCGCCGCCGGCGACAAACGGGATCATGTAGCTGACGCCGGTCAGCAGGGCGCGCTTGAGCTTGGCGCCGATGCTTTCGCCAGCCTGGCCGGTCTGGTGCGAGGCTACGTCGGCCGTGCCGCTGACGCGCCGGGCGTTCGGATCATCCGCGGCGGCAAGCGCTTCGCGCAGCATCACGTCCGGCTCGTCGATGGCCCGCTTGACGGGGGACTGGATGACCGGCTTGCCGGCGAAGCGCTCCTTCTCGCGCACATCGACGTCGACGGCGAAGATCACGGCGTCGGCCCTGTCGATGATGGCAGGATCCAGCGGGGTCGCGCCGGCCGAGCCCTGGGTCTCGACCTGCACCTCGATGCCGGCTTCCTTGCCCGCGGCCACCAGGGAATCGGCCGCCATGTAGGTGTGGGCGATGCCGGTGGGGCAGGCCGTTACGGCAACCAGGGACTTGGGTCGGTTGGGATCGGCTGCGGCAGCAGCGGCGTGCCTGCCGTGCTGCTCGGTCACGGTGGCGGTGCCGGCGGCGGTACCGGATGCACCGGCGCCTGAAGCGGCCCCGGCACTGGAATCCGGAGCGGTGGCAGGAGCAGTGCCTGCCCCGGCCGGGGCACCCGCGGCGGCAGGGGCGCTTTCGTCCGGGAAGAGCGCGCCGTTGACCAGCGCCACGATATCCGCGGGCGACTCGGCGGCCCGGAGGCTGGCGGTGAAGTCCTTTTTGATCAGGGAACGGGCGAGCTTGGAGAGCAGCTTCAGGTGCTCCTTGTCGGCTCCCTCCGGCGCGGCGATGAAGAAGACCAGGTCGGCCGGGCCATCCTTGGCGCCGAAGTCCACGGCGGGAGCCAGCCGCGCCATCGCGAGCGTGGGTTCGAGCACCGCGGAGGAGCGGCAGTGCGGGATGGCGATGCCGCCGGGCACGCCGGTGGCGGTCTTCTGTTCGCGGGCGACGGCGTCCGCGTAGAGGCCGTCGAATTCGCTGGCGCGGCCGGTGGCGAGCACCACGTCGGTCAATTGCCGGATCACATCCTGGCTGGTGGTGCCGAGGTTCTTATCCAGGGTGACAAGTTCTTCGGTGATGAGGTGGGACATGGCGTCTTCCTTCTGGGCGTGGAACGGGAAGTTGGGATTGCGGGAAAGATTGAAGTCAGGGTGCGGGAACGGAAAGCGAACTGACGACGACGGCGTCCGGCGTCGTCTGCGACAAGGCGGGCAGGGTGGTGCCGGGCAATGCTGCCGCGGCGGCACCGTGTGCCACGGCCTGGCGGAGGCAATCCGCGGCGGCCGCGCCGGAACTGTGCGCCAGCAGGTAGCCGGCCAGGGAGGAATCCCCGGCGCCCACGGTGCTGCGCGCGCTGACGGGCGGATGCGTGGCATACCAGGAACCCTCCCGGGTGACGAGGACGGCGCCCTTGGAACCCAGCGTGGCCAGCACCGCCTCGGCACCCTTATCCAGCAGGAGCGCGGCGGTCTGTGCGGTGAGTGCCGGGTCTGCTTCCAACGCGGCCTCGCTGTGGACGCCGGCAAGTTCGGCCAGCTCCTCCGCGTTGGGCTTGAGCAGATCCGGTACGGCGGCCGGACCGGCGGCGAAGGCCTGGCGCAGCGGTTCGCCGGATGAATCCACGGCGATCCGTGGTGCGGCCGAGCCGAGCTCTTCGCGGACGCGGACGGTGAGCCGGGCGTAGAAATCGGCGGGCACGCCCGGCGGCAGGGAACCGGCGAGCACCAGCCAGGCGGCGCCGTCGCACTTTGCCAGTACGGCCGCGGCGAGTGCTTCCTGCCGGCTGCTGTCCAGGTGCGGGCCGGGTTCGTTGATCTTGGTGGTGGTGCCGTCCGGTTCGGTCAGCGTGATGTTGCTGCGCAGGGCCTGGCCGATGGGCAGCCCCACGTACGCCAGGCCGTCCTGCCGCAGCCCGGTGATGACGGGATCCTCGGGGTCGCCGGGGAGAATGGCCAGATTGGCGACGCCGGAAGCGGCCAGGGCGCGGGACACATTGACGCCCTTGCCGGCCGCCTGCTGGGAGGCGGCCACCGCGCGCTGCACGCCGCCGCGGATGAGGGAGCCGGGCAGTTCAACCGTGCGGTCGAGGCTGGGGTTGGCCGTGAGGGTGATGATCATGCCACTACCACCTCGACATCCGCGGCCTCGAGCGCTTCGGCCAGTGCGGCCGGGGGTGCGGCGTCGGTAATCAGGGTGTCGATCTCTTCAAGACCGGCGAAGCGGACCAAGGTTTCCTCCTCGAGTTTGGACGAATCCACCAGCGCGACCACGCGGCGGGCACAGCGGACTATTGCCGTTTTCACGGCCGCTTCCAGCGCATCCGGCGTGCTCAGGCCGAAGCCGGCGTCGATGCCGTTTGCTCCGATGAACGCGATGTCCGGGCGCAGGGCGGCGAACTGTTCAAGCGTGCGCGCGCCGATGCCCGCGCTGGTCAGGCCGCGGACCCGCCCGCCGATCATTTCCAGCTGGAGCTTCGAGCCGGTGGAGATCCGGAAGGCGATGGGGACCGCGTGCGTGATGACCAGCAGGTCTTCGTGCTGGCCGTTGGACTCGGCGGCCAGCAGGTCGGCCAACTGCTCCGTGGTGGTGCCGGCGTCGATCACCAGCGAGGCCGGGCCGGAGGGAATGAGTTCCAGGGCTTTGCGGGCAATCCGCTGCTTCTCCTCGTGCCGCTGGAGCTGGCGGCTGCCCAGGCTCTGTTCACTGGTGCTGGCCCGGCCGGCCGCGACGGCGCCGCCGTGCACCCGGCGAAGCACACCCTGCTGTTCGAGGGTGGCAAGATCGCGGCGGACGGTTTCCTTGGTGATGTCGAAGCGGTCCGCCAGTTCACCCACGGTGGCCCGGTTTTTGGCGGCCACGAGCTCACCGATCTTGCGGTGGCGTTCGGCGGCAAACATGTTTTCTCCTTCGAGAAGTCGAACCGGGAGGGGGAGTGACTGGTATCACGTGGATCTTTGTTTTGATGACTTTATCTGTGTTTATTTCCGCTTGTCAACGAAAACCAACATAAAAACAGAAAAACGGGCCTCCGGGAGTTTCCGGGAGCCTTGGGGCAGCTCTTATACAGTGGGTGCCATGAGGGCAGATGTCCGCAGGTTGATGCTCCTCCAGGCCGGCAACGTGTTGCTCCTGGCGGCAGGCCTGGCCGTGGTCGTAATCGGGGTTGACGCCCTGACCGCGCTGTTGGTGGGGTCCTCTGGCAATCCGGGGCTGGGCGGGTTTGGTGCCGTTGTGATGCTTGGCGGCGGTGTGCTGTCCCTGGTCTTCGGCGTCTTCGCCTACCGCTGGACGGCCCGCGGGGAACGCTATGCGCCGCTGTTCGGCGTGCTTGGCTGGGCGGTGCTGTGGCTGCCGCTGTCCCTCGCCGCGGCCGTTCTCACCGGCGGGCATCCGGCGGCGTCGTTCATCGCCACCGGTATCAGCGGAGTGGGGATTGTGCTCTCATTGGTCGCGCTGGGCAGCAAGAAGCCGCGCTGAGCGGGCGGGTGGTAGAAGTAGACCATGACGACTGCGGTATGGTCCCGCCCCGAGGACGAGCGCGCCGGCACCGAGCTGCTGGTCATGATCCACGGCTACGGCTCCTCCGAGGAGCGGGTGCTGCCGCTCTTCGAGGCGCTGCCGGCGAATGTGACCGGGGTGGCGCTGCGCGGCCACTTCGACGTCGGGGCCAACTACGGCTGGTTCCTGCTGGATGCGTTCCTCGCCTCGGACTTTGCCGACGTCGTCAGCTCGGCCAACAAGGTCTTCGCCTGGCTGGATCCGGTGCTCGCGTCCGGCAAGTTCAGCGGTACCAGTCTGCTGGGCTTCTCCCAGGGCATGGCCATGGCGACCACGCTGATCCGGCTGCGGCCCACGGCATTTCGTGCCGCCGTCGGGCTTTCAGGATTTGTGCTGGAGAACGAACTGCTGACCCTGACGGATGAGCTGGACGGCACGCTGCCGTTCTTCTGGGGGCGGGACGCCGCCGATGTGGTGATCCACCAGGATGCGGTGGACTACGCGGCGGACTGGCTGGAGGCCCACACCCGGCTCACGGCGCGCACCTATCCCGGGATGGGGCACAACATCGGGCACGACGAGATCCGCGATGTCGGAATTTTCCTGAAGACCTACCTGGGCTAGAGGCCGTTGTCCCGGGTGTCGTCGCGGCGGATGGTCTCCCCGGTGTGCGGGTCGTGCAGCTGCCGGCTCTCGGTCACGCGCCGCCTGCTGGTGCCGGCCATCACCACCGAGATGATCAGGCCCAGCACACCCACGCCCATCAAGATCCAGCCGACCAGCGTCAGGTCGATAAAGTCGACGACGTCGGCCACCGCGAACGCGAGGATGGCGCCGATGGCGATCAGGGCAATCGAAGATCCGATTCTCATAACCAACTACTCCTTGCTCCTGTCGCCCGCTTGCCGATGGCCGCGGGCGTCGATAGAGGAATGGTGCGGTACTTTCCTCAGCATACTGATCTTGATCCCGTGCGGGGGAAAATTGCCGGTTCCCGGCGTGCTGCGGAGCCGGTGATCTAGTGTTAAGGCGAATGGCCATGTCCGCTACCTCAAGGAGAACTTCGTGGCGAAGAACAGGAAATTCAACCCGGCGGTCAAGATGGCTGCCGGTGCGGCTTTCGACGAGAAGGGCAACCCCAAACCGGCTGTCGCGAACGGAATCATGAAGGCCCTGGACGTCCAGCGCCCGCTGGTACTGGCCAACCTGAACCGGCTGCGGAGCAAGTACCCGGAAGCCTCGCCCGCCGAGCTGTCCGCGAAGCTGGAGAAGTACTACCTTTCCGCCATTACCGGCGGCGGTGCGGCCGTAGGTGGATCCGCATTGATCCCGGGCGTGGGCACCATCGCCGCCCTGGGACTTTCCGCCGCTGCGACCGTAGGCTTCCTGGAGGCGACCGCGCTCTATGCACAGTCCATCGCCGAGCTGCACGGGATCCACACCGACAACCCGGAACGGTCCCGGACCATGGTCATGGCCATCCTGATGGGCGAGGAAGGCAGCGCCCTGATCCGCGAACTTGCAGGCCAGACCAACGGTCGGAACAAGCCGGGCCAGGCGTGGGGCAACGTCATCGGGACCAGCATGCCTGCGGGCATGATGGGCACCATCATGGACAGCATGCGGCGGCGCTTCCTGAAGAAGTTCCTGGCCAAGCAGGGCACGGCCCTGCTCGGCCGCGCTGTTCCGTTCGGTATCGGGGCCGTGGTCGGCGGCGCCGGCAACCACATGATGGGCCGCCGCGTGATCGAATCCACCCGTGTGGCCTTCGGCGAGCCGCCGCTGACCCTGCCGATGCCCCTGGTGGAGGAGCTGGCCCAGCGCAAGCACCTGATGCCGCGCAAGAACCTGATTCCCGGCAGGCGCAAGGAGCTTGGCGCGGGCGCTGCAGGCGCATCCGGCGGTGCTGCTGAAGGCACGGCGGCGGGTGCTAGGCCGCTGTCCACAACGCATGCCGGTCCTGAGTCCTCCCAGCCGCCTCGACCCGAGGATCTCGCGGCGTCACCCGGGCCGGACCTGCCTGCCGAGACGGACCCGCAGACCGGGCAGCACCGCGGAGCCGAGCCGGACGACGTCTGACCGGGCCCGTTGCGGAGCTACCCGAAGATGGCGTGCGCGACGGCGAAGATCACCAAGCCGGCCAGGGAGCCGACTACCGTACCGTTGATCCGGATGAACTGCAGGTCCCTGCCGACCTGCAGTTCGATCTTGCGGGAGGTTTCCTCGGCGTCCCACCGCTCCACGGTTTCGGTGATGACGGACGCGATCTGGGACCGGTAGGTCCGGACCAGGTAACCGGCGGCCTCCTCAATCCAGCCGTCCACCTTGGCGGCGAGTTCCTTGTCCGTGGCCAGCCGGTTGCCGAAGTCGCGGACGGCCGTGGTGAACTTGCGGCTGAGCTCGCTCTGCGGATCCTCGACGGCTTCCAGCAGGGCGCGCTTGAGGGTGTCCCACGTCCGCACCGCCAGCTGCCGTACCTCCGGATCGCCGAGCGCGTTCTTCTTGAGGTTCTCCACCCGGGCGATCATGTCCGGGTCGGTCTGCAGATCCTGGGCCAGCGACTGCAGGTAGACGTCCAGCTGCTGCCGGACCTGGTGCTCGGGGTCCGCCTGCACGGCCGCAATGAACTTGTACAGCTCGAGGTGGACCTTATCGCCCATCAGCGAGTCCACAAACGAGGGAACCCAGGTGGGGGAGCGGTCCGCCACCAGCCGGGCTACCGTTTCCTGATTGTCCAGCACCCAGTCGGCTACGCGGTCCAGGAGCAATTCCACCAGTTTGAGGTGGTGGCCGTCGTCGAGCAGCCGTTTGGCCAGCTTGCCCAGCGGCGGCCCCCATTCCGGATCCAGCAGATGCCGCCGCGCCATCGACTCGATGACGTCCTGGACATCCTCGTCGTTGAGGACCAGCATGGCGGCGCGGATGGCCGTGGCGCCTTCCCGGGCCACCCGGTCCGCGTTTTCGGGCCGGGCCAGCCAGGCGCCGGTCTTGGCCGAGACCCCCAGCGAGGCGATCTTGGCTTTGACCACCTCTTCGGAGAGGAAGTTCTCCTCCACGAAGGAGCCCAGGCTGGCGCCGATCTGGTCCTTCTTGCGCGGGATGATCGCCGTATGCGGGATCTTCAGGCCCATCGGATGCTTGAACAGCGCCGTGACCGCGAACCAGTCCGCGAGTGCGCCCACCATGCCCCCTTCGGCAGCGGCACGGACATACTGCAGCCAGGGATATTGCTCCTGCAGGGCGAACGCCACGATGAAAATCACCGCCATGAGCACCAGCATTCCGGTGGCCAGGCGTTTCATTTTCGTTAGCCCGGCGGCGCGTTCGGCATCCCCGATAACGCTGCGGCCGTCGTCGTACATCAGCTGTGTGGTCATCTGGCCTCCGCGGCAAAAAAGTTCTGGAACCCGTCAAGCTAAGTTAACCAGCCCGTTGTGGTGAAAGCGGGTTCAGGCCGGCAAATTCACGTACGGTGAAAACCATGAAGCACAAGATCTTCGCCCATCGCGGTTCCAGCGAACAGTACGCGGAAAACACCCGGGCCGCCTACCTGCAGGCGATTGCCGACGGCGCCGATGGGCTTGAGTGCGACATCCACCTGACGGCGGACCTGAAGCTGATCTGCTTCCACGACTTTGATCTGGACCGCACGTCCACCGGAACCGGCCACGTTGCCGACCATACGCTGGAAGAGCTGCTGCGGCTGGACTTCTCGTCGTGGCGCGGCGTGACGATTCCGCCCGAGTACGGCGGCGTGGCGGACCAGTTGCTCACGCTGGACGCGTTGATCGAGCTCATGCGCGCGGCCGGCCGTCCACTCGACCTGGCGATCGAGCTCAAGCATCCCAGCCCGTTCGGACAGACCCTCGAGGACGAACTGTTGAAGTACCTGATGGCGGAGGGGTGGGATCCGGAGACGTCGAGGCTGGGTAACCTCAAGATCTCGTTCATGAGCTTCCACCCCGACGCGATCAAGCACCTGGAAGACCATGTCCCCACAGACCATCTGTGCCAGCTGCTGGACAACATAGAGGCCGAAGAGATCAAGAGTTCCCTCTTCATGGGCTCCCTGACGGTGGGTGCCGTGGTGGCGCTGCTGCGGCGGGCATTATCCGAAGGCGAGGCGCTGATCGAACAACGGGCCGTGGGGATGGCAGGACCGGGCATTGACTACATCAGGTCGCACCGGCCGCTGATCGAACGGTGGCTCGCGGCGGGCCTGCGCTTTAGGGTCTGGACCGTCAATGATCCGGACGACGTCCGGCTTTGCCACGAGTTGGGGATCCACGAAATCACCACCAACCGGCCCGTGCAGGTGCGGCAACAGCTGGAGCAGCTGGAGGCTGGTTCCTAAGCTGTGCGAACAGCCGCCACAGATTAAACCAGATCGTGGCACACCTGCTCCTGCCTGTGGTTGAGTGGAGAAATGGCATCTCCAATTGAGGATTACGCGCTCATATCGGATCTGCACACGGGGGCGCTGGTCTCCCGGAACGGCAGCATGGACTGGCTGTGCTTCCCCCGCTTTGATTCAGACTCCACCTTCGGGGCACTGCTGGGCACGCCGGAACACGGCCGCTGGCTGCTGGCGCCGGACGGCAGCCGCGAGCAAACCGGCGTTGCCTTTGGGACCGGACCCGCAGGGGAAACGGCAGGCCATGGCGCCGGGCAGGTCGAGGGGACCGGCGGCGCCGGCAAGGAGATCGCCCCCGACGCCGCTGCCAGCGGCGCGGATGCGAAAGCCCGGGACCGGGACGCGGCCACGGATGGCCAGGACGCTGCCGGGGGATCTGCCACTTCGGTAGTCTCCCGCCAAAGCAAGGGCCGGGACCAGACAGCTGCGGAAAGCGGCAGCTCCACGGAGGCCGCGCGCCGCGGTGGCGAGGTCCGCGGGCAAGCCAAAGATCCGCGCGGCGCCCATGCCCTGCACGACGAATCCGTCCATGCTGAGGAAGGCAAACCAACAGGCGCAGACGCACAGGCGGAAGCCGAACGGAAGGAACGCGTCGGGGCCCCCATCGTCGTCGAACGCAGTTACCTTGACTCCAGCTTTGTGCTCCGAACCCGCTGGAAGACGGATACCGGCGAAGCCACCATTACCGAGTTCATGCCGGTGGGAGACCGCCGTGCTTCCCTTGTCCGGCGGGTAGAAGGCATCACCGGGACCGTGATCATCAGCCAGGAAGTCGTGGTCCGGTTCGGATACGGTGTCGTGGTGCCGTGGGTCAACCGGGTCAGGAATGCGGACACCGACGAGGAATCCATTGTCGGCATCGCCGGCCCGGATGCTGTGGTCCTGCACGGGTCCAACCTGCCGCATGCCAAGGACCGCCGGCACCGGGGCCAGTTTGAGGTCAAAGCCGGTGAAACCGTGGACTTTGAACTGTGCTGGTTCCAATCGCATCGCCCGGTGCCGGAGATGATCGACGTGGACAAGGCGCTGGAAGACACCTTGAAGTACTGGCGGGACTGGTGCTCGCGGTTCCCGCCGCAGGGCGAATACCACGAGATGGTCAAGCGCTCGCTGCTGGTGCTGCGCGCGCTGACGCACGAGACGACCGGCGGCATCGTGGCCGCTCCCACGACGTCGCTGCCCGAGCATTTCGGCGGGGAACGCAACTGGGATTACCGGTACGTCTGGCTCCGGGATGCCGCCCTGACGCTGGAATCCATGATGACGCACGGCTACGAAACCGAGGCGCTGGAATGGCGCAACTGGTTGCTGCGCGCCGTCGCCGGTGACCCGGAGGACCTCCAGATCATGTACGGCCTGGCCGGTGAGCGCCATCTGGCGGAGCGGGAGCTGGACCAGTTCCCCGGCTACGCGGATTCCAAGCCGGTGCGGATCGGCAATGGCGCTGTCGGGCAATACCAGGCGGACGTGATCGGCGAGGTCATGGTGGTGCTCGAGAAGCTGCGCAACATGGGCGGCGCGGAAGACCACTTCTCCTGGCCCCTGCAGAAGGCGCTGCTGCACTATATCGAGAAGCATTTTGACAACAAGGACCACGGCATCTGGGAGATGCGTGGCGAGCAGAAGTATTTCACCCACTCGCGCGTGATGATGTGGGCTGCCTTCGACCGCGGGGTGCGCGCCGTGCGGGACCACGGGCTGGACGGCGAGGCCGAGCACTGGCAGGGCCTGCGCGATGACCTGCGTGAGGAGATCATGGAGCGCGGCTTCAACAAGGAGATCAATTCCTTCGTCCAGACCTACGGCAGCACCGAGGTGGACGCCTCCCTGCTGGTGCTCCCGCAGGTGGGATTCGTGAAGTACGACGACGACCTGATGCTGGGTACTGTGGCGCGCCTCGAGCAGGAGCTGGTCGATGAGGCCGGCTTGATCCTGCGGTACCGGACGGAAGCCGGCATGGATGGTCTGGAGCCGGGCGAGCATCCCTTCATGGCCTGTTCCTTCTGGCTGGTGGAGCAGTACGCCCGGTCCGGCCGGATCGAAGACGCCCGCGAGCTGATGGACCAGCTGGTGGGCTACGCCAACGAGTTGGGGCTGATGGCCGAAGAGTACGACCCGGTGAACAAGCGCATGGCGGGCAACTATCCGCAGGCCTTCTCGCACCTGGCGCTTATCCGGGCCGCTGACGCCATCAACGGCCACGAGCAGGAGGCTCTGTAGCTCCTGTGGAGGACTAGTCTGGTGGGGTGAAGATTTTGCAGTCCCCCGCGGTGAAGGTGGGGCTTTCCATCGCCATCGCCACCGGGCTCTACGGGATCTCGTTCGGTGCCCTGTCCGTGGCGTCAGGCCTGGATTTCTGGCAGACCATGGCCCTGAGTTTTCTGCTCTTCAGCGGCGGCTCCCAGTTCGCCTTCATCGGCGTCATCAGCGGCGGCGGCACCGGCATTGCGGCGATGAGCGCTTCGGCGCTGCTCGGCATCCGCAACGGGATCTACGGCATGCAGATGAACGCCCTGCTGTCGCCGCGGCACTGGCGGAAACTGCTGGCCGCCCAGGTCACCATCGACGAGTCCACGGCCACTGCGTCCGGGCAGACCGACCCGGGCGAGCAGCGCCGCGGCTTCTGGACCGCCGGGGTGGGCATCTTCATCCTGTGGAACCTGTTCACGGCCGTCGGCGCGCTCGCGGGCAACGCCTTGGGCGATCCGAAACAGTGGGGACTGGACGGGGCGGCCGTGGCGGCGTTCCTGGCATTGCTGTGGCCCCGGCTCAAGGGCAAGGAGCCAGCCGCCATCGCCGTCGTCTGTGGTTTGGCCACGCTGCTGGCCGTCCCCTTCCTGCCGAGCGGCGTTCCCATTCTGGTCGCCGCGGGTGTCGCCGGGGTTATCGGCTGGTTCGCGCACAACCGCGTTCCCGCCGGCATGGCCCCGGACATCGAACCCTACGACGAGCCGTATTCCGAGCACGACTGCCACCACATGGTGCTGCCCGAAGACGCCACGGCCAGCCGCGGCCGGGGCAAGAACGGCACTCACCAGAGGAGGCCCGAATGAGCCTGTGGTTCTGGATTCTCGTCGCCTGCGTGGTCAGCTACGCCACCAAACTCGTGGGCTATCTGGTGCCGGCAAAGTGGATGAAGAACGAGCGGATGTCCCGCGTTGCTGCCACGCTGACCATCGGCCTGCTGGCCTCGCTGACGGTGGTCAACGCCTTCTCCTCCGGGCAGCAGTTGACCTTCGATGCGCGGTTCGGCGCACTGCTGGCCGCGGCGGTTGCCCTGGTGCTGCGCGCGCCGTTCCTCGTCGTCGTCATCGCCGGCGCCGCTGCGGCGGCCCTGCTCCGCCTCGCAGGTTGGGGCTAGGCAGGACCGGCAAACTCTGTGCCCACGGACCCTTGACGCAGCTGCCATGGCGTCGGAAGGTGGGGGTGTTAAGAGGAGGCGGTGACCATGGAAGAAAAGCGCTGGTCGGTGGAGATCGTCATCGACGAGTTTGAAGGGAAAACGCGGGCCGAGGCCAAGTTGAAGGCGGACGGTGGAGGAGATCACCGGGGAATCGGGTTGGCCCGGCTTAATCCGATCGACTCCGACGTGCCAAAGATCGGCGACGAACTGGCCGCTGCACGGGCCCTGTCGGACCTGGCGCACCAACTGATCGAAGCCACGGCGTCGGATATCGAAAATTCGACCAAGGAGCGGGCACACCTCAAGGGTTGAGTCGGGGCGCGCAGCCCGGAAGCACCGCGCAGCCCGGAAGTACGCCGCGCCGATTAAGCCCGGCGGCGGCTAACTGCGCTGACTAACGACGGCGGCAGCTGCCTCGGCGATGACCTTTTCTTCGTCCGTGGGCACCACCAGGACGGGAATGGCGGATCCGGCGTCGCTGATCACGCACGCCTCCTGCGGATCGTCGGCCGCCTCGTTGGCCTCGCGCTCCAGGGTGATGCCCAGTGCGCCGAGACGCCCGACGGCGAGGGCGCGGAACGCGGCGGAATGCTCACCTACTCCGGCGGTGAAGACCAGGGCCTGGGCGCCGCCGCACGCAACATGGTAGGCGCCGACATACTTGGCCAGCCGGTAGCTCGCTACCTCCAGCGCCAGGACCGCCTTGGCGTCGTCGTTGTTTGATGCTTCGACGATCCTGCGCATGTCGCTCTCCCCGGCCAGGGCCTTCAGGCCGGATTCGTGGTTGAACAGGTCCTGCAGTTCGTCCGGGGTCCGGCCGGTCTGCTGCAGGAAGAGCACCAGCCCGGGATCCAGATCGCCCGGCCGGGTGCCCATCACCAGACCCTCCAGCGGGGTCAGCCCCATGGAGGTGTCCACGCTTTGGCCGCCGGAGATGGCGGTGGCCGAGGCGCCGTTGCCCACATGCGCAATCACGGCGTTGAAGGAACCGAGCGGGATGCCGAGCAGGCGGGCCGCTTCCCCGGTGACGTATTCAAAGCTGCTGCCATGGAAGCCGTAGCGCCGGATGCCATGTTCGCGGTACAGCTCATCGGGCAGCGCGTAGCGCCAGGCGTGTTCGGGCAGCGTGCAGTGGAAGGCGGTGTCGAAGACGGCTACCTGCGGAATGTCCGGCCATTTCTTGCCGATAGCACGGATGCCTTCGGCGTTCGCCGGGTTGTGCAGCGGCGCCAGCGGGCTGAGGCGCTCGATGGTCTCCAGCACCTGGGGCGAAATCAGCACGGGCCGGTTATAGTCCTCGCCGCCGTGCACTACCCGGTGGCCCACTACATCAATCCTGCGGGAGCCGAGCTGCCGGTCCAGCTCCTTGGCCATGACCCCAAGGGCATCGGTGTGGTCGCGGATTTCGCCGTCGCCGATCTGCCCGATGCTGCCGTCGGCATGGACCGCGTTGGTCTCCGAGGGGACCTCGCGCACCTGGTACTTCAGCGACGAGGAGCCGGAGTTGATGACGAGGATCAGCATAAAAGGTGCCTCCCGGGGAAGTGTGGTCCACCCCATCCTGCCAAAGCCGGCCGCCGCGGACTACTGCGACGGCAAAGCCTGTTGCACCGCAGGTGGCTGTGCGAGACTGGGCTCATGCTTGTAGCCTTCTCAGTTTCTCCGTCCGGCGCGCCCGCCGCAGGGCCCGCACCGCACGACGCTTCGGTCCACGGGGCCGTCGCCGCCGCCGTGAAAATCGTCCGTGAATCGGGCCTGCCCAATAAAACGGATGCCATGTTTACCACCATCGAAGGTGAGTGGGACGAGGTCTTCGACGTCATCAAGCGGGCCACGGAAGCCGTGGGACAGTTTGGCGAGCGGGTCTCGCTGGTCCTGAAAGCGGACATCCGGCCCGGCTACTACGGGGAACTGACCGGCAAGGTGGAACGGCTGGAAGCAGCCATCTCCGAACAGGACCGCGCATGAACGCCGGGCCGGAAGAGCGCTGGGTGGAGGTAGAGGAGTACCTTACCGCCACGCTGGTCGGCGAAGACGAGGCGCTGACGGCGGCCCGTGACGCTACCGCGGCCGCCGGACTGCCGCACATCGAAGTGGCCGCGCCGCAGGGGAAGCTGCTGATGCTGCTGGCCCGGTTGACGGGGGCCCGGAAGGTGCTGGAAATCGGCACTCTGGGCGGCTACAGCACCACGTGGCTGGCGCGGGGATTACCGGACGACGGCGAAGTGGTCACCTGCGAGTACGAGGCGCGCCATGCCGAGGTGGCGCGGGAGAATCTGGAACGGGCCGGCGTCGGTGCCAAGGTCAGCATACGGGTGGGTGCCGCACTGGACACGCTGCCGCAGCTCGAGGCTGACGGCGCAGGCCCCTTTGACCTGGTCTTCATCGACGCCGACAAGGAAAACAACGCCAACTACGTCAACTGGGCGCTGAAGCTGACCCGCTCCGGCAGCCTGATCGTGGTGGACAACGTGGTCCGCGGCGGCAGCGTACTGGATGCGGACCAGGCAGGCGCGGGCGGGGATAACGCGGAGGCGGCGGCCATCCGCGGCACACGTGATGCGCTGGCGCTGCTGGGCAGCGATGACCGGCTGGATGCCACGGCCGTGCAGACCATCGGCTCCAAGGGTTGGGACGGCTTCGCTTTCGCGGTTGTGAAGTAGGCGGGTTTCCGGCCGGAGCGGCGGACGTCTTACGATCAACGGTATGACTGCGCCTGATTTCGCCGACCGGAACGGCTGATGGGACGGCGCAACCGCGGCCGCAACCCCGAGCCCGCCGCTGCTGCTGCCGGGCCCGCCGAAGGCCGGTACGAGATTTCCTCCGGCGTGGCCGAACTGGTCCGGGACGCCGACGGAACGGACGCCTGGCTGCTGAAGATTAACGGGGTCCAGTCCTCACATGTAGTGATCGGCGAGCCCGAGCGGCTCGACTTCGAGTACATGCGCTGGATGGCGGCGCTGATCGAATCGCACTGGCCGGCAACGGGTTCCCTGCGCGCACTGCACCTAGGCGGCGGGGCCTGCTCGATGGCGCGTTACCTCGCGTCGCGCTACCCGGACGCGCGCCAGGTCGTCGTCGAAATCGACGCCAAACTGGCCGAGCTGGTCCGGCAATGGTTCGATATCCCCAAGGCACCGCTGGTGCGTATCCGCGTCGGCGAAGCCCGCGAGGTCACCGAATCGCTGTCCGAAAACAGCCGGGACCTGATCATCCGGGACGTCTTTGCCGGCAGCCAGACCCCTGACGGCCTGGTCACGCTGGAGTTCACCCAGGCCGCCCGCCGGGTGCTGGCGCCGGGTGGAATCTATCTGGTCAACTGCGGGGACAGCCCGCAGCTGCTGCGCGCCCGCGCCGAGGCTGCCACTATCTCCAGCGTCTTCGAACATACCCTGGTCATCGCCGACCCGCCTATGCTTAAAGGGCGGCGCTATGGCAACGTCATCATCGCAGGCAGCGACATTCCGTTCGGCGACGACCCGCAGCTTGTGCGGGCCCTGCTGGGCGGCGCAGTTCCGGCCCAGCTCTGGGGCCGTGAGGAAGTGGCTAAGTTTTCCAGAGGGTTTGCCGTTCTGCAAGACCCGGCAACGAATTAGGATCGTTTCACCGAATGTTGTGACTTGTCAGCAGGTCTGTATTACATTAGGAAACGAACGGTCTATGGGAGACCGTATAGGCCCGGGAGGGAGCCGCTTGCGGTGAACTCTTCGGAGGCAGACCGGGGACAAAATCGGCTTCGACACTATGGATGGTGGCTGGAGCACCCTGTCTGCTCAACCGGACCTGATCCGGTGCCGGATGCCGGGAGCTGAAGCCTAATCCCCCCAAGTTAGGCCCAGCCCCGGCATCTCGGTTTTAATCCCTCAGGCCACGCCCAGAAGCTGCTCGATCGGCCCGATCCCGAAGAAGATCACAAATGCCGCCGCAACTGCCCACATGAGCGGATGCACGTCCTTGGAACGGCCCTGCACGGCGCGGATGATGACGTAGGCGATGAACCCGGCACCCAGACCGTTGGCGATCGAATAGGTAAACGGCATCAGGGTGAAGGTCAGGAAGGACGGAAGGGCCACGCCCCAGTCCGACCAGTCGATCCGGCCCACCTGCGACACCATCATGAAACCCACGACGACGAGTGCCGGGGCGACCGCCTCGAACGGCACCAGGTAGATCAACGGTGTGAAGAACATGGCGACAACGAAGAGCAGGCCGGTGACGATGCTGGCCAGTCCGGTCCGGGCGCCTTCCCCGATCCCGGCGCCGGATTCAACGTAGATCTGGTTGGAGGAGACCGAGGCTCCACCGCCGGCGATGGCGCCGGCCGCATCGACCAGCAGCACCCGGTCCACGTGCGGAATGTTGCCTTCCTTGTCGGTCAGGCCGGCCTCGTTGGCCAGGCCCACCATGGTGCCCATTGCGTCGAAGAAGATGCTGAGCAGGATGGCGAAGGCCAGGAGGCTGGCGGCCGTGACGCCGAGTTCGCTGAAGGCGCCGAAGATGTTGACCTGGCCGATCAGGCTCAGGTCCGGGGCGCTCCAGTCCGGCAGGCTCGGCGTGACAAGCGACCAGCCGGTGGGCACCCCGGCGCCCTGGGAACCGGGACGGGCAACGGCCTCCACGATCAAGGCGAAGACGGTGGCGGCCACGATACCGATCAGGATGGCGCCTCTGACCTTGCGCACCACCAGAGCCATGGTCAGGACCAGGCCGAAAATGAAGACCAGTGTGGGCCAGCCCACGAGCTTGCCGTCGAAGCCCAGCCCCACCGGTACGGTCGTGCCGGCAACGTCGGGGACGCGCCGGACGAAGCCGGCGTTGACGAGGCCGATCAGCGCGATGAACATGCCGATGCCCACCACGATGGCAGTTTTCAGGCTCGCCGGAACAGCCCTGAAGACGGCCGTTCTGAAGCCAGTCAGCACCAGGATCAGCATGGTGACACCGGAGAGTACGACCAGACCCATGACATCCGGCCAGGTGAGGCCCGGGTTGCTGGCCACAGTAACGGCAACGAACGCATTGACACCCAGGCCGGTCGCGAGGGCAAACGGATACTTCGCCCAGGCGCCCATGACGATGGTCAGCACGCCGGCCACCAGCGCGGTGACCGCAGCCACGCGGGCACCACCGAGTTCATCGCCGTTCGAGTCTGCGCCGCTGAGAATCAGCGGATTGAGCACCACGATGTAGCTCATGGCAAAAAAGGTAGCCAGACCACCGCGGATTTCACGCGAGTAGTTGGAACCTCTTTTGGTGATCTCAAAATAGGTGTCCACCTTGGCCAGGAAGCCCTGTTTGGTCTGTACATTTCCCTGTCGGGGCATGGAGAGGTCCTCCGCAGAAGTGTTGGGATGGCGCGTTTCCCATGAATCCTAACCCTCGACGTAGGCTGGTGGAGTGAAAAAGCTTCTCCTGAGTGCCTCCGCAGCCGTTAGGTTAGTCACGGCTGTGCTGGTGGCCGCCGCCTTCGTACTCTTTCCCGCCGCCGGGGCGCAAGCCCACGACGAGCTTCTCTCGCACACCCCGGAAGACGGTGCGACGGTGGAGACCATGCCCGAGGAGCTGACACTGACCTTCAGCAACGTGCCCGTGGCGCTGGGTTCCGTCGTGCAGATTCAGGATTCGACGGGAACCAACTGGGCCGACGGCGAGGTGCAGATCACGGATACCGAAGTCAGCCAGCCGATCAAGGTCGATGCGCCTGCGGGCGAATACTCCGTGGTGTGGCGGGTGGTGTCATCCGACGCCCATCCGATTGAAGGCAACTTCACCTTCACTGTGGAATCCGGCGCAGAGGGCACAGAAGGTGCCAGTGCTGGTGCCAGTGCCAGTGCCGGCGCGGGTACAGAGGCCGGTGCGGGAACGCCCGAGCCGATCGAGACGCAAGAAAATCCGGCGGGCGGGCCGGCGGGCGTCACAGTAGCCGGCCAGACGGTTCCGTGGAGCGTCCTTGGCATGGTCGCAGTGCTCGTGGTGCTTGGCGTCGTCATCGGCGTGACGGCGAAGCGCCGCCTCGGCAAGGGCGGCGAGTAGCTCAGGCGGTCAGCATGCGGCCGCCGGCAATGGCGTCGCCGACCAGTTTGGCCTGCCGGACAATCTCCCGGGTGCTGGGCGTGAGCAGATCGGCCACACCCACCAGGTAGAGGCCCAGGGACTTCAATGATGTCCGGAGGTCCTTGCCGAGG
The DNA here is from genome assembly GCF_017603825.1 of Arthrobacter crystallopoietes. NCBI lineage: Bacteria > Bacillati > Actinomycetota > Actinomycetes > Micrococcales > Micrococcaceae > Crystallibacter > Crystallibacter crystallopoietes. The sequence continues at coordinate 1,074,705 of NZ_CP072014.1, forward strand.
CTGAGGCCGAGACCGCGCAGGAACCGGCGGACCTGGTTCTGCGGGCAGTCCGTGAGCACCACCGACTCCGCCTGCAGGATGCCCTGCTCCGTATGGATGACCCACTTCTGCTGCCGGTCCCGGCTCAGTTTGCTGGCCATCGTGCTGGGACGGACGTCCAGCCGGTGGCTGGTGGCGTAGCCGCGGAGCAGTCGCAGCAGTTCCGAGCGTTCCGTCAGCGATACCGAGTCCGTCATGACACTCCGGCGCTTGCCGGCCGTGCCCATGCCCTCCAGGACAATGGAGGCGACACCGTGCCTGCTCAGTTCACTGGCCACGGCGAGGCCAGGCAGGCCGGCACCAATGACGACTGTGGTGGTGGACTCGATCGGTACGTCTGCGGGGCACACAGCACTCACCGTACAGCCTCCTCGAACGGGTAGGAGAGTGCCACGGCGGCGGGATCCGCATCGGGCACAGGTCACAGGCCGAGTGAGAGCTCGACAGCGATTTCTCGAAGCCTATCCAAATTTGCCCTCCCTGAGAAGAGGCTTCTCTGGGAGTAAGCTGAGAGTAGATGGCAACGGAGCGGTTGCCTTATTCGAGGGAGGCGGGAGCAATGACAAACGCAACACCCGGTAATGCCAGCCACGGCGGAACGCCCCGCGGAATCGTGGTTGGTGTGGACGGTTCGGACCAGAGCCACTGTGCACTGGTATGGGCAGCCCAGGAGGCACAAAAACGCCGGACCCCGCTGCATGTCGTCACCGCTTATACCGTTCCCGTCTTCGCCGCTTCGAGCATGGATGCCGGCTACGCCACCTTGGATGACGCGGTGATCCGCGAAGGCGCGGAAGCCGTACTTCAGCAGGCCGTGGAGAAGGTCGACGGCTACGGCGTCGAAGTCCATGCCACGGTGGAAACCGGGGACGCCGCCGGGGTGCTCCTGGAGCTGTCCGAAGAAGCGGAGCTGGTAGTTGTCGGTACGCGTGGACGCGGCGGCTTCATGGGCCGGCTGCTGGGCTCGGTCAGCAGCGCCGTCCCGGCGCACGCCCATTGCCCCTCGGTGACCATTCCGCTGGCCTGCGCTCCGCGGCTCGAAGGGGTGGATTTCGAACTGCCCAAGACCAAGGACTCACCGGTCAGGCCCGACGACGTGGAAAAGGTTGTCCTGGTCGGCGTCGACGGCTCGGAGCAGGCGCGCATGGCCACACTCGTCGCGGCCGAGCAGGCCGCGCGCTGGGGCAGGCCGCTGCGTGTCATCTGCGCACTGCCGCCGTTCACCGGTTCGCTGGCCTGGGTACCCGCGCCGCTGGACCGGGAAGCGCTGTACGCGGACCTCAGGTCACAGCTGGACGCCGGCGTCGCCTGGCTGCGCAGCCACTTCCCCGGCCTGCAGATCAGCGGCGAGGTCCAGGACGGCTCTCCCGTGGAGCTGCTCATCGAAGCCACGCGGACGGCCGAACTGCTGGTAATGGGTACACGCGGACGCGGTGGATTTGCCGGTATGCTGCTCGGTTCCACCAGCCAGGGAGTCCTGCATCACGCGAAGGGCCCGGTCATGGTAGTCCCGGACGCCCATGATCCGCGGCTCGACGACCGCAGGAAATTCGGCCCGATGCCGGAGGAGTGATCCTCCCTGCTCGTAGCTCCCCCTGCTTAGGTCCAGCGCGCTCCGTACCCATGCAGTTTGCCGTACATGTAGCCGATGGGCGTGACGCGCAAGCCGTCGTTCGGGTTCATGGCGTGGACCACCTGGCCGCCGCCGATGTAGAGCGCCACGTGCCAGAAGTTTCCTTCGGTGCCCCAGAACACCAGATCACCGGGCTGCAGATTGCCCAGCGAAACCTTGTGCGGTGCCTGGTCGTACTGTGCCGTGGCCGTGCGCGGAATCCACTTGCCCGCCGTGCCGAAGGCCTGCTGTGTCAGACCGGAGCAGTCGAACCCCCACGGTCCGTTTCCGGCCCATTCGTAGAAGGACTTCTTGTTTGACGCCTTGGCGGTCGCGTAGTTGATCGCGGTCTGCGCCATGGAGTAATTCGGTGCGGGGGCGGGAGCCGGCTCCTGCTTCGGCGGAGCCGGTTTCGGCGAAGGCTTGGGTGCGGGTGCGGGTGCCGGTGCGGGTGCGCGTGGTGGCGCCGGGGCTGGCTCCGGCGCGCGTTCGGGCTCGGGCGCAGGTTCCGGTGCCCGGTCCGGTGCAGGTGCGGGAGCGGGAGCAGGTGGGGCAGGGGGAGCCTCCGGTGCGGAAGGCGCCGGTGAGGTGCTGGGCGCGGCGGGAGCCGGTGCCGCCGGAGCGGGCGTGATGCCGTCCGCGGCCGGAACGACCATCGCGGGTGTCTGCGCCGGGCTTCCGGTATTGCCGGAGGCCGGAATGTTGCCGGCTGCTGCTGGCTGCGCGGCTGCCTGACGTTCGGACTCGGCCACCAGAGCCGCGAACTGGCGTTGTTGCTCGGCTTCTTCCAGTGCAGCGATCCGCTGGTTCTCCTCGGCCACGCTGGTGCCGCGGAGTTCGGCCAGATGGTCCAGCAGGACCTGGCGCTGGACCTCCTGCTTGCTGACGAGCTGTTCGTGGGCCGTGCTGGCGGCCTTGGCGTTGGACTCCGCGGCCTTGGCCGCGGCAGCCGCGTCCTGGGCGGCTTCTTCGGCTTCCGAAACGTGGAGTTCCCAGGCTGTCCACAGCTGGGCTGCCTGCTGGGCGGAGGTCAGGGTTTGGAACCGGTTGTCGGACAGCGCACCAAGGGTCGAGGCCTTGTAGAGCACCTCGTCCGCATCGGCGCTGGCCAGCAGGGAGCCCAAACCCGGGTTGACGCCACCATTGCGGTACAGCTCTCCCGCCAGCTGGCCCACCTGATCCTGGACGGCTTCGAAATATTCACCGGCCTGCTTCGCCTTGCCGCGTGCGTCCTCCAGTTCGGAGGTCCGGTCCTGTTGGATGAGCAGGGCGGTGCTGTAGTTGTTCTGCGACTGCATCGTCTCGTAGCGGACGCTCTCCAGCTCCCCGCTGGCCGCGCGCAGCTGCTCTTCGATCCGTTCGACGAGTGCCTTCGTCGCATCGGCGTCCCCCTTGGCCGCCTCAATGTCCTTGTCGGACAGAGCGGGACTGGCGGGAATCTGCACTGCGGATACCGAAACCTGCGGCAGCTCCCCGGTGGGTGCTGCGGCGGCCGGAGGCAGGCCGGCCATGGCGAGTAAAGCGACAGTGGCAGCCGCCAGCGAAATGGTGCGCACCGGCGTCGTGCGTTTTGAACAGGCAGAGCGTCCTGGTGACATCCCCATGCGTTGCGGTCCCCTAGCTGCGAGTGTGCAGTGAATGCACACGTTCGGGAACGGTCGATCACGGGATCGAGGCGGTCTCGGGCCTCTCAAGAAGGCCGAACGGGAGACCGGGCTGCATTCACAACTCCTTGAGAATATGCATCCCTGGTCACTTTGGCAACATGAGTCCCAATCAAAACACTAGTAACAACCGTGTAGTTTTGCCTCATTTACGTCGGGCGTGTCGCAGCACAAGAAGTGCCTTTGCCGGGGAGATCCGCTGTGGACGGGCCGCCAGGAACCTTAGTCGTGGTGGCGGGTTTCGTGGTCGGCGTGGGAAAGCGGTTCGATCTGGAACGTGCAGTGTTCGGTGTCGAAATGGCTGCCCAGGCATCCGGAAAGCCGGTCCAGCACGCGGTCGATGCCCTCGGCATGAAGGGTCTCGTCGGCCACCACCACGTGTGCCGAAAACACCGGGACGCCGGACGTAATAGTCCAGATGTGGATGTCGTGGACGTCCACCACGCCGTCGGCGCTCATGATGTGCTCGCGGATGCTGGCCACGTCCACGTGCTTGGGCGTCGCCTCAAGCAGCACATTGACGACGTCGCGCAGCAGGCTCCAAGCGCGCGGCAGGATCATCACGGCGATCAGGATGGAGGCGAAGGTGTCCGCCTGGACGAAGCCGGTCAAGGCAATAACGACGGCGGCGGCAATCACCGCGACCGAGCCCAGCAGATCCCCGAGCACCTCCAGATAGGCGCCGCGGACGTTGAGGCTTTCCTTGTGCCCGCCCTGGAGGATCAGCAGGCAGACAAAATTTGCGACGGCGCCGAGCACGGCGGTGAGCAGCATCGCGCCGGTGTGGATCTCCGGCGTCTGCCCGAACCTGCGCAGCGCCTCCAGGAAAATGATGACCGCAATGACGATCAGCACCACGGCATTGGCCAGGGCCGCCAGGACTTCGGCGCGCTGGTAGCCGTAGGTGCGCTTGTCCGAGGGTGGCCGCGTGGCAATCCATGCGGCCATCAGGGCAATCGAGACACCTGCCGCGTCGGAAAGCATGTGGCCGGCGTCCGCCAGCAGCGCCAGGGAGCCGGAGATAAATGCGCCGATAACCTGGATGACCACCACGGCAAGGGTGATGGCCACCACCCAGATGAGCTTCTTGCGGTGCTTGGCGGTCGCGGTGCCGGAAGCGGGCAGGCCGTGACTGTGTCCGTGGCCGTGACCCATGCTCAGCCCCACCCCAACTCGTGCAGCCGCTCGTCCGCAATGCCGAAATGGTGGGCCACCTCGTGGATCACGGTGACCAGGACCTCGTGGATGACCTCGTCGCGGCTCTCGCACATCCGCAGGATCGGTCCGCGGAACACGAGGATCCGGTCCGGAAGCGAGCCGGCGTCCCACCATTGGTCCCGCTCCGTCAGGGGTGTCCCTTCGTAGAGGCCGAGCAGTTCCGTCTCGGGATCCTCCCACGGCTGCGGGGTGTATTCCTCCTCGACAAAGATGCCCACGTTGCTCATCTCGCGGGCGATCTTGTCCGGAATCTGATCGATCGCGTCGTTGACCGCGTCCTCGAAATCCGGCAGGGACATTTCCATCGGCACGTAACGACTCTACCTGTGCCAAAAACCCGTTTTGGAAAATCCGGATCTAGGCTCTATAGTTTTATGAGTCCACAGCGGGTAACAATCCGAAGTGGTCCTAAGGCCCCCATCGTCTAGCGGCCTAGGACACCGCCCTTTCACGGCGGCGGCACGGGTTCGAATCCCGTTGGGGGTACTCAGTAAGCTGATTTCCAGTCAGCAGAAGGTGGTCAAGACCGCTTCAAAAGACTGGTAAGATGAATGCTGGCAAAAAAGCAAGGCCCTGTAGCGCAGTTGGTTAGCGCGCCGCCCTGTCACGGCGGAGGTCGCGGGTTCGAGTCCCGTCAGGGTCGCTCTGGTTTTCTAGAGTGATTTAGAAAGTCAACGGTGATCATCGTCAGATGTTCCCAGGCTCTGTAGCTCAGTTGGTAGAGCGTTCGACTGAAAATCGAAAGGTCACCGGATCGACGCCGGTCGGAGCCACCACCTAGATCCCCGCCTTCTCCGAAGCGCGGGGTTCTTTCATTTAACGCCGCCCCGCCCCCGCCGCATTCGGGCCCCGGATCACCGGGGGTTGTCCGCACAGCACGGCTGAAACGTTCCCATGGTCTTCACAGAGTGGCCCGGTACCCTGTTTGCGTGGGTACGGCGCTATTTTCATTTGGGAGGGCAGGACTGTTCCTGGCGAAGGCCGCGGTCATCTTCACGGCGGCCGTAGTGGGACTGACTGCCTGCACCGCCTTCCCCCAGTCTCCGTCCGAGACCTCGGCCAGACTAACGTCGCCCGGAGTGGGCGAACCCGACTCATCGCTTGAAACGGAAACCGGACAGCCGCCGTCGTCCGCTTTCGGCTCTGGAACATCCGGCGACGGGGAAACCGGCCTGCGGGCCGGCGAAACGCCCCCGGACAACCCGGACAGTTCCAGCAGCGGTCCCGATGATTCCGCGCCGTCCAAGGACCCTGGCAAATGGGGAAGTTACGGCACCAGGACCGAAGCCTGCACGGCCGTGGCGGCCAAAGTCGCCGTCTTGATGCTGGCGCCGTTGAGCTTTATTGCGGGCGTGGATGAGGCGCGGCTGGACGAACTGCAGGCAGAGGTCGAGGATCTGCGGGACAAGGCGCCGGCCGAGTTGCACGACGAGCTGGACGACGTCGAAGCGGAGTTGGCCAAGCACGAGGACCTGACCGATTTTGACGACGAATCATTCCGGGAAGCGGTAGAGCCCATCCAGGAGTGGCTGAAGTCCAACTGCACCTTTTAATCGGGCGCTCCCGCCGTCGGCCATACGCGTTAGGCTTGCTTCAAGAGAACGCACGGCGATGGGAGAACAGGTGGAGAATCAGAATCCGGCAGGTCAACCGCCGGCGTACCAGCCCGCCATCCCCAACCCTGCCCTCCAGGAGCCGGCCTTGCACAACGTGGGTCCGGAGGCACCCGGCCGTACAACGATCTCGGATACTGCAGTAGCCAAGGTCGCCGCGGTGGCGGCACGCAGCGTCAGCGGTGTCTACGCACTGGGCTCGGGCACCGCCCGTGCACTGAGCGCGCTGCGCGATGCCGTGGGCGGCAGCGACATCGGCCAGGGGGTCCGCGTGGAGGTGGGGCAGACCCAGGTAGCCGTGGACATCAATCTGGTGGCCCAGTACGGTGTGCCGCTGCAGCAACTCGCGCAGAAGGTCCGTGCGGCGGTCTACAGTGCCGTGGAGCAGTTCGTCGGGCTGGATGTCATTGAAGTCAATGTGGAAATCAACGACGTTCACGTGCCCGGCCTCAATGACCCGAAAACGACGGCGGAGAAATCCGCCAGGCAGCCGGCACCGTGAGGGCCGTCGGAGAACCTGGAGGCAGGCCAAAAATGAGCAACACCGTAGTCGGCATGGGCGTGGGCGCAGCCCTGGCCTGGGCGGCACTGGTATTCGAATTCTGGGGCTTCCTGCTGATGGCCGTGTTCCTGGCTGTCGGCGCCCTGATCGGCCGTGCCGCAGACGGCAAACTCGATCTGCGCGGTGTCCGCGACGCGCTGACCGGACGCCGCTCCTCTTCATGACAGCCGCTGATGCCGCGGTCCCGGCCCGCGGAGCAGAGCGCCGGCTCGCCGGCCACAACCGCGTCAGCACGCAGGCCCTGACCAGCACCGCCCAGGGCGTGGCCGGGGAGGTCCTTGGCGTTTCCCCCGCGCTCATCCGGGCAAGCTGGCGGGACGACCAGGGCTATCTGGCGCTCTCGTTGGCCCTGCCGATCGGCATTCCTTCGCTGACCCGGGTCCTGCAGGACCCGCAGTTGGTGGCCGGCTTCGGCGGCTCGATCTGGGAACGGGTGCACGCGGCGAAAGGGGAAATCCTGGACCGCGTCACGCGCATCAGCGGGTCTACCCTGAGCCGGGTGGATATCCGCGTGACCGGAATCCGGATCCAGGACGGGGGCCGCGTCCGATGAGCGGCACCGACTACCGCGAAGACTATGACGGCCGGGCCAGCGCCTACGAGGCGGGGGACCGCTTCAACGACCGGCTGGCCCTGCGTGAAACCCGCAGCTCCCGTGCCCCGGCTGCGATCGTCGCCGCGGTCCTGGTTTCGCTGATCTGTCTCTACATCCTGCTCGAAGCCGCGCTGAAAGCCATCGGGCAACCCGCTTGGCTGCTTGAGCCCCGGGACTTCGCAGCCTGGCTGAACCAGCTGCCGGAGAACGTGCCCACGCTGATCCTGGGCACCAGCGGCGTGCTGATCCTCTTCGCCGGCCTGTTCTTCTTCCTGCAGGGTGTTCTGCCCGGCCATCTGCACCGCCACGTCCTTCCCAGCCGGCGCGGAATCGCCGTCGTCGACGACGAAGTTCTGGCCTCGTCGCTGGCGCTCCGGGCGCGGACCCGTGCGAATGTCACCGAGGAACAGGTGCTCGTGACGGTTTCACGCACACTCGTGGAGGTCCAGTTGCGTCCCACTTCCGGCATTCCCGTGGAGGAATCCGCCATCCAGTCCGCAGTGGAGGACGAGTTGCAGCGCTCTTACATCGATCCCATGCCCGAGGTCCGGGTCAGAGTTTCGACGTCGGGGGTGGTGGGCCAATGAATGAGACTCCGCGGGTACTCAACCGCGTGCTGCTGACCCTGATCGGACTGCTGCTGATCGGCGTGGGCGCCACCACCGTGGCGCTGGCCGCGGTTCCGGCCTTGGCCGGCAGCTGGCATGCGCTGACGCGGGGGGCCGGGGTGGGCATCGAAAGCGTGCTGGACGCGACCACATTGCCGGGCCAGCGGGACAGCTGGCTGTGGATTGTGCTGGCGCTGGTGATGCTGGTGCTGATCGTGCTGATGATCGCCTGGGTGGCGCAGCAAGGCAAGGGCCGGGTAGGCACCCTGGCAGCCGATTACAACGACGACGGCGGGCCGGGCGCCGTTGAACTGGGCAGTGCGGTTGCGGAGCAGGCGCTGAAGGCTGCGCTGTTGGAACGCGAGGAGATCCTGCACGCAACCATTACTACCTACGTATTCCGGGGCACACCGGGCCTGCGCATCAGGGTGCTGCCGCGCAAGGGCGTGCCGCCGTACCTTGTGGCCGAGCAGGTCTCGGATCTGGTGGAAGCGCTGGACCTGGTGATCGGCCGGGAGACTCCAGTGGTCATCAGCATCGGTACCAGCGCACGCGCCCGGCTGGGGCGCCCTGAACGCGTTCACTGATCCTCCCGCTAATAGTCCTTCCGGATCCTGCCGAAGTGCCCGTCGCCGGTGCGGATGGTCTGGGTCACAATTCGGCATCAAAGCCTACCGGTCGGTAAAACGTTCTTGTCTTGCGTAGCGTAAGCGTTTACGTTTCAGATACCCGATCCACACCTGGTGGCTTACTGCTGCTTTGTCCAGTTCACTCGCGGCCACCTGACAAAGGAGTCACATCATGGGATTTGTCCGCTCGAAAAAGGCAGTTCTGCCATTGGCAACGCTCAGTGCGCTGGCCCTCATCCTCTCCGCCTGCGGCCCAGGCGGCGGCTCGGAAGAGGGCGGAGGGGGCTCGGAGGCGGCAGCGGACTGCAGTACCTACGAGACCTACGGAACGTTCGACGGCGCCGAAGTCAGCGTCTACTCAACCATCACCGATCTCGAAGGGGAGCGCCTTGAGAACTCCTGGGTGGACTTCGAAGAGTGCACCGGGATCGACGTGGTGTACGAAGGCTCCAACGAGTTCGAGACCCAGATCGGGGTGCGCGCCCAGGCCGGTAATCCGCCGGACGTCGCCATCATTCCGCAGCCCGGCCTCCTTGCCGCCCATGCCAAGGCAGGTTATCTGAAGCCGGCTCCGGCGGAAGTCGAGGCGCTCGTGGATGAAAACTGGTCCGAGGACTGGAAGGGCTACGGAACCGTGGACGGCACGTTCTACGCCGCTCCGATGCTGGCCAGCGTCAAGGGGTACGTCTGGTACGTACCGTCCACCTTCGAGGAGAAGGGTTGGGAAGTCCCGCAGACTTGGGACGAAATGATGACCCTGTCGCAGACCATTGCTGACGAGGGCACCATGAAGCCCTGGTGCGCGGGTTTCGAAGCCGGCGAGGCCACCGGCTGGCCGGGCACGGACTGGGTCGAGGACGCCGTACTGCGCCAGGCGGGCCCGGAGGTCTACGACCAGTGGATCAGCCACGAGATCCCGTTCAACGACCCGCAGATCGCTGATGCCTTCAACGCAGTGGGCGACATCGTCAAGAACCCCGACTACGTCAACGGCGGTTTCGGCGACGTCCGCTCCATCCTCTCCACCACGGTCGAAGAAGGCGGCCAGCCGGTGCTCGACGGCAGCTGTGCCATGCACCACCAGGCCACCTTCCAGGCCGCCAACTGGCCGGAGGGAACCACCGTGGCCGAGGACGGCGACGTCTGGGCCTTCATCACTCCCGGTGAGGAAGCCGGCGCCGGGGCGATCACCGGAGGCGGCGAATTTGTTGCTGCCTACGCGGATCGCGAAGAAGTTTCGGCGTTCCAGCAGTACATGGCCTCGGCGGAATTTGCCAACAACCGCGTGCAGCAGGGAGCGGCCATCAGCGCCAACAAGGGTCTGGACGCGTCGCTGGCGCAGAACCCGCTGGACCAGCAGTCCATTGAGCTGCTGCAGGATGAAAACACGGTGTTCCGTTTTGACGCCTCGGACCTGATGCCCGGAGCGGTCGGAGCCAACTCCTTTTGGAGCGGCATCGTCGAGTGGATCAACGGCAAGTCCACCGAGGAAGTACTGGATTCCATCGAATCCAGCTGGCCCAGTGAGTAACTGAGTCCACGGCCCGGCCGGTCCGCCTGAACAGCTGCGCCGGCCGGGCCTCATCCGCTTCATTCCCCGCATCAAGGAGGCTGCGCCATGGAGGATCTTGGCGAGAAGTTTTTCCAGGTGGTGATTGCCCTTGCCATCTTCGCCGCGATCATCGGTCTGATCATGTTGCTGGTCGACAGGGCGCCCAAGTCGTTCCGGGACAAGGCCACGATCATCGGATTCCTTGCCCCGGCGGCCGTTCTGCTGGCAATCGGACTGGTCGGCCCGGCCGTACTGACGGCCTTCCTGGCCTTTACGGACCGTAATGGCGACCCCAACGGGCTGGACAACTTCGTCTGGATGTTCACGCAGCCCGAGGCCCTGGTCACGCTGCGCAATACGGTGCTCTGGGTCATCCTGGTGCCGCTGCTCTCGACCGCCATCGGGCTCGCCTATGCGGTCTTTATCGACAGGGCCCGGGGCGAAAAAGGCCTGAAGGCGCTGGTCTTCATGCCGATGGCCATCTCGATGGTCGGTGCGGGCGTGATCTGGCGGTTCATGTACGCCTACCGCGGCGCGGAACAGGAACAGATCGGCCTGCTCAACCAGATCCTGGTGTGGACCGGCAGCGAGCCCAAACAGTTCCTCCTGGACGCGCCGGAGAACACATTCTTCCTGATCGCGGTGATGATCTGGATCCAGACCGGCTTTGCCATGGTCATCCTGTCCGCTGCGATCAAGGGCATCCCGAACGAGATTGTCGAGGCGGCCCGGCTGGACGGTGCCAGCGCCTGGCAGCAGTTCCGCAACATCACCATCCCGTCCATCCGCGGCGCGCTGATCGTCGTGATCACCACCATCACGATCGGCACACTGAAAGTGTTCGATATTGTCCGGACCATGACCGCCGGCAACTTCGAAACCTCGGTCATCGCCAATGAGATGTACACCCAGGCGTTCCGCGCCAACGAGCCCGGCCGCGGTGCCGCGCTCGCGCTGGTGCTGTTCCTGATGGTCCTGCCGATCGTCGTCTACAACGCACGGCAGTTGAAGATGCAGAGGGAGATCCGATGAGCGCCATACCAGCAGATGCGTCCGCGGCGACGGCGGTGGCGACCGAAGATGCCATCGAGACCGGCCGGCCGGAACCCATGGCCCGGCGGGTTCGGCAGCGGCTAACTTCCCGCGGCGCCACGGCGGCCGCCATCATCATCGCCACCATTTGGACCATTCCGACCTTCGGCCTGTTTATTTCCTCCTTCAGGCCCGAAGACAGCATCCAGAACAGCGGCTGGTGGAACTTCCTCGGGGACTTCCAGTTCACGTTGGAGAACTATGGCGACGTGCTGGCCTCGGGCAGAAGCTCGTCGCCCAACCTGGGCCAGTATTTCCTGAACTCGCTGGCCATCGTTATCCCGGGAACCATCTTCCCGCTGGTGCTCGCGTCCATGGCAGCCTACATCTTCGCCTGGGGCAGGTTCAGGGGCAAAGATACGCTGTTCATCTTCGTCTTCGCCCTGCAGATTGTTCCGCTGCAAATGGCCCTCATTCCGCTGCTGTCCCTGTTCATCAACCTGAAAATCGGCGAATTCCAGCTGCTGCCAGCAGGCACGTACGCGCAGCTGTGGATAGCGCACACCATCTTCGCCCTGCCGCTGGCCATCTTCCTGCTGCACAACTTCATCTCCGAGATCCCGGGCGAGGTGATCGAGGCGGCACGCGTGGACGGCGCGGGCCACGCCACCATTTTCTGGCGGATCATTTTGCCGCTTTCGGTGCCGGCGATTGCCTCCTTCGGCATCTTCCAGTTCCTATGGGTGTGGAACGATCTCCTGGTCGCGCTGGTTTTCTCCGGCGGCACCGCGGATGTCGCCCCGATTACGCAGCGGCTGGCCGAGCTGACGGGCACACGGGGCAACGAATGGCACCGGCTCACCGCGGGCGCTTTCGTCTCCATGATCATTCCGCTGGCGGTGTTCTTCGGCCTGCAGCGCTACTTTGTCCGCGGCCTGCTCGCTGGTGGCCTCAAGGGGTGAGGCTGCCATGACCGGGATCGACGACGTCGCCCGGGCACTGGGCGTCTCGACGGCCACGGTCTCCCGTGCGCTGCGCGGGTTGCCCGGGGTCTCGGTGGCCACCCGCGGCAAGGTGCTGGCGAAGGCGGAGGAGCTGGGCTACGTGGCCTCGTCTTCGGCCGCGCATCTAGCCTCCGGACGGACCATGGCCATGGGTGTGCTGCTTCCGCTGATCGACCGCTGGTATTTTTCCTCCGCGTTGGAGGGTGTTGACCGGGCGCTGCGGGCCGCCGGCTATGACATGGTGGTCTTCAGCCTCGGCGGCACCGGCCTGAACCGGGACCGAGTTTTCCACCGCACCATGCTGCGCAAGCGGATCGACGCCTTGCTGGTCATGTGCATGGAGCTCACCCCTGAAGAGCTGGCGGCGCTGCAGCAGCTGGACTATCCCAATGTCACCATCGGCGGCTACGTGGACGGGCTGCGTAACGTCAGCATCGACGACCGCGGCGCGGCCACGGATGCCATGGAGTACCTGATCAGCCTGGGCCACACCCGGATCGGCCATGTGCGCGGAGGCGGTGAGTACGGGATCGAGTTCGCCGTCCCGAAGCAGCGTGAAGAAGCCTACCGGGCAGCGCTGGAACGCCACGGGCTGGAGGCCAGGCCTCAGTGGCTGATCACCGGAAAATTCAGGGTCCGGGAGTCCAAGCTGGCTGCCGCCCGGCTCTTTGACCAGCCGGCGGAGCGCCCCACAGCAGTCTTCGCATCCTCGGATGAGATGGCCTTCGGTGTGCTGCTGGCTGCGCAGGAGCGGGGCATCCGTGTCCCCGAGGAACTGTCCGTCATCGGTATCGACGACCATGAGTTTGCCGAGCCGATGGGCCTGACGACGCTGCGCCAAAGCCCCGAAAGCCAGGGCAGCTACGCGGCGGAGCTGCTGCTCGGCGAACTACGGGGGGCGCCGCGGCTGGACACGCCGCCCTACCAGCCGCATGAGCTGATCATCCGCCGCTCCACCGCACCGCCGCCGTCGTCGTAATCATTGTCCGGCGTGGCCGAAGAGACGGCGACGTAAAGACGTCAAAGAAATTTTCGGCGCCGTGTCGATTCCCACGTGCCCGGTTCGACGCAATAGTAGAAGGACGCGCACGGCGCCTTCATCCAGATAGGGAGAGAACCATGAAATACATGTTCATCATGCGCAGCACCGCCGAAACTCTTGCGGCCTCGAAGGAGATCCCCTTCGAGGAGATGATCAATAAGATGGGCGCCTACAACGAATCGCTCATCAAGGCCGGAGTCATGCTGGGCGGGGACGGTCTGGCCGACGTGTCCGAGGACGCGAACTTCGTTGTCGACTTCTCGGGTGAACCGCCGGTCGTCACGGACGGCCCCTACGGAGAGACCCATGAGCTGTTCAACGGGTTCTGGATCATCCAGGTCTCGTCCAAGGAAGAGGCCGTCGAGTGGGCGAGCCGCTGCCCGCTTGGTCCCGGTTCCAAGCTCGAAGTCCGCCGGATCACCGAGGAGGCAGATTTCGCCGATTTTGCCGAAAACGAATACATCCAGAAGGAATCCGAATGGCGCAAGCAGGAAGCGGACCTGAACAGCGAGATCGGCTAGGACAAGCCGCGCGGCGGGAGCCCGTCATGCCTGGTGCGGAGGAAGCGGACAAGGTCCAGCGCCGGATTGATGCGCTGTGGCGGATCGAAGGCGCTCGGATCGTGGCGGTCCTGGCGCGGGCGACCGGGGATGTCGGGCTCGCGGAGGACCTGGCCCAGGAGGCTGTGACCGATGCCCTGGCCCAGTGGCCCGAATCCGGCATTCCGCGCAATCCCGGCGCCTGGCTCACCACAGTGGCCAAACGCAAGGCCATCGACGGGTGGCGCCGGGCCGCCCGGCTCGACGAGCGCTACCGCGAGATAGCCCGCGGGCTGCAGGACGAGGACGCGGTGGCCTGGGAACCGCTGGACGACGACGTGCTGCGGCTGGTATTCACCGCCTGCCACCCCGTCCTCCCGCGCGAGGCGCAGGTGGCCCTGACGCTGCGGATTGTCGGGAGCCTGACCACGGAGGAGATCGCGCGGCTGTTCCTGGTGCCCGTCGTCACTATCCAGCAGCGGATCGTGCGCGCCAAGAAGACCCTCGCGGCCGCCCGGGTTCCCTTCGAGGTCCCGGAGCCGAACGAGTGGGGCCAACGGCTCGGCGCGGTCCTCGGCGTCGTGTACCTCATGTTTACCGAGGGGTATGCAGCGACGTCGGGCGACCGCTGGCTCCGGCCGGACCTCGCCAACGAGGCACTGCGGATCGGCCGCATCCTCGCAGGGCTGGTGCCGCGTGAGCCCGAGGCCCATGCTCTCGTGGCGCTCATGGAGTTCCAGGCCTCCCGTTTCGCCGCCCGCACCCGGCCGGACGGGACCCCGGTCCTGCTGGCAGACCAGGACCGGAGCCGGTGGGACCGGGCCCAGATCAGGCGGGGCGAAACCGCCTTGGCACGGGCCGATGCAATGGGCCGGGGAAGGAACAGTTATGCCCTGCAGGCCGCGATAGCCCAGTGCCACGCCCTTGCAGCGAGCGTCGATGACACAGATTGGCCGGCCATCGTGCTGCTGTACGAGGCGCTCGGCCGGATCGCGCCAAGTCCCGTGGTGGAACTCAACCGCGCCGTCGCCGTATCGATGGCTACCGGGCCGGCAACGGCGCTCGCCATTGTGGACCGGCTCAGCTCCGACGGCGCGCTGCGCGGATCGCACCTGCTGCCCAGCGTCCGCGGCGAACTGCTGGCCCGTCTCAGCCGGCGGGAGGAGGCCCGCGCGGAGTTTACCGTGGCCGCGGCTTTGGCCAGGAATGACCGTGAACGAGCGGTTCTGGAAGGCAAGGCCGCCGAGGTCTGACGGCCCGGAAGGCTCAGGAGGCGCGCGCCAGCTGCCGGATCTTGATCCAACGGGTGGCCAGGCGCCGGTAAGCGGCAGCGGCCCCGGTCATATCGCCCTCAGCGAGCGATTCGATGCCGGCCTGGACATCGGAGGGCGAATCGTCCGGGTAGACCATGTCCGCCACGCGGCCGTAGTCCAGTTCCAGCATGCCCGTCAGTGTGAACGTTTCCATCCACTCCGTGATTTCGGTGAGTTCGTCGAGCAGGTCAAGTCCCGGCGCCGCCACCGCGAGGCTGGCCGCGGCATACCGGGCGCGGTCGATGCACTGCATGAGCGGCGCGCTCAGCCGCACGGTTTCCACGCCGTGGCGGCCCTCGATCACTTCGGCGTGGTCGTCTTCGCGGAAGAGGACAAACCAGCCGAACGGGATGCCCCAGGTGGAACTTCTGGTGTGCAGCTTGGCCAGTGAATCCGCGAAGGTGTCCGGATCCAGCCGTTGCTGCTGGGCATCCCGCGCCGCTTCCGGCAGCAGCAAGCCCAGCAGCGGGTTGTGCAGGCTGTGCGAAATAGACTCCGCCGCCAACGTGCTGCGCACGGCCAGCTGGTTGGGGCAGTAGTACGGCGTGGTCAGGCCCTCCGGCGACGGGTAGTGCAGCACGCGCACCAGATCCTCGCTGTCGTGCGGGAACGGGTCGGAGACCGTCCGGGTGATGCGGCGCAGCGACTCCCCGCGGTCCAGCTCCTCGGTGATCCGGCGGTCCCGGCTGCGCTGTTCCATGATGAGCAGCTGCTCATCATCGGAGAAGGCATCCAGGGGCTCGAAGACCCGAAGGTAGGAAACGTACGGGAAGCTGGTCATCATTAGTCCAGTTCCACAATCACGGGCGCGTGGTCGGAGGCGCCCTTGCCCTTGCGTTCCTCGCGGTCGATGATCGCGTCGGTTACGCGCGAGGCCAGCGCCGGCGAGGCCAGCACGAAGTCGATCCGCATGCCTTCCTTCTTCGGGAAGCGCAGCTGGGTGTAGTCCCAGTACGTATAGGTGCCCGGACCCGGGTGGATCGGGCGGACGACGTCGATATAGCCGGCTTCCTCGAAGGCGCGGAAGGCGGCGCGCTCGGGTTCGCTGACGTGGGTCAGTTCTTCGCGCTGGAACTTTTCGATGTCCCACACGTCCTCGTCCCGCGGGGCGATGTTCCAGTCCCCGGTCAGGGCGATCTGTGCCTGCGGGTCAGCCTGCAGCCAGTCCGCGGCGTGTTTCTTGAGCACGTCGAGCCATTGCAGTTTGTATGCCATGTGCGGGTCATTGCGCGCCCGGCCGTTCGGTACATAAAGGCTCCAGATCCGGACCCCAGCGCAGGTGGCCGCGATGGCACGGGCTTCGGCATGGACGGCATCATCGGTCTTGCCGAAGTGCGGCTGGTCCATAAAGGTGCGCTCCACGTCATCGAGCCCCACCCGGGAGGCGATGGCGACGCCGTTCCACTGGTTCAGCCCGAAGTGGGCCACCTCGTAGCCGTTATTTTCGAACAGCTCCCACGGAAAGTTCTCATCGGTGGCTTTGGTTTCCTGGATGGCCACCACATCCACGTCGGAGCGCAGCAACCATGCCTCGATACGGTCGGCGCGGGCACGGATCGAGTTAACATTCCACGTAGCAATCTTCACGCTGACTACGTTACCGAACTGGCAGCCGGGTTGTTCATCGGGTGCCGGGACCGACGGGGTCGAAAAAATCGACCGGCAGGGTGCGGTAGCCGGCCAGCTCGGAGTTTAGTTCCGCCACCAGTCGTCCGCGATGGTCACCGGAACCGTGCGTTTGTGCCGGGTGATCAGATACCGGTGCTCGATCGCCTCGGCGACTTCTTCCGGCACATCGCGGCCCTCGAGGTAGTCGTCAATGTGGTCGTAGGAGAGGCCGAGTTCGTCCTCATCCGTGCGGCCGGGCTGGTCATCAAGCAGGTCCGCCGTCGGTGCCTTCTTGTACAGCCGTTCCTCGGCGCCGAGGTGTTCAAGGAGCTGGCGGTTCTGGCGCTTGTTCAGTCCGAACAGCGGCAGGATATCCGCGCCGCCGTCACCGAATTTGGTGAAAAAGCCGGTGACTGATTCGGCGCCATGGTCGGTGCCGATGACCAGGTAGTTGTGCTGGCCGGCCAGGGCGTACTGGGCGATCATCCGGGTCCGGGCCTTGATGTTGCCCTTGTTGAAGTCGGTGATCTTTTCACCGGTGGTGGTGGTGAATTCGGTTTCGAAACCGTCCACCGCCGCAGCCACGTTGAAGGTCCACGACGTCTTCGGGTCGATGAACTTCAGCGCCGCCAGGGCGTCTTCCTCGTCATGCTGCACTTTGTAGGGCAGGCGGACCGCTACGAAGTTGGCCTCCACGCCTTCGGCTTCGAGCTCGTCGACGGCCAGCTGGGCCAGCTTTCCGGCCACGGTGGAGTCCAGCCCGCCGCTGATGCCCAGGATAAAGCCCTTGGTGCGGCTGGCCTTCAGATAGTCCTTCAGGAAGGTGACCCGCCGACGGGCTTCTTCCTCGGGATCAATGGAGGGCCGCACGCCCATTTCTGCAATGATTTTCGCCTGGAGTTCACGCATGGAAGCCAGCCTACCTGCACTCTGTTTCCGGCGTGTTGCCCGCGCCGACATTGAACCGGTGCACGCTACTGTTTGAAGGCGGAGTCGAAGGAAGCCTCGGGCCGGGTGAAGTCGAACTGCTTCAGGAACGCCAGCGCTTCCGGCGCGCCGCGCAGCCGGTCCATCCCGGCGTCCTCCCATTCCACGCTGATCGGCCCGTCGTAGCCGATGGCGTTCAGCGCCCGGAAGCTCGCTTCCCACGGGACATCGCCGCGCCCAGCCGAGACGAAGTCCCAGCCGCGGCGCGGATCGCCCCAGGGCAGGTGCGAGCCCAGCCGGGTGTTGCGGCCGGTGATCCGCAGCTTCGTGTCCTTGCAGTCCACATGGTAGATCCGGTCCTTGAAGTCCCAGATCAGCGACACCGGGTCGATGTCCTGCCACATCATGTGGCTGGGGTCCCAGTTGATCCCGAAGGCCTCCCGGTGGCCGATCGCCTCCAAGGCGCGCACCGTGGACCAGTAGTCGTACGCGATTTCGGACGGGTGGATCTCGTGCGCGAACCTGACCCCGCACTCGTCGAACACATCCAGAATCGGATTCCAGCGGTCCGCGAAGTCCCGGTAACCGGCGTCGATCACCTCGGCGGACACCGGCGGGAACATCGCCACGTACTGCCAGATGGACGAGCCGGTGAACCCCACCACGGTCTTGACCCCGAGCCGCTGTGCCAGCCGTGCGGTGAGCTTCATTTCCTCCGCGGCGCGCTCGCGGACGCCCTGCGGATCGCCGTCACCCCACACCCGCGGGCCAACGATGTCCCGGTGCCGGAAGTCGATCGGGTCATCGCACACCGCCTGCCCCTTCAGATGGTTGGAGATGGCCCAGACCTTTAGCCCGTTGCGCGCCAGGATGTCCAGCCGGTCCTGGATGTAGGCGTCATCGTCCCAGCGCCACGCGTCCAGATGGTCCCCGGACACCGCGATCTCCAGGCCGTCGTATCCCCAACCGGCGGCCAGTTCGGCCACCTTTTCGAAGGGCAGGTCCGCCCACTGGCCGGTGAAGAGCGTGTAGTTGCGTGCCATGGCTGCTCGCTTTCTGTCTGGACTCAAGGATCACATAACGACGGCGGTGCTCGCCTGGGCGGCGCTGCGTTCCATCGCGTCGAGCACCCGCTGCACGGCCAGGCCGTCCTCGAAGGATGCCGCGGGCGGGGTGCCGGTCCGGATGGCGGTCAGGAAGTCCGCCGCCTGCGAAGTGAAGGCGTGGTCCCAGCCGAGGGTGTGTCCGGGCGGCCACCAGGCCTCCAGATAGGGGTGCTCCGCGTCGGTGACCAGAATCCGTGCTGAACCCTGCAGCGCTGCCGGCGCCCCGGCGTCGTAATAATGCAGTTCGTTCAGGTTCTCGAGGTCGAAGCGCAGGTGCCCGCCCGAGCCGTAGACCTCGATCTGCAGCGCGTTGCGCCGACCAGTGGCGAACCTGCTGACCTCCACGCTCGCCACCGCGCCGGAGGGCATCCGCAGCGTGGCCCAGGCGGCGTCGTCAACCGTCACCGGCTCGGGACCGGCGGGGCCGGTGCGCTGCGGAACAAACGTGTTGATGGTGGCGGAGACGCTGGCCACGTGCTCGCCGAGCAGGAACTGGACCTGGTCCACCGCATGCGAGGCGAGATCCCCGATGGCGCCGGAACCGGCCGTTTCCTTCCGCAGCCGCCAGGTCATGGGCGCGGCCTCGTCCGCGAGCCAGTCCTGCAGGTAGGATAAGCGCACCTGCCGGACCTGCCCCAGCTTTCCGTCCGCGATCAGCTGCCGCGCCAGCACCAGGGCCGGAATCCGCCGGTAGGTGAAGCCGGTCATCGCGATGACGCCCCGGGTGGATGCCTCCCGGGCGGCGGCGGCCATTTTTTCGGCCTCGGCCACGGAGTTGGCCAGCGGCTTTTCCACCAGCACATGCTTGCCCGCTTCCAACGCGGCGATGGCCTGCTCCGCGTGCAGATGACCCGGCGTGCAGATGTCCACAATCTGCACGTCGTCCCGCGCCAGCACCGCGCGCCAGTCGGTGGCCGTTTCCGCCCAGCCGTAGCGTTGCGCGGCGGCACTCAGCTGGTCCTGGTCCCGCCCCACCAGCACCTGCCGGGCCACCGGGGGAGTGTCGTAGAACGCGCCCACATTGCGCCAGGCGTTGGAGTGCGCCTTGCCCATGAACGAATACCCCAGTACGGCTACCCCCAACGGAGCCGCAGGGGTGGCCGCGGCAGGGGAGCGCGCCGGAGCGGGATCCGGAACGGTTGTGGTCATCTTTTTCCTCTTCTCACGTGCGCGTCACAGCCCGCGCAGAAAGGCCAGTCCATCCGCGGCCAGCCGGTCTTGGCTGGGCGCCAGCGGCCGCCAGATGGACGCGGCGGTGGCGATGGCGGCGTTGTCCGCGGTAAAACTCTCGATGTTCAGCGGGCCGGTGTAGCCGACGTCGTCCAGCGCTTTCACCAGTTCCGGCCAGTTGGTCTGGTCCCCGCCCGGCGCCCCGCGGTCATTGCCGCAGACCTGCAGGTGCACCAGGTGCCGGCCGGCCGCGCGGATGGCTGCGGCGTTGGAGCGTTCCTCAATGTTCAGGTGGTAGCTGTCCAGCGCCAGCCCCACGCCGTGGCCCAGCAGCGGCTCCAGCGCGACGAGCGCCTGCTCCACGGTATTGACCAGCGAGGTCTCGTACCGGTTCAGCGGTTCAATCCCAAGAACGACGCCGGCCTCCGCCGCCTGGGCGGCGAGCGGCGCCAGATTGCGGCGCAGTTCGCGGTACGCCTCAGCCCGTCCGGCCTCGCTCAGCCGCCAAACTCTCCCCGTGGCCGAGTAGAACGGTCCGCACACAGCCGGCGCACCGACGTCGTGCGCCATCCTGATGCAGGCGGCGAGGTAGTCCTGGGTGGCGGAAACGGTTGCGGCGTCGGCCGCGACAAGATCCCGTCCCGGCGCCATCGCCCCCACGATGAAGGGCTTGAGTCCCGTCGCCGCCAGTGCCTCGCGGGTGGTTGCCGCGGTGAAGTCGCCCGCGTTTTCCAGCGGCAGTTCCACCGCGTCGAAGCCCAGCGCAGCGATCTTCTCCAGCAAAGGAGGCAGGTTGGCGTCGGTCAGCGGGGAGTCCCACACCCATGTGTTCACTCCGATGAGCCGGGTAGCCATGTCCTGCCTCCTTTGCTGTTCTGGATGGTGCTGGTTTTGTGCCTGTCCGGGAACGGTCAGGGCATCTGGCGTTCCTGCCAGACCTCCGGGTAACCGGGCAGGTCCTCGCCGCCGAACTTGGCGTAGTGGCCGTCCGGCATGCCCTCGTTGAGCTCCAGCCACCGGTCGAGTTCATCCGCGGGGATGGGCTCCTGCGGCAGCACCCATTCGGCCGGGACTTCCTCGCCCTTGAAGATCTTCTCCAACGCCAGCAGCGGGGTGCGCCACTGGAAGTTGGAGTAGACCGGCGCCAGCGCGTCGATGCCCGTTTCCTTCCACTTGCGCAGGAAGCTCATCTCGTCCTCGCCGGTCATCACCGGCAGGTCCTTGCCCGCGTCCTCGAAGGCTTCGATCGCGGCCACTGCGCCATCGCCGGCGTCCATCCAAACGCCCTGGACGTCCCCGGTGGCCAGTTCGTCGGAGATGATCTTCTTGATTTCGGTCGGGTCGGCGCCGGTGAAGTAGTCCGTGGCCTCGATTCCGTTCTCGGTGAAGATCTTCTCCGCGGCGGCCCAGCGGTGTTCCAGCACGTCCACGCCGGGCAGGATGCGCAGGGCTACTACCTTGTCGCCTTCCTGCAGTCGCTCGGAGAGGAATGTCGCGGTGTCGATGCCCCAGGCGAAGCCGCCGATCGGATGGATGAAGGTGGTGGCGCAGTCCGTTTCCACCCCGCGGTCGAAGACCACCACGGGCTTGCCCGTGTCGCAGGCACGCTCCACGGCCGGCGTCAGTGCCGCGGTGGAGTTGGGCGAGATGATGAACGCGTCGCAGTTGCCCTCGTTGATGAAGTAGTCGATGTCGGCGATCTGCGTGTTGTCGTTGTCCTTCGCGTCGCGGGTTTCCATCTCGGAGATCACGCCGGAGTCCTGCAGCACCTTGAGCTGCTGGTTCATGGTGATCCAGCCGGTCTGCCGCCATGGGTTGGAAATGGAGGCGTTGGCGAAGCAGACCTTCTGCTCGCCCTCCACCGCGAGGTCCGAGGTGTCCTTCATCTCGCCGGCGATGTACTGCAGGTACGGCTGCTCCGGATCCCCCTCGAATTCCGCTGTACGCTGTTCGAACTGTTCGTCGTAGAGCGCCTGGTCGAACCACTCCTGTTCGGTGGCTTCCGGCGACGCTGCCGCACTGCCGCCCGGGTCCTCGGTCACGGATGGATCGGTGGTGCAGGCGGTCAGCGCCAGCAACGATGTTGCCGCTGCGAGCGTTACCGCGGTACGGATACTTTGATTGCGCATCAGTATCTGTTTCCTCCCTGTTCGGTGCCCTCAGCGGGCGGTGGTGCCGTTGTGATGTTCGGATTGTTCGGCTTCTGCGGCGGCGGCGCTTCGTGGGCGGGCGCTGCCGTGCCCTTGCGTTTGCGCTGCCAGGTCTTGGCGGCGGCGGCCACGGCGACGATGATGATGGCGCCCTGCACGCTGTCCCGCCAGGTCGACTGCACGCCCACGAAATTCAGCAGCGTGAACAGCGACTCCAGCGCAAACGCACCGGCCGCGGCGGAAAGTACCCAGCCGCGTCCCCCGCCGAGGACAACACCACCAAGTACGACGGCGGTGATCGCCGTGAACTCATAACCCCGCCCTACGGACGGGTGG
Organism: Arthrobacter crystallopoietes; assembly: GCF_017603825.1. NCBI lineage: Bacteria > Bacillati > Actinomycetota > Actinomycetes > Micrococcales > Micrococcaceae > Crystallibacter > Crystallibacter crystallopoietes. Next base: position 1,097,024 of record NZ_CP072014.1, read on the forward strand.
ACACCGGCATAGCCGACCAGCAGGATGCCCGCAACGGTGGCCGCCAGCGAGGAGAGCATGAAGGCGCGGGTCTTGATCCACCACACCGGGGCTCCCGTCAACGCCGCCGCCGTCGGGTTGTCGCCGGCCGCGATCAGCGTGCGCCCGTAGGGACGTCTCATCAGCCAGAAGGCCAGTGCGGCCACCGCGGCCAGAATGATCACCGGATACGGGATGACCTCCAGCACCGGCACGCCCTCGATACCGCCGCGGCCGATCTGCCGGAAGCTGTCTGCCGGATTGCCCTGCGCGGCGCCGCCGGTCCAGAACAGCACCAGCCCCAGCAATGCCAGCATCATGCCCAGCGTGACAATGAAGCTCGGCACCCGCAGCAGCGTGGTGACCAGGCCGTTGACCAGCCCGATGAAGGCCCCGAGCACGAACATGAGCAGCAGGACCGGGATGACTTTGGCGTCGTCGTCGCCAATGAGGTTGCCGGCGGTGATCACCTGCATGGTGACCACGGAGCCCATGGACAGATCGAACTCGCCGGAAACGATGACGAAGTACTGCCCGATGGCGGCGATGGCAATGGGCGCGGTGCGGCCGATGAAGCGGATGAAGGAATCGGGTTCCCCGAAGGACGGGTTGACCGCGATGATGGCTGCCAGCAGCGCGACCAGCAGGACGAAAACGGCGCCGCCCGGGGTGCGCAGCGCTCGCAGGAAGCGTTCGCCGCGGCCGGCCCGGTTCTGCTGCAGCACCGCGCTGCGGTCGCTGGGGGCCAGGGTCCGGCTCATGCCCGCACCTCCTGGATTTCCTCCGTGCCGGGCATTTCCTGCCGGCTGTGTCCGTCGTGCCCGAAGCGCGGCGGCCGGTTCACAATCCTGCGCCGCGCATAGACCGCCACGGCCACCACGATCACGATCCCGCGGACCACGTCCTTGAGGAACGGATTGACCTGCATGACCGACATGATGTTGTCCATCATGGCGAAGATCAGGACGCCGCCAAGGGTGCCGGTGATGCTGCCCTTGCCGCCGGCCAGCAGGGTGCCGCCGAGTACCACCGCGGCGATGGACAGCAGATCGTAACCGCCTTGGGAGCCCACCGTGGGGCTGCCGACGCCGAGCCTGCTGGCCAGCAGCAGCCCCGCCATACCGGCCATGAGCGAGCAGATGACGTGGGCGGTGATGACCGGCGTCTGGATGCGGATGCCGGACATCCTCGCGACGCTGGGGTTGCCGCCGACGGCGTAGATCTGGTGGCCTACCCGGGTGCGGTGGAGCAGCAGCATGGCCAGCCCCGCGCAGGCCAGCATGATCAGCGTGGAGATCGGCACCGGGCCCAATCCCGTGGCGCCGACCAGCCGGAACGAAAACGGCGTCTGGCCGAAGCTGCCCTTGAAGTTCGTGGCCAGGTAGCCGCTGATAATCAGGCCCATGCCGAGGGTGGCGATGAAGCCGTGGACCTTCAGGCCGGACACGATGAGTCCGTTGAACAGGCCGATCAGGGCCGAAACGCCCAGCGCCAGCAGCACGCCGGCGAGCACGTTGGCGCTGTTGTTCGCCATGACTCCCGCGGCGATCAGGCTCGCCAGGCTGGTGACATAGGGGACGGACAGGTCCAGGCTGCCGACCAGGATGACCAGGGTCTGCCCGATCGCAATGAAGCCCAGCACGCTGGTGCCGGTGAGGATACTGGAGATATTGCCCGGGCTGAAGAAGCTGCGTCCGGCGGTGGCCACCAGGACGGATCCGACGGCGAGGGTCAGCAGGGCGACCAAGTAGACAATGTGCGTGGAGGACAACCGGCTGAAAATGCTGCCGCCGCCACTGGCCTTGTTCATGCGCTCTCCCCGGTTCCGTTGCTCTCTGCGGGCTGGATGCTTCCGGCCGCGCCGACGCCGTCGTCGTTATTTGTGCTGTTGGCTGCCGGCCTCGCGCCCGTCCCGAGCTGGAGGATCTGCTCTTCGGTGGCGCCGGCGGGCAGTTCCCCGGCGATACGGCCGTCCCGCATGACGATGATGCGGTCCGACATGCCGATGACCTCGGGCAGTTCGCTGGAGACCATCAGGACGGCCTTGTCCTCGGCCGCGAGCTGCCGCATCAGCCGGTAGACCGCGATTTTGGCGCCGACGTCGATGCCGCGGGTGGGTTCGTCCAGCAGGACTACGCGGGGGCTGATGGCGAGCCACTTGGCCAGCACGACCTTCTGCTGGTTGCCGCCGGAGAGGTACTGCACCTCCTGGTCCAGGTCCCGGGCGATGACTTCCAGCGCGGAGAACACACCGGGAATGTCCTGTTTGACCGCGCTGGTGCTGCGCGGGAAGACCGAGCGGATGACGCCCAGTGCATTGTCCAGGATGGACTGGTTCAGGCTCAGGCCCTCTGCCTTGCGGTCCTCGGTGATCAGCGCGATCCGGGCCCGGATGGCCTGCCGGGGCGACTTGGGCAGCAGTTCCGTGCCGTCCAGGCGCATGGTGCCCCGGGTGAACGGGGCGGCGCCGAAGATACCCTGGACCAGCTCGGTCCGGCCCGAGCCCTGCAGCCCGGCGACGCCGACGATCTCGCCGGGCGCGATGCTCAGGCTGATGCCGTCCAGCTGGTGGTTGCCGGCGTTGTCCAGTTCCAGCAGCGGGGTCTCGGTCTGTGGCTCGGCGGCCTCGTCGCGCGGGAGTTTGTCCGGGAAGTAGGCGGAAATCGGGCGTCCCACCATGAGGCGGACAAGGGAGGCGTCGTCGAGCTCCGCGGCGGGACGGGTATCGACAATGCGCCCGTCCTTGAGCACCGTGATGGTGTCGCACAGATCGAAGATCTCGCGCAGCCGGTGGGAGACGTAGAGGATGGCCGTGCCGCGTTCCTGTAGCCGGCGCACGATCTGGTAGAGCAGTTCCACCTCGGGTCCGGCCAGGGCAGCGGTCGGCTCGTCCATGGAGATGATGCGCGCGTCGTAGCTGATGGCCTTGGCGATTTCCACGATCTGCTGCTCGGCTACGGAAAGGGAACGCACCGCCGTCGTCGGCCGGATGCTGGTGATGCCCAGGGATTCGAGCAGCTCGGCGGTGGTGGCGTTCATTCTGGCCTTGTTGACCAGCAGACCCTTGCGCGGTTCCCGGCCGAGGTAGATATTTTCGGCCACGGTGCGGTCCGGCAGCAGGTTGAACTCCTGGAAGACCGTGGAGAGGCCTGCCTCGTGGGCTTGGGTGGGGTGGCTGAAGTGGACCTCTTTGCCGTCCAGCAGGATGGTGCCGGCGTCGCGCTGGTAGACGCCTGCGAGGACTTTCATCAGGGTGGACTTGCCGGCTCCATTTTCGCCGACGAGCCCGTGTACCTCGCCGGCATGGAGTTTCAGTGCTGCGTCCTCGAGCACGGGAATGCCGAAGAAGCTCTTGGTCAGTCCGCGGACTTCCAGAACAGGGCCGGCTTCCGGCCTGGAACCGGTTCCTGCCGGTGAAGACAGGGCGCCGGGACCGGCATGTTTGCTGATGATTTCACCCACGCTCCAAGAGTGGCATGGCTCACATACTTCTGTCGATAGTTTGGCAAAAGTTGCGTGCAAAACATTTATTAGTCGAGTAGAGACGAACGCAAGTACTGCATGCTTTACTGAAAGTGTGTCGAACTCCCAGGTGGCTTCTCCGCCGCGAAACGCAGCCGTTCCGGCTCCCGGCGCCAGCGACGTTTTCCAGTTGCTGCGTGACGGGCAGCCGCGGACCCGGGCCGAGCTGGCGCAGCTGACCGGATTGGCCAGATCCACCGTGGCCTTGCGGGTGGACACCCTGATGAAGCTTGGCTTTATTGCTCCATACGGCGGGGCGGTCTCCACCGGCGGCAGGCCGCCGTCGTTGTTTGCCTTGAATTCCGGAGCGCGGGTGGTGGTCGGGGCGGACCTCGGAGCCACGCACGCGCTGGTCATCCTCACTGATCTGGCCGGCACAGTCTTGGCTGAAGAGCGGGCCGCCCTGAACATCGCCGCCGGGCCGGAGGAGGTGCTGGGGTGGCTTGCCGCGGCGGTGGGCCGCTTGCTTAACGCAGCCGGACGCGAGGCGCGGGAATTGGGCGCGATCGGCATCGGTCTGCCCGGACCGGTGGAGCACGATACCGGCCGGCCCATCAATCCGCCGATCATGCCCGGCTGGGACCGAGTGGATGTGCCGGGGCTGGTGCAGCGGCATTTCGCCGTGCCCGTGCTGGTGGACAACGACGTGAACATCATGGCGCTCGGCGAGCAGGCCACCGCCTGGGCCGAGGTGCCGGAGTTGATGTTCATCAAAGTGGCAACGGGCATCGGCGCCGGGATCATCTCGAACGGACAGCTGCAGCGCGGCGCGCAGGGCACGGCCGGGGACCTGGGGCACGTCAGGGTGCCGCGGGGCGAAGATGTGCAGTGTCGCTGCGGGAATACCGGCTGCCTCGAAGCGCTCGCCGGCGGCCCCGCGCTCGCCGCGGTGCTGTCCCGGGAAGGCCGGACGGCGTCGACGAGCCAGGACGTGATCGACCTGGTCCGGGCCGGGGACCTGCAGGCGATCCAGGTGGTGCGGCAGGCCGGGCGGGACATCGGCGACGTCCTGGCGACCTGCGTGAACCTAATTAACCCGTCCGTGATCGTGATCGGCGGCAGTCTGGCCCAGGCCGGTGAGCACCTGCTGGCGGGCATCCGCGAGGTGGTCTACCGGCGCTCGCTGCCGCTGGCCACCGAGCACCTGCGGATCGCGCCCTCCGTCGCCGGCCAGCGGGCCGGAGTGGTGGGGGCCGCGTCGCTGGCGATCAGCCACGTGCTTTCGCCGGAGGCCATCGAAGCCGCCGCGCGCTGAGGCATCCGCCGGCGGTCGCGTGGGCGTGGCCGCCGCACGGCTTCTGGGGGCCTGGTTGCCGCTTCGAGCCCATGTTTAGGCGTTTCGGTCCATGTTTTGTTGCCGAAAACCGCGGAATCCCGCGGAGGGGGAAACGAAACATGGGCTCGAACGCCGGGCGCAGTGACCCACGTCTCGCGAATCCGTCGCCGGACCCCCGCCTACTACACTGGTGCCCATGACCCAGACTTCCGCGGACCGCGCCCGCCTGCTCGAACTGATCAAAGAACTCGCCGTCGTCCGTGGGAAGGTCACCCTCTCCAGCGGCGCCGAGGCGGACTATTACATTGATCTGCGCCGGGTCACTCTGCACCACGAAGCCTCCCGGCTCGTCGGCAAGGTCATGCTCGCCATGCTGGATGAAGCCGGCATCGAGTTCGAAACCGCAGGCGGACTGACCATGGGTGCCGATCCGGTCGGTACCGCTGTCATGCACGCCGCGGGTGACGCAGGCCGCGCCGTCGACGCGTTTGTGGTCCGCAAGGCACAGAAGTCCTACGGCATGGGCCGCCAGGTTGAAGGGCCGGGAGTTTCCGGCCGCAGCGTCGTCGTGCTGGAAGACACCTCGACTACGGGCGGTTCCGCGCTGACCGCGGTGGAAGGCGTGCGCAAGGCCGACGGCGATGTCAGGGCCGTTGCCGTCATCGTGGACCGGGACACCGGCGCCAAGGAGCGGATCGAAAAGGAAGCCGGCGTTCCCTACTTGTTCGTCTTCGGCAAGGACGAGCTGGGCCTGGACTAGGCCCGGGAGGCCCGGCCAACGAGCCGGGCCGGCGGCACGATGAACATTCATGACAGCGAGCACGCCCACCAGCTGAGACTGGCCGCCGGAATGCACCGTGTCTCCCGGCGGTCCTTCCTGGTCAGTGCCGCCTTCGGCCTGGCCACCGCGGCCGACCTGACGGTCACGCGGGCCATTCAGGAGCAGCGCGAACTGCCGCAGATCCTCACGCTCCCGGACGAATACGCCGAAACGCGCTTCCCGAAGACCAGCTGGGTGCTGTTCCCCGGGTACAAGACAAGCTGGGAAGAGGGCCTGTTCATCCTGAACTCGCTGCGCCCGGCCCTGACCCAGCGCGGACAGATGGCGATGGCCGGCTACTCCAACCGGGGACTGGATCTGCAGCACATGGCCGAGGTGCTGGAACGGCACGTCGCAGAGCGCGGGCTGGAGAAGCTCTACTTCTACGGCCACAGCTTTGGCGGCATGGTGGCGGTGGAGATGACGGCACGCATGCTGGCCAAGGGCATCCCGGTTGAACTGATCATGATGGATTGCACCCCCTACAGCCGGTTCGATGTGCTGGACCGCGCCATGTTCGAGAGCGTGGTGTTCTTCTACGAGGCGGGCTACCGCGTGCCAAGCTACCTGCGCGGCACGTACGAACTGGGCGAGCGGATTGTGCACAAGGACGAGCGCAGCTGGCGCCAGATCATGGACCAGACCTTGGAACAACTCTCCCCGCTGGCCGTCTCCAGCACGCTGGTCCAGTCCCAGTCCTCGTACATCTACCACTTCGATGCCAAGCGCTTCCAGAAAAGCATCGGGGACACCATGATTTCCTGGATGGGGAACCCGAACGACGGCACCGTGGACTACAACACCGCCCGCCGCAGCTGGAGCGTGAACTACGCTTCGTGCATGCTTACCGCCGACCTGGTGACCACAGGCGCAGTGCCGGCGCACGCCTCGCCACAGTGGAACCCCGGTGTTTACCAGCCGCTGATCCTGCAGGTGGAGGAAGAGCACTTCCCGCTGCCAACCGGCGGCGGGCGGCGGATGCTCTTCTGAGTTCCTAAAGCTGGGGGAGCAGGTCCGCCACGGACTTGAGCGTCTGGTTGGGCCGGAACGGGAACGCGGAGACGTCCTCGGGCCGGGTAATGCCTGTATAAACCAGCACCGTGTGCAGGCCCGCCTCCATGCCGGCGATGATGTCCGTATCCATCCGGTCCCCAATCATGGCGGTGGTCTCCGAGTGGGCCTCGATCTGGTTCATCGCGGAGCGGAACATCATCGGGTTCGGCTTGCCCACCACGTACGGCGCGCGGCCAGTGGCCTTGCTGATGAGGGCCGCGACGGCGCCGGTTGCCGGCAGTACGCCGTCCCTCGACGGACCGGTAGCGTCCGGGTTCGTGGCGATGAACCGTGCCCCTTCGCCGATCAACCGGATAGCCCTGGTGATGGCCTCGAACGAGTAGGTCCGGGTCTCGCCAAGCAACACGTAGTCGGGGTCCTGGTCGGTGAGGATGAAGCCCGCGGCGTGCAGCGCCGTCGTTAATCCTGCCTCGCCGATGACATAGACGCGCGCGCCGGGCATCTGGTCCTTGACGAACTCTGCGGTGGCCAAGGCGGAGGTCCAGATGTTCTCCTCGGGTACCTCCAGGCCGGACTGGCGCAGCCGCGCCGCCAGATCCCGGGGTGTGTAGATGGAGTTGTTGGTCAGCACGAGGAAGCGCCGCGAAGTGTCCACCCAGCGCTGGATCAGCTCGGCGGCACCCGGAATGGCCGAGTTCTCGTGCACCAGCACGCCGTCCATATCCGTAAGCCAGCATTCGATGTCGGCGGGCTTTCGGCTCTCGGCTTTGGCCATAGGTGCAGGACTCCTTGATGCTCGGGCGGTATTCGCTTTGTGGCTGGCCTCAGTCTGTCACCTACCCTTGAGAGGTGGAAGAGACGAACAACCAGCTCACCGTGGCCTTGCCGACGGCGGACCCCGGGAATGACACCGGGAATGACTCCGGGAATACTGCCGCAGCGACCGTTGGGACCGGACCGGCTGCCCCGGCTGCCCCGGCTGCCCCGGTGGTCGGCGTCGGCCCATGGGAAGGTCCGCTGCCGGAAGGCGACCACTGGGATCCGGAGCTGCTGGCCCACGGGGACACCCGCAATGTGGTGGACGAGTACCGCTACTGGAAGCACGAGGCGATCGTGGCGGAGCTGGATTCCCGCCGGCACAACTTCCACGTGGCGATTGAGAATTGGCAGCACGACCTGAACATCGGCTCCGTGGTGCGTTGCGCCAACGCCTTCCTGGCCAAGGAAGTGCACATCATCGGACGACGGCGGTGGAACCGGCGGGGTGCCATGGTCACCGACCGCTACCAGCACGTCCGCCACCACCCCACGGTGGAAGACTTCGTCAGCTGGGCGCAGGAGGAGGGGCTGCGGGTGATCGGGATCGACAACTTCCCCGACTCGGTGCCGCTGGAAACCTACGACCTGCCGGAAAACTGCGTGCTGGTGTTCGGCCAGGAAGGCCCCGGCCTGACGCCGGAGGTCCACGAGGTGGCCGATGCCACGCTGTCCATCGCGCAGTTCGGCTCCACCCGGTCCATCAATGCCTCGGCTGCGGCCGCCATCGCCATGCACGCGTGGGTACGCCGCCACGTCTTCGCGCAGCACGTCTAGGGGGTAGGCCAGGCACACCCGGGCGAGCATCGCACGTCCAGGGGATCTGGTAGGCACTTGGCACGGCGCTTTATGTCGCTTTGGGACCTTGTATGACGAGCCGGTAGTGGCCCGCCGTGCGCTCTGCTAACTTCCGATAGTTGGTTCAAAGAGGGGATGTGCGGGTGAAGCTGGTCAAGCACCACGTCCGCACGCTTCATTCCCTCGGTCCGGCCAGCAACGATCATCTGGCGGCACTCCGCGTCGCCGTCAGCGTGGCCGTGCCGTCGCTCGTCCTGCTGTTCCTGGGGTGGCCGGACCTGATCATCTACGCCGTTTTCGGGGCGCTGACGGGCATGTACGGCAGGAACGAACCGCACCAGCTTCGGCTCAAGCACCAGACACAGGCAGCTTTGTTCCTCCTGTCCGGCGTGACCGTCGGAGTCTTGCTGTCGGTCGCCCACATCCATTCATGGGGCCTGGTGGTCGTCGAGGCACTGCTCGCCGGAGTCGGCTCCGTGGTAGCAGACAGGTTGCGGCTCCGGCCGAACGGGCCGTTCTTCGGCATCCTGGCCCTGGGCGCTTGTGCCTCCATTCCCACCACCGTTCCGATGCTCGCCGCCGTACTGATTTGCGCCGGGTCCGCCGCGTTCTCCGTCGCGATCGGCTTCGGCGGCTGGATCAGGCTGCGGACCTGGAACCCGGCTGCCGTCCGGGCTGCGGCGCCCCTGGGCCGGCAGAAGACCGTGGTGCACGCTGCACGCTACGTGCTGGCTGTCGGCGCCGCGGGAGCCATCGGGGTTCTGAGCGGCAGCGGGCATCCGCACTGGGCCATGGCCGCGGCCGCCGTCCCCCTGGCCGGCGCGGATCTGCCCAGCAGCGTCCATCGCGGACTGCACCGGATTGTCGGCACCTTCCTCGGCTTGGCGGTTGTCGCCGTCGTACTTTTTCCTGGTCCCGCCTCGCCGCTGCAGTTCTTTCCCGGCCGGGAAGCCGCCGTGCTGGCTGTCCTGGTGATCATTTTCCAATTCACCACCGAACTGTTCATGACCCGGCATTACGGGCTCGCCATGGTCTCCTTCACCCCGGTCATCCTGCTCATGACACAGCTGGCGTTCCCGGAGGACCCGCTCCTGCTGGTCACCGAGCGCGGTGTGGAAACGCTTGTGGGCGCGGCGATCGGCATCCTCGTGGTGGTCACCGTCCACGCGCGGCGGAGTGCCGCGGGCTCCGGTCGGGTGGATACAGGCGGCAGCAAGGACATCGGGGCGGCTTCATAGACCCCTCCGGGTGGCCCGCTGCCGGGGGCGACTGGATAGGATGGAGACAGAGGCCACCTCCCTCGAGAACTCACTTATCTATCAAGGAGTCCGCATGCCTATTGCAACCCCTGAGATCTATACCGAGATGATTGACCGCGCCAAGAGCGGCGGCTTCGCCTACCCTGCAATCAACGTCACCTCTTCGCAGACGCTGAACGCGGCACTGCAGGGCTTCGCCGATGCGGGCTCGGACGGCATTATTCAGGTGTCCACCGGCGGTGCCGCTTATTGGTCCGGCGCAGGGGTCAAGGACATGGTTGCCGGTTCCCTGGGTTTTGCGGCGTTTGCCCGCGAGGTTGCCAAGAAGTACCCGATCAACGTTGCGCTGCACACGGACCACTGCCCCAAGGACAAGCTGGACAGCTTTGTGCTGCCGCTGCTCGCCGAATCCGAGGCAGCCGTCAAGCGCGGCGAGGACCCGATCTTCAACTCCCACATGTGGGACGGCTCGGCTGAGACCCTGGAAGACAACCTCCGCATCGCCGAGGAGCTGCTGGCCCGCACCGCCGCGGCCAAGATGATCCTCGAGGTCGAGATTGGCACCGTCGGCGGCGAGGAAGACGGCGTCGAGAATGAGATCAACGAGAAGCTTTACACTACGGTCGACGACGGCCTGAAAACCATCGAGGCGCTCGGCGCGGGCGAGAAGGGCCGCTACATCACCGCCCTGACCTTCGGTAACGTGCACGGCGTCTACAAGCCGGGCGGCGTGAAGCTGCGCCCCGAGCTGCTCAAGCAGATCCAGGACGAGGTCGGCGGGAAGATCGGCAAGGAGAAGCCGTTCGACCTGGTCTTCCACGGTGGCTCCGGCTCCTCCGAGCAGGAAATCGCGGACGCTGTTTCCTACGGCGTGATCAAGATGAATGTGGACACCGACACCCAGTACGCGTTCACCCGCCCGGTGGCCGGCCACATGTTTGCTAATTACGACGGCGTTCTCAAGGTGGACGGCGACGTTGGCAACAAGAAGGCCTATGACCCGCGCGTTTGGGGGGCCGCCGCCGAGAAGAGCATGGCCGCCCGCGTGGTCGAAGCCGCCCAGCGGCTGGGTTCGGCCGGAAAGTCCGTGAAGTAAATGGCCGAGTTCCGCAGGAACCTGCTGGGCCCGGACGCCACCAAGCTGCCGGAGGAAACCGAAGTCCTGGCGCGGCTGGACGCCGGCGACGAGGCCCTTGACCTCGCAGCAAAGCACCCGACGTCGTCGTTGGTTTGGGCCATCCTGGCCGATGAGGCCTACGGCGAGGGCCGGACCATCGAGTCCTACGCGTTTGCCCGCGTGGGATACCACCGTGGCCTGGACGCCCTGCGCCGGGCCGGCTGGAAGGGCGCCGGACCCATTCCGTGGGAGCACGAGCCGAACCGCGGCTTCCTGCGCGCCTTGTATGCGCTGGGCCGGGCGGCCGCAGCCATCGGCGAGGGTGAGGAAGTAGCCCGGATCGACAAGTTCCTCAATGAATCGGACCCCGAGGCGAAGGCTGCCATCGAGGCCTCCTGAGCTTCCTGATGCAATAAGTGGAGAAAAGGCGGGAGCAGCGGCGCACAAAGCGCCCCTGTTCCCGCCACTCGTTAACACAGGTGAATCGGAAGGAAAAACGTTCCGACTGGCGCATATGTCCGGGATCACTTATATTTCTGCTTAGGTCCGGATGAAGCCGGCCGCAGGGCGCGGAATTCATCGGATTGGCGCGAGTGCTGCCCTGCCTGCACAGCCAAGTTGGGGACAGGACATCCACGTGACATCACGACTGCGCTCAGCGCTGCTCACCGGCGCCGTTGCCGCCACACTCGCCCTCGGGGCCGCACCGGCCCAGGCCGACGACCAGCAGGATCCGTCAGGCCTTCCCGCCGCGGAACAAACCGCCCCCGCGCCTGCTGCGGGCCTGGTCGCCACTGACCTTGAAGCTGCACCTGCCACCGAACCCGCCCCGGCCACCGAAGTTGTGCCGGCCGAACCCGCACCTGCTCCGGTGCAGCCGGAAGAGCTGCTGGCCGACGCAGTCATTCCCGTGCTGGTGGAGGAAACCGAGACCAACGACGACGGCGGGACGCCCACCGGGTCAGTCGAGGAATCGCTTGAGGATGTTGACGGTGGCGCTGGAGGGGCCGTCGACCCGCTGGAAGACGGCGCGGTCGACGCACCGGCCAGCGGTGCGGGGGAGGATCCCGCTGCTGAAGCTGACCCGGCGCCCGTGGCCGAAGCTGAACCTGCTCCGGCCATACCTGTGGTCCGGCCCGGCACCCCGTCCGGCCCCACGCCCTCTACTCCTCAGACCCCGGTTCCTGCCGGCTTCGAGTCCATCGTTGTGGGCGGCCGCACCCTGACCCACACAGACTTCAACATCCCCGATGACATCGCCGCCAGCGACGAGGAGACCATCGCCCGCTGGATGGAAGAGAATATTGACCTTGTCCTCGAGTCCGAGGGCATGATCTACATCGTTGACCTCATGATCGGCTATCTCGAAACGGGAGACCGGGAAGGTCTGGAAGCCCTGATCCGCGAACTGGGCGCCTCCGATCCTGCTGCCGCGGAAGACTTGATTCGGGAGCTGGACGGATGGTTCCAGTGGCTCGAAGAATGGCCGGCCGGCTTTGGAGAATGGCCAGACAACTTCGGGGAATGGCCGATGGGCGAGGAGATCTTCCCCGCGCCGCCGGCCACCGAACCATCAGCCGTCTCCCCGGCCAGCGTCGAGGTGGCTCCGGCCGCGGTCGTGCCCGCTTCGAGGCACGCCGAACAGCCTGCCGCGCCCGTGACCGCCCCGGCAGGCGAACTGGCAGAAACCGGTGCCACAGGCACCGTCTGGCTGGCCACCGGCGGGGCAGGATTGTTGCTGCTCGGCGTCGCCCTGGTTGCATTGCGACGCCGGACGGCCTGAACGTCCAGCGCTGCGGCGGCTGAACCGGACCGTCATGGCGGATCAGTAGAATCGACTGCTGGACCGCTTTGAAAGGTACGATTTTGGCCAAACTCTATTTCCGGTACGGCGCGATGAATTCCGGAAAGTCCACCGGACTGCTCCAGGTTGCCTTCAACTACGAGGAGCGCGGGCAGCGCGTGCTGCTGGCCAAACCCCAGCTCGACACCAAGGGCGACACCGCGATCGTCTCCCGCCTGGGCATGACCCGGGAGGTGGACTTCCTGATCCGCCCGGGCGATAACGTCCGGGAGCTGTTCGGGAAGGTCGCCTCGGGGGATGATCCGGATGCCCTGCTGGAGCATGTGGAGGTCAAGCCGGTAGCCTGCCTGCTGGTGGACGAGGCGCAGTTCCTGACACCTGGCCAGGTGGATGATCTGTTCCGCATCGCAGTGCTGGACGGCGTGCCGGTGATCGCCTACGGCATCCGCACCGACTTCCGCACGGTAGCCTTCCCCGGCGCCGGCCGGCTGCTTGAACTGGCCCATTCGCTGGAGGAGCTGAAGACGATCTGCCGCTGCGGGCGGAAAGCGGTCTTCAACACCCGGCGGATCGGAAACGAGATTGTTTTCGACGGCGAGCAGGTGGCCATCGACGGCCAGGACATCGCGTACGAATCGTTGTGCGGGAACTGCTATCTTGAGGCGTCCGGCGGCCGGCTCGGCAGCTGAGAGTCGGCCAGCCGCTTCGCCAGGCCCATCGCGTCGTAAGGTGCGCGGACCTTCACATCGTTGTCGAAGTAAAGGTAGGCGTCCCGGCCCACCCCGTCGGGGCAGCCGCTGCCGTCCAGCCAGCCGCGGACCGTGTCCGCCCAATGATCCAGGTCGGCATCGCCGTAGCCGCTGACGTAGAGCTCGTCCTTGCCGTGCAGCCGGACGTAGGCGAAGTCGGCCGTGATCTCGTGCACCATCGGCCAGGTCCCGGCGCTGTCGGCCACGACCAGGGCAATGTTGTGCCGGCGCAGCTGCGCGTAGAAGTCCTCGGTGACGAAGGTGGAACTGCGCACCTCCATGGCATGGCGCAGCGGCCGCTCCTCGGTAACGTCGAACCAGGTCCTGTCCCGCATCAAGTCCGTATGTTCGGACGCAAGGCGGGCCGCCGCCGTCGTTGTTCGGGGCAGCAGCGTCAGGAACTCCTCGACGACGTCGGGGTCGTATTTGAGGTTTTCCGGCAGCTGCCATAGGAACGGGCCGAGCTTGCCGCCGAGCGCCAGCACGCCCGAGGCGAAGAAGTTCGCCAGCGCCCCGCGGGCCTCCCGAAGGCGGCGCATGTGGGTGATGAAGCGGCCGCCCTTGACCGCGAAGACGAAGTGCTCCGGTGTGGCGTCGCGCCATTGCAGCCAGCTGGACGGGCGCTGCAGGGAGTAGAAGGAGCCGTTGATTTCCAGCGAGTCGAGGTGGGTCGCGGCGTATTCGAGTTCCTGCCGCTGGGGGAGGCCCTTGGGATAGAACGTTCCGCGCCACGGGGCGTAACGCCACCCGGAGATGCCGACCCTCGCAACTGGTTTCAAAGTCCCCACGCTCAGCACGCTACTCCGCGGGGACACGGGAGGCCAGAGCCGCCCGGACACCCATTGCGACTTCCCGCGGCTGGAGGAATCCGCGGTTAATCGGCGCATCGGCTAAACTTGGCAGGTAAGAGCCCCAGAACTCCTCCGGAGTCGGGGCGTTCTCATGCGCGGCAGATGCTTCCTGCCTCTCCCCTTGGCAGGGTTTCCGCCGCATCGAATGGGGGAGGATCCCATGCCAGCAATTGTGATCGTCGGAGCCCAGTGGGGCGACGAAGGTAAAGGCAAGGCAACGGACTTGCTTGGCGGCCGCGTGGACTACGTGGTCAAGCCGAACGGCGGCAACAACGCCGGCCATACCGTCGTCGTTGGTGGTGAGAAGTACGAGCTCAAGCTCCTTCCCGCCGGCATTCTCAGCCCCAACGCCACCCCCATTATCGGCAACGGTTGCGTGGTGAACCTGGAAGCCCTGTTCGAGGAGATCGACGGCCTGGAGGCACGCGGCGCCGACACGTCCAAGCTCCGCGTCTCCGCCAACGCCCACCTGGTGGCGCCGTTCCACCAGACCATGGACAAGGTGACGGAGCGCTTCCTGGGTAAGCGGGCCATCGGCACCACCGGTCGTGGCATCGGCCCCGCCTACATGGACAAGGTGGCCCGGCTGGGCATCCGTGTGCAGGACGTGTTCGACGAGTCCATCCTGCGCCAGAAGGTACAAGGCTCGCTGCACCAGAAGAACGAGCTGCTGGTCAAGGTCTACAACCGGCGCGACGTCGACGTCGAAGAGATCGTGGAGTACTTCCTGTCCTTCGCGGAGCGGCTGCGCCCGATGATGATTGACTCCACCTTCGTACTGAACGAGGCGCTCGACGACGGCAAGGTGGTGCTGATGGAGGGCGGCCAGGCCACGTTCCTGGACGTGGACCACGGCACCTACCCGTTTGTCACCTCCTCCAACCCGACGGCGGGCGGCGCGTCCGTGGGCTCGGGCATTGGTCCCACCCGGATCAACCGTGCCGTGGGCATCATCAAGGCCTACACCACCCGCGTGGGCGCCGGACCGTTCCCCACCGAGCTCTTCGATGAGATGGGCGAGTACCTGCAGAAGACCGGCGGCGAGTTCGGCGTGAACACCGGTCGCCCTCGCCGCTGCGGCTGGTACGACGCCGTGCTGGCGCGCCATGCCTCGCGGGTCAACGGTTTCACGGACTACTTCGTGACCAAGCTGGACGTGCTGACCGGGATCGAGCGGATTCCGGTGTGCGTGGCGTACGACGTCGACGGCGTCCGGCATGACGAGATGCCGATGACCCAGACCGAGTTCCACCATGCGAAGCCCATCTTCGAGTACTTCGACGGCTGGACCGAGGACATCACCGGCGCCCGGAGTATCGCGGATCTGCCGCCGAACGCCCAGCTCTACGTGAAGGCGCTCGAGGACATCTCCGGCACCCGGATCTCCGCCATCGGCGTGGGCCCGGACCGGGACCAGACCATCGTGGTGCGGGACCTTATCGCCGAATAGCGGTACCCTGTCCGGCCTCCGGGTTTGGGCGTAGCATGCAGGAATGGCGGATGACTACGGCATCCTGCGGCGCACTGCCGAGCTTGCCACCGAGTACCTGCGTGCCCTGCCCGAGCGCCCGGTCAAGAGCGGCATGGCTGCGGCGGACCTGCGCCGCGAACTGATCACCGCGCTGCCCGAGGCTGGCGAGCAACCACAGGCCGTGATCGAGCATCTGGCGGAGGTGGGCGGCCGTGCCGCGGTGGCCATGGCGGGACCGCGCTATTTCGGGTTCGTCATCGGCGGCTCCCTGCCGCCGGCCCTGGCCGCGGACTGGCTGACCTCCACCTGGGACCAGAACGCCGGGCTCTATGCGGGTGGGCCGGCAGCGTCGGTGGTGGAAGAAGCCGTGGGCGCCTGGCTGCTGGAGCTGTTCGGCCTGCCGCCGGCCAGCGGATTCGGATTGGTGACCGGCTGCCAGATGGCGCACTTCACCTGCCTGGCCGCCGCCCGCACCGCCGTATTGGAGCGGGCGGGCTGGGACGTCACCGGACGCGGGCTCTTCGGCGCGCCGGAGGTAGAAGTGGTAGTCGGCGACGAGGCGCACAGCACAGTCCTGTCCGCCCTGCAGTACCTGGGGCTCGGCCGCGACCGGGTGCACACCGTGGCCACGGACAGCCAGGGCCGGATTCGCCTGCGGGAGCTCGAGAAGGTCCTCGCGCGGATTCCGCACCGGGATCCGTTGATCGTGAACCTGCAGGCCGGCAACGTGAACACCGGCTCCTTTGATCCGATCCGCGCCGCCATTGACTTGGTCCGCCGTCGCGAGGGAGCGTGGGTCCATGTGGACGGTGCCTTCGGGCTATGGGCCGCCGTGAGCCCCGGACTGCGGCCCCTGCTCGATGGAGTGGAACTGGCCGATTCCTGGGCCACGGACGCGCACAAGTGGCTCAACGTCCCCTATGATTCAGGCCTGGCGTTTGTCGCCGACGCCGATGCGCACGTCAAGGCCATGGCGCCGCCGCAGGCCTCCTACCTTGAGTACGGGCAGGAACGGGACGAAGTGTCCTGGGTGCCGGAGTTCTCCCGCCGCGCCAGGGGCTTCCCGATCTACGCGGCGCTGCGCACCCTCGGCCGGGACGGCGTGCGGGAGATGGTTGGGAACTGCTGCGCGCTGGCCCGGCACATGGCGGCCCAGCTCGGCCAGGTCGACGGCGTCGAAATCCTCAACGACGTGGTGCTCAACCAAGTGCTGGTCCGCTTTATCCCCCCGCGGGGATGGAAACATTAGCGGCGCCGGCGCGGACGACTTTACCCACGACGTCGTACGCCGCGTGCAGGAGGACGGCACGCTCTGGCTCTCCGGCACCACCTGGCACGCCATGACCGCGATGCGGATCAGTGTGTGCAACTGGTCGACCACCCTGGAGGACGCGGACCGCTCCGTGGAGGCGATCCTGCGCTGCGCCGGACGTTGACAACCCTTTAGAGATTCCGTGCCGCGGGTTATGTAGTCTGGAATGAGACACGCCGCCATCGAGACGGGAGCGCATCATGAAGGTCAGTGTTGGGCAATTCGATCCTTCCGGGGACGTCAACGAAAACCTCAGCGTCATGCGTGCACAGGCCGAAGAGGCCAAGGCCGCGGGCGCCGAACTGATCCTGTTCCCCGAAGAGTCCATGTTCACCGTCGGCAAGGTCGAAGGGAATCTGATCTCCGCCGTCAACGAGCACTGGAGCGCCTTCGTCCAGAAGCTCTCGTTCATCGCTGCGGAGACCGGCATCGCCCTGATCGCCGGCGGCTATGAGGCCAGCGGGGAAGAGCGCCCCTACAACACGCTCGTGATCGTGGACGCGACCGGCCAGATTGTGGATACCTACCGGAAGCTGCATCTGTACGACGCGTTCTCCTACCAGGAGTCCACCAAGATCAAACCGGGCGACGGCGGCCTGAAGCTCGTGGAGATCGGCGGGCTGCGCGTGGGCGTGATGACCTGCTACGACGTGCGCTTCCCGGAGATGGCCCGCGGCTTGGCGGACCAGGGGGCGGATCTGATCTGCGTGGCGGCCGCCTGGTTCAAAGGGGACCACAAAATCGAGCACTGGGAGACGCTGCTCAAGGCCCGCGCCATCGAGAACACCTGCTGGGTGGCCGCGGCCGGCACCTCCAGCAGCCACACCGTGGGGCATTCAGCGATTTTGGATCCGATGGGCATTGTGCAGGACTACCTCAACGACGAGCCGCGCGGCATTGTGACCGTGGACGTAACCCGCCGCCGCATCGACGAGGTCCGCGAGTTCCTTCCGGTCCTGCGGAACCGGCGCCTGGCCAGCACGGTGGACGTGGTTGAGGCCCACTAAAGCCAGGCACCGGGAACGGCCCGGAAAAAGTTTTTAGAAAGTTTTTTGAAACCGCGTAACTTTTCCCCAAGCCGGTTCGATTACTTATATGTAGAGGCCGCGCCACAGCTTCCCCCCCAACGAGCTGTGGCGCGGCTTTCACATCTTTTGGATGGGCCCGGCCGAATGCCGGGTGCTGCATCCAGCGCGGAGCGAGTGGCACGGCTATGATAAGGGACGCCGGGCCAGTCGCTACTTAAAGGAAAAACCGTGGATGGGTTGCTGACAGATGAGGATCTGTTGGCCGCTGTTTCCGGAGACGGGCGTTCCGCCGAGAAGATTTACCGCTCTTTATCGCCCGCGGTGATGGGGTACCTGCAGGCCAGGGGCGTTGAGGACACCGAAGCCGTCGCCCAGGAAGTCTTCCTGACGGTATTCCAGAAACTCGACAAGGTCACCGGGGGTGTAGCAGGTTTGAAGACGTTCACGTTCTCGATAGCCCACGCCAGAGTGGTGGACGCCGCCCGCGCCCGTGCTCGCCACCCCCATCTCGCCGAGTACGACCCGGATTTCGACACCCGGACGGTCGCCTCGGCCGAACAGGTCGTGGTGGACCGCTCCGGCGGCGACGTCGTCCAGCTGTTGCAGACCCTGAATCCGGACCAGCGTGACGTCCTGTCGCTGCGCATTGTGGCGGACCTGCCCATCGACCAGGTAGCCAGGGTCATGGGCAAGTCGGAGGGCTCGGTCAAGCAGCTCCAGCGCAGGGCACTCGCGAAACTCAAGGACATGGTCATCGGCAGCAAGGTAGGAGGGGCATCATGAACCAGCAACGTCCCGGCACAGCGCCGGATGCGGATCTGCTCGCCGACGCAGGCGACTATCCGGAATTGCATACCTTGCTGGCCGAGCTCCGCGATCTCGGCCAGGGCCCCGCTCCCGAGCCGTCCCCGGAGCTCGCCGCCTTCTTCAAGCCCAAAGTCGTCCCGCTGCGCCGCAAGCGCCGGGGCGCGATCGTCGGCGTCGTCGTCGCCGCCTCCATGAGCCTGGGCGTGGGTGCCGTGGCAGCCAACGAGGAGGTCCGCGAGAACCTGTACGCCGCCGTGGACACCGCGGTGGAGCTGGTGCAGCCGGATGAGCAGCACCAGCCGGCCAACCAAGCTAACGACGGCGGTGCCTCCGACAATGCGCTGCCGGCACTTCCGCCCGTGGTCGCTACGCCGGGCGGAGCGGACCTCTCCGCCGGAGCCGGGCAACGCGTAGAACGCTCCGGCGGTCCGGTGCAGGCCGCGGCCAAGGAACCGGGCAACCCGCGCGGCAACGGTACCGACTCGCGGGTCCGAGCCAGCGGACAGCCGCCCGCTGTTCCCGCCGCACCCGCTGTGCCGGATTCGGCAGCGAAGGCTTCGGGCGGCAAAGGCCAGCCGGCCGGCGGCCAGGCCAAGGAAAAGGCCAAGGCGGATGACAACGCCCACGACAAACCGAAGGCCAACAAGCCCGAAACCAAGCCCCAGAAGCTTGCCGACGAAGCAGTCCGAAACGCCGTGCCGAACGCCGGGAAGGCGCAGCAGCCCGTGAAGCGGCTCGTGCGGCGCGCCGTCGAGGGTGCCCCGCTCGTCAACAGGGGCCAGGACAAGCAGGCGCCCGGACAGGCCGAGGACAAGGGCAGCGGAGCGGCGGAAAAGCAGTCCGGTCCGGTCGAAAAGATCGTGGAAAAAGGCGTGGACCCAACCGCGGATCGGTTGGGCAGAACCATGGGCAACGTAGCAGACAGGGACTGAGCCGCAGAACTCAGGCAAAAGCCAGGCCCCGGTTTCCCGGAGCCTGGCTTTTTAGGTGGCCGGTTCGGCTCAGAACAGGATGCTCATCGCATTCCAGCCGCTGTTGCCGATGACCTGCGGGCTGAGCAGCCTGCCGGTCCCGTTACCGGGGTAGAGCAGCAACCGTCCGTCACCATCCCGGGCGATCACGTCCGGGTTGGTGTCGCCGTTGAGGTCACCGGGGCTGAAGATGGCGCTCATGGAGTTCCACCCCGTCCCGATCTGGATCCGCGGATCCAGCCTGCCGGTGCCGGTGCCCGGGTACATCCACAGCCGTCCGTCCGTGGTCCGTGCCACCAGGTCCGAGTTGCCGTCCCCGTCGAAGTCGCCGGGGCTGTGCAGGCTGGTGATGGAGTTCCACCCGCTGGAGCCCATCAGCTCGCGCGGCTCGAAGCGGCCCGCGCCGTTGCCCGGGTAGAACCAGAGCCGGCCCGAGGTGTCACGGGCAATCAGATCCGTGTCGCCGTCGTTGTCCGAATCGCCGCCGCTGAAGACGGCGTTGATGGAGTTCCAGCCGCTGGAGCCGATAAGGATCCGGGTGCCGAGCCTGCCTTCGCCGTCGCCGGGGTAGAGCCAGAGCCGGCCGGAGCCGTCGCTGTCCTTGGCGATGATGTCCGCCTTGCCGTCCCCGTCGAAGTCGCCGGGGCTGGCGATGGCGTTCATGGAGTTCCAGCCGCTGGCGCCGAGCACGGTTCGGGCCTGCAGGTTGCCTTCGCCGTCGCTGCGGTACAGCCACAGCCGGCCGTTGCCGTCGCGCGCCACCAGATCGGCGAAACCGTCGCTGGTGAAGTCGACGTTCTTGACCGTGGCAGGCTTGCCGGCCTCCGTGGTGAAGCTCCAGGCGGTGGTTGCCACCGGGTTGTCGAAGGCATCCCGGATGGCCGTGGCGCCGCCAGTCACCGTGACCTGGTACTGGGTGTTGGCAGCCAGGTCGGCAACCGGATCGAGTACCGCCGTCATGTTCCCGTCGGTGTAGGTCACGGTGGCTTCTACGGTTGCGTTGGTGGCGGCGTTGCGCAGCACCATGGTGGTGCCGTTGACGCCGGTCACCGGTTCGCTGAAGGTCACCGTGGGATTGGTGCCGATCAGGATTCCCGTTGCCGCATCCGCCGGGGTCTTGGCAGTAACCGTCGGAGCTACTGTCTCCACCGGTGTGACTGCGTTCGACTCTGCGGAGAAGGTTCCCGTGCCCACCGCGTTCACCGCGGCGACCAGGAACCGCAGCGAGCTGCCGGCCGGCAGGTCGGTGACCACCATGCTCGTGGCGGTGGCTCCGGCGTTCCGGAGGGCACCCACCTGGGCATTGGCGGCGTCGATCACCTTGATGGTGTAGCCCGTGATTGCCGAGCCGCCGTTGGTTGCCGGAGCGCTCCAGCGGACCGTGGCCTGCTGGTCGCCGGCGGTGGCGGTGCCGATGGCCGGGGCAGCGGCCGCAACCGGAGCCGGGGTCACCTGCGCACTCGGAGCGGAGTAGGCGCCAGCGCCTGCTTCGTTGACCGCGCGGATCTGAAAGCGGTACGCCGTCCCGTTGGTCAGGCCGTCCACCAGCAGCGACGTCGTGGTGGCATCGACCCGCCGAAGCGCGCCGACCTGGGCACCGTTGGCATCCAGGACCCGGACATCGAAAGCGGTGATGGAGGAACCTGCCGGTGCAAACCAGCCCACGGTCGCCGAAGCGTTGCCGCCGGTGGCCGTGACGCCGGTGGGCGCCGCCGGTACCTGCGTGTCGGCGAACACCAGACGCTCAATGTTGCGCAGGGTGTCGGTGCCGTCGCCGGTCAGGGCTGCGTCATCTCCATCAGTCACGTTGTGCGTGACGGTGGTGACGCTGCCCGCCGCGCCCGGCTGGGCCCCGGCCGGGGTGGTGGTGACGGTGTAGTTGCTGCTGATATCGCTGAACACCGCTACGTCCGCGTTACCCGGGGTCGCGCTGTCCACGATTTCACGAACGACGACGATGTTGCCCGGATCCACCTTGCCGGCAAAGACCGCCTGCTGCAGGGTCTCCGTGCTGCCGGCCATGTAGGGCTTTGTCAGGCCTGTTGCCGAGCCGATCTCGGTGGCTGCGTCGGATGCATTGGTCCGGACGCTGAGCCGGACTTTCAGTTCCTTGTCGCCGTCGAGAATATCGTCGGCCCCGCGTCCCTCGATGGTGTCGTTGCCGCCGCCGCCGAGGATGATGTTGCCTTCGCCCCAGACCGCCGTGCCGGACGTTGCACCGGCGGGCAGCAGGGCTTCCAAGCCGCGGATGCGTTTGACGCTGTCAGCGTCCAGCCAATTGCTTCCGGAGAAGCCCTCGGCCACCGCGGTCCGGGGCACCACGCTGTCGCCGCGCAGGATGTCGTTCCTGCTGCCGCCCGAGAGCCCTTCGATTTCCGCATGGCGGTCGCGCAGGACGTCCACCGGAAGCGGGACACCCAGCAGCTTCAGCTCCAGGTCCGCATCCGCGGGCAGTTCGTCGAACTCGTAGCTGGACCAGTCGAACCCGGCCGCTCCCGCGTTGCGCTCGATGCCGGGGCCGGCGAGCATAATGTCGTCTCCGCCTTCAGCGTCGTAATCATCATCGCCGTTCTGGCCGTTGATGACGTCGTGGCCCGGTTTGTTGGGATCGTCGAAGAAGGGAGCGCCGGAATCGCCCTGCAGCAGGTCGGCCCCGTCACCGCCTTCGATCCAGTCATCGCCGGAGTCGGCGAACACGGTGTCTGCTCCGCCGCCGGCGATGATGAAGTCATCGCCCGGTCCGCCGAAGTGCTCGTTGGTGTTGGCCCCGCCGTTGAGGAGGTCCTTGCCGTCGCCGCCCAGGATGATGTCCAGGCCTGGTCCGGCATCGATCGCGTCATTGCCGGGGCCGCCCTTGGGAACGTCGTCCCCGGCCGCGTCCGTGATGATGTCGTTGCCCTCGCCGCCGAGGGCGGTGTCGGCGCCGTCGTTGCCTTCGATGCGGTCATTGCCCGGGCCGCCCCAGAACGTGTCATTGTCGACGCCGCCCCAGACCAGGTCCCTGCCGTCGGTACCGTTGAAGACGCTTTGGCCATTGATGCCCGGAGGGTCGATCGAGTTCATCGTGCGGTAGCGGATGGTGCCGTCCGGCATCCGGATCAGCAGTTCGGTCTCGTTGCATTCCGACGCCGGGTCATCCGCGATGTTCGTGCCGGTGCCGCCCAGGTTGGCCAGCTGGAACTTGCAGTCGGCGGTGGAGAACACGTCGGCCGTGATGGAGTGCGCGTTGGTGTTGCGCATGATCATCTCGCCGAAGGAGTTGCCTTCCAGCTGGGAGAACAGGTTCATGCCCGGCGTACGCACCAGGTAGTAGAACCGGTCGCCGTTCTGCAGGTCGAGCATCTGCTTTTCAAACACGTAGTTGAAGGTCGAGCCCAGCAGGCCGCCGAACAGGTTGGTGCGTTCGGCGAGGCCGCCCATCCAGAGGTCTACGGTGTCCAGGCCGGTTGGCTTGTCCGCCCAGGTTCCGGTGGCGCCCATGAAGTCGCCTGCATCGGCGGGAATGGATTCCGGCGCGGTGTCGAACGGCGGATCCACGATCAGCCGGGCGGCCTCCCGCTTCTGAGCCAGCGTGGTCTTGGATGTGATGGTTTCGTGCGTGCCGTAGGCGGCAACGAAGTTCACCAGCGACTCGGGATGCTTGATGTTCAGCCCGAAGTCGATCCAGTTCTTGTAGGGCATCAGCTGGCTGTCATTGGTCTTGCCGTACAGCTCCTTGCGCAGGTCGTTCAGCGAGGGCAGGCCGGTTTCCCGGGCCCGGGCCATGTTGATGGCGGCCAGATCCAGCGGCAGGCCCAGCAGGTTGCTGCGCAGTGTGTCGGTCACGAACTCGTCGAGCTCGTTGCCCACCTGGTTGGACATGCCCATGGCGATGCTGCCGGCCGCGGACTTGGAGTCCAGGACGCCGGCGGAACCGCCGTCGGTATAGGCCACCGGGTTGAGGAAGCCGTTCAGCAGCGGCGTATCGTTCGATGAGCCGTCCTCGTTGGTGCGCGCGATCGTGTCGGTGAGCATCGAGTGGCCGAACCGGTACACGGCGTGGGCAAACTCGGCGCTGATCGCGGAGTTCACGTCGTCGTGGTAGCCGGAGAACGGTTCGATGAGCGGTTGGACCTTGCGGGCAAACTCCTCGAAGGCCAGGTGCTGGTATTCCATCTCGGTGATGAAGCGGGCGGCCTGGAACAGGCGCTCGCCGTGCCAGCCACCAGCGCCGGCGGCCAGCTGCCATTCCTTGAGGGCGGCGTCGCCCCGGGCATTGCCGGTGTCTTCGGTGAGGACCTTCTGGATGTCATCCACCAGGCGGTTGTGCTCTGAGTGGAAGATCTGGTGGATCGAGGTCAGGCCGATGTTCTCGTTGACGCGGCCGTCGCCGGCGACGAAGTGCCGGTCCAGCATCTCGTTGTCGTACGTTCCGGCGGTCTGGCGTGCGGTGGCCGGGGTGATGGCGGTGTCTGTGTCCGCGATCAGTCCCGGAGCGGGAACCGCGTTATGCGCGATGTCCTCGATGAAGGCTTCGCTGACGCGGTCAACGTTGGTGGGCGCTGGCACGGGGGCGGCGAGGTTGCCTTCCACGAGTCCGGTCGCCGTCACATACTGCGGGAGGCCGTTGGGACCCGGCACGAATTTGCCGTACGGATCGGTGAGGATCACCGGGATTTTCAGTGCGTCGGCGTCGACCAGCTTCAGGCCGAGCTGCTCTGCAGCCTGCTTCTTCAGCAGCTGCCAGGTGCCCATGCCGCCGTCGGCCGAGGTCAGCAGCTCGCCGGTGGAGACGGGTTTGCCGGCGGTGTTCTTCGCATAGGTGCGCAGGAAAACCTGGTGTGCCGGATGGGAAGCGTAGGTCTGGGACTGGTCCACGTAGGGATTGGTCCGGTTGGTGGCTTCCTGGATGTCGTCGGCGGTGCCCATCTGGCCGTCGGGGCCGGGCTGGTTGGTGGCCCGGGTCACTGCCATGAAGCGCAGATGCGGCGGCAGGTCATCGGCCGTGTTCAGCTTCCCGTCGCGTCCGGGGATCAGTGGGTCATCGTCCTTCAGCGGGACATAGACCGTGCCGCCGGACTTGCTGACCAGGTCGAGGCCGTGGTCGAAGAACTGTCCGAAGAGTGTGAACAGCCCGTTGTATGGCGGCGAGAGTCCGACGTCGGTGGTGACATTCGGAATGAACAGTGTTTCCCCCGATGGAACACAGCCCTCGGGAAGGCCCGCCGTTGTCGGTGTTGGATCGGTGGTGCAGGGGACAACGCCGTCGGTGCCCTGGCTGCGCAAAGGAAAGCCCGCCGCCTTGACGGCTGCGGGGTTGGTGGACGTCTGGTCCACAATCAGGTTGCTGATGACGCGTGGCTGCGAGTCCCAAACGTCCTTCTTGGACGCATATCCAGGGTCGCCAGCGGCGGTAACGAACGGCGAGGTGCTGTCTTCGGCCGGCCGGAAGTCCGGCGTGGTGAGCCGCGGGAACTTCTCCTGCGCCGCACCGAAGTTTTCGCGGTCCTCCTGCAGGTTGTTGCAGGAACCGTCCACTGTGCGCAGGCCGTAGGAGACCAGTGGGCCCGGCACCTGGTTGGGGCCGTTGCCGAGCAGCGCTCCGCAGGGACCCGTGGCGGACGTCGTGTTGGCCACATGGGCCTCGGAAATCTTGATCTGCTTGAGAATGAACGCCAGATCCGCTGGCGTAACGGTAAATCCCTGGCCCACCACCCCAGCGTGGGCCGGACCTGCAAGGGCGGGAAGGCCCAGCGACGTGGTTAGTACAAGTGCGAGCATACCGGCGACGCCGCGGCGCCGGTACCCAGTTTGTTTCGTGGCCGGTTGCCCGGCACCAGCTTCACGGGAGGACGACTTGCGCCCCCGCGCATCCTCCCGCTTATTCCCCATAACCCTGTGAGTGAACATCTAAGACCCCTCGGTCTCGATTAGCGGCTCATCAGTCGACGCGGACTTCATCGATTGTTAATGGGCCGGAGTTAATCGTCGAGGGAGGACCTTGGTAAAAACCTAGAGATGGGGGGTCTGCGGCATCCCCTAAATAAGGGGACCGGCGCGTTCCGGGTTGGATTGTAGGGAAACACAGAGGGGGCAAACGGTTGCCACAGGCACCGCTTGCCCCCTCCAGATGGGTTAATCAGGCTGTCAGCTGGCGTTTCGAGGAGATAACTCCGGTATCGAAACCGGCCAGGTGCAGACCGCCATGGAAGCGTGCATGCTCGATCTTGACGCAGCGGTCCATGACCACGTTCAGCCCGGCCGCCTCCGCCTTGGCCGCAACTTCCTCATGCCAGGAACCGAGCTGGAGCCAGATGGTCTTCGCGCCCACGGCGATGGACTCATCCAGCACGCCGGGGAGGTCATCGTGCTTGCGGAAGACCTCCACGAGGTCCGGAACCTCGGGCAGGTCCGCCAGCGAGGCGTAGACCGGCTGGCCCAGGATCTCCTTGGCTACCGGGTTCACAAAGTAGACCTTGTACTTGCTCGACGAGAGCAGGTAGGTGGCCACAAAGTAGCTGGCCCGGCTCGGCTTGTCCGAGGCGCCCACAATGGCGATGGTCTTGGTGTTGCGCAGAATGTTCAGGCGCTCCGGTGCGGACGGCCCGACCCATTTGCGCTCTGGCGCGGATACGCTCACTTGGCAGCTCCTTCTTCGGCTTCGACGAGATCCTCGACCGACTCGACCACCCGCGTGCCCGGCTCGGTGTGCGCACTGCGGGCCGCCGGAACGGTGCAGGATTCACCGGCATAGGCAGGTGACGCGAACTCCGAGGTATCGAAGACGTCGTCTTCATGGTCCCGGCTGGGGCCATGCTCGGCGCCGGCATGCTGGGACTCGGCCAGGGCCTGGTCCAGGTCCCACAGGATGTCGTCCACGTCTTCGAGACCCACGGAAATGCGGATCAGGTCCTCGGGCACCCCGGCGGCCAGCAGTTGTTCGCCGGTCAGCTGCTGGTGCGTGGTCGAGCCCGGGTGCAGGACCAGGGTCCGCGCGTCGCCGATATTCGCCAGGTGGGAGGCCAGCTGCAGGGACTCGATGAACTTCTGTCCCGCAACGCGGCCGCCCTTGACCCCGAAGGAGAACACCGATCCGACACCTTGCGGGAGGTACTTCCGGCCGCGTTCGTGGTGCGGGTGCGAAGGCAGGCCTGCATAGTTGACCCAGGAGACGCGCTCGTCCGCCTCGAGCCATTCAGCGACCCGGCGGGCGTTCTTCAGGTGCTCGTCCATCCGCTGCGGCAGCGTCTCCACGCCCTGCAGCAGCTGGAACGCGGACTGCGCCGACAGCGACGGCCCGATGTCGCGCAGCTGCTCCGAGCGCAGCTTGGTCAGGAAGCCGTACTCGCCGAAGTTGCCCCACCAGGAGACATTGCCGTACGAGGGCACCGGCTCCGTCATCTGCGGGAACTTGCCGTTGCCCCAGTTGAAAAGACCGCTTTCGACGACGACGCCGCCCAGCGTGGTGCCGTGGCCGCCAAGGAACTTGGTGGCCGAGTGGATGACGATGTCCGCGCCGTGCTCGATCGGACGGATCAGGTACGGCGTACTCAAGGTGGCGTCGACGATCAGGGGGATCCCGGCGTCGTGCGCTACCTTGGCCAGGCCCTCAAGATCGGCAATGTCGCCGGACGGGTTGGCGACGATCTCCGTGTAGACGGCCTTCGTGTTCTCCTGCACTGCCGCGGCGAAATCTGCCGGATCATTGCTGTCGATGAACGTGGTCTCCACACCGAAGCGGCGCAGGGTGACGTCGAGCTGGGTGATCGTCCCGCCGTAGAGCTTCGAAGAGGCCACGATGTGGTCCCCGGCACCCGTCAGTGCGGCGAAGGTGATGAATTCCGCGGCCATGCCGGAGGACGTGGCGACGGCGCCGATGCCGCCTTCGAGCGAGGCGATCCGCTCCTCGAACGCGGCCACCGTGGGGTTGCCGATCCGCGAGTAGATGTTGCCGTACTTCTGCAGCGCGAAGAGGTTGGCGGCGTCGTCGGTGTCCTTGAAGACGAAGGACGTGGACTGGTAAATCGGTACGGCGCGGGCACCGTGCTCGGCATCGGGAGTTCCACCCGCATGCAGGGCACGGGTGCGGAAGCCGAATGTGCGTTCAGCCATTAAACAGTGGCTCCTTCAAAGTTGGTTTCGGGCAGCAGGTCCGTGTTCAGCTCCGTGCCGTTCTTGCGGGCCAGGTCTGCCTCGAGTTCGCGGACGATCGGCAGGACGTTGCGGCCAAAGGCTTCGACCTCTTCCTGGAAATGCAGGTAGCAGGTCAGCATCAGGTTCACGCCGATCTTCTTGAAGTCCACGATACGTTGGGCGATCTGCTCCGGCGTACCTATAAGTCCTGTCTTGAAGCCGTCGTTGTACTGGACCAGGTCCTCGTAGCTCGAATCGGCCCACATGCCCTTGCCGTCCTTGGTGGAGGCACCGGCTTCCTGGACTGCGGCGCGGAAACCTTCGACGGCGGGGCGGTGTGCCTTCTCCACGATTTCGCGCAGGGTGTCCTTGGCCTCGGTTTCGGTGTCGCGGGCGATGACGAAGCCGTTCAGGCCGAACTTCGGGGTGTGGCCGACGGCGGCCGCAGCGGCGGTGACGCCGGAGATGTTGTCCTCGAAGCCCGCCAGGTCCTTGCCGTTGGAGAAGTACCAGTCGGCGGTGCGGCCGGCGGCGGCCTGGGCGGCGGTGGAGTTGCCGCCGAAGAAGATCTCCGGGTGCGCCCGGCCGGGGATGTCCAGCGGCGCCGGGTTCAGGGTGAAGTTGTTGATGTTGTAGTACTTGCCGGACTGCGAGTACTCCTGCTCGGTCCACAGGCCGCGCAGCACACGGATGAACTCCTCGGTGCGGACGTAGCGCTCGTCATGCTCAAGCCACTCCAGGCCGAAGTTCACGAACTCGTCCTTGAGCCAGCCGGAGACAACGTTGACGGCCGCCCGACCGCCGGAGATGTGGTCCGCCGTGATGATGAACTTGGCCAGCACGCCCGGATGCCACATGCCCGGGTGGACAGCGGAGATGACCTTGAGCTTTTCGGTGGCGCCGAGCAGGGCCAGCGAGAAGCTGGTGGCCTCGTGCTGCTTGTCCGCGCCGTAGCTGGCGGCGTAGCGGGTCTGGGTCAGGGCGTATTCGAAGCCGGAGTTCTCGGCGATCCGGGCCAGCTTCTTGTTGTAGTCGAAGTCCCAGCTGGTGCGCTGTTCAATGGTGGAAACCACCAGCCCGCCGGAAACGTTCGGGACCCAGTAGGCGAATTTCAGCGGGGTTTCGAGATCAGCTACCTGGCTGACCGAGGTGTTGGTGCTCATGGCGAATTCCTTCAGAGTCTGCGCCGCGGCGCGATGTGCGGGAATCCCGGGCAATGACGATCCATCGGGCGCCAGGCCGGACAGCCTTGCGCCATCCGGATCAAAGATTGCTTGCGCTCTCTCCATCGCTTCTGGCGGTAGCACCTCTCCGGTGGAGTCCGGATGGTTGCTGCGGCGTCAAAGAGCCAGATCTCTCGGCCGCTCGGGATGGTCCCGACTATTCTCGCAACTGTTACGGCGCGCTACCAAGAATGTTTAGTCGCATTGCGTTCTCCCGTGGGTTTGCCGAAAACGTTGGACAGGCCTCTGCCGTTTTCCACACTTCCGAAGAGGTGCTGGCCGTGGAACTACCCCTCAGTCCATGCTCATATGCATGCAGACGTTGGATCCCATCGCTGAGCATGTGACCCGGTACGGGGGTACTCTCCAGGTTGCGGACTTGGCCAAGGCAGGCTTCGGGCCGGATCGCATCAGGGCGGCCATCGCGAGTGGGGCCATCGTTGTGCTGAGGAGGGGACTAGTTGGAACGCCAAATGCTGACCCGGTCCTCCGGGCTGCGCTAATGCCTGGCGGGTTGCTCACTTGCGTCTCAGCC
Source organism: Arthrobacter crystallopoietes (assembly GCF_017603825.1). Lineage (NCBI taxonomy): Bacteria > Bacillati > Actinomycetota > Actinomycetes > Micrococcales > Micrococcaceae > Crystallibacter > Crystallibacter crystallopoietes. The sequence continues at coordinate 1,126,527 of NZ_CP072014.1, forward strand.
GCCAAGGAGCTCGGCTTATGGACCCTTAAGGATCCGAGCCAGGTTCACGTCTGGACACACAACGGACGGCACGCCGGCCCCTTCGTCAAGCACCGTGGCCAACTGTTGGCCGAGCGAGGGCCGGGCAATTACGTCGCGGTCCTCGACTGCGTCCTTCATGCCATTCGTTGCCGTCCCCGGCTGGAAGCACTGGTGATTGCAGAGTCGGCGGTGCGGCGAAAAGCAGTAACCCGAGATCAGTTGTTGGAACTCTTGCCAGGTAAACGGAACGGTGTCCGCCGGGAAGTGGTTTGTGGCATCGGGGACGATGCCGACTCACCGCTTGAAGTCATTGCCCGGGATCTGTTCCGCACGGCAGGACTTCATGTAGAAACGCAGGTGCAAATCCGTGGCCTTGGACGCGTGGACATGATTGTCGAAAGATGCCTCATCGTCGAGCTAGACGGCTTCGACTTTCACTGGGACCGCGCATCCTTTCGAAAAGACCGAAAGCGAAACAATGCTGGAGTCCTGAGCGGCTATCCTACTTTGCGCTATGTGTTCGAGGACCTGGTATTCACACCGGAGAAAGTCGTGGCGGAAGTGAAGGCGGCAGTTCGTCGAGCGGCCTGAAGCCAGTTGACGCGCGAACGATGCATACTCGAGCCCAAGTTCAGGCGTAACGGTCCATGTTTTGGGATCCGTTGGCTCTCTGATCAGGCATGATGCAAAAGCCTCCTTCAAAACATGGGCCCGAGCAGGGCGTGGGGCCGGCCCCACGCCCGGCCCCGGGGCTACCGCGCCTCGCAGATCTCCTTGATGTCGGCGATGCAGGGCTCATTCTGCAGGCTCGTGGTGTCGCCCAACGTGCTGCCCTCGAACAGCTGGGTCAGCAGGCGCCGCATGATCTTGCCGGACCGGGTCTTGGGCACGTCCGGAACAAACACGATCTCGCGCGGCTTGGCGATCGGCCCGATCTGCGTCGCAACATGAGCGCGCAACTCCGCAGCCGCCGCAGCCTGCTCAGCCGTTGGCTCCGCGGCCGTGGACGCGGCGATCAATGACTTGTCCGCCGGCACCACAAACGCGGTGGCCGCGTGGCCGGTCTTCGCGTCAAACGTGGGGCACACGCCGGCCTCCACCACCGCCGGGTGCGAGACCAAGGCGGACTCGATCTCGATGGTGGACAAGCGGTGGCCGGAAATATTGATCACGTCATCCGTTCGGCCCAGGATCCAGGTGTCGTCGTCGTCGTCGAAACGCGCGCCGTCGCCAGCCAGGAACCAGCCCTGGTCAGCGTACTTCTCCCAGTAGGACGTGAAGTAGCGCTCGGGATTACCCCACACCGTCCGCGCCATCGAGGGCCCGGTTTTGGTGACCACGATGTTGCCCTGGACGTTCGCGCCCACGCGGGCACCGGCGTCGTCGACAATATCGGTGGCAACGCCGGGCAGGGCGCGGGTGGCGCAGCCGGGCTTGAAGGACGCGTCCGTCTGGCGCGGCGAGAGGATGGTCGCGCCGGTTTCGGACTGCCACCAGGTGTCCACCATGGGAACGCCCGACGCCGGATCGCCGGCTACCAGCGAATCGCGCCCCACCTGGGTGCGCAGCCAGCGCCACGCCTCGGGGTTCACGGCCTCGCCGACCGTGCCGCACAGGCGGATGGAGCTGAGGTCGTAGTCGGCGGGGATGCCGTCCGGGAACCAGCCCATCAGGGAGCGGACCAGCGTGGGAGCGGTGTAGTAGCTAGTCACGCCGTAGCGCTGGATGATCTCGAAGTGGCGGCCCGGGTGCGGCGTGTTCGGCGTGCCCTCGAAGATGACCTGCGTGACGCCGTTGGACAGCGGGCCGTAGATCTCGTAGGTGTGCGCCGTGACCCAGGCCAGGTCCGCGGTGCACCAGTGGACGTCGCCGTCGCGCTGGGCCGGATCCGGGTTGCTGAACAGGTACTCGTGGCTGAAGGAGGCCTGGGTCAGGTAGCCGCCGGTGGTATGGACCAGGCCCTTCGGCTGGCCGGTGGTGCCGGAGGTGTACATGATGAACAGCGGGGTCTCGGCGTCGAACGCCTCGGGCTCGTGGACCTCAGAGGCGGTGTCGACGACGTCGTGCCACCAGACATCGCGGCCCTCCACCCAGTTGATGTCCGTGTGGCCGGTCCGGTTGATTACCAGCACGTGCTCAATAGCGTTGTCCCCGGCAACGGCTTCATCGGCATTGGCCTTGACCGGGACGGCCTGGCCGCGGCGGAACTGGCCGTCGGTGGTGACCAGCAGCTTGGCGCGGGTGTCCTCCACACGGAACTTCAGTGCCTCGGAGGAGAAGCCGCCGAAGACCAGCGAGTGGACGGCGCCGATCCGGGCGCACGCCAGCGTGATGACCACGGTCTCCACGATCACCGGCAGGTAGATGACCACGCGGTCGCCCTTGGTGATGCCCAGGGCCAGCAGGGCGTTGGCCGCCTTGGAGACCTCGCGCTGCAGGTCGGCGTAGGTGATGGTGCGGCGGTCGCCGGGCTCGCCCTCGAAGTGCAGGGCCACCTTGTCGCCGCGGCCGGCCTCCACGTGGCGGTCGGCGCAGTTGTAGGCGGCGTTGATCTTGCCGCCGTCGAACCAGCGCAGCTCCGGCCCGCGGCGCGCCTCGGTGTCCACGGGGGTGGAGGAGTGCGCGGTGTGCCAGGGCTCGGCCCAGTCCAGGCGCCGGGCGGACGCCTCCCAAAAGGCGATGCGCTCGGCCTCGGTCTGCGGCTCAGTCCAGACGGTGGCCGGGAGCTCCGGCGCGGGGGTCTGTCCGGTGGTGGTTTCGGCTACGTTTATGCCCATCGTTTTACTGCCCATTTCTCCGCGACTCCCAGGAGCGCGTCGGTTATCTTTCCAATCACAGCCAGCAGGACGATTGCCAGCAGCAACCGGTCCGTGCGGCCATTATTTTGTGAGTCCGTCAGCAGGAAGCCTAGTCCCATCGAGGACGCGATCAGTTCCGCCGCCACCAGGAACAACCACGCCTGTGCCAGCGCGAGCCGAAGTCCGGAAAAGACCGAAGGAACGACGGCGGGAAGCTGCACCGTGGTCAGCAGTTTCACTCCCTTGAGCCCGAAGGCCCGGCCGGCTTCCACCAGGTTGCGGTCCACGTGGCGCAGCGCCAGCGACACCGTGGTGAAGACGGGGAAGAAGGCGCCGATCAGGATCAGCGTGACCTTGGAATCCTCGCCGATCTTCATCCACAGGATCAGCAGCGGGACCCACGCCAGGGAAGGGACCGCACGCAGGGCGCCGATCAGCGGCGCCAGCAGGACGTCGGCCCAGCGGGAGAGTCCCACGAGTGCGCCGAACGCCAGGCCCAGAGCGGCACCGAAGGCGAAGCCGATCAGCACGCGCTGGGTCGAGATCGCAATATGCATGGCCAGCTCGCCGCGCTGGATCAGGTCGGCCGCGGCCTCGAACACCATGGCCGGCGGCGGCAGCTGGACCACGCTGAAGAGGCCCGCGGAAGTGCTCCACTGCCAGGCCGCGATGAGCGCGGCGGGAATGAGCAGTCCAAGGAACAGGCGCGCCCAGCCATTGTCCAGTACCCCGGCCGGGGACCATCCGTTTGCCGGGGAGCGGTCCTGTGAAGGACCCTCCGGACCCGGCTGGGCTGCGCCTGCGGTTGTTATCGTCACGGCAGTAGCCTCGAGGCCTTCTTTATTGGTGGCGATAACGCTGTTGCCGGTGGCTCCAGGATTTCCGAGATGCGTCATCAGGATTCCTTGATGGCTGACGGGTCAGCCTTGAGCACCAGCGAGTCTACGAGAAGCGTGTCGACGGCGTCGTCGATCTGCTTCTGGCTGGCCACGTCGCCGGTTTCGACGAAGGCCGGGCCAATCTTCTCCAGCACGGCGCGCTGCACCTCGCCCGGCGCCGGGTCGACGTCCAGGTTGCTGCGCTCCGTGATCACCGTGGTGGCTACCTCGAGATCCAGTCCTGCCACGTCGGCGAGGATCTGCGCGGTTTCTTCCGGGTTCTCGGCGGCCCAGGCGCGCGCCTTCTCGTACGCGTTGACCACGGTCTGCGCCAGTTCCGGCTCTTCTTCGAGGAAGGATTCGGTGGCGTTCAGGAAGCCGTAGGTGTTGAAGTCGAGGTTCCGGTAGAACAGCTCCGCGCCCTCCTGCTCGGCGCCGGCCATGATCGGATCCAGGCCGGACCACGCGTCCACGGAGCCGTTGTTCAGCGCGCTCCAGCCGTCGGCGTGCTGCAGGTTCTGCACGGTCACGTCCTCGGGGGTCAGCCCGGCTTCCTCGAGCGACTGCAGCAGGAAGAAGTACGGATCGGTGCCCTTGGTAGCGGCCACCGACTTGCCCTTGAGGTCCTCGACCGACTCGATGCCGGATTCCGGCAGCGCCACCAGGGCGGACCACTCCGGCTGGGAGTAGAGATCGATGGTCTTGATCGGCGAACCGTTGGCACGGGCCAGCAGGGCGGCGGAACCGGCCGTGGATCCAACGTCGACGGCGCCCGAACGCAGCGCCTCGTTGGCCTTGTTGGAACCGGCGGACTGGATCCAGTTGATCTCAACGCCGTCCTCCGCCAGGGTGGCTTCGAGCCAGCCCTTTTCCTTGATGATCAGGCTCAACGGGTTGTAGGTGGCGAAGTCGATGTTCAGGACACCGTCGCCGGCGGCACCTGCGGCAGCGGTGGCTTCGGAATCCTCGCCGGCCACGCAGCCGGTCAGGGCCAGGGAAGCGGAGGCGGCAACGGCGGCGGCACCGAAGAGGGAACGGCGGGAAAAGCGGCTGGCAAGCGACATGATTGATCCTTCAAAAGTAGTGCGGAACAGGAGACGTTCCGCGGAACACGGGTGGATCCGGGCCGCAACGGACCCGGCATAGCTCAGGGGAAGCAGGGGGAGTACAACGGCGCGGCCGGCCGCCGCACCAGTCGGGCGGCGTTAGTGGCCGTCGACGCCGAGGCTGGCAAGCAGTGAGCTGCGCATTCGGGCCAGCTCCACGGAACCACGGTCACGCGGGCGGTCGCCGGGGACATCGACCGTACGCACGATGGTGGCGCCGTCGTGCTCTTTGCCGGTTTCCTTGCCCAGCACGATGATCCGGTCGGCCAACTGCAGGGCTTCGTCGACGTCGTGCGTGACCAGCAGGACAGTGGTTGGTTCGGCGGCGTGGACGTCCAGCAGCAGGTCCTGCATCTTGATCCGGGTCAGCGCGTCCAAGGCGCCGAACGGTTCATCGAGCAGCAGCACGCCCGGGTTGCGGGCGAGGGCACGGGCCAGTGAGGCGCGCTGGGCCATGCCGCCGGAGACCTCGCGCGGACGGTGCTTGGCGAACTTGTCCAGCCCCACCAGCTCCAGCAGGCGGGCGACCTTGGACTTGCCCTGCTTCGCGCTGGTGCCGGTGGGCAGGCCGATAGCCACGTTGGCCTGCAGCGTGTGCCAAGGCAGCAGGCGCGGTTCCTGGAAGGCGAACGCGCAGCGCGAATCGATGCCTTGGACCGGCGTGCCGTCGATGTCCACGGAGCCCGCGCTGGGGGCGTCGAGCCCGGCCGCGGCGCGCAGCAGCGTGGACTTGCCGCAGCCGCTGGGGCCGAGGATGGCGAGGACTTCGCCGCGCCGGACGTCGAAGTTGATGTCGCGGAGCACGGTGTGGGCGGCGTTCCCGCTGCCGAAGGTGCGGCGCAGCCCGCGGAAGGAAACCGGCAAGGCCGAGGCGTGGTGGGCCGGGTCAACGCTGCTGGAAGATGCCGTCGGCCGCACGGACGGGATTACTGCAGTCATGAGATCACTCCATCGATCCTGGCAGTAGCACCCTACGGATCAAGCCTTGCGGCGCAGCTTTCGCTTAGCCGTTCCCGTGGCTTGTCACCTCGTTATCGCCGGGAACCGGGGGAGGTTTCCAACGACCAGGGTTGCTGCGGCTTCATCGATCCAGGTCTCTCGGCCGCTCGGGATGGTCAAGGCCAACTAAACTGCACGCAGGGCCCATTCGGCAAGGCGGCTGTAACAATGCCGCGTAACAAAAGCGCGCTGGCGTTCCAGGTGTACGCGGACCCCGCCGGGAATCCGTTCTGCTTCTGCTGGGACTAAAAGACTAACGACGGCGGCGCCTCCTCCCGCCCGGAAGGAGACGCCGTCGTCGTGCTCCGGCGGAGGCTACTTCCAGAGGCGCTTGGTGGCGAGTTCCGCGCCCTGGCCCAGCGCCTCAAGCTTGGCGATCGCGATCTGCGGGTGGACGCGTCCGCCGAGTCCGCAGTCGGTGGAGGCAATGACGTTTTCGCGGCCCACCAGGCGGGCGAAGCGCTCGATCCGGTCTGCCACCAGTTCGGGATGCTCGACGACGTTGGTCGCATGGGAGACCACGCCCGGAATAATGGACTTGCCCTCGGGCAGCTTGGTGTCTTCCCAGATGCGCCATTCGTGCTCGTGCCGGACATTGGCGGCCTCGAAGGAGTAGGCGCCGGCGTCGATCTGCAGCACCGAATCGATGATGTCCGCGAACGGGATGTCGGTGGTGTGCGGGCCGTGCCAGGAACCCCAGCAGACGTGCAACCGGATCTGCTCCTGCGGCAGGTCGCGCAGCGCCCAGTTGGTGGCCTCGACGCGCAGCTGGATGAACTTCAGGTAGTCCTCCAGGCTGGGCTCCGGGTTGATCTGGTCCCAGCTCTCTGCCAGTGACGGGTCATCGAGCTGGACCGTCAGGCCGGCGTCGATAATCGCTTTGTATTCCTCACGCATGGCATCGGCGCAGGCGTACAGCAGCTCTTCGTCCGTCTTGTAGTACTCGTTGGCCACGCGGGCGCAGGACCCGGGGGACAACGCGGCCACGAAGCCTTCCGACAGCCCGGCGGCGTCAAGTCCCTTTTTCAGGTTAGTCACGTCCGACTTCACTAGATCATGCCCGGTGTAGGTCAGCGGGCCGGCGATCTTGGGCTGGGTGACGGACTTGCGGTGCGCCAGGATGCCGGAGGACGGATCGTTGTAGGCGTCGTTGAACTTCTGCCGGTCGCGGCGGTCCGGGAAGGACGTGAGCACAATGTTGCCGGGGGAGGAGCGGTGCACTTCGGCGTCGGCCCAGCGGTCCACATTGGTCGGCTCCAGTCCGCCCAGGCGCGCGAAGGAGTAGTTCCACCAGGCGCCGTAATCAACCGAGCTGGCCATGGCATGCCCGTACTCGCCGTCGTTCGGTATATCGATGCCCAGGTTCCGCTGGCGTGCGACGACGTCGATCACCGAGGTTTCCAGCAGGTCCAGGAATTCCGGCGTGATTCCGTTGGCTTCCTTGGCTTCGTTGGCGGCCAGCAGCTCGGGCGTGCGGGGCAACGAACCGGCGTGGGTGACGCGGATGTGGTCGGTGTTTGAGGACATGGTGGAGTTCCTTTCCATCGGTCCTGGCAGTAGCACCGTTGCCCGTGTTCAGCCTGACGGCTCGTTCAAGGGGGCGGGTTGCTGCGGCTTCATCGATCCAGGTCTCTCGGCCGCTCGGGATGGGTCCTCCCACTAAATGGCATTTCGAGTTGCCGGCGCAAGTCCGTCAACCGCGCCCCGCCATTCCCGAGTGAATGTGACGCAGGTAGGCTGGCGGCATGGCGCATCAGAATGATCCCGAAGTCATCAGGCGGCTGCTGAGCACCCCGGCACGCTGGGCCGTGGTCGGCCTCTCCAACAACCCGCGCCGCGTGGCGCTGAGCGTGTCCCGATACATGATGGACCGGCTGGGCATGGAGATCATTCCGGTCAGCCTCAAGGGCGACGACGTCCACGGGCAAAAAGGGTACAAAAAGCTGGCGGAGATCCCGGGCGAGATCGACGTGGTGAACTGCTTTGTGAACTCGCAGAAGGTCGGCCCCGTGGTGGACCAGGCGATCGAGGTCGGGGCGAAGGCCGTATGGCTGCAGCTCGGCGTGATCGACGAAGCCGCAGCGGAACGGGCCAAGGCCGCCGGGCTCGACGTCGTGATGGACACCTGCCCGAAGATCGAGGCGCCGTACCTCGGCTTGTAGCGGCGTGCAGCTGCGGCGGGCGGCTGCCCGATTCACATAACTTCATCTTTGTTTCGGGGAGCCCGGCTCCTCGGCATACTGAACTCCAAGATCAAGAGTCCCAACGACAAGCTCTGGCTGGTTGGGCGGCAACCCTCTCCCGTAGTGGGGTGCCCCAGATGAGGATCTGGCCGTGCACAAACCGTGTCCGGCAAGTACGGCCCCCTCCCGGCTGCGTCCCCTTCCTTTGGGTTGCTGCGCGCCGCAGGCAGGCGGGAGCCTCTGCCCAGGAGCACATCATGACCTCCCCTGTTATCGAAAAGACCGCGCACACCGTCCAGCGTTCGCCCTGGTCCGGACAAGCAAGCAAGGAAGAACTGGCCCACTGGCGCCAGATCGCCCAAGGAGTCGCGGCGGCCTTGAGCCCGGACGTGCTGGAGCGCGACCGCCGGAACGAAGACCCCCACACCGAGGTGGAGTTGCTGCGCAATTCCGGCCTGATCAACCTCATCATTCCGCGCGAATGGGGCGGCGAGGGCGGTCACTGGGAAAGCGCGCTGCACGCCGTGCGGATCCTTAGCCGGGTAGATGCCTCCATTGGCCAGATCCTTGCCTACCACTACGCAAATCTGGGCGCAGTCGTTTTCTACGGCAGCCCGCAGGTGCAGGAGCTCTGGCTTCGCCGTTCGGCCCTGGGCCGCTGGTCCTGGGGTGACTCGGTCAACCCCGTCGACCCGAACCTGGAGCTCGTACCGGCAGGCGACGGCTACCGGCTCACCGGGGTCAAGCATTTCTCCACGGGGGCATCGGTGGGGGACGCCATCCTGGTTAACGCCGTTGTCAACGGCGGCGCGGATAACGGGAAGTTCCTCGCCTTGGCGCTGGAACATGATCGCGAAGGTGTTCAGTTCCTCGGTGATTGGGACGCGCTCGGCCAGCGCCTCTCGGCCAGCGGCTCCGTAAAGTACGACGGCGTGCGCGTCACCTCGGCCGACATCATCGGCGAAGTGGGGGATGAGCCGTTCTCGACTTTGGTCACGCCGTACATCCAGCTGGCGTTCGGCAACCTCTATCTGGGCATCGCCGAAGGGGCGCTTGAGCGCGGCCGGCAGATCACCCTGGCCCGCAGGAACTCCTGGTTCCTCAGTTCCGTGGAAACCTATGCCCAGGATCCGCTGACCCAGCGGGTGTACGGGGAACTCTCCTCGCGGATTGCCGCGGTCGAGGCGCTCGCCGACAAGATCGGTACGGAGTTCGATGGCGTCATTGCTCGCGGAAATGAACTGACCGCCGAAGAACGCACCCGCATCGCCATCAGCATCGCGCAACTGAAGGTTGTCTCCACCGAAGTGGGAGTCGAGGTGGCCAACAGGATCTTCGAGGTCACTGGCTCCTCCTCCGCAAAGACGGAAACCGGGCTAGACATCTTCTGGCGCAACGTCCGCACCCACACCCTGCACGACCCGGTGGACTACAAAAAGGTCGAGGTGGGCGCGAACTACCTGCTCGGCGAAGTTCAGCCCATCTCCCTCTACACCTAAACGATCCGAACGAGCCCCAGGAGCACATCATGACCGAGAACGCATTCGCCAAGGCCGCAGCCAAGTACCGGCCGATCTTCGCCCGCATTGCCACCGGCGCACTGGACCGTGAACAGGCCAGGGAACTCCCGTTCGAGCAGATCGGTTGGCTGAAGGAAGCCGGCTTCGGCGCCGCCCGCATCCCTGCGGAATTCGGCGGGGACGGCCTCAACTGGGAAGAATTCACCCAGCTGCTCATCGAGCTCGCGGCCGCCGACAGCAACATCCCGCAGGCCCTGCGCGCGCACATCGCCCTGACGGAGGAACACCTCTACCACCATCACCGCGAAGACCGCAGCGTCTGGCTGCAGCGCTTCGCCAACGGCCAGCTGGCCGGCAACGCGTGGACCGAGCCCGGCGCCGGCGGCACCGGAACTCTGCTCGACGAAGCCTCCGGCAAGCTGGTGCTGAACGGACGCAAGTTCTACACCACCGGCACCATCTTCGCCGACTGGATCGACGTGACCGCCAAGCGTCCGGACGGTTCCGACGTCTCCGTCATCATCTCCACCAAGACCGCAGGCGTTGAGACCTTCGACGACTGGGACGGCTTCGGCCAGCGGCTGACGGGCAGCGGGACCACGGTGTTCACCGACGCCGAAGTGGACCCGGCCAACGTCGCTGCGTTTGCCGACCGCTTCCCCTACCAGACGGCCCTCTACCAGCACATCCTGCTGGTCAGCCTGGCCGGCATCGCCAAGGCCGTGGTCACCGACGTCGCGGCGAACGTACGCGAGCGAAAGCGCGTCTTCGGCCACGGCAACGCCCCGCTGGTGCGCAACGACGCCCAGATTCTGCAGGTTGTCGGCGAAATCAGCGCCAAGGCCTACGCTGCGGAAGCCACCACCCTCCGCGTGGCCCAGAGCCTCGACCGGGTCTTCGCTTCAAGACTGGAAAACGACGACGCCGAAAAGGCGGCCAACATCGCCGTCGAACTTGAATCCGGCCAAGCGCAGATTGTGCTGAGCGCTCTGGTGCCCGACGCGGCGGGAGCCCTGTTCAATGTGCTGGGTGCATCCTCGACCAGCACGGGGAAAGCGCTGGACCGGCACTGGCGCAACGCCCGTACCGTGGCGACGCACAACCCGTTCATCTACAAGTCGCGGATCGTCGGCGACTGGGAGGTCAACGCCACCGAACCGCCCTATGTCTGGACCATTGGTGTCGCCGGCGCCGATGCAGGCCGGGAAGCTACGGCCACGCGTGCCGAAGCCAACCATGTGGGAGCAGCGAAGTGAGTTTTTCCAGCCCGCCGACGATTGTCCCGGAGACAAAGACAGACACTCCACGGTTGTCCGGCCGTCTTGGCGTTGCAAGCATCGTCTTGATCGTTGTAGCCGCCGCGTCGCCCCTCGGCGTCATCGGCGGCACCGTGCCGTTGGCCATAGCCGGCGGCAACGGGGCCGGGCTGCCATTCATTTATCTGCTGGCGACGGGCATCCTCCTGCTGTTCTCCGTCGGCTTCACCACGATGACGCCGCATGTTCCCACGGCCGGTGCGTTCTACAGTTACATTGAGCGGGGGCTGGGCCGACGCGCAGGCTTGGGTGGCGCGTTCGTGGCGCTGCTGTCCTACCTGGCCTTGGAAGCCGGGGTTTACGGGCTGTTCGCACCAGCCGTCGACGAAGTGGTGCGCGCCTACGGTGGACCGTCACTGCCCTGGTGGTTCTGGGCCGCCGCGGCCCTTGCAGCCGTGGCATGGCTGGGACACCGGAACATCGAAGTCTCAGGCAAAGTGCTGGCCGTCCTGCTGGTCGCCGAAGTCGTGATCGTCTTGGCGCTGGACGCCTTCATCGTCTTCGGCGGAGGTGGTCCGGAGGGCCTGTCAACGGGGTTCGTCACGCCGTCCACAGTCCTGTCCGGCGCCCCGGGCATCGCGTTGCTGTTCGCCATCCTCAGCTTCATCGGCTTCGAGGCCACCGCGATTTTCCGTGATGAAGCCCGCGATCCGGATAAGACAATTCCCAAGGCCACCTATCTCGCCTTGATCATGGTGGGCGGCTTCTATGCCCTCTCTACATGGTTGCTCATCAGTGCCTGGGGAGACGGAACGATCGTGCAAAAAGCCACGGACGCGCCTGGCACATTGTTGTCCGAAACGACCGCCCTCTACCTTGGGACAGCGGGGAGCCACATCGTCCAGGTGCTGCTGGCCACCAGCCTATTCGCCTGCATCCTGTCGTTCCACAACATCGGATCGCGCTACTTCTTCCAGCTGGCGGGACGGGACGTCTTTCCGCGGAAGCTCGCAGGGACACATGCCCGGCACAACTCGCCGCACCTGGCTTCCATGGCAGACAACGCGGTAGTGGCCCTGTTTCTGCTGGCCGCCGTTGTCGCTGGCTGGGATCCGATCGTGCAGTTCTACACGTGGTTTGCCGGTTTCGCCTCCCTCGGGATCATGGTCCTGATGACATTGACCAGTGTGGCGGTGCTCGTCTTCTTCCGGCGCCGGCAGGCAGCTGTGTCCGATTGGAAGCGCTCGGTCGCCCCGGCGCTCGGATTCGTGGGGCTCCTGGCAATTCTGGCGCTGATCCTGCAGAATCTGCCGTCGCTGGTCGGTAACAGCACCGCACTGGCGGTCGCCGTCGTCGTTCTCATCCTGGTCTGCTTTGCTGCCGGTGCCGTCATCGCTTCGAGGCACCGGAGTGGACAAAAAGCGGCCAGGTGATTACCCGGTGTGACGTATTGATTTCGCCCCCGCCGCCGTACTGCGGTGGAATGGTCAAGTAACCATCCAGAGCGGCTGAGAGACCTGGCTCGTTGACGCCGCAGCAACCCCCTCTTTGAGGAAGGTGCTACCGCCAGGACCGATGGAGAAGTTTGATCTCTCGTTGGTTCGCAGCAGGCAGATGCCGCTGTCGATCGCCGGCGCGGGCTCTTCTCTTCAAGAAAAGGAGCCTGACATGACACTCAACCAACCGCAGCGCCATATCCGCTTCAACGCCTTCGACATGAACTGCGTTGGACACCAATCGCCCGGTCTGTGGCGCCATCCCCAGGACAAGTCCGCCGACTACAAGACCATCGGCTACTGGACGCACCTGGCGAAGGTGCTGGAAGAGGGCCTCTTCGACGGCCTCTTCATCGCCGATGTGCTGGGCACCTACGACGTGTTCGGCGGCTCCAACGAAGTGACGCTCCGTGCGGGTACCCAGGTCCCGGTCAATGATCCGTTCATGCTGGTTTCCGCCATGGCCGCCGTGACCGAGAACCTCGGTTTCGGCGTCACCGCGGGGACCGCCTATGAGCACCCGTACCCCTTCGCCCGCCGGCTGGCCACGCTGGACCATCTGACCAACGGCCGCGTCGGCTGGAACGTAGTCACCGGCTATCTGCCCTCGGCCGCGCGCAACATGGGCCAGACGGACCAGATGGAGCACGACGAGCGGTACGCCCACGCCGACGAATATCTCGAGGTCATTTACAAGCTGCTTGAAGGTTCCTGGGAAGAAGACGCCGTGGTCAAGGACCGGGAGGCCGGTGTCTTTGTGGATCCGGCCAAGGTGCACGAGATCGGCCACGAGGGCAAGTACTTCAAGGTCCCCGGCATTGCCATTACCGAGCCGAGCCCGCAGCGCACCCCGGTGATCTTCCAGGCCGGCGCGTCCAAGCGCGGAACCGAGTTCGCGGCAACGAATGCCGAAGCCGTTTTCGTCACGTGCCCGACCAAGGAAATGCTGGCCGCTTCGGTCAAGAAGATCCGCGACGCGGTGGAGGCAGCAGGCCGCGGCCGTTACGACGTCCGCATCTACGCGATGCAGACCGTTGTGACCGGTCCGGACAACGCCACCGCGCAGGCCAAGTTCGAGGACTACAAGTCCTACGCCGACGTCAACGGTGCGCTGGCCCTGATCTCGGGCTGGATGGGTGTGGACCTGTCCAGCTATGGGCCGGACGATGTGATCGGCGAGAACGTGAAGTCCAACGCCATCCAGTCCTCCGTGGAGACGTTCCAGAAGGCCTCGGGCGACGACGGCAAGCCGTGGACCATCCGGCAGCTGGCCGAATGGGTCGGCGTCGGCGGTTTTGGCCCGATCACCGTGGGTTCCGGCGAAGAAGTTGCCAAGAAGCTCATTGAGTGGGTGGACGAGACCGATGTGGACGGCTTCAACCTGGCCTACGCCATCACGCCGGGCACCTTTGAGGACATCGTCGAATTCGTCGTGCCGGAACTGCAGAAGCGCGGCGCCTACCCGACCAAGTACGCGGAAGGAACGCTGCGCAACAAACTGTTCGGCAAGGGTGACCGGCTGCCTGAGCAGCACCGAGGTGCCGGCTACCGCCTCGGCGCAGCCGTCGCCGCGTCCTGACGCGGGCCAAACTGACGCAGACCAAGGCGGCTGGAGAAAACCGATCCGCATAGGCCCGGCCCGTGCCCGCTACATTTTGCCGTAGCGGGCACGGGCGCCCAGGTACAGTCCGTAGCAAATGAGGCCGAGGGCCACCACAATCAGCGCGGCGTCGCCGAAGGGCTGTTCTTTCAGCGCCTTCAATGCGCCGTCGAGGCCCTTGGCTTCCTGGGGATCCTGCTGGAACGCTGCAACCGAGAACAGGATGCCGAGCACCAGCAGTGCGGCACCCTTGCCCACGTAGCCGAAAGAACCGGCCCAGCTGATGCCGATCCTCGCGCCGCCCGGCGGCAGGGATTTCAGATCGTCCAGGAACTTCTGCGTAATGCCCTTGTAGATGTAAAAGACTCCGGCGATGGCTATGCCGGCGCCGATCAGGAACAGAACCAGCGTTCCGCCGGGAAACGCCATCAATTGCGCGCTGGCGTCCTGTGAGGATTGACTGCTGTCGCTCTTGCCGCCAAGGGCATAGATGCCGAACGTGAAACCGATGGCGGCGAAGACGATTGCCAGACCGGCTGCCTTGAACCGTTTGCCCCACTTCTTTTTGGTTTCCAACCCGCGGTAGCCGAATGCGGCGTCGGCTAGTTGCCAGAGCGCCAAGGCGGCGCAGGCGATGAGCCCGGCCCAGAGCAGGAAAACTCCTCCCGGTGTGCTGGCCAGCTGGGAGATCGCACCGGCCTGGTCTGCTTCCCCCGATGCCCCGAGGCCCAGCCGAAAGGCAATATAGCCGATCAGCAGATGCATCAACCCGTTGGCGGCCCAGCCAAAGCGCGCCACCACTTCCAAAGTCTTCGACTCGGAGGCTTCCTCCGCGCCGTCTTTCGCCCTTTTCGCCTGGTGCTTCGCCTTCTCCACTCCGCCGCTCATGCGCCGCACCTCCGCCTGCCTCGCGTTGCCAAAGGGCAACGCGCCCCCAACAGGGCGTGCCGCCGTCGTACTCTTGTCAACCATCCTCCCATCAAAGACTTGGACCGGACTTGGAAAGCCGGACTTCTCCATAGGCGGTCCGTCAATCTTCCTGACCCCGGCCGCCGGCGGTAGGCTCGATGGGGTGGACGGATCAACGCTGCGCGGCATGTGCCTGGACCTGCCGGGCGCCTTCGAGGACTTTCCCTTCGGGCCCGAGGCCTCGGTGTTCAAAGTGCGCGCCCGCAGCGGCCCCGCGAAGATGTTTGCGCTCTCGGACCTGGGCGCGGACCCGCTGAGCATCAGTCTCAAGTGCGAACCGGCGCTGGCCGAGCAGCTGCGCGCCGCCCATCCGGAGATCACCGGCGCGTACCACATGAACAAAACGCACTGGAATGGCGTCCGCTGCGACGGCGACCTGCCGGATGACATGATCCGCGACATGATCGAGGACTCCTATGACCTGGTGGTGGCAGGTATGCCCCGCCGTGACCGGGAATCCCTGGGCTGGACCAGACTCGCGCGGGAGGAAGCGTGATCTCCCAGGACCTGCTCGATGAACTGTGGGACTTCTCGGATCCGAAGGGGTCGGAACAGCGGCTGCGGGCGGCGGACACCAACAGGTTTGCGCTGCGTACCGACCGCAACGAGCTGGCCACCCAGATCGCCCGGGCCCTCGGGATGCAGTCCCGGTTCGCGGAAGCGCTGCACCTGCTGGAGCGGATTGACGACGGCGAACCGGTGGTCCTGGCCCGGATCCTGCTGGAACGCGGAAGGATCCTGAACGCAAGCGGACACCGGGCGGAGGCCGTGGGCCTGTTCGAAGACGCAGCGCACTTGGCCGCCGAGATCGGACAGGACTTCATCGCCGTGGACGCCATGCGGATGGTCGGTCAGGCGGACCCCTCGCTGGCCGAGGAATGGGCGGAAAGCGGGCTGGCAGTGATCGCCCGCAGCCAGGATGCGCGGCTGGAACGCTGGGCCAGGGACTTCCACACGGATCTGGGTGATGCAATGTACGACGGCGGTGCTGGCCAAGGTGCGCCCGGCCGCTCCCAGCAGCGTCGGGACAGCTGACAATGACGATGAAGGACGACAGGTTCGACGTGGATGCAGAACTGACCTACCCCGAGCACGGCTGGACGCAGAGCAGCCGAGCGCCAGGGGGCTACCGGATTGCCCGGCATCGTGTGGCCGTGGGCGCGGGACAGGACGCGTTCAACCGGCTGGCTGAGGGCATTCTGGGGTGGGAGCTGCACCGGCTGGCCGGGCTCAGCGTCAGGGCCGAGGCTCCCCGGGCAGCGGCGGACGTTCAAGTGGTGCCCGGCTTCGGTTTCGGGAAATTGCGGCTGGCGGCGCCGTGCAGGGTTGTCTGGGTAGAGGAAGGCACCACACGTGCCGGGTTTGGCTACGGTACATTGCCCGGCCATCCGGAAACGGGAGAAGAGAGTTTCGTGGCGGTGCTCGACCCGGACGGCCAGGTGTATTTCGAGTTGTTCGCCTTCAGCCGGCACTCTAACTGGTTCTACAAGCTCGGCGGAGCGGTTGCCTCGGCCTGCCAGCGATTGGTCACCGGCCGGTATCTGGCAGCGGCACGAAAACTGGCTTCCGGCATGTCGAAGGATGCGTGAAAGGATGAAAGGACAGTTCTGATCGGAGCCGTGGCCGGCTTCGCCCAACAGGAAGGCAACAATCCGTGATCTTTATTGTGGTCAAGTTCAAGGTCAAGCCCGAGTTTGCAGACCAGTGGCCGGAGCTCGTCCGGGAGTTCACTGAAGCTACGCGGGCGGAGCCGGGCAATCTGTGGTTCGACTGGTCCCGTAGCGTAGACGATGCCAACGAGTACGTCCTGGTGGAAGCTTTCCAGGATGACGCAGCCGGCACGCACGTCAACAGCGAGCATTTCAAGAAGGCGATGGCCGAACAACCGCAGTACCTGCAGGAAACCCCGCGGATCATCAGCCGCCAGATCGACGGCGACGACTGGGACCAGATGGGCGAAATGACCGTCGCCTGATCCAGGCTGAACTACGGGTCAGGGGTTCCGGCCGGGGCGTATAGTTCCCCAATCAATTCGCGGGCAATGGCCGCGGCCGGATCCCGCCCATCCGCTGCGGGTGCCAGGTTCGTCCACACCACCAGGGTCAGATCGTTGCCCGGATCATGCCCCGCGAATGAGTTGAAGCCTGGCAGCTCGCCGGTGTGGCCGTACAGCTCGCCGAACTTCGCTATCGCCAGGCCGTACAGCAGCGAGTTCGGGTCGTCCGGGTTCACCGGCTGGAGGCTGTCCAGCCGGGTCTTCTGCATTTCCTCGTTCAGAATGCCGCCACCGGCGAGGGCTTCTGCCCAATCCGCCAGGTCGCCCGCCGTTGACGTTCCCTGTCCGGCAGCCCACGTCCACGAGGCGTTCTCGTCTGTGACATCCTGCGGTTCCAGCGTTCCCTCCTGCGCCTGCGCGATCAGGTCCGCCGGCAGCTTGGTGCTCGCGATGGTCATCACGTTGTTCATGAACATGTAGCCGCGCGGGTGCGGTGAAGGGATGGGTGTGGAGTCCGACGGCGGAAAGGTCGATTCAGTCAGATCAAGCGGTTCGAGGATGCGGTCCTGGACGATCTCCGCCAGTGGTTTGCCGTCGAGCTCCTCGGCAATCAGGCCGAGCAGCACGGTGTTGGTATTCGAGTAGTGGTAGCCCTCGCCCGGAGGGAAATACACCGGCAGCGGCAGCGCGATGTCCAGCAGTTCTTCCGGTGTCCAGACTCGCTCCGGGGTCTCGTCGAGGGCCAGGTTGAGTTCGTAGGACTCCGAGTAGTTGTAGAGGCCGCTGCGCATGTTGAGCAACTGCTCGATGGTGATGTTCTCGCCGTTCGGCACGTCATCCCTGTACTTAGATACCGGGTCATCCAGCTTGAGCTTGCCTTCCTGGACCAACTGCAGGATGACCGTTCCCGTCCAGGTCTTGGTGATTGAGCCGATCCTGACGTGGTCCTCCAGCATGACAGGTTCGCTGCCGTCCAGTGCGTCCGTGCCGTAGGTGAAGGTGAGCTCGTCCTCCGGCGTCCGCAGCAGCATTACGGCGCCCGGAACCAGCAGTTCACCGGCCATGCTCTCGAAGATCCCGCGAAGCCTTTCCCCATCCACCGGCCGCAGGGTGGTAGCGGCAACTTCCACCGACTGGGTCTTCGACGTCGCCCCGCCTGATGCTTCCGCCGGCGTCACCGGCTCAGCCTCCACCGTCTCCATCGACTGCGGCGGGCCTCCCGACGTGCACCCAGTGGCGCAGAGGAGGGCGGCCGCTGCAAGGCAAAGGGCGGGAAACAACTTACCGCGGGAACGGTTTCTGGGGCTGGATGATCGGGGCATGACAGACTCCGGGTTGAAGTTTTCCGCCCCCGCTTCGGCTTGGCCGCAAAGCGCGCCAAGCGCTACCGCCAAGATACTCCCTTTGGCCGCCGGGCAGAATAGCTGGGAGCCCGGCCCTGGCGAAAACACCGAAGAAGCAGCTGATGCCCTCCCCGGAAGCGGGAAGGACATCAGCTGATCAGCGGATCGGAAGGAGGAGAACCTACGCGAAGTACTTCGGCAGGGTGCCCTCGTGGGCTTCCTTCAGCTCGGCCAGCGGAAGGGAGAACTGGTCCTGGAAGTCCAGTGCCTGGTTCTCGGTGTCCACCACGCCGATACGGATGTGCGCGAAACCGCGGGCGCTGCACATGTCCTTGAAGCGGACCTCTTCGCTGCGGGCCACGCTAACGACGGCGCGTGCCTGGCTTTCGGAGAACAGTGCGGTAAACAGGTCCACACCATCGCGCTCGCAGACCTCGCCCAGACCGATGCGGGCGCCGACGCCGAAGCGCAGGGCCATGTCGGACAGGGCAGCGGCGAGGCCGCCCTCGGAGAGATCGTGCGCGGCATCGATCATGCCGTCACGGGAAGCGTTGATCAGCAGTTCAGCCAGCAGCTTCTCGGCAGCCAGATCCAGTGCCGGCGGCTTGCCGCCCAGGTGGCCGCGCAGGTTGGCCCATTCGGAACCATCCAGCTCGTCCTTGGTGACGCCCATCAGGTAGATGGCCTGTCCGTCTTCACGCCAGCCGGAGGGAGTGCGCCGGGCGACGTCGTCGAAGCGGCCCAGCACGCCCACCACTGGGGTGGGGTGGATGGCCACGCCGCCGGTCTGGTTGTACAGCGAGACGTTGCCGCCGGTCACCGGGATGCCCAGTTCCTGGCAGCCGTCGGCCAGGCCGCGGACGGCCTCGGCGAACTGCCACATGACCTCAGGGTCCTCGGGGGAGCCGAAGTTCAGGCAGTCCGAGACGGCCATCGGCACAGCGCCGGTGGTGGCGACGTTGCGGTAGGACTCGGCCAGCGCCAGCTGCGCGCCCTGGTACGGATCCAGGTAGGTGTAGCGGCCGTTGGCATCGGTGGAGACGGCGACACCCAGACCTGTCTCTTCGTCCACGCGGATCACACCGGCGTCGTCCGGCATGGCCAGCGCGGTGTTGCCCTGGACGTAGCGGTCGTACTGGTTGGTGACCCAGTCCTTGGAGCACATGTTCGGCGAAGCCATCAGCTCCAGCACGGCGGCCTTGAGTTCCTCACCGGAGGCGGGGCGCTCGGCGGCGCTGCTGTTGAACGTGTCGGCCTGTACGCCGTCCAGCCACTCGGGGCGGTGGTACGGGCGGTCGTAGACCGGGCCTTCGTGCGCCACGGTGCGGGGGTCGACGTCGACAATTTTTTCGCCGTCCCACTCGATGATCAGGCGGCCGGTATCGGTGACCTCGCCCAGCCAGGAGTACTCGACGTTCCACTTGTCCATGATTGCCTCGAACGCGGCGACGTTCTCCGGCGTCACCACGGCCATCATGCGCTCCTGCGACTCGGACATGAGGATCTCGCCCGGGGTCAGGGACGGATCCCGCAGCAGCACCGAGGTCAGTTCAACATGCATGCCGCCGTCGCCATTGGAAGCCAGCTCCGAGGTGGCGCAGGAGATGCCTGCGGCGCCGAGGTCCTGGATGCCCTCCACTACGGAGGACTTGAAGAGTTCGAGGCAGCACTCGATGAGCACCTTCTCCGCGAACGGATCGCCCACCTGCACGGCGGGGCGCTTGGCCGGCTTGCCGTCGTCCTCGAAGGACTCGGACGCCAGCACCGAGGCGCCGCCAATGCCGTCGCCGCCGGTGCGTGCACCGAAGAGGACCACCTTGTTGCCGACGCCGGACGCGTTGGCCAGGCGGATGTCCTCGTGGCGCATCACGCCCACGGCCAGCGCGTTGACCAGCGGGTTGCCCTGGTAAACGGAGTCGAAGACCACCTCGCCGCCGATGTTCGGCAGGCCCAGCGAGTTGCCGTATCCACCGATGCCGGCCACGATCCCGTGGACCAGACGCGCGGTGTCCGGGTGGTCGATCGCGCCGAAACGCAGCGGATCCATCACGGCTACCGGGCGGGCACCCATGGAGATGATGTCGCGGACAATGCCGCCCACACCGGTCGCGGCGCCCTGGTACGGCTCCACGAAGGACGGGTGGTTGTGGGACTCAATCTTGTAGGTCACGGCCCAGCCGTCACCGATGTCCACGACGCCGGCGTTCTCGCCGATGCCCACCATCAGGTGCTGCTTCATGTCCTCGGTGACCTTCTCGCCGAACTGGCGCAGGTGGACCTTGGAGGACTTGTAGGAGCAGTGCTCACTCCACATCACCGAGTACATGGCGAGCTCTGCCGCGGTGGGGCGGCGGCCCAGGATCTCGACAACCCGGTTGTACTCGTCTTCCTTCAGGCCCAGTTCGGCCCAAGGCAGCGCGGTGTCAGGGGTCTCCTCCGCGTGCTTGACGGTGTCGATGTTGAACTTGCGTCCTTCAATATTCTCGACGGCGTGCGCGATGTCGCCGAATTCCGCGTGCTCGTTCCTCGCCTCGTCGGCGGATTCCAAGCGGGCGTCCACTCGTTCACTCATTACTTGGCACCTGCCACAATCTTCGTCAGTACAGAGGTGAAAATTCCCAGTCCGTCCGTGCCGCCGCCGAGCTCAACATCGCCGAATGCGGAGGAGTCCGGGCCGAAGCCGGCTTCCACGGCGTGCTCGGGGTGCGGCATGAGGCCCACAACGTTCCCGGCCGCGTTGGAGATGCCGGCGATGTCCCGGCGCGAACCGTTCGGGTTTACGTCGACGTAGCGGAAGACCACGCGGCCTTCGCCCTCGAGCTCGTCCAGCGTCTTTTCGTCCGCGACGTACTGGCCGTCCTGGTTCTTCAGCGGCACCACAATCTCGGAGCCCGCCGCGTACTCGGAGGTCCACGCGGTGTTGCTGTTTTCCACGCGCAGCTTCTGGTCGCGGCAAAGGAAGTGCAGGTGGTTGTTCTTGATCATGGAACCGGGCAGCAGGTGTGCCTCGGTCAGGACCTGGAAACCGTTGCAGATGCCCAACACGGGCAGCGGGTTCTGCTTCGCCTTCGAAGCCTCGGCAACCTGCTCCATCAGCGGGGCGAAGCGGGAAATGGCGCCGGCGCGCAAATAGTCGCCGTAGGAGAAACCGCCGGGAATTACGACGGCGTCAACGCCCTTCAGGTCATGGTCGCCGTGCCAGAGGCTGACGGCCGTACCGCCGGCGATGCGGACCGCGCGGGAAGCATCCCGGTCATCCAGCGTGCCGGGGAAGGTGATGACGCCAATGCGGGCACCGGACAAGCCGCTGTCGGGCACGGGCGAGAAGTCGCCGATCAGGGGAGTTTCAGTCATTACTCGCCGGCTCCGATGGTGGCCTCGACAATGACCTCAACGCGGGTGACGTCTTCAATCACGGGGTTTGACAGCAGGGTGGTGGCCGCGTGGCGGGCCTGCTCCAGGATCTCCGCGGTCACTTCGCCGTCGACGGTGAGCTCAAAGCGCTTGCCCTGGCGGACCTCGCTGAAGCCGGTCTGGCCCAGTCGTTTCAGCGCGCCGGCAATGGCTTTGCCCTGCGGATCAAGAATTTCGGGCTTGGGCATGACATCAACAACGATCCGGGGCATCCGGTAACTCCTGTGCTTGGAATCTGGCTCTTCAACGAAGCGAGGCGCGCGGAAACCGTGCCGTCTCACGCTGATCCAGCGCTCCGCGAGCTTGCATCCTTCATTCTACCGGCTTTGGCAAACCGCAAATTCTACGTGACCGCGGCCCCAAACCGGTGCCAAAAACGCGCACGTGCCCGTACGATTGCGCCATGGCCGAGAAACCCAAGTCCCTGCTCCTGCCCATCATGGCGGCGGCCATTGCCGGCGGCCTGGCCCGCACGGTGGTCCAAAAGTACCGCGCGGACAAGCAGGCCGAGCGTGCCGCCCACGAGGATCTTGCCCGCAGAGTCAGCGAGGCCGTGCGCAACCCCCGCCGCTAGCCGGCGCCCGCACAGCCAACAACGACGCCGCAACCCGGCTGCCGCCGTCGTCCTCCTTGCTCTTCGGCTGGCAGCCTAGACCGCTCCGCCGATCCCGCCGAGCAGCGCCTCCATGGCGTGCCACTCGGAGATCTTGCAGCCGTCGGTGAGGGAGAAGTGCTTATCCACCGGCTTCCCGTTGAGCGTTCCCGTAACGTGCGCCTGCTGCGGCCCGCCGTACTCCTGGGTGCAGATCAGATTCGGATCCGGCAGTCCGAAGAACACTTTCTCGCCGGCATTCGCCAGGGCTTCGCAGGCGGCTTCCGGCTCCCGCACCGTGGAACTTTCAAGCGGCTGCGAGTCTGCGCACTCAAGGGTCCGTTCCTGCACGGCATCGGACCCCGCAGAGGTCAACTCGATCCTCAAGGCGGCATCGACCATGGCTGTTCCTTCCTCTGGGCTGGTCGGCGGAGCGCTTCCCGGCTCCGAGGGGGATGGCGAACCCGGCTCCGAAGGCGAGGCGGGCGCCGTCGTTTGCGGCGGGGACGTGGTCGGAGGAGGTTCCTCTTCCGGCGGTGTGCACCCGCCCAGCAGCAGGGCCAGTGCCAGCGGCACGGCCAGCAGAGCCCGCGTTGCCCTTGTTGCAGCGCAATTGCCGTTCATGATCTCACCTGTCCATACGGTCCAGACTGTCCAAGTTGTCCAGCGCGGCCAGCAGCCGGCCACGCAGTTTTTGTGACTCTTCCGAGAAGCCGCGCTGGGCGGCGGCGTACTGGGCCCGGCCCTCGGCCGTTTCGATCCGGATCGGCTCGTAGCCCCAGGCGGTCAGATCGTACGGCGAGGCCTGCATATCCATTTCGCGGATCCGCCAGGACAGTTCAAAGCAGTCCATCACCAGTTCGCTCGGCAGGGCGGGGCTGAGTTTGTAGGCCCACTTGTACAGGTCCATGTTGGCGTGCAGGCAACCGGGCTGTTCCATGTCGCGCTGGTTCTCGCGGCTGGGCCGCAGCGTGTTCAACGGCGCGGCCTGGGGTGTGTAGAAGCGGTAGGCGTCGAAGTGCGAGCAGCCGATCCGGCTTTGTTCCACCACGGTGTCCGTCCCCTCGGCGCCGAGCCGCAGGTCCAGGTATTCGTGCCGCACCCCGTTGAGCCGGGACTTGTAGACCATGGCCCATTCGTGCAGCCCGAAGCAGGCGAACCGCGCCGGACGGGCGGCGGTACCGGCCAGGATGACCCGCGCGAAGGCGACGATCTCGGCCCGCTCCCGGCGGAACTTTTCGTGATCGAAGGTGACTGCGCCGGCGTCGTTAGCCAGGTCCTCGGTTGGCAGCCCCAGGACCCCGCGTTCCGCCGGGGACAGCGGGCGGTAGTACTTCCAGCCCTGCCGTTCCATTGCTGCGTCACCGGTCACGACGACGCCGGCGCCCGGGTGCCAGCGCAGCAGCTGCCCGGGTTTGTGGCTGTAGTAGGTGAAGAGGAAGTCCTCCACGGGATGTTTGCGCCCGGCCGAACGCCGCTGAAGGTACGGCTCCGTAAAGCGGGCAGCCCTGCGCTGGTGCTCCTTCGCCCGGAGCAGCCACTCCTCCGGCGCGAGGACTTCCGGCCGGACCAACTGCCTTTGCCACATGTATCCATTCTCGCAGGTGTGCGCCGCCTGTATCACTACGCCTATATCACTATCCCGGGCGCGGCGCTACACTCAGATCACGGATTGGTGGCGCCGTGAAGGAAGTAATTCGGAAATACCTGAAAGGCTTCTTTGAGAAAAATTTCTGCTGTATTTTGAGCTCACGGGCCCGCCAAAGTGACTCCGGTCACGCCGTTGGGGGAAGGGGGCCGGCTTCAGAGCCGGATCGCACGCCGTCCGGTGAATCGTTTGTTTATCGGAGGGCGGGCAGCCTGGCGGGCCTGCGGAGCGGATCAAGTTGGTTCGGTCCACAGGATGAAAGGCGTTCCTTCTCATGACCATGCAAAGCAACAGCTTTGTGCGGCGGCGCAGCATCCGCGCCGCCACAGCACTCGCACTGGGGCTGCCTCTGCTACTTTCCGGCTTGGCCGGACCGGCCGCAGCAGCGCCACCCGCCATATCCACCACGATTCAAAACTCCCCGCTGGCGGAAGTGCCCGAGCTCTACCAGGACGGGCACTACATCGTCATGCTCGAAGCGCAGCCAGTGGCAACGTACGACGGCGGGGTGGCGGGTATCGCTCCCACCAAACCGGAGAAGGGCCGCAAGCTTGACGTAGGCAACGCCAACGCGAAGAAATACCAACAGCACCTGAAGAAGAGGCAGCAGGCGGTAGCGGCCGAGGAGGGCGTAGAGATCCGCAAGAGCTTCACTACCGCGGTAAACGGATTCGCTGCGGACCTGACCGGCGTGCAGGCGGCCGCGCTCGCCAAGACTCCCGGCGTACTGGCCGTCGCCGAAGACGAGCAGCACCATCCGGTCTACTCCAGCGTGGATTATCTGGGGCTGTCCGGGGAGAAGGGCGTCTGGAACGAGCAGTACGGGTCGGAGAAGAACGCGGGCAGGGGCACCGTGGTCGGCGTGATCGATACCGGCTACCACCCGCAGAACGAATTCCTTGCCGGCGGGGAAGTCGCGCCGCTCAGGGGCAAGCCGAAGGTTGGGGTGCCCTACCTGGACGTCGAGGGCAAGATCGCCATGCTCAAGTCGGACGGCTCCACCTTCATCGGCGAATGCCAGCCGGGTGCGGCCGGCTCGGGGTTCACCGGCACCGAATGCAACAGCAAGGTCCTGAGCGCGCGCTACTACGCCGATGATTTCCTCAAGTTGGTGCCGCCGGAAAACCGGCATCCGAAGGAGAGCATTTCACCTCTGGACCTTGACAGCCACGGCACCCACACGGCCTCAACGGCCGCCGGCAACAGCGGTGTGAAAACCGAGGTGGACGGCCGGGACTTCGGCACCGGCTCCGGTGTGGCGCCGGCAGCTAAGGTCTCCGTCTATAAAATCTGCTGGCAGGACAACAACACGGCGACCGGCGGCTGCTACTCCTCGGCCGCCATTGCCGCCATCGAGCAGGCCATCAAAGACGGCGTGGATGTGCTGAACTACTCCATTTCCGGCAACAACAACTCGGTGATCGACCCGGTGTCGATGGCCTTCCTGAGTGCGGCGGAAGTCGGCATCTTCGTCTCCGCTGCGGCCGGCAACGCCGGCCCGGCCGACACCACCGTGAACCATAGTGCCCCGTGGCTGACCACCGTCGCGGCCAGCACGTTCTCCAACGAGCTGCAGGGCACGGTGGAACTCTCCGACGGCACCAAGTACCGCGGTACTTCGATCATGAGCTCCGAACTGGGGCAGACCGCGCTGGTCCTGTCCAAGGACGCCGGAACGGCCGCGGCCAAACCGGAGGACGCGGCCTTGTGTACCCCCGGTTCCCTGGACCCGGCCAAGGTCCGCGGCAAGATCGTCATCTGCGACCGCGGCGTCATCGCCCGCGCCGAGAAGTCGGTGGCGGTGAAGCAGGCCGAAGGTGTGGGCATGGTCCTGGTCAACACAGTGCCCGGTTCCCTGGACCTCGATCTCCATGCCGTGCCGACGGTCCATATCGGAGACCCGGGCATCAAGGACAAGGTTGCCCAGGACCCGTCACTTACTGCCGCTCTGGTTGATTCGGATACCACCGGCCTGCCGGACAGCCCGGTGCCGCAGGTGGCGGCCTTCTCATCGCGCGGCCCCTCCACAGCCGTCGGATCGGATCTGCTCAAGCCGGACGTCGCGGCTCCGGGCGTCAACGTGCTCGCCGGCGTCTCGCCTGTTGAGGGCGAGGAGAATTTCGGCTTCATGTCCGGAACCTCGATGGCCGCACCACACGTTGCCGGTTTCGGTGCCCTGCTGCTGGGCAAGAATCCGCTGTGGTCGCCCTCCACGATCAAGTCCGCGCTGATGACCACGGCCGGCGATCTCGTGAACGAGGACGGCACAACGAATACGGACAACTTCGCCACCGGTGCCGGTCAGGTGGACGTCCGTCGGATGGCGGATCCGGGGCTGGTCTATGACTCGGGCGTCGAAGACTGGTACGGCTTCCTGCAGGGTGCGGTGGGCGACATCGGGCTGGACGAAGACCTCGCCATCGAGGCCAAGGACCTGAACGTGCCCTCGATTGCGCTGGGGTCGCTGACCGGTGAAGTTTCCGTGACCCGCTCGGTGACGGCCCTGAAGTCCGGGACCTACCGGGCCAGCGTGGAGCTGCCGGGTATCGAAGCCACGGTGGAGCCCTCGGTGCTGAGGCTGCGGAAGGGCCAGGAGGCCTCCTTCACCGTGACCTTCAAGAACGACGGCGCAGCGTACGGCGAGTTCGCAATGGGCGAGTTGGCGTGGCAGGACGGCAGGCATTCGGTGGCGTCGCCGATCGCCATCCGGCCCGTGGCCGTGCTGTCGCCCGAGACCGTGGTGGTCGATTCGGTCGCGGGCGAAGGCTCGGCGTCCATTGAGGTCACCTCCGGAACCGACCAGCCCATCGACGTCGCGGTGGAGGGCATGGCGAAGGCCAATGCAATCACCGCTGAGCGGACGGCGGATCCGAATGCAGTCACCGCCAAGAGCGCGATTGTCGCCAGTCTGGTGGTCCCCGAGGGCGCCACCATGGCCCAGATGTCCATCAACGCGGCGGTTCCCACCGCGGACTGGGACCTCTACGTGATCACTCCCGCCGGTGAACAGTTGACCCAGGCCACGGCCAATTCCAGCGAGACCTTGGTGCTGAACCAGCCGAAACCCGGCACATACCGGGTGATCGGGCATCTTTGGGGCACCTCCGATGGTGCTACTACAAGTACCGGAACAGTTAATACGGTGGCCCTGTCCGGCGATGCGGGCAACCTAACAGTAAGCCCGGACCCGTTGGAACTGCCCAACGGGGAAACAGGTTCTGTTGAGGCCAGCTGGGCTGGCCTGGGAGCAGGCAGTTGGGTTGGCCTAATCCGGTTCGGCGACAGTGCCAGCACTGCACTGACGGTGAACGTCCCGTAAGGGCAGCGGCCGTACCGATAAAGCGGTACCAACAACAAAGCAGGTGGAGGCCCGCGGGAAACCGCCGGCCTCCACCTGCAGTGTTAGTGCGCGGCGGCAATCAGATCCCGCATGGACTCGTTGAGCGCCACCAGCTTCTCGCGGTCCAGGCCGAGCCGCTGCAACATGGTGCCCGGCACCGCCAGGGCATCTTCCCGCAGGGCTTTACCTTTGACTGTCAGTCCAATGGCCAGGGCGCGTTCGTTTCCCGGTACCCGGTCGCGGGTGATCAGTCCGGCTGCTTCGAGCCGCTTGAGCATCGGCGAGAGCGTGGCGGGCTCCTGGGCCAGGACTTCGCCCAGATCCTTGACCATCCGGGGGCTCTCTTCCCACAGTGCCAGCATCACCAGGTACTGCGGATGGGTGATGCCGAGTTTTTCGAGGACCGGCTTGTATGCGCCGATCACACTGCGCGAGGCTACCGACAAAGCGAAGCAGAGCTGGTGTTCGAGCAGCAGGTCCTCGTCCCGCTGTACGGCTGCGGTCATCCGGATCACACCCCTTCAAATAGTTAGCGCACTAAGTGTTAGCCTATGCTGGAAGCAGGAATCGTTCCAATCCGCAGTGCAGACGTAAGGGGGCCCACATGGCCGGCAAGAAGAACTCGGTGCAGAGGTTCATGAACATCACCGGCAAACTTCGTGTGATCTTCGGCCCCGCGCAAAAGAGCGGCGTGGACCATCCCATGACCGAGGACAACCGGCGCCTGCTCCAGGAACGTGAAGCGGATGCGGCGCAGTGGGAAACCGTCCGCCGGGCGGACGGCAGTACCTACATCGTGCCCAAAAAGCAGTAGAAGTCGTACACTGGTCATACGGATAACAGCCTCGTCAAGAAGGTGATTCAGATGGCTGAGAATTCGCGCTTCCTCCGCACATTCATGCGTATAACCGCGGAGGCCGCCAAAGTGTGGGGTCCAGCAGACCGGATCGATTCTGATACCCCAGTGGTCCACAGGCACGACGACGCCGAGAAGGCCTCGGAAGAGCAGCTTGCGGAAATCGAAGTGGAGCGGGACGCGGAAGGCCATGCCTATGCAATCCGCAAACGCCACAACGTGGCCTGAGGCCAAATCTGCCAAATAGCCAAAAAGAAAGACCGACGGTGGTTCCCGTGCATGCGGGACAGCCGTCGGTCTTTCTTTTTGGTCAGTGCCGGATTAGCGCCCGGTGCCGCCGTACACGGTGGCCTCGTCCTCGGAGTCCAGGCCGAAGGCCGCATGGACGGCGCGCACGGCGGTGTCCAGCAGGTCGGCGTGGGTGACGATCGAGATACGGATTTCGGAGGTGGAGATCATGTCCACATTCACGCCCGCTTTGTGCAGGGCATCGAAGAACTTGTAGGAAACGCCGGGGTTGGAGCGCATGCCCGCACCGATCAGGGAGAGCTTGCCCACCTGGTCGTTGTAGTCGATGCTGTCGAACCCGACTATGTCCTGGGAGGCCCGGAGCGCTTCCAGGGCTTCCTTCCCTTCCACCATGGGAAGCGTGAACGAGATGTCCGTCTTGCCGGTTCCCTTGGTGGAAACGTTCTGCACGATCATGTCGATGTTGGAGTGGGCGCCGGCGACAATGCCGAACAGCTCTGCCGCCTTGCCGGGGATGTCGGGCACGCCGATGATGGTGACCTTGGCTTCGGAACGGTCATGGGCCACTCCGGAAATGATGGGCTGTTCCATGGGTTCTCCCTCTTGGATCTTGATCTTGTCGTCGGGGTTGGGCAGCACCCAGGTCCCTTCATTAGTGCTGAACGACGAGCGAACGTGCAACGGGACACCAAAGCGGCGGGCGTATTCCACGCAGCGCAGGTGCAGGATCTTGGAGCCGGAGGCCGCCATTTCCAGCATTTCCTCGCTGGAGATCTCGTCGATCTTCTGCGCATTGGTGACAACGCGGGGATCCGCGGTGTAGATGCCGTCGACGTCCGTGTAGATCTCGCAGGAATCGGCGTTCAGCGCCGCGGCCAGTGCCACTGCGGTGGTGTCGGAACCGCCGCGTCCCAGCGTGGTGATGTCCTGGCTTTCGCGGCTCATGCCCTGGAACCCGGCAACGATGGCGATGTCGCCCTTTTCCAGCGCCGTCTTCACCCGGTGCGGGGAGACATCGATGATGCGGGCTTTGCCGTGGATGGCATCGGTAATCATGCCGGCCTGGCTGCCGGTGAAGGACTGCGCCGTGGCGCCCTGCTCCTGGATGGCCATGGCCAGCAGGGACATGGAAATTCGTTCGCCGGCGCTCAGCAGCATATCCATCTCGCGTGCGCTGGGGGCGGAGGTAACCTGGTCAGCAAGATCAAGCAGCTCGTCGGTGGTGTCGCCCATCGCGGACACAACAACCACAACTTCGTTGCCGGCAGCCTGCGTGTCGACCACGCGCTGGGCAACCCGCTTGATGCCTTCGGCGTCCGATACTGAGGAACCACCAAACTTCTGCACTATCAAGCTCATGCGCTCTCTAAACAACTCCTGGATTGGGGCCCACCGGCAGCCTGGCACGGTAGGCAATTGGGAAATCTGCCGATGCATACACGTCGGCTGCAGACGCACTCGGCAAGGAAAGTCTAGCGCCGCGGAGCTATCCGCGGTGAATAGATTTGAACAAACAGGCCAGTGTGACCTTCGGAAAATCAGGAACAACGACGGCGGCAAGCTGGCTTACGCACTGCAGTCGCCGCCGTCGTTGGTTGGGTTGTATCGGTGTCAGTGCGTGCCGATCTGGCCTTCACCGGTGCCGAGTACGGCGCGTAGGAAGGCCTTGGTGCGCTCGTGTTCGGGGCGCGTGAACATGACTTCCGGCGGCGCTTCCTCCACAACCCGGCCCCCGTCGAACATCATGACGCGGTTGGACACATCGCGGGCGAACTGCATCTCATGCGTGACTATGAGCATGGTGATGTCGGTGGTGTCGGCGATGTGCTTCAGGATGCCGAGCACTTCGCCGACGATTTCCGGGTCCAGCGCCGAGGTGACCTCGTCCAGCAGCAGGATGTCCGGATCCATGGCCAGTGCTCGGGCGATGGCAACGCGCTGCTGCTGGCCGCCGGAAAGCTGCAGCGGATGGGCGTTGGCCTTGCCCGGTAGCCCCACGCTTTCGAGCAGTTCCATGGCGCGCTTGGTGGCGTCAGCCTTGGACTGGCCGAGCACGTGGACCGGCGCCTCGATGATGTTTTCCAGCACTGTCATGTTGGGAAACAGGTTGAACTGCTGGAAGACCATGCCGATGCGCTTGCGGATCTGCTTCTGGGCCTTGTCGCTGCGGGCTACCCGCTTGCCGTCGCGCAGCTCGTGCGTAAGCGGCTCGCCGTTGATGTAGATGTAGCCGTCACTGAGGCTTTCCAGCGTCATGACCAGGCGCAGGATTGTGGTCTTGCCCGAGCCGCTGGGCCCGATCAGGGTGACGCGGTCGCCCTTGGCCACCTCGAAATTGAGGTCCTTGAGGACCACGTTGTCGCCGAACCGCTTCTCCACATTCTCGAACCTGATGGCCGGAACGGCGGCCGCGGAGCCGTTACCGGCCGCGGTGTGGGGATCAGTAGTTGTAGGCAAGGCGCTTTTCCAATCTGGAGATGAGCAGGGAGGTCGGGTAGCTGGCGAGGAGGAAAATCACGCCGGCCAGGGTGATTGCCTCCATATATCTGAAGTTGTTGCCGCCGAACGTGAGCCCGGCCCGGACCATTTCCACCACGCCGATGGTTAGCAGGAACGGGGTGTCCTTGAACATCGAGATGGCGTAGTTTCCCAACGCCGGGATCGTTGCCCGCAGGGCCTGCGGAACGATAACGGCAGTCCAGGTTCGCCGCTTGGACATGGACAGCGCGGTGGTTGCCTCCCACTGGCCCTTGGGTACCGAGTCGATGCCGGCCCGGTAGACCTCGGCCATGTAGGTGGAGTAGTGGATGCCGAAGACCACGATGCCGATGGTCAGCGGTTCGACGGTCAGGAAGGTCCAATACGCGAACAGCAGCTGCACCACGATCGGCGTCATCCGGATGAAGTCGCCGATGAAAGTGATGACGGCGGCAATCGGTTTCGGCACCGACATGCGCAGGATCGCGATGAAGAGTCCGAGCACGGCCGCGATGGCGGTGCTCAGCACAGTGACAATCAAGGTGACCTGGACGAAGGCCAGGAGCAGTTCGGGCAGTACCGCCCAGGCGGCGTCCCAATCCCATAAGCCGTTCATGCTTTCAGGCCTCCTTCCGCTGCGGCGGTCTCCGGGGTCTTCGGGGTCAGCGCCTCGCGCAGCGATTCGCCGCGGCCGAGGCGGTGCTTGGCCCGTACCTCAAGAGCGTTCATGATCAGCGTCAGGATGTACGCGATGACGAAGTAGATCACCAGGCTCACGCCGTACGCGAAGAAGGTGTCCGTCTGCTCGCGCAGTTGCTCGGTGTGGTAGGTCAAGTCCGCAAGGGTGATGAAGCTGACGATCGCCGTGCCCTTGAGCATGTGGATGAGGTAGTTGGTCAGGGAGGGAATCATCAGGGCCCACGCCTGCGGGAAGATGACACGGATCATCTGCTGCGACTTGGACATGCTCAACGCCGTGGTGGCTTCCCATTGCCCTGTCGGAACCGAATTGATGGATCCGCGCACTACCTCGGCCGCGTAGGCGCCGTAGTTCAGCCCGAGGCCGAGGATGCCGCAGACCATGGCCGGCAGCTCCAGCCCCAGCTGCGGCAGAACGAAGAAGAAGAAGAACAGCTGGACTACCAGCGAAGTGCCGCGGAAAAATTCCATGATCGCCCGGCACAGGCCGCGGAGCACAATGTTGCGCAGCCGCGAGCCCAGGCCGAGGATCACGGCGATAACCATGGCCAGCAGGGCGCCGCCGAGGGTCAGCTGGAGGGTAATCCACAACCCGTCCAGGATTCTTGGCCACGCCTCTGCCAGCGCTTCGAAATTGCTTTCCATGGAAGTGGACTAGCCCAGTTCTCCGGAGCAGAGCTGCTCGGTGGTCAGATCCTTTGGCGGCAGGTTCTCGGCGGTGAAGCCGAAGTCGCCGACTACGTCCACGTAGGTCTCTTCGGACTCGGTGATCTTGGCCAGCTCGGCGTTGTAGGCTTCCAGCAGTTCCGTGTCGCCTTGGCGGAAGACCGTGGCACCGGCGCCGATCTGCTCCACGCCGTCGATGACCTGGACAAATGGCTGCGTCACTTCCACTCCGGCATCCGGGTTCTTGTCGGCCAGCCAGTTCAGGGAGATAGCCGTCATGGCGAAGGCGTCAGCGCGGCCCGCCGCGACGGTGTCCATGCCGTCCTGGGCATTGCCAACGGACTGGACATCCAGGCCCAGCTTGTCGGCGTAACCGGCTTCGATGCCGCCGGAGAGCACTGCCAGCTTGATATCCTCGCCGCCTTCTTCAGCCGCGACAACCGAATCCAGGTCCGTCAGGTTCTTCGGGTTACCCTCCTGGACCATCAGCGCAGTGGTGTACATGATTTCCGGGTCGCTGAAAGCGGCCTGCTCGCAGCGCTCCGGCAGGATGGACATGCCGGCACTGACAACGTCGAACCGGCCTGCATTCAGACCCGGGATCAGTGCGTCCCAGTCCACCAGGAGTGCTTCAACGTTCTCGACGCCGAGCTCGCTGAAAATCTTCTCGTGCATGGCAATGGTCGCGCCTGTGGGCTTGCCGCCTTCCTGGAAGGAATACGGGGCCTCGCCCGCGATGCCAACGGTGACCGTGCCCGACTCCTGGATTTCCGCCAGCGTGTTGCCTGCAGCCGGGCTTTCCCCGCCGCCGCCGCCCTGCTCGATCTGTCCGTCGCCGCAGCCGGCCATCAGCACCAGCGCCAGCACGCTCCCCGCGGCCATTGCCGCCCGGGACTTAGTAGTACGAGCGTTCATCATGTTCCTCTTTCGGTCGTGAAATGGGCGAAGCCACCCGGTCTACGCACGTGCGCACCCAGCCGACCCGACCCGAATTTGGGATGACTGAGGTCAACGCTAGTAATTTTCGCCACCACATACAATCTGCAAGTCTGCATGTATGATTGTCGACAGCAGTGCGATCCGGAGTATTTCGCCCCGGTTACGGGCTAAAATCCGCGTACTTCCGCGGATGTCGGCCCTCACACTTATACTGATTACGATTTGGCCACGATGCGGATTCATCCCCAACCTGTGCACTGTGCAGGAGTAATCCGGCGCCAAACGCAAGACACGTAAGGACCCAGATGCCCCATCCCTCTGCACACCGCAACGCGCCGGCCGTCCTGAGAGTGCATCGTCCCTCGACCGTGGACCTGATCGCCACGGAACTGCGTAACGCCATCTATTCCGGTGCGCTGGCCGTGCGTTCGCCGCTGCGCGAAGTAGAGATTGCCCGGCAGCTTGGCGTAAGCCGCAGCCCCTTGCGGGAAGCCGCCCAGCGTTTGGTCCAGGAAGGGCTGCTGACGGCCAAGCCGGGGCAGGGGATGCGCGTGGCGGTGGTCGGCGAAGACCGGCTGGATGACCTGTTCGAGGCCCGGGTCGCGGTGGAGAGCCACGCGGCCAGGATGATCATCGATAAGCACGACGACGCCGCCGTCGCCAAGGTGCAGCGCGCTTTCGAGCACCTGCTGCAGGCGGCGGAAGGCAATGATGCCCGGGCCATCGGCGACGCGGACCTGGATTTCCACTTTGCCCTTGTCGACGCCGCGGGCAACGCGCATTTGAGCCGCTACATGTCAACGCTCGTCGCGGAGACCCGGCTGGCGGCCTTCAGCAGCAAGCGCGGCTATATCGTGCGTAAGGACATTACCCAATCGCACCATGGCATCATGGCGGCCCTGCAGGACTGGGACGCCGAGGCCGCGGCCGATGCCATCAGGGAACACATGGTGGAAGCAGTGGACCGGCTGACCGGCGTGCTCGAAGAGCGGGGTGTTCACGTGGAAACGGTCACCGAGGAACCCGCTCCCGCAGGAGCCTACGCGCTGGGGCCGATCACCCAGCCGCTGACGGAGCTTTCCTAAACTTGGCTAACTGAGCTGGCGCCGGCCTTCGAAGGCACGGCCCAGCGTCACTTCGTCGGCGTATTCCAGGTCTCCGCCGACGGGAAGTCCTGAAGCCAGCCGGGTTACCTTGATATCGAAGTCCTTGAGCAGCCGCGCGACGTAGGTTGCTGTCGCCTCGCCCTCCAGATTCGGATCCGTGGCGATGATGATTTCCTGAACCCGGCCATCGGTGAGCCGGGTCAGCAGTTCCCGCATCCGCAGCTGATTAGGGCCGACGCCGCCGATCGGATTGATGGCTCCGCCGAGCACATGGTAGCGGCCCCGGAAGGACCGGGTGCGCTCAATGGCGACGACGTCCTTCGACTCTTCCACCACACAGATTTGGGTGGGATCCCGTCGGGGATCACGGCAGATGTTGCAGGTCTCCTCCTCGGAGACGTTGCCGCAGATCGAACAGAACTTCACCCGCTCCTTGACGTTGGTGATGGCCTGCACCAGTTGCTGCATATCGGCCGGATCGGCTTCCAGGATGTGGAAAGCGATGCGCTGGGCCGACTTTGGTCCAATACCGGGGAGCCGGCCAAGCTCGTCGATTAGCTCCTGGACGGCACCTTCGTACACTGAACCTCAATCTCCAAACAGTTTAGGAACCGTCGAGGCTCTGCTCCTCAATCAACCGCCCGCCCAGTATCCGTTCAATGGCGGCGCGGCCTACCAAGCCCGAGTCTTCGATGGCTAAGTCATCTTCACTGGGAATGTCCTCGACGTGACTCAAGTTTAGGCCACTGCCGCCCCTGCTGCCGAAGCCGGGCCCGGCGGGAGCGCCGGCGGGCCGGCTCTGCGCTTCGGCAGCTCTGGCCTGGTTCAGCAACCGCTGGTACCGGCTCATGGGTTTGTTGGGATCCGGTGCAGCAGCCGTGTCAGGCGTCTGGGCTGAAGTTGGAACAGCAGCCGGCGACGGCGCGGGGGCTCGGGACGCTGCCGGGGCCTGCGGGGATGCTTGGGCCGCGGCAGGCGGCGATGGCTGCGCGGGGACCTGCGGCCGCCTTGGCTCGAAGTCCGGGCTGGCGTCCCATTCTTCCGACGGCGGTTCCTCATCCGAGAAGGGAATGTCGTCGTAGGGAGACTGAGGCACATTCGGCGCAGCAGGCTTTTCAGGCTGCGGCCCACTGGTTGCAGGATGCTGTCCGTTGTGGGCGGGGGCTTGCGGCGCAGATGCCGCGCCGTATGCCCGGGGCGGTTCCCATACCGTTGGCCTGGCGGCTTCAGGCTGCCCCTGGGCAAGGTGGCCGAATACCGGCCGTTCCCCGGGCGCCGGCGGCGGTACGGCCACCGGTTCCGCTGCTGCAACTGGACGGGATGACGCAGCGGACGGTGCGCTTGCGGCGGACGGGGCGCTCTGCGCGGAGGCGCTGCTGGTAGCCGACGTACTGCTCTGGATTGACGGTGCGCTTTGTGCGGACGCGGCACTGGTTCCAGACGGACTGCTGGCGGGGGACGGGGCGCTCTGGGCGGACGTTGCACTGACCCCCGACGGTACGCTGCCCGCCGATGGCGCACTTTGCCCCGATGCCATGCTGCTGGCGGAGGCCGCGCTCTGAGCAAAAGGTTCGCTGAGCGCCGATGGAGTCCTGGCGGGGAGTGTGGTGGTTGCGGTAGCCGCACTCGCTGACTGAATACCGGCGGAGGCGGAGTGCGCGTCCGGAATGGGAGCCACGGGTCCCCACACATTGCCGGCGTTCTGCGCAGGAACTGCCTGACCGTTCTGGGCAGGGCCGGTGGCAGTAACAGCCCTGTTCTGGTCGGCATTCTGCGCCGGGGCAGGGGCCACAGCCGGCGCGGCAGGGGAGGCGGCGGCGGGCATGGCCGGTGCGGGCGCGTTCATGCTCCGTGGTGCCGCACCGTCTGCCGGCGGCTGCCAGCTAGTAGGTACTTTTGGGGCGGGTTCACCCGCTGCCCGGGCTGAGCCTCCGGCCGTAACGTCGATTGCACAATCGACGCCGAGCACCTTGAAGATGCATTGCCTGAGGATTCCGGCGTTCTCCTGCTTGCTGCTGAAGGCATTCATCGCGCCGGAGTTCGAGAAGGCCACTGTCAGCGTCCGGCCATCGAAACCGGCAAGCGAGGTGTGCGGTTCGACTGTCATCCAGAGGAACTTCTTCTCGGTTTTCAGGACATCCATGATTTCCGGCCACGCACGGCGGAACATCTCCACTGATCCGGTAGCGCCAGAAGCAGCAGGGCGCTGTTGGGATGCAGCGGCCGGGGAACCCGATTGTGCCGGCGCGGGAGCTTGGTGGGCTGTCGGTGCACCCGGCTGTGCCGCGGGTCGCGGGCCTGACTGCGCTGGGGAAGAGGGGCCTGCTTGTGCTGCCGCGGGTACAGCTGGCTGGCCTGGCGCAGGTTGTTGTGCCGGTGCCGGTGCCGGAGCTGGCTGGCCTGCTGCTGCCTCCTCT
The DNA here is from genome assembly GCF_017603825.1 of Arthrobacter crystallopoietes. Classification (NCBI taxonomy): domain Bacteria; kingdom Bacillati; phylum Actinomycetota; class Actinomycetes; order Micrococcales; family Micrococcaceae; genus Crystallibacter; species Crystallibacter crystallopoietes. The sequence goes on from NZ_CP072014.1 coordinate 1,163,096, forward strand.
GTAGGAACCGTAGGAACGGCAGGCGCGGGGGTGGCGGGTTTTGCCGGTTCGGGCTCGGGAGCCGCGCCCCAGGTGCCGCCCCAATCACGCGAGGCCGGCCGCTCTTCTGGCTGCGGCGCGGCAGGAGCCGGGGAGGCGGCGGGTGTCGACTGAGGACCAGCCTGCGCAGTTTCCTCGGCCGTTGGTTGCGGCTGCTGCCGCGGTTCCTCCGAGGGCTGGATAGGAGTGGGAGCGTTTTGGATCGAGGGCTGGACGGGGGCCGGCGAGGGCTGCGATTCCGGTGCCGGTTCCGCTGATGGCGCTGGTTGGGTGCGGGCGGCGCGAAGCGCTTCCCGGACCTGGGCCGCCCCGCTGACGCCTTCGGCACTTGATACGGAAGGCGCGGACCCGGCGTCGTAATTGGTTTCCGCGGCGGGCGGAGCATGGTTGGGCGCTCCGGCGGGAAGCTCGCCGGCATACGCGAGCCGGCGTTCGATCCGGTCCACGCGGGCCGCGACGCCTCGTTCGGCCTGGTCGGCGACTGGCAGCAGGATGCGGGCGCAGAGAAGTTCCAGGTGCAGGCGCGGCGACGTGGCACCGGTCATCTCGGTGAGCGCCTGGTTGGTGATGTCGGCGGCGCGGGAGAGTTCGGAGGAGCCGAGCTGGTTGGCCTGGGTCTGCATCCGCGCGATCTGGTCTTCGGGCACACCACGGAGGATGGCGTGGGCGCTCTCCGGCATGGCCTTGACGATGATCAGGTCGCGGAAGCGCTCGAGCAGGTCCTCGACGAAGCGACGCGGATCGTGGCCGGTCTGCACCACTCGGTCCACGGCGCTGAATACGGTGGAGGCGTCCTGGGCGGCAAAGGCGTCGACGACGTCGTCGAGCAGCGAGGCGTGGGTGTAGCCGAGCAGCGAGACGGCCAGTTCGTAATCCAGCCCTTCCGGTCCGGCGCCGGCCATGAGCTGGTCCAGCACGGAGAGCGAATCGCGCACCGAGCCGCCGCCGGCTCGGACGACGAGCGAGAGCACGCCGGGGGCTACCGGCACGTTTTCCTGGTTGCACAGCAGTTCCAGGTACTGCATCAGCGGCTCCGGCGGCACCAGCCGGAACGGGTAGTGGTGCGTGCGCGAGCGGATGGTCCCGATGACCTTGTCCGGCTCGGTGGTGGCGAAGATGAACTTGATGTGTTCCGGCGGCTCTTCGACGATCTTCAACAGGGCGTTGAAGCCGGCCGAGGTGACCATGTGGGCCTCGTCGATGATGAAGATCTTGTAGCGGTCCCGGACCGGGGCAAAGGTGGCGCGTTCGCGCAGGTCGCGGGCGTCGTCCACGCCACCGTGGGAAGCAGCGTCGATCTCGATGACGTCCAGGCTGCCCGGGCCGCCGCGGCCGAGCTCGACGCAGGAATCGCATTGTCCGCAAGGGGTCGGCGTCGGGCCTTGGGCGCAGTTGAGGCAACGGGCCAGGATCCTGGCGGAGGTGGTCTTGCCGCAGCCGCGCGGGCCGGAGAACAGGTAGGCGTGGTTGACGCGGTTCTTCTGCAGAGCGGCCATCAAGGGATTGGTGACATGCTCCTGCCCAATAACGTCCGCGAAGGAATCGGGGCGGTAACGACGGTAGAGGGCTGTACTCACGATAAGAACCCTATCGGTTGCGGCTCGTACTTTGCATCAGGCATCCCGGCGCTGGGGATGGACGTAAAAGACCCCTCATGCACCTGCCAGAGCCCGCTTACCCTTGCTACCTTCCGGTCCTGGGGGAGTTCACAGGATGACACCACATGAGGGGCCGTCCAATAGTCTACCCGAGATGGACGGGTGGCCGAAAATCGGTCCTGCGCGGAAGGGCCGGTAGTGATGTGCATCGCGCGATTCGCCACTTTCGGAAGCCGTCAGGTAGTCTTGTACCTGCTCTTGTTGAGCAAACATCTGGAGGATTCGCCTAGCGGCCTATGGCGCACGCCTGGAACGCGTGTTGGGTTCACGCCCTCGGGGGTTCAAATCCCCCATCCTCCGCGGATAGGAAAAAGTCCCGCCCCTGTGGCGGGGCTTTTTTCTTTAACTCCCAGCCGCCGGCCAGGTTAGACGGGGTAGGTGCGCTCGATGGCGCGCAGGGCTGTTTCGTAGGCGGCGGCCCAGTCGGTGCCGGGGACGTTTGCGAGTTCCAAGCTGACGAGTCCGTGGACCTGACCCCAGATGGCGGCGGCAACCAGCGGTACGGACTCCTCGGAGCCGGCCGCGGCGAGAGCTTTGCCCACTGCCTCGTACAGGGGCTGTATGGCATTCGAGGATGCGTCCGGACTTGGTTCGCAAGGGATCTGCGCGGCTGTGGAGCCGAACATCAGCGTGTAGAACGCCGGGTGCTCCAGCGCCCATTGGCGGTAAGCCCTGCCCAATGCCGCCAAGCCCCCGGGGGAGGCGGCGCGCTGGGAATCCCCGAAGGAGCGGAAGGCGTCGTCGACCACCGCCGTCAGCAACTGCGACTTACCGCCGAAAAGGGAGTAGACCGCCGTCGTCGATGTGGCGGCTGCGGCTGCGACATCGCGCAACGCCACCCGGCTGGGGCCCTGTTCGGCCATGAGGTTTGCCGTCGTTTCGATGAGCCGCTGCCGCAGGTCGGAATCATAAACAGTAGGTCTTGCCATAGCTCCCATTGTTCCATAACATTGTTTTATAACGTCGTTATTAAATAAATCGGCAACAAGAACGTAGGAGAAGGCCATGGGCCAGGGCATCATTCCCGGAAGATTTACCGCGGTCCCGGAGACAGAGACCGTGACAGTTTTCCTGATCGGTATGCGGGCCAACCGCTGGTGGAAATTCGGCAAACTGCTGCCCATGTCTACGGCCATGGCGCGCATGCTCAACCATCTGGTGGCCACGCCGGAAGCGGGGCTGCTGGGCTTCCATTCGTGGTTCGGCAGGACCACCATCATGCTCAGCTACTGGGAAAGTCCCGAGCACATCCAGCGCTTCGCCACGGATCGGACGGCCCCGCATCTTGAACCCTGGCGGAAGTTCATGCGGGAATCGGCCGGCAGCGGCGACATCGGCGTGTGGCATGAGACCTACCAAGTCGCCGTGCGCGACCAGGAGTCCGTTTACAGCGATATGCCGCCGTTCGGCTTGGGCGCAGCGACCAAGAGCGCACCGATCGGGCGCGGCAGCAATACCGCGCGGCAGCGGCTGGGCAGGCAGAAGCCGGCCAAGGTCTGAGGCTTTGCGAACCGGACTGGGACTTAGGCATTCTGCTGGGACAGCCGGGAGATCCGGTGGCGGGCAGAAATTTCGCTCGGTGGTTTCCGTCCGAGCCCCAGCCGCACGAATGCCAGCACCAACCGGGTGGCCGCACGCACCGGAAGCGGGAAGGGCCCAAGCGAAGATTTCTTCAGGCCGAGCAGTTCCAAATAGTACGGTTCCAGCGTGTCGACCGCGCCGGCGAACAGGATCCGGTAGCCGAGCCGTTGGGAGCGGGGGAGCGGCGGGCGGCGGATGAACTCCACCGCCTCCGCCACCTTGGCGTCATGCAGCAGTTCCGGGCGGAAGGCGGCCAGCCGCTCATCCAGTTCCGCTCGGTTTCGGGGTGGATGGGGAACCTGCATCAGCTCTCCGGCCTTGGCCCACTCGGCGACGTACTGGTCGTGGCCACCCGGTATCGGTTTTCCATATGCGGTGTGTGCGGCGAGGAAGGCCTCGACGAAGGCCAGATGTACCCAGCTGAGCAGGTCAGGATCATTGGCGTAGTAGCTGCGCGTTTCTCCGCGGGCATCCGTGTAGGTGCCGCGGACCCTTTCGTGCAGTTTCAGGATGCGCTCGCAGGCTGTATACGCCGAGGTCTTGTCGCCATAGGTGACCGTCATGATCCAGCGGCTGGTGGATGCCAGCCGGACCAGCGGCCGTTCGCGGTACATGGAGAAATCGTCCACGCCGGCCAACGCGCCCGGATGCAGAGATTGCACGAGCAGCGCCCTGATCCCTCCGACCAGCGTGGTCACGGAGCCGTGTACAGCCCAGACGGCCGAACCCGGGGCAAAGAAACCTTCGTCCTTCCCCGCGGCGAGATCCAGGGCCCACTGCGGCACCTCCCCGTTGGTGGCCGACAACGTCCGCCGGAGCTCACGCCGCAGTGCCTTGAGTGCGCCCATGACTTCATTATTGAACGGGCGGCAGCAACTGTCATCGCCGTCGGGCGGATTGGCCTGGATAACAAAAGCACGACGCCGGGTGACCGGCGAATCTGAGCCGGGCACCCGGCGTCGTACGCAGGTTATCGAAGCGCCGGGAAGACGGCGCGGGAAGCTACTTGGCGAGCAGCTCGGGGTAGTACTTTTCCGTCACGTCCGGATGGGCGCGCGCGCGTCCCTTGAGCATGTTGGCACCGAACTGGGCCAGCATCGGGTTGTTCGGATCGTCCGAGAGGCCGCGGGATTCGGACTTCAGCTCGTCCGGCAGCGGGATCGGGTCGATCACGGCGTCCAGGCGCGGGGACCAGAAGAACGGTACCGAGTAGCGGTCCACGCCGGGCGGCGGGGCCTGCACGCGGTGGATCGTGGCGGTGATGTAGCCTTCCGTGGCCACCTCCAGCATCTCGCCCAGGTTAACCACCAGCGCGCCTTCGATCGGCTCGACCGGCAGCCATTCGGTGGTGCCGGGAGGCTGGACCTCAAGGCCGCCGACCTGGTCCTGCAGCAGCAGCGTGATGAAGCCGTAGTCGGCGTGGATGCCCACGCCTTGGTCCCCGGCATCCTCCACGACGCCGCCGACGTAGTGCACCAGCTTGCCCATCCAGTGCGGGCTGCCGGAATACGCTGCGTCGAAATAGTCCTCGGGCAGGCCGAGGCCTACGCCGATGCCGGAGAGCAGTTCCCGGCCCACGGTGGACATCAGGTCCGCCCAAGCCATGGCCCTCTCGCGCAGATCCGGCTGTACCTGGTCCGGCCACTGGTTCGGGCCGCGCAGCAGCCAGTACTTCTGGTCCTCGGAGTAGTCGGTAACAGGTTCGGACTCCGGCGAGTAGTCCAGCTGCTCGCGGGCATCCGCTTTGCCCTGGGTGCGCTCGGTGCCCATCCGCGTGTAGCCGCGGAAATGCGGCGAGTTGCGGTTGTCCAGCTTCAACCGTTCCTCGAGCGGCAGGTTGAAGAAGCGCTTCATGGCGTCGAAGAGCTCCGCCACCTGGTGCTCGCCGGCGCCGTAGCCGGTGATCTGGAAGAAGCCGACCCGGTGGGCGGCGTCGCGCAGCTGGTCGACGAAGACGGGGTTGAAAGAGCCGTCCTCGAGGCGTGCAGTTCGGAGGTCTAGAACAGGTATGGTCCCCTGGTTGTTTGACATGCTCGCAGACTAGCACTCGTCATACTTGACATCCGCGCGTCGGTTACGAAATGTGTTTTTCTGTCCCAGTCCGGGCCCAGTCTCCGCCGTTGGGCGGGCTTTAGAGCGTCTTGGCAATGGCGGCCCAGGTGCGCAGGAAAGCGCCGCCGGAATACTCGTGGATGGATTCCGGAAAGCCCAGGTGCGCGGCGGTCAGCACCGGGTACGGCTTCTGCGGGATGCCGTCTGCGGGGCGCACGTCCACGTGGACCACCGCGTGTCCGTTGTGGTGCAGGGTGTCAGCCATCGCGTAGTCGGTGCGGGAATCGCCCATGGTCCGCCACGCGTGCGGGATGACGCCCTCCGCCGCGAGCATTTCCAGGGCACGCTGGGCGCCGAGGTCCTTGCCCAGCCGGATCGATTCGATATCGGTAGAGATAATGGTTGGATCCAGCCGGTAGTCCACCTGGTCATCGCTGTCCGGCGCATGGTGGTCCAGCCGGCTGGCACCCAAGTTGAACTTGCCCATCAAAGCCAGTGCCTCGGCGTCGAACTCTTCCTGCAGCTGCCGGTATTCGAGGTTGTCCGCCTCGACGACCTGTTCCACGGAGACCATGGCGTGCTTGGTCTCGTCAAAGAACATGTGGCTGGAGTAGCGGGTTGCTACCAGCTGCCGGATCTCCGCGGCGTAGTCCTGCGGGACGGACAGCGAGCGGTCAACGTGGATGGTGCCAGGGCCCTCTGCGCCGAAACTGAACCAGACCGCGCCCTTCTCGCACACGGCATGGAAACGGACGCCACTGGGGATGCCGGCGGCCAGCATCGGCTCCATGACCTGCTCGCGGATGAAGGCATCCGAGCGGCCGGTATTGAAGACCACCGGCCAGCCTTTCGATGCCATGGTCAGCAGGGCCTCAAGAATGCTCGTCGGCACTGTACGGCTGACCGGGCTGGCAATCGGACCGTCTACATCAAGCAGGAGACCGATGGGTGGCTGGGCAGGGCGGTGCGGTGTGCCGGCGGTGAGAGTCATGCTCTCATTATCTCAATCCGCCTCGCTGAGTCGAAGGCAGCCGGGCGACCCTACGTTTTCTCCAAGGTTTTGACGGCAAGCTGTTGGAACCACACCATCCAGACGTAGTTGGGGATACGGAAATGATGACAGTAGTTGGGGAACATACTGTCGCGCCGGAGTCCGAAGGAACCGAGGTTCCAACGGGCTTGACGCGCAGAGTTTTTGGAGTACTTGTAGGCGCCGGCGTGGCTGGCATTATCGGCGGAGGCAGCCTTCTCTCAGCCTCGAAGAACGCTGCGGATACGGGAGGGATCTCCCGCGGCTCCGGTGTTTGGACATCCTTCGGGAGTGTCCGCATCGTAGCCGCGGAAAGACAGTCGCGGATGCCGCAGACGCCCGGCGCGGGGGGTTCTACCGCGGCCGCTACCGGTGCAGCATCATCCGGCCACGACCATGGCGGCGCAGCCGCGTCCGGCACCCAACCGGCCAACTTCACATGGGGCGACCATGTGGTGCTGCAGCTGGAAGTCCACAACGGCCTGGACCGGCCGGTCCTCTTCTCGCCCGGCCAGCTGCGGCTGAAGGTGGGCCCTGACGGACCCACTGTCACTAACAGGTCATCCGGCGCCGGCAAGGGTGCCCTGGATCCGGGCGCCACGAACAACTTCTGGATCAGCTTCCTGGTGCCCTCCGACATGGAGCAGCTCTCGGCCGAATTCACGGATCCCTGGTCTGACGGCGCGCCGCTGGCCCTGGAACTGCCCACCGTCCTTCGCCGGCCCGGATGGCTGGAGAACAATCATGGCTGAGTTCGAAAACAACGGCCAGCAAAACGACGACGGCGGGGCCCTCCTGGGCGAGGACGCGCCGGTGAGCCGCTGGAGCTTTGTGAAATACGGGGCTGCCGCGGGGCTTGGCGCGCTGGCGCTGGCCGGTGCGCAGCCGGCCTATGCGCGGACCGCGACGCCGACCGAAGAGGCTGTGGCACCCGAGCCCACCGAGCTAGCGACAGGTCTGGCGACCGGCGTGGCTACTGAAGAGGCTGAGGAGCTGGAGCCGACCGACGGGGCGACCGACGAAGCTGAGGACCTGGAGCCCACCGACGAGGCGACCGACGAAGCGGAAGCTCCGGACGCAAAGCTGCTGGAATCGGACCGGGAAGTGCTGGATGTCTATATCAACGAGGGCTACCTCAAGATGGTGGATGACTCGCTGGTCTACTTCCGCGGGTTCGGCGACCGCCCCACGGAGAAGAACGACGCCAATCCCAGCCTCACCATCAAGCCAAAGGTCTTCCTGAAGGACGACACCTGGGTGGACAGCCGGATCTACCCCGTAGGTGCGCCGGAACCGCCACGTGGTACGCCGACGCCGCTGCAGCCGGATCCCGAGAATGCCGGCCAGTACTTGGTCCGCAGGGCCTACTGGGGCAGCTTCATGCCGGAGCGGGTCATCGTTGCCGAAAAGGGCAGCAAGATCAAGCTGCGGGTCCACAACCGGCTGGCCAAGGATCACGAGCTGGCCATCCACGGGGCCGGCGATGACGGCGAAGACGTCAGTACGGGCAAAATCGCGCCAGGTGCGGTGGGAACGCTGGAACTGAAAGCGCCGGAACCGGGGGTCTACATCTACAGCGATCCGGGCAACCAGCCGGTGGAACGGACCCTGGGCCTGTACGGCGCGCTGGTTGTCATGGACCCTTCGGACGCCTGGTGCATCTCGACGGACGGCGCCGAGTTCGAACGCCAGTGGGTCTGGCTTTGCCACTCTATCGATCCGGTGTGGGCAAACATCGAGGCCAAGGGCGGCACCGTGGACCCGGTCCGGCAGAAGGCCGTGCCGCGCTACTTCACGCTCAACGGCCGCAGCGGCTACGAGTCTATGGGCATGACCCGCAACGAGGCATTGAACCGGGCCGCCGATGAGGAGACCACCATTTCCGGGTACCCGCGGCAGTTCGACGCCCGGGAGTTCGCCCAGGGCTCGGTCATCGGCTCACTGCGCGGCGGGCAGTTGGTCCGCGTCGTCAACTGCGGGATTGTCTTCCATCAGATGCACTTCCACGGCAACCATTTGTGGACCGTGCGCTGCGATAACGAGGACTGGAGCCGCGACGAAGGCCATGTGGGTGAGGACGGCTACGTCTGCATCCAGCAGTGGGAAGACGTCATCAAGGTCAGGGGGATGGAATCCAAGGATGCCATCATCCCGATCAAGCGGCCGCCGGACGCGGTCGACAAGGTCTGGGACAACAGGAAAACAGACTGGGCGTACCCCATGCACTGCCACTCCGAATCTTCCCAGACCGCCGCTGGCGGCATGTACCCGGGCGGTCTGACTTCCCACTGGATCATTAAAGCGCCTCTCGAAGGAGCGACATCATGATGGAAACATTGCTCCCGGGCAGAAGGCTGAGCTTCCAGGAGCGGAAGGCCGCCGAAAAGAAGCGGAAGGAAGCCGCGGCGAAGAAGAAGCGGGAACAGGAGGCTCGGCGTAAGCGCGAGGCCGAGGCGAAGAAGCGGGCCGCGGAGGCGAAGAAGAAGCGGGAAGCTGAAGCGAAGAAGCGTGCTGCCGAAGCAAAGCGCAAGGCGGACGAGGCGAAAAAGCGGCGCGAGGCGGAAGCCAAGAAGCGTGCAGAAGAGGCTAAGCGGCGTCGCGAGGAGGATGCACGCCGGAAGCAGGAGGCCGAGGAAAAGCGCCGCCGCGAGGAAGAAGAAGCCAGCAAGCCCAAGCCGCCACCGACTTCGACCACGCCGCCTCCAGTAGACAAGCCCACGGAGCCGACCGAGCCCAAGGACCCGGGGGACAACACCGGGACCGATCCGGAAGAGAACACTGAGCCGACCGAACCGGACGAAGATCCGACGGATGGGGCGGAACCGGATCCCGCGCCGGACCCCGAGCCTGAGCCGGTGCCGGAGCTTCCCGTCGTGGAGGCGGAAGCACGGCACATCTTTGACAGCCAGGTGGACTTCAGCTCGAATCAGAACGAGCAGGATCAACCGGTCACCGAATACAAGATGACCCCAAACATCAGCTACAAGCTCGACTTCTACGGGACCGATCTGAAGTTCGACGATGGCGCCGAAGTAGAGATGTGGAGCTTCGAAACCGACGATCAGCGCAAGTGCTTCCCCGGCCCGCTGATCAGGCCGAAGGAAGGCCAGATTTTCCATGCCAGTTTCAGCCCGAGCAAAGGCAACCACACCATCCACTGGCACGGCATGGAACCGGACCCCCGGAACGACGGCGTGGGGCACACCTCCTTCGAGATCGCCGGAGACTACACCTACCAGTGGCAGCCCCAGAAGGGCACGCCGGGCGACGCAGACTGTGGGACGGCCGGAACCTACTTCTACCACTGCCATGTGAACACCACGCTCCATGTCCAGATGGGCATGTTCGGACCACTCATCATCGATCCGGTCGAGCATCCGGACTTCCCCGTCACGCCTGGCGCCCGGCGGGCATTTGTGGACGGACCGGAATACGACATCGACACCGAAGCGCTCCTGATCCCGTACAGCATGGATACGCGCTGGCACGGCATGAATCACGCCGCCGGTTTGTCGGGCGAGGACGCGGGCCTGAACCACTTCCAGCCCAAACATTTCTATGCGCTGGGAGGGGAGCTGGCGCGCCGTCCCAGCGGGAAGGAAAAGGTCTGGTCAATGAAGTCACTGCGCGCCAACGTGTACAAAGCCGGTGATACTCGCAAGCCGACCCTGCTGCGGCTTCTGAACGCCAACTACCTGCCCACGATGCTGCGGTTCCAGGACAAGTCGGGCAACCCTGTGGCCATGGCCGAGGTCATCGCCCATGACGGCAGGCCGTACCGCGATACGCACGCGAAGGACGGGTCCTCCCCGCCCTGCGGGGCTGCCGGATATCCGATGATGACCAGCGTGCTGGCGTCCGGTTCCGCCGAGCGGTATGACCTGCTGCTCCTTCCACCGGCCGCGGGGGAGTACCAGGTGGTGCTGGACTTCAAGGACTGGATCACCGACGAGGTGATCGGCCAGCGCATTATCCCGCTGACCGCCTCGTAACCTTTTGGGTACAAGAAGGGCACGCGCCGGATGAAATGTTTCGTTCGGCGCGTGTCTTCTCTACGCTGGATTGGTGATCTTCAAAGCCGTAGGCGACAGCCGCCCATATCCTGACCATGGTTACGAGAGCCCCAAGGACTGGGCCAGCGTACCTCCGCGCCAGGTCCGGCTCGACGAGCTCATCACCACTAAGAGCACGCTCGATCTGGAAGCGCTGCTGGCCGAGGACTCCACGTTCTTCGGCGACCTGTTCCCGCATGTGGTCCAGTGGCAGGGCAAGCTGTACCTCGAAGACGGCCTCCACCGGGCGGTCCGCACCGCCCTGCACCAGCGCGCGGTCCTGCACGCCCGGGTGCTCGTGATCGATGACTAAGCCCTCGAACCTGCCGCAGAAGCCGAAACGGAAACCAGCGGAAACGCTACGCTTGCAGGGCCGCAACATCATCACGGAGGACGACTTGGACGAAGTCTTCCCCGACGACGGCAACGTGGAGAAGCCGGAGATCTACAGCCACCGGAAGATTTTGCACGGTGTTGTCCTGACGCTGCTGGTGGCTCTCATCATTGCCGCCGTCCTTACCGCCCTGGCTGTGGTCCGCGGCGACCTTAAGATCCCGGGGTGGTCCCACACTCCTGCGCCGGAGGCGACGTGCCCTGTAGCCGTGCATGAGTATCCGCCGAACGATTCCATTACTGTCAACGTATATAACGGCACGCAGGAGGAAGGCCTGGCCGGCCAGACTTCCGGCCTGCTTGCCAAACGCGGTTACGAGATCGGCGAAGTAGCCTCGAAGCGCATGAGCCGTACCGGGCTCACCGCCGTCATCATTTCGGGGCCCGCCGGGGAGGCCAACGCGTTCAATCTGCAACGGAACATTCCGGAAACGGAATACGTGGCGGACCAACGCGCCGATGCCAGCGTGGACGTCGTGCTCGGGTCGAAGTTCAAGCAGTTCGTGCCCCCGGACAGCGTGGACCAGACTCCGGGGACCTTGAGCTGCCCGCGGCTCTCGCCCGAACCCGATGAAGTCGCCAAGTAGGTTCTAGGCGGCGCGCGGCGGTCGATGTTTGCGGCCGTGGACCACGTAATAAAGTACGACGGCGGCCAGCACCAGAGCGCCCAGCGAACCGAACATTCCGGGGTAGCCCGTCAGCGGCAGGAGGGCGCCGAGGACCACCGGGCCCACGCCGACCCCCAGGTCGAGCATCAGGTAGAACGTAGATGTTGCCGTGCCGAGGCGCATTTCGGGTGCCTCGGTGACCGCGACGGCCTGGATACTGGGCGTGAGGGAGCCGAAGCCTAAGCCGCTAAGCACTCCGGCCGCGGCGATGGACCAAACGGCTGGCTCGAGGGCGAGCAATCCGAGGCCCACCGCGAAGACCGCCAGCGCCGGATAGATAATGGCGTTGTCGCCCCGGCGGTCGTGGATCCGGCCCACGAACAGGCGGGAGACCAGCACGGCCACCGCGTAGACCAGGAAGAACATGCTCGCTGCGGAGGCGATTCCCTGCTCCAGCGCGTATGAAGTGAGGAAGGCCAGGAAGCCGGAGTAGGCCACGCCGCAGACCAGAATGACCGTCGAGACGGGCAGTGCGCCCGGCTCGAGTACCGCTGCCAGCGAGATCCGTCGCCGGCCGGTTCCCCGTTTCCGCGCGGACCCGGCGCGCCTCCTGGGTAGCTCCGGCAATCGCATGGCGAGGGCGATCAGGAACGCGGCCACCGAGCACGCCGCGCAGAAGAAGAACAGTCCAGCGTAATTGCCGCCGGCCGAAAGCAGCACGGCCAGGAACGGTCCCAGCGCAATGGACAATGTGGTGGACAAGCCGAAGTAGCCGGTCCCCTCGCTCCGCCGGGCCGGTGGGATCAGCGCCTGCACCGAGGCCGCCACGGCGGTGCTGCCCGCGCCGAACGCCATGCCGTGGATGATGCGCAGCGCCAGCAGCAAGGGCAGCGAGCCCGCCGGAATGTAGAGCAGGGAGGCGGCTACGAAGACCAGCAGGGCCGCCAGCAGCAACCGGCGCCGGCCCACCACATCGAGCAGCCAGCCGGCGAAAATCCGGGCGAACACGGAACCGATAATGAAAGAGCTGGAGGCCAGGCCGGCCAGCGTGTCCGAGGCGCGGAAGCGCTCCACCGCGTAAAGCGCCATCGAGGTCATCAGCAGGTAGAAGACCATCGAGATGAACAGGTTGACGGCGATCGCGAGAACGAAGTCCTTGGTCCAGAGCCTTCCGGATTGCCGGCCGCTCCCGCTCATGAACTGTTCCCTTCGCCCACACGCTGATGGGCCGGGAAAGCTCCCGGCCCATCAGCAATTATTCCCGGTCAGATGCGGTTAGTTGCAGCCGTCCGGGCCGCAGGTGGCGCCGTCGTCGTTGTTTCCGGAGAGCACGGTGAGCGGATTGCGTTCCGCCCAGGCCTGCGCCAGCGCCTGGCTGAAGCTTTCGGTGGGCTGGGCGCCCGAGATGCCGTACTTGCGGTCCAGCACGAAGAACGGCACGCCGGTCACGCCGAGCGCACGGGCCTCGGCGATGTCCGCCTGCACGTCCTCGGCGTAGCGGTCGCCCTCGAGCGCCGCGCGGATTTCCGCCTCATCCAGACCAAGTACGACGCCGGTGCGCACCAGATACTCCACGTCGCCGATGTCTTCGCCGTGTTCGAAATGGCCGGAGAGCAGCGCTTCCTTGGCCTGTGCGTCCAGGTTGTGGGCCTTGGCCAGGTGCAGGAAGCGGTGCGCGGTGAAGCTGTTGGCTACCACGATCTTGTCGAAATCGTAGTCCAGGCCTTCACCCGCAGCCTGCTCCGTGACATGCGCGAACATCTGGCGGACCTGCTCCTGCGGCATGCCCTTCATCTGGCTCAGGTACTCGGTCTCCGTGCCGTCATAGTGCGCCTGCAGGGTGGGGTCCAGCTGGTAGCTGCGCCACTGGACGTCAATCTGGTCCTTGTGCTCGAACTTCTCGAGGGCTTTCTCGAAACGGCGCTTTCCGATGAAGCACCAGGGGCAGGCAATGTCGGACCAGATCTCAATCTTCATGGACACGTCAACATTCCTAGCGGTCGATGTATTCCGGCTGGACGGTGCCGGTGGCGGGCCCGGTTCCCGTCCCGGTCTCGTCCACCAGCTCGGCCCGCACATGTCCCTTGCCCTTGATCCCGACGTGGTACGCCACGAACAGCACCGCGATCCATGCCACCCCGACAACCAGCGCCACGCGGGTGCCCGGCATGATGCCCAGCAGCACCACCACGAACACCATGAATGCCAGTGCAGCGTAGGACGCCACCGGCCAGAACGGCACCGCAAACTCGGAGGCCGGTAGCTTCTTCCGCGCAATCTCGCGCTTCATGGCGATGTGCGAGAGCAGGATCATCAGCCACACCCACACGGTGGCGAAGGTGGCGATCGAGGCGATGATCAGGAACAGGGACTCGGGCAGCAACGCATTGAGTACGACGCCGACCAGCAGCACCGCTGTCATCGTCGCCACCGTCATCCACGGCACGCCGTGACGGGAGATCTTCGCGAACGACGCCGGCGCGTGGCCCTGCTGCGCCAGCCCGTACATCATCCTGCCGGCCCCGAAGGTGTCCGAGTTGATGGCCGAAATCGCGGCAGTGATGACCACGGCGTTCAGGATGTGCGCGGCGGCCGGAATGCCCAGCGCGTCGAAGATCTGCACGAACGGGCTGGTCTCGCCGTCGATCTGGTTCCATGGGAAGATCATCATCAGCACACCGAGCGTGCAGACGTAGAAGAGCAGGATGCGCACCGGCACGGTGTTGATCGCCGCCGGGATGGCCTTCTTCGGGTTCTCCGCCTCGCCCGCGGTAATGCCGATGGTCTCGATCCCGCCGAACGCGAACATCACAATGGAGAAGGAGGCCAGCAGGCCCCAGAACCCGTTGGCGAAGAAACCGCCGGAGGCGAGCATCGTCCCCAGTCCCGGGTTGGCCGCGTCCGGCAGCCCGAAGCCGAACACGACAATCGCGGCGCCGCCGGCGATCATCGCGATAATGGCGGCAACCTTGATGATCGAGAGCCAGAATTCGGTTTCGCCGAACACTTTGACCCGCATCAGGTTCAGCGCCGCGATGAGGCAGACGACGGCGAGGATCCAGATCCAGCGCGGCACGTCCGGGAACCAGAAACCCATGTAGATGCCGAACGCTGTCACGTCCGCGATCGCCACGATCGCCATCTCGAACGCGAAGGTCCAACCGGTGATGAAGCCGGCGAACGGGCCGAGGTAACGGCTCGCATACTGTCCGAAGGAACCGGAAACCGGGTGCCGCACGGCCATCTCGCCCAAGGCCCGCATGACCAGGAAGACCGCGGCTCCGCCGATCGCGTAGGCCAGCAGGACGGCCGGACCGGCAGCCTGGATGGCGGCCGCTGAGCCGTAGAACAGTCCGGTGCCGATGGCCGAACCGAGGGCCATGAACCGGATGTGGCGGACCGTCAGGCCGCGCGCAAGTGCCTGGGCAAATTGTGCCATGGGAAACGTACCTAGTTTCACGAAAGGGAAGGGCCGGAAAGAAAAAGCGGCCGGTTAATCTTACGCCCGCGCGGTCGGGCCAATCTCACACTGAGCGGTTCCAGTGGCCAACCCCACAGCGCAAAGGAAGTCTCGTACGCTTCTGGAATGGCCATTATTTACGACGCAGTCCTGAATCCCTCAAAAATCGACCTCCTGGCATCATGGTTGCCGGATCAGCCGTGGTTCCCGCAGCTAGGGGAGCAGCGTTCGGAGCCAGGGGAGCAGCCGGCGTTGCAGCCCATCGGTGCGTACCGCTTCGACGACCCGACCGGCGACGTCGGCATGGAAGTCCACCTGCTGCGCCTCGAGGACGGCACCATCCTGCAAGTGCCGCTGACCTACCGAGGTACGCCGCTGGACGGCGCCGAACCGTGGCTCGCCGGCACCATGGAACACTCTGTGCTCGGTAAGCGCTGGGTCTACGACGGCTGCGGCGACCCGGTCTTCGCGGCAGCGCTCGCCACGGCGATCCTGCAGGGCGGCACCGAGGCCGAACAGTTCCTCGATGTGGACGGCAAGCTCGACCCCCTCGAGCGCACGGTCACCGTGCGCGGCAGCGGCGCTCCCGGCACCGAGGTCCCGCAAATTACGACGGCGGTGCCCGCTACCGTGGGTGCGGTTACCACCATCACTGCCGGACTGCTGGCCCTTTCCCTGTACCGCATCCCCGTAGCTGATGAACCAGGCACGCACGGGAACACCCTCACCGGCAGCTGGGGCGATCATCCTCCGGTTGTTCTGGCCTCCATTCCGTAACTCCCCAATTTTCGGCAGACACTGCCTATTGACCCTGCTGCCAGGGAGGACTAATCTACAACCAAATGGTTGTAGATCAAGTTTCCGATGCCGAGTTGGACCGCCTGTTCCAGGCGCTCGCCGACGCCACCCGCCGCGACATTGTCGCCCGGGTCCTCACCGGCGAGTATTCCGTCTCGGGGCTGGCTGCCGAATACGCCATGAGTTTTGCCGCCGTCCAGAAACATGTGGCGGTGCTGGAACGGGCTTCCCTTGTCACCAAGGAGAAGCGCGGAAGAGAGCAGATGGTGCGGATTCATCTCGAAGGGTTGAGAAGGGCGCGGCGGCTGCTCGATGACTATGAGGAGATCTGGCAGCAGCGTGTTGCCCGGATCGACGACATTCTCGCTGAGGGATAGAAAGGGCACCATCATGCCGGTTATCAGTTCGGAAAAGGACGTCGAAGCGTTGCGCTTCACCATCGTCGCGGAGTTCGACGCAAGTGTTGAGCGCGTCTGGCAGATCTGGGAGGATCCGCGCCAGCTCGAGCGCTGGTGGGGCCCGCCCACCTGGCCCGCCACCTTCGAAAAGCACGAGTTCAAGGCCGGCGGCAAGGCCAACTACTACATGACCGGACCCGAAGGGGAAAAGGCCCGCGGGTGGTGGAAGTTCACCGCCATCGAAGCGCCGAACCGGCTCGAGTTCGACGACGGATTCGCCGACGAGAACTGGGCCCCTGTGGACGACATGGGCATCACCCACGCCTCCGTGACCCTGGAAAATATCGACGGCAAAACCCGAATGACTACGGTTTCTGGTTTCGAGTCCGCCGAGCAGCTGCAGAAGATGCTCGCCATGGGCATGGAAGAAGGAATGAAGGAGGCCATGGGCCAGATTGACGCCGTCATCGCCGCGCCCGCCCCGGCCTGACCCGAAGAGCGCAGAAAGCGATGCCCCGGACCAGCTTGGCCCGGGGCATCGCTCTATTTGAGTGAGTTACTGCTTCCGCACAGCCATCCGGCCCGCCCGGATTTCGGGCGAACTGTGGCGAATGAAGGACCGGACGGCTCTGCGGAAAGTTCAGGCCGGCGGCGGGGAGGCAGTTGCTGGCCGATGGTCCTCCCCGGCCGCCGGACGGATTAGGCGGCGACGAGCTCTTCGCGCTTTTCGTGCAGGTAGCGCTCGTACGCCGGGACGGTGAGGAAGGCCGGGAACTCTTCGCCCAGTGCCACTTCCTCGAAGATCTCGCGTGCGTCGTCGAAGAGGTCGTCTTCGAAACGCGGCAGCTTGGCGAACTCTTCCTCCAGCAACCGCTGCACCCAGTCCAGGCTCACGATCTCGCCCTCATCGGTGATCGCGGACTGGCGGATCCACTGCCAGATCTGCGAGCGGGAGATCTCCGCGGTAGCGGCGTCCTCCATCAGGTTATGGATGGCTACTGCGCCGTTGCCCCGCAGCCAGGACTCGATGTAGCGGATGCCCACCTCGATGTTGGTGCGGATGCCGCGCTCGGTGATCTTTCCCTCCGTGCCGGCGATGTTCAGCAGGCCGCGGTCATCGGGCGTGACGTCGTCGCGCCGGCGGTCGATCTGGTTGGGCCGTTCGCCGAGCACGGAGTCGAACACGTCGCGGGCCACCGGCACCAGGTCCGGGTGCGCCACCCAGGAGCCGTCGAAACCGTCGTTGGCCTCGCGGGTCTTGTCCGCGCGGACCTTTTCCATCGCGATGGAGTTGGCTTCCGGGTCGCGGCGGTTCGGGATGAAGGCCGCCATGCCGCCGATCGCCATGGCGCCGCGGCGGTGGCAGGCGCGCACCAGCTGCTCGGTGTAGGAGCGCATGAACGGAGCGGTCATGGTTACCTGCGTGCGGTCCGGCATCACGTACCGGGCGCCGCGGGTGCGGAAGTTCTTGATCACCGAGAAGATGTAGTCCCAGCGGCCGGCGTTCAGGCCCGAAGCGTGCTCGCGCAGTTCGTAGAGGATCTCCTCCATCTCGAACGCGGCCGTGATGGTTTCGATCAGCACGGTGGCGCGGATGGTGCCCTGGGGGATGTCCAGCATGTCCTGGGCCAGGATGAAGATGTCGTTCCACAGCCGTGCCTCGAGGTGGTTCTCGATCTTCGG
Source organism: Arthrobacter crystallopoietes (assembly GCF_017603825.1). Classification (NCBI taxonomy): domain Bacteria; kingdom Bacillati; phylum Actinomycetota; class Actinomycetes; order Micrococcales; family Micrococcaceae; genus Crystallibacter; species Crystallibacter crystallopoietes. The sequence continues at coordinate 1,180,848 of NZ_CP072014.1, forward strand.
CAGGTAGAAGTAGGGGCCACGGCCCTGACTGATCAGCCGCTGGGCGTTGTGGAAGAAGTAGAGGCCGAAGTCCACGATCCCGCCGGCCACCGGCTGGCCGTTGACCAGCATGTGCTTCTCCGGCAGGTGCCAGCCGCGCGGCCGGACCACAATGGTAGGCAAGTCGGTCAGCTGCGTGCCGTGCACCTTGTACTCCTTGCCCTCCGGCGAGGTGAAGTCGATCTTCTTATCCAGCACATCGGTGAGGTTCAGCTGTCCGTTGATGACGTTGGCCCAGGACGGGGTAGAGGAGTCTTCCATGTCCGCGAGCCAGACCTTCGCACCCGAGTTAAGCGCGTTGATGGTCATCTTCTTCTCCACCGGCCCGGTGATTTCCACCCGACGGTCCTCCAGCCCCGGTGCGGGCGGGGCAACCTGCCAGGACTCGTCCTCGCGGATGCCGCGCGTGCCGGGCAGGAACTTCGGGTCGTGGCCCTTGGCGATGCAGCGGCGGCGGTCCTTGCGCAGCTGCAGCAGTTCCTCACGGCGGCCGGCGGTGGCCTTGTGCAGGCGGGCGACGAAGTCCAGTGCCTGCGGGGTCAGGATTTCCTCCTGGCGCCGCACGGGCGTAGCGGTCAGCGTGATGCCGTTCAAGGTGATCGGATCGTTCATGGCACTTACTCCTCAAAGCTGGGGGACAACGACGGCGGTGCAAGCCTTGGCGGCGCACCGCACCGCCGTCGTCGTCGAAATTTTTAGTGGAACTGGCCTTCTTCGGTGGAACCCACCAAAGCCAGGGTGCTGCCATTGGGGTTGAGGGCAGTTGCGATCTGGTCGAAGTAGCCGGTGCCTACTTCGCGCTGGTGCTTGGTTGCGGTGTAGCCGCGGTCTTCTGCACCGAATTCCTTTTCCTGCAGCTCGACGTAGGCGCTCATGCCGTCACGGGCGTAACCGTGGGCCAGATCGAACATCGAGTAGTTCAGGGCGTGGAAACCGGCAAGCGTGATGAACTGGAAGGTGAAGCCCATGGCGCCGAGTTCGCGCTGGAACTTGGCAATGGTGGCGTCGTCCAGGTGCTTCTTCCAGTTGAAGGACGGGGAGCAGTTGTAGGAGAGCATCTGGTCCGGGAACTCCGCCTTGACGGACTCGGCGAACTTGCGGGCCAGCTCCAGGTCCGGCGTTCCGGTCTCCATCCAGATGAGGTCGGAGTACGGGGCGTAGGCCTTGGCGCGGGCGATGCAGGGCTCGATGCCGTTGCGGACCTTGTAGAAGCCTTCCGGGGTGCGCTCGCCGGTGATGAACTCGCGGTCGCGCTCGTCCACGTCCGAGGTGATCAGCGTGGCGGCTTCGGCGTCCGTCCGGGCGATGATGACGCTCGGCGTGCCGGCGACGTCGGCGGCCAGGCGGGCCGCGTTCAGCGTGCGGATGTGCTGCGCCGTCGGGATGAGGACCTTGCCGCCGAGGTGGCCGCACTTCTTCTCCGAGGCGAGCTGGTCTTCCCAGTGCACGCCGGAGGCGCCGGAGGAAATCATCGACTTCATTAGCTCGTAGGCGTTCAGCGGGCCGCCGAAGCCGGCTTCCGCGTCGGCCACAATCGGGACCAGCCAGTCCTCAACGCTCTGGATGCCCTCGGAGTATTCGATCTGGTCGGCGCGCAGCAGCGCGTTGTTGATCCGGCGGACAACCTGCGGCACCGAGTTCGCCGGGTACAGGCTCTGGTCCGGGTAGGTGTGGCCGGAAAGGTTGGCGTCGGCGGCGACCTGCCAGCCGGAAAGGTAGATGGCGCGCAGCCCGGCCTTGACCTGCTGCACAGCCTGGTTTCCGGTCAGGGCGCCCAGGGCGTTGGTGTACTGCCCGGTCTTGGCTTCCTCGGTCAGCTGCTTCCACAGCTTCTCGGAACCGCGCTTGGCCAGCGTGTGCTCTTCCTGCACACGGCCACGGAGGCGGACGACATCCGCTGCGGAATAGTCACGTGTGATGCCCTCCCAGCGGGGATTGGCGGACCACTCGAGCTCCAGTGCCTTGGCTGCTTCTTCAGCTGTCTGCGGTGCCGGCTCAAATGATGCTGTCATTGCGCTTCTCCTTGGTTTCCCCGACGTCCCTGCCGGGTGACTTCAGTTACGGCTCGAATGCCGAACTTCTTCGTGAAAACGACTATTCCGTACCTTGCAAGGGGTTTTCTAGACCAAAATACTGGAAAGATTTGCATTTCTTCGCGTATCCTCAAGAAATGACTTCTACCAGCTGGCACCGCCCCGCGAAGGCCTCTGTTGAGCCAACCAACGACGGCGACATCGACCTGATCAGCCTCGGTCGCCGTGTCCGCCACTTGCGTAAGTCGCAAGGCAAGACGCTTGACGACCTCGGCGCCGCCGTCGGCACCGCCCCGTCGCAGCTGTCGCTGATCGAGAACGGCAAGCGCGAGCCCAAACTCGGTATGCTGCAGTCGCTCGCCAAGGCCCTCGAAGTCAGCATGGACCAACTGCTCGGCACCGAACCGCCCAGCCGCCGCGCTGCCCTGGAAATCGAGCTGGAACGTGCCCAGCGCGGGCCGCTCTACCAGTCGCTCGGCCTGCCCAAAGTCCGCATCAGCTCAAGGCTGCCCATGGACGTGCTCGAGTCGCTCCTGGGCCTGCAAAGCGAGCTGGAGCGCCGGCTCAACGAACAGCTCGCAACGCCGGAGGAAGCCCGCCGCGCCAACGCCGAGCTGCGGAAGAAAATGCGCGAGCAGAACAACTACTTCCCCGAGATTGAGCAGGAAGCCGAGCGGGTGCTCAAGGCCGTGGGCCACACCACCGGCCCGCTGTCCCACCACCTCGTGGCAGACATCGCGGCCCATCTGGGCTTCAGCCTGCACGACGTGTCCGACCTGCCGCATTCGACCCGTTCGGTGACGGATTTGAAGAACATGCGGATCTACCTGACGCAGTCGCAGCGTTCCGAGCACAGCACCCGGTCCATCCTCCTGCAGGCCCTGGGCCACTATGTGCTCGGCCACGAGACGCCGGAAAGTTATGCGGAATTTCTCCGGCAGCGTGTAGCGACCAACTATTTTGCGGCGTCGCTGATGATGCCGGAGAAGGCCACGGTGGACTTCCTGCAGCAGGCCAAAAACGCCAAGGAACTGGCCGTGGAGGACATCCGGGACGCGTTCGCCGTTTCCTATGAAACCGCTGCGCACCGCTTCACCAACCTCGCCACCGAGCATCTGGGCATTTCGGTCCATTTTCAGAAGGTCCATGAAAGCGGCATCATCCACAAGGCTTATGAGAACGACGGCGTGAACTTCCCCTCGGATCACATTGGCGCGATTGAGGGGCAGAGCATCTGCCGCTACTGGACTTCGCGCGCGGTGTTCGAGGTGCCGGATCAGTTCAGTGCGTACAACCAGTACACGGACACGTCGGTAGGAACGTTCTGGTGCACCGCCCGCACCGAGCGGTCCGCCGCCGGCAAGTTCTCGCTGAGCATCGGGGTGCCCTACGTCCACGTGAAGTGGTTCCGCGGCCGGGACACCACGGAGCGCTCCACCTCCACCTGCCCGGACGAGCAGTGCTGCCGCCGCCCACCGAAGTCGCTGCGGGAGCAGTGGGCCGGCCATGCCTGGCCCAGCGCCCGTGCCCAAACCCACCTGCTCGCCGCCATGCCCCAGGGCGCGTTCCCCGGCGTGGACGAGACGGAAGTGTATTCCTTCCTCGCCCAGCACTCGCCGGAGGACTGACGCCCGCCGTCGTTGGTTGCCGTGACGTACGTCATAATGGGTGCTGGTGTTTCCAACCCGGACCTCGGCTGGTAGTGATGGGCGGACACGAAGCAATGGTGCCGTCGCGCGCGGCCTGAGCCAATGGAGGCTGGATAGATGCGATACGTGGTCGGCTGTACCGAGGACGAACGCGGCCGCGAAGCCATTGCCTTGGCGCGTGCCCTGGCCCGGGCGCCCGGCGCAGAGCTCGATTTGGTGCATGTCCTCCCCGGCCCAGGGGGCCAGCTCCGGCTGGCGCAGGAGCGCGAATACCAGCAGTACCTTGCCGGACAGGCCGACGCCTGGCTGGACAAAGCGCTGGCGCTCGTGCCGCCGGACGTCACCGCGCGCAAGCACATCCGGACCGCGGATTCCTTCGCGGAGGGCCTGATCGAGGCGGCGGAGGAATTCGGCGCGAGGCTGATCGTGGTCGGTGCCGCGAGCAAGGGTCTGTTCAAGCGCTTCACGGTCGGGTCGGTGGCCAACGCGCTGCTGCACGCCTCCCACGTTCCGGTGGCGCTGGCTCCGTCCGGTTACCGGCCGCCCCGCGATATCACCAGGCTCACGTGCGCGCTCGGGACCCGGCCCGGTGCCGAGACCTTGCTAGACGTGGCGGTGGAGGCGGCGGCGATGCGCCACGTCCCGCTGCGGGTGATTTCGCTGGTGACGCTCGACGCCGGACATGGCCGTTCGGCGGCCGAGGTGGAGAGCTGGGCAAAGAGCCATGCAGAGATCACGCTGGCCAAAGCCGTGGAGGGCGTGGCCAAACGGACCCTGGTAACAGCCGCGGTGGCCAGCGGCGACTCGATCGAAGATGCCATCGAGCGGCTGGACTGGGACGAGAGCGAAGTGGTGGTGATCGGTTCCAGCAGGCTGGCGGCCCGCAGCAGGATTTTCCTGGGCACGACGGCGAACAAGATGCTGCGCGCTCTGCCGGTGCCGATGGTAGTGGTGCCCCGCGACCACGTCCGGCTGGATGAGGATCCCGGGCTGCCGGCCGACAGTGATTAGCGCCGGCGGCCGGGAGACGGACCGGCAGACGCAGGCGCAGGCACAGGTATTCGCGGTCGCGTCCGCCGTCGTGCGAACGCCGATCTCCATCAACGAAGACAGCACCGCGCCGCTCTACCGGCAGTTGCGCGAGGCGCTGGAGCACCAGATCATCAGCGGCGGCCTGAACCCGGAGCTGCCACTGCCCTCCTCGCGGGAGCTGGCGCGTGAACTGGGACTTTCGCGCAATACGGTCAATGCGGCGTACCAGGAACTGCAGGCGCAGGGCATCATCGAGCCGCACGCCCGCCGCGGCTTTTTCGTCAACCTGCAGATGCTGCAGGGCGCTGCTCCTGCCCATGGCGGCGCGGCTGCGCGCTCCGAGCAGGTGGACTGGTCGCGGCATTTGGGCCGCCGCTTGGATGCGGGGATGCCGGAGATCACGAAGGTGCGCGACTGGGTCTCCTATCCGTATCCGTTTGTGGCCGGCCAGGTGGACGAGAAGGACTTTCCGCGGCTCGGCTGGGCCAAGGCGCTGCGCGACGCATTGGATCCGCCGCACCTGCACTTCAGCCTGCGCGACGGCGTCGACGAGGACGATCCGCTGCTGGTCCGGATGCTTTGCCAGCAGGTCCTGCCCGCCCGCGGCATCGAAGCAGCTCCGGAGAATGTCCTGATCACCTCGGGGTCTCAGCAGGGGCTGGACCTGCTGGCCCACACAATCATGGAGCCCGGGACCGTCGTCGGGGTGGAGGATCCGGGCTACACGGACGCCCGGCACACCTTTGTCCGCGCCGGCGCCCAGCTGCGGCCGCTGCCGGTGGACGACGCCGGCCTGGTGCCTCCGGAGCGGCTGGACGGCATCGGACTGCTGTACCTGACGCCCAGCCACCACAGCCCCACCAACGTGACGCTGTCCGGCGCGCGCCGGCACCAGATCCTCGCCGACGCCCGTGCCGCCGATGCCCTGATCATCGAGGACGACTACGACAGCGAGTTCCGGTACCGCGGAAAACCGACGCCGGCGCTGAAGGCGCTGCCCAACAGCGAGCGGGTCATCTACCTTGGCTCCTTCACCAAGTTCCTCGCCCCGGGCCTGCGGCTGGGCTATCTGGTGGGCGACGCGGAGCTGGTGGCCGAGCTGCGGAACCAGCGCCGCTACCGGCTGCGGCATATCTCCGGACACCTGCAGCGGGCGATGGCCCTGCTCATCGAATCCGGCCAGTACCGCCGGACCATCCGACGACGGCGGACGCAGCTGCAGCGCAAATGGGCCGTCCTCACCGAGGCTCTCGACGAAGTGCTGCCGTGGAACGTCAACGCCCCGCCGGGCGGCGTGAGCGTGTGGCTCCGCGGTCCCGAGGGGCTCGACTGTGTCCAGCTCGCCGAAAAAGCCCTCGAAGCCGGCGTGGTGATCGAGCGCGGCGACGTGTTCTTCGCCGATCCGCTGGCCAACCGCGAATGCTTCCGGCTCGGCTTCGCCGCCATCGACATCGCCGACATCCGGCCGGGTGTCGAACGGCTCGGCAAGGTCATCGCCGAACTGACGGAGTGAAGCGAGCGGGCTCCCGCAGCGCTGGTACCTGAACAATGGGGCCGTACTGGCCCTGTCCGTGGCCGATCTCCGTGACCCACAGTGTTGATACCGGGTGCACCCCTGCGCGCCCGGCCCACCCTCAACCGACGCACTTATCCACCCGAACCTCCATCCCTAAAAGGAGCAGTCATGACGGAAACACTGGCCGGCCGGCCCCCTGCTGAAATCGCTTCGCCGCCGCACCCGCAGCGCGTCGCCATCATTGACCTGGATGCCATCAGCGAGAACGTCGCAACGCTGCGAGCGGTCGCCCGGTCCGGCGAGCTGATGACCGTGGTGAAGGCGGACGGGTACGCCCACGGCCTGGTGCCCGTGGCACAGGCGGCGTTGGCCGGCGGCGCCACCCGTTTGGGAACGGCCGTGCTCGAAGAGGCCTTCGCCCTGCGTGACGCCGGCGTCACCGCGCCGGTCTTTTCGTGGCTTGCCTCACCCGGGACGGACTATGCTGCGGCCATCCGGCAAGACATCGAACTGGCGGCCTACGGCACGGACCAGCTGGCCGAGATCGTCCGAGGAGCCGAGGCAGCAGGCACGCCCGCCGTCGTTCATCTGAAGGCGGATACCGGGATGTGGCGCGGCGGTGCCGCCCCGACGGACTGGCCGGAGCTGGTGGCGGCCGCCCGAAGAGCGGAAACGGACGGGCTGGTCCGGGTGGTGGGGCTCTGGTCCCATCTGGCCTGTGCCGACGAGCCCGGACATCCGTCCCTCACAGCCCAGCTGAGCGTCTTCGAGGAGGCCGCCGAGATTGCCCGTGCTGCCGGCCTCCGCCCGACACTGCGGCATATCGCCAATTCGGCAGCGACGCTGGCCCTGCCCGAGAGCCATTTCGACATGGTCCGGCCCGGCATCGCGACCTACGGCATCAATCCGATTCCCGTGGAACATCGCGCGGGCATGCCGCGCCTGCGGCCGGCGATGACCCTGGCCGGAGCGATCGTCCAGACCAAGCGGGCCCCGGCCGGCTCCGGCGTCTCCTACGGCCACACCGAGGTCCTGCAACAGGAAACCACCCTCGCCGTCGTGCCCTTGGGTTACGCCGACGGCGTTTTCCGCAGCGCCAGCGGGACCGGTCAGGTGCAGGTGGGCGGCGGGCGGTACCGCGTCACCGGGCGCGTCTGCATGGACCAGTTCATCATCGACGTCGGCGATGACCCGGTTACCGCGGGGGACCGGGTGATCCTGTTCGGCCCGGGCGACGACGGCGAGCCGACCGCCGATGACTGGGCTGACGCGGCCGGAACCATTCCGTACGAGGTGCTGACCCGCATCGCGGCGCGGGTGCCGCGCGTCTACCGCGGATCTGGTACCTAAAAAGTCATCCCATTCTGGGTCTTTGGTGGGTCCTGGCAATAGTCCAGAGTGATACACACCACACCATGATCCGGTCATGGTGGTCCGATCAGCCCAGTGCTGACGCCTGAAAAAGAATTCGACTGGAGGGTCCCGTGACTAACTCAGAGAACCGCACGCTTGCCCAGCGGCACCTGTTTCCGCACTTCACCACCGGTAAGGTCTGGCGGGACCCTAACCTGCCCATCATCGTCAGCGGCGAGGGGTGCTACCTCATTGACGAGGACGGCAACCGCTTCCTGGATGGCCTGGCCGGGCTGTTCTGCGTGAACATGGGCCACGGCCGCACCGACATCCCCGCTGCCGCCACCAAGCAGATGTCCAAGCTGGCCTACTGGACCAACTGGGGCTCCGCCCACCCGGCAGCCGTCGAGGCCGCGACCACCATCGCCAGCCTGGCTCCGGGCGACCTGGACGTGACGTTCTTCGTCAACTCCGGTTCCGAGGCCGTAGAGTCCGCGATCAAGTTTGCCCGCCAGTACCACCGCAGCCAGGGCCAGCCCGAGCGGACCAAGATCATCGCCCGCAACATGGCCTACCACGGCACCACCCTGGGCGCGCTCGCCGTCACCGGCATCCCTGCCTACAAGGAACCGTTCGGCGACCTCATGCCCGGCGTGCGGCACGTGCCCAACACGCTCGGCGAGACCATCCCCGAGGGCGGAACGGCGGCGGACCTGCCCAGCATCCAGGCCATCCTGCAGGTCATCGAGGAAGAGGGCGCGGATACCATCGCCGCCCTGTTCGCCGAGCCGGTGCAGAACTCCCGCGGCGCACTGGTCCCGCCGCCGGGCTACTGGCAGGAACTGCGCGCCATCTGCGACCGCTTCGGCATCCTGCTGGTCGCCGACGAGGTCATCTGCGGCTTCGGCCGCTTGGGCGAGTGGTTCGGCAGCACAAAGTACGACGTCGTTCCGGACTTGCTGACCTTCGCCAAGGGTTCCACCTCCGGCTACGCCCCGCTGGGCGGAGTCCTGATCCGCACCCCGCTGGCCAACGCGCTGCTGGATTCCCCGGCCGCCGGCATCTTCACCCATGGCGCCACCTGGGGCGGGCACCCGGTATCGACGGCGGTGGCGGTGGCGAACCTCGGCGCCCTGCAGGAAGAGAACATCCCGGGCAACGTGCGCAGCCTCGAACCGTACTTCCAAGCCGGGCTTAACCAGATCCGCGACGCGCACCGCAGCGTGCTGGAGTGGCGCGGCACCGGCTTCTTCTACGCCATCGAGCTCACCGGCGACCGCGAGAGCGAACGCACCCTGACGCCCGAGCAGTCCAAGGAGCTACTCGGCAGCGTGATGCCCAAGGCCATGCGCGAGGTCAACCTCATCACCCGACCGGACAACCGCGGCGCCACCATGCTGGTGCTCTCGCCGCCACTGGTCGCGGACCAGGCCGTGCTCGATGACCTGCTGGCCAAGGTGGACCACGTCATGTCCGCCACGGACAAGCATCTGGGGCTCTAGGCAATGAAGCAGCTCATCAGGTCCGGACCGGCGGCGGGGCGGTGCCCGGGATGACCACGCAGATGGCCGGCACCCAGCTTGACGGCATCCAACTGGCGGACAGCCAGCTGCAGGCCGGCTGGTGCGCCCGGCTCGCGGGAGACCGGAACCGGGTGGTGCTGGCGGACGGGCGGGACGAACGCGTCCTCGCCGCTGCCGCCGAGCTTGCGGGCCTGGGCATCGTGACCGTGCTGGTCGACGAGCCAGCCGAAATCCGCCGCTCTGCCGCAGCCGCCGGCGTGAAGCTGCCTGCCGACGTCGTAATCCTGGCCCCGGAGCAGGTGCGCCGCTCCGGGGCGGGGGAACTGCTCGCCGAGCGCGCGGCCGGACGCAAACCCGGAACGGCCGAGGGTTGGCTGGCGGATCCGCTGTATCTGTCCATGGCGGCGCTGGCCGCGGGCGGCGCCGATGCCTGCGTGGCCGGCGCCAGCAGGCCCACCGCCGACGTACTACGCGCGGCGTTGCGCGTGGTCGGCACGGCGGAGGGGTCGGACTGCGTGAGCAGCAGCTTCCTGATGCATCTGCAGGACGGCCGGACGTTCGGCTACGGCGACTGCGCCGTTCTGCCGGAGCCCGACGCCGGGCAGCTCGCCGAGGTGGCGGTCGCCACCAGCCGCACGTTCGCGGCCCTCACCGGCGAGGAGCCGCAGGTGGCCATGCTGTCCTTCAGCACCATGGGCAGCGCCGACCATGCGAGCGTGTCCCGGGTCCGCGAGGCCACCGCCATCGTGCGGGAGCGGGAGCCGGGGCTTGCCGTCGACGGCGAACTGCAGTTCGACGCCGCCCTGCTCGAATCGGTCGCCCGCAGCAAGGCGCCGGACTCCGGCGTCGCCGGGCACGCCAACGTTTTCATCTTTCCCAATCTCGCCGCGGGCAACATCGGCTACAAGATCACCCAGCGGCTCGGCGGAGCGGCGGCCTACGGGCCGATCCTGCAGGGGCTCGCCCTGCCCGTCAACGATCTCTCCCGCGGCTGCACCGCGGCCGACGTCGTGAATGTAGCGATCATCAGCGTTTTGCAATCCCAAACCAGCGTCACCAGGCTCGGTCCCTCCGGACTGTAGCCCGCACGGGCAGAGAACTCTGCCCCTGGAGAATGAGGTTTACATGAAAGCAACAACTGAGACCGGCAACGTGGCCGGCCGCGGAGCTTCGGCCGGTCCGGCGGCAACCCCCGGCCCCGACCAGCCCGAGCGGCTGGCCAAAACCCTCAAGCCCAGCTGGGTCTGGGCCATCGCCCTCGGCTCGGCCGTTGGCTGGGGCGCGTTCATCCTGCCCACCGACTGGATCGCCGCGGCGGGACCGGTGGGCGCCATGAGCGGCTTCCTGATCGGCGGCGGGCTGATGGTGCTGATCGCCGTCAGCTACGGCTTCCTGATCCGCAGCTTCCCCGTCTCGGGCGGCGAGCTGGCGTTCGCGCTGGTTGGCTTCGGCCGGACCCACGCCTTTTTCTGCGGCTGGTTCCTGACCCTGGGCTACACCTGCATCGTGGCGCTGAACGCTTCGGCGCTGGCGCTGCTGTTCCGGAAACTGCTGCCGGGCGTGGTCCAGCAGGGCTACCTCTACACCATCGCCGGCTTCGACGTATACATCGTGGAAGTGCTTATCTCGATCACCGCGCTGGCGGTCTTCGCCTACCTGAATATCCGCGGTACGGCCCTGTCCGGCCGGGTCCAGTTCATCGCCTGTGTGATCATGCTGATCGCCGTCGGCTGCATCCTGGCCGCCGTGCTGATCCACCCCAGCAGCCTGGTCAGCAACGCCGCGCCCGCCTTCCCCGAGGGCGTCTCGCCGCTGACCGCGATCCTGGCCATCGTCGCCATTGCCCCCTGGGCCTACATCGGCTTCGACAACGTGCCGCAGGCCGCCGAGGAGTTCGACTTCCCGCCGAGCAAGGCCATGAAGTTGATTGTGCTGGCGCTGCTCGCCGCGGCCCTGCTGTACGCGGCCATGATTGCCGCCGTCGCTGTTGCCGAGCCGTGGGAAGCGCTCGTTTCGGGCCAGTCGGCCTGGGGTACGGCCGACGCGGTGACTGGTCTGCTGGGCGGCGGCGGCATGCTGCTGCTGGCCATCGGCATCACCATGGGCGTGACCACCGGCCTGAACGGTTTCTACGTCTCCGCCAGCCGCATCCTGCTGGCCATGGGCCGGGCCCAGATGGTCCCGCAGGTCTTCGCCAAGCTGCATCCGAAGCACAAGACGCCGTATGTGGGCATCCTGTTTGTCGGCGCCTTCTGCCTGGTGACCCCGTGGTTCGGCCGGGCCGCGCTGGAATGGGTGGTCAACATGTCCGCCGTCGGCGTCACCGTGGCCTACCTGTACACCTGCCTGTGCGCCTTCAAGCTCTTCCGCAGCTCCGGCTCGGCACCCCGTCCGGGGGACTTGGAAGGCACACGTTCGACGACGAAGAAGGTGCTCAGCATGGTCGGCGCCGTCATCTCGGTGTCCTTCATGGCGCTGCTGCTGATGCCCGGCTCGCCCGCCATGCTCGGTCCGGAGTCCATGACGGCTCTGCTGATCTGGATCGTGGTGGGGGTGGTCTTCTTCCTGCTGCGGCGCAAGCACAACAGGACGCTGACCAACGAGCAGGTGGATCTGCTGGTGCTGGGCAAGCCCCGGCCGGAAGGATTCGCCATCAAGGACAAGAACGCGCAGCGGGCCCAGGGCGACGCCACATCGGTCTAGCCAACGCTGCCAGGCCGGTGCGCCGCGGGGATGCCCCGCGGCGCACCGGCCGCCATGAACGGAAAGGAAAACGACTATGGTGAACACCGTGACACAGACGGTAAAGGGCGGCCCGGCCGGGAAGCAATCGCGGCTGCGCAGGCTGGCGGCCTGGCTGCGGCGCGACTGGCCCGGCCTCGCTGCCTGCGCCGTTGCCGTACCGGCGGCGTTCGCCCTGCACCTGCTGATGCCGGCCGTGCCGGTGATGACCCTGGCCGTGATCATGGGCGTGCTGGCAGCCAACATCCCCGGGATCTCCCGCCTCACGATAGGTCCGTGGCGGAAAGGGCTGGATTTTGCCGGCAAGCGCCTGATGCGTGCCGGAATTGTCCTGCTGGGCCTGAAGCTCAGTGTGGTGGACGTGCTGGAACTGGGCTGGGCCACGTTCGCGGTGATTGTCGCCGTCGTGCTGCTGGCCTTCGGCGGTACGTACCTGCTGGGCAAGGCGTTCCGGCTGCCGGGCGACCAGCCGCTGCTGATCGCCACCGGCTTCTCCATCTGCGGCGCCTCCGCCATCGGCGCGATGAGCGCGGTGCGCCAGTCCAAACAGCAGGACACCGTCATCCCGGTGGCGCTGGTGACCCTGTGCGGCACGCTGGCCATCGCGGTGCTGCCGCTGCTCATGCAGCCGCTCGGCTTGGGCCCGCTGGCCTTCGGCCAGTGGGTGGGTGCTTCAGTGCACGACGTCGGCCAGGTGGTTGCCACCGCGCAGACCGCGGGAACCGCCGCGCTCGCCGTCGCCATCGTCATCAAGCTGACCCGCGTGCTGACACTGGCGCCCATGGTGGCCGTCACCGGGATCATCAGCCACCGCGGCCGGAAGGGACAGGCAGGCGCGGAGCACCTGAAGCTGCCGCCGATCGTGCCGGCCTTCATCCTCGGGTTCGTCGCGCTGGTGGCCGTGCGCTCCCTGCTGCCCGTGCCCGAGGGCGTGCTGGAGGCGGCGACCATTGTCCAGGACGTGCTGCTGGCCGCCGCGCTCTTCGGGCTGGGCTCGGCCGTGCGCATGCGCGAACTGTTCAGTTCCCGCGGCAGCGCCGTGCTGATGGCGCTGTGTTCCTGGGCGCTGATCGCAGGCCTGGCCTACGGCGGGATCCTGCTGCTGCAGTTGTAGTCGGGTATTCGGACGCCAGACGTGGATAAGCCGGTGTCCCCTCGCCGAATGGCAAAGGAACACCGGCTGCGGTCTCCTGTCAGCTACGGCGCCAGGCTCTCAGCGACGGCTACACTTGCTTCCGGCATTGGGATAAGCCGACTTAGCTGTGTGACGTGGCGTGGTTCAAGTTCTTCAAGTGAGGAGACACCGAGCAAGCTCATCGTGCGTTCTATTTCACTGCGAAGGATCTCGATCATACGGTCGACGCCGTCGCGGCCGCCGGCCATCAGGCCGTAGAGGTAGGCGCGGCCGACCAATGTGAATTTCGCGCCGAGTGCCACGGCGGCGACGATGTCCGCGCCGTTTGTGATGCCGGTGTCGATCATGACGGTCGCGTCCCGGCCGACCTCGCGCACCACTTTAGGTAGCAGATGGAATGGCACGGGGGCGCGGTCGAGCTGGCGGCCGCCGTGGTTGGAGAGCACAATGCCGTCGACGCCGAGCTCGATCAGCTTGACCGCGTCCGGCACATTCTGCACGCCCTTGACGACGAGCTTGCCCGGCCACATCGCGCGGATCATCTCGAGGTCTTCGTACGAGATCGTCGGATCCATTGCGGAGTTCAGCAGGTCCCCCACGGTGCCGCCGGTCGAGGACAGCGAGGCGAATTCGAGCTTGGGTGTGGTCAGGAAGTCGATCCACCACCAGGGGCGCGGGATCGCGTTCAGGACGGTACTGGCCGTGAGCTGCGGCGGGATGGAGAAGCCGTTCCGCTTGTCGCGCATCCGGTGCCCGGCGACGGGAGTGTCGACCGTGAACATGAGGGTGTCGAATCCGGCCCGCGCGGCGCGTTCCACCAGACCGTACGAGATCTCCCGTTCCCGCATCACATAGAGCTGGAACCAGTTGCGGCCGCCGGGGTTTGTGGCCTTGACCTGCTCGATCGATGTGGTGCCAAGAGTGGAGAGCGTAAACGGGATGCCCGCGGCTCCGGCGGCGCCGGCTCCAGCCACTTCGCCTTCGGTCTGCATGAGGCGGGTGAATCCTGTGGGAGCGATGCCGAACGGCAAGGCGGAGAGTCCGCCGAGCACCGTGGTCGAGGTGTCGACGTGCTGTGCGGGCCGGAGGATGTCGGGGTGGAACTCGATGTCCTCGAAGGCCTGGCGGGCACGCTGTATCGAAATCTCACCCTCGGCGCCGCCGTCGGTGTAATCGAAGGCTGCCGCCGGAGTGCGCCGCTTGGCAATACGCCGCAGGTCATCGACGGTGAGCGCTGCCTCGAGCCGGCGCTTTTTGCCGTTCAGCTCGGGCTTCTTGAACTGCATTAGCTCAAAGAGTTCGGCGGGTTTGGGAAGCTGGCGGTTCATACTACTGATCCTCTCTGGAAACGGCTCGATCCGAAACGGAACTGCCGCGGCTTCAGTGGTCCTGGTGCGCAACGCGCTTGATGAAGAAGGAAGCGATGATGGAAATCGATGCGCAGCCGGCGACATAGACGGCGATGGGCCACCATTCTCCGCCGCTGATTTCGAAGAGCCACGCAGCGACAATCGGGGCGGTGCCGCCGAAGATCGCCGCACCGAGCTGGTAGCCGAGCGAGGCCCCGGTGTAGCGGACCTCGGGTGCGAAGTTTTCTGCGATTAGCGTGCCAAGGATTGCGTTGACGCTACCCCATAGGATGCCGAAACCTACGACGGTCGCGGCGAACAGCGCCCAGGTCGCGCCCGTGTTGATCACGAGGTAGTAGGGCACCACGAGAAGGATTGTTGCCGTGGCCGACCAGCGGTAGAGCAGGGCGCGGGGAATGCTGTCGGAGATGCGGCCGAAGATGGGCATCCAGATAGTGGCCACGAGCGCGGCAGCGGCAACGGCGAGCAGGACGGTATTCTCACGTGCACCAAGCACACCGGTGGCGTAGGCGATGACGTAGGTGCCGAAGATGTAGAACGGGCCTGTTTCGGCGGCCTTCGCGCCGATTGACACCAGTACGGCACCGCGGTGCTTTGTGAGGACCTCCTTGATCGGCAGGCGCAGCTGGGCACCCGCCTCGCGCACGCGCTTGAATTCGGGTGTCTCGTCGAGGCCGTTGCGGATCCAAAGGCCAACGAGCACCAGCACGACGCTCGCGATGAACGGCACGCGCCAGCCCCACGTCAGGAACTGGCCGTCCGGAAGGAGGGTAAGGAGAGCGACGGCGCCGGCAGCGAGCAGCATGCCCAGACTGATTCCCATCTGCGGTACTGCGCCATAAAGTCCCCGGCGGTTCTTGGGTGCGTACTCGTAGGCGAGAAGGAGAGCCCCGCCCCATTCGCCGCCGATGCCGAGACCTTGAAGAATACGGCACAGGATGAGCAGGATTGGCGCTGCGATGCCGATTGCGGCGTAGTCAGGCAGCAACCCGATTGCGACCGTTCCGCCGCCCATCAGCATCAAGGTGATGAAGAGAGTCTTCTTTCGTCCGATGCGGTCGCCGATATGAGCGAAGATGACGCCGCCTAAGGGGCGGAAGAAGAAGGTGAGTGAGAACGAGATGTAGGCGAGCAGAGTCGACACGAATTCGCTGTCGCTCGGGAAGAAAAGCTTGTTGAAGACCAGGGCGGCAACGGTGCCGTATACGAGGAAGTCGAACCACTCGATGACGCTGCCGCTGAGACTGCCCAGCAGCACCCGGTAGTTCAGCCTGTCTTCGCTCTTTGTCTTGTCTAAGGATGTAGTGATCGCCAAGGATCACTCCTTTCAGGATCGAAGGTGTGGCCCTACCACATGGTCCGACCACAGAAAACTTTAGGCTGTGACGGTCGACACGTCAAGGTTTCATGGAAGTTGCCTATGGCAGGTATGCCATTCAGCAAAGTCAGGGGAGTTGGGTACCCATGAGGGCCCGCCTTGTTAGGGTGTCAGTGCGCTGCTGGCGTGCCGGACGCGAGCGAATCAGTTTGGCAGGCGGGCAGAATGCCTAGTTCGCCGTCTCCACGTAGTACCCACGAATGTGTTGGCGCACGATTTCTGCGGCTCTCACGCGGTCGCCGCGGCGAAGGGCATCGAAGATTGCGCGATGCTCGGTACGCAGTCGTTCGGCGGTTGCCTCCCAATTGCTGAGTGCCTGGCGCGGGCAAGCGTGTGATCCGCAATGGAAGTGCGCATGGCGTCCATGAGGGTGCTGATGAGGGGGTTTCCAGCAGCCCGTGAAACTGTCACGTGAAACTCGGCGTCGAGATGAAGGAAATCTGCGACGAGGATCTCCGGGTCGTCCATGAGCGTCAGCAGCCGCTCAACTGAGTCCCAGTCTCCCACGCTGGGGTCTGAGTGTTCAGCGGCCCATGTTTCAAGCAGTAGGCGAACCTCATACACGTGCGAGTGTTCGACATGGCTGGTCGCCAGCTGCATGTTGAGCGCGAGCGTCAGCGCCTGCTCGGGTGCGGCGGTGACAACAGTTCCCGAACGCGGCCCGGAGCCGGTGGCGGCCCGAATCGTTCCGAGCGCCTCAAGAACGCGCAATGCCTCGCGTAGCGAGCTTCGAGACACTTTTAGCGTCTCAGCAAGGGCCCGTTCGCTCGGGAGGTGGTCGCCTATTTTCAGGCGACCACTGGAAAGTTCTCCGGTCACCCAATTCATCACTGTCTCGTGGGCTTTCATCGCCACCGATTATTGCAGGTCAGTGACGGCACATCCGCTTTGGCGACTGTATGCGGTGCGTGAGGTGGGGCCGGCGTAGATGATGCTGCAGTAAGCTTCTTTCGCCGAGCAACACTCTGGAAGGAAGCGATGACCGTCCCCACCCCAGCCACCCCGCAGGTCCACGCCGAAGAGGATGTCGACCGGTACGACGCCGGCTACCGCAGTTGGCTGGCCGAGGCGCTGGCGAAGGTCCAGGCGGACGCCAACCGCTCTTCCGACACGCACTTGCTCGCCGTGCCGCTGCCGGAACAGTGGGGCGTGGACCTCTACCTGAAGGACGAGTCCACCCATCCCACCGGTTCGCTGAAGCACCGGCTGGCCCGTTCGCTTTTCCTGCACGCCTTGTGCAACGGCTGGATCCGGCCGGGCAAGCCGGTCATCGAAGCCTCGAGCGGCTCCACCGCCATCTCCGAGGCGTACTTCGCGCGCCTGATCGGGGTACCCTTCATCGCGGTCATGGCCCGGTCCACCAGCCAGCAGAAGGTCCAGCTGATCGAGTTCTACGGGGGCCAGTGCCACTCCGTGGAGAACCCGAACGAGGTGTACGAGGCCGCCGCAGCCCTGGCCCGGCAAACCGGCGGCCATTACATGGACCAGTTCACTTATGCCGAGCGGGCCACCGACTGGCGGGGCAACAACAACATCGCCGAATCGATTTTCGACCAGATGTCGCAGGAGCGGCACCCGGAGCCTGCCTGGATCGTCGCTACCGCCGGCACCGGCGGAACCTCGGCCACGCTCGCCCGCTACATCCGCTATACCGGGCGGGCCACGGGAATCTGCGTCGCAGATCCGGAAAACTCGGCGTTCTTCCCGGCCTGGCGGGAGCAGGATGCCAGCGTCACTACGGCCACCGGTTCCCGGATCGAGGGGATCGGCCGCCAACGCGTCGAAGCCAGCTTCATCGGATCCGCGATCGACCGGATGATGCGTGTGCCCGATGCCGCCGCAATGGCCTCGATCCGTCTGCTGGCAGAACTGCTGGGCCGGCGGACCGGCGCGTCGACCGGAACAGGCCTGTGGTCGGCGTTCCGGATCATTTCCGAAATGATCAACACCGGCCAGCAGGGCAGCGTTGTGTCGTTGATCTGCGATCCTGGGGACAGGTACCTCGACAAGTACTACTCCGACGAATGGCTGGTCGAAAACAAGATCGACGTCGGACCGTACTACCGCCGGTTGGAGACTTTCATGAATACGGGCACCCTTTCCTAAACGACGGGCAAGACTGTCGCCTGCTTGAAGCGTCTGCGCGCTACTCAGGCCTGCCGAACAGCGGGTTGTTGGTTGCGGAAATGCTTTCCACCAGGTCGGCCAGCTCGTCCACGCCCCGGGAGGCCTGGATTGCGCGGCCGATCCGGGTGCTTGCTTCGCGGTAGGAACCGTTGGAGAGGACCCTGCGGACGGCCTTCGCCACGGCTGCTGGTTTGGCTCGGTTGGTGCGCAAGTTGATGCCGGCGCCTGACCAAGCCACCCGCGCACAGACCTCGGGCTTGTCCTCGGTTTGCCCGGCAACGACCAGCGGAACGCCATGCCGCAGCGCGAACTGTACGCCACCGTAACCGCCATTGGTCACCAAGACATCGGTCTTGGACAACAGTTCGTCATAGGGCAGATAAGAGGCCACCCGTACGTTCTCGGGCAGCGGACCAGCGAGATCCTCCACCGGCCGTCCACCGGTGCTAACGACGACGAGGACGTCGTCGTCAGCCAGGCCATCGATTGTCGGCCGGACGAGATCGCCAAAATCCCTGTTAGCAACCGTTCCCTGGGTTACATGTACAGTCGGGCGGCCGGCGTCGAGATCTCCCCACCATTCAGGCACGGCGGCGCTCGCAGCCGATTCCGTTGCTTGCGTTCCGCTTTGGGACACCGGTCCCACGAAGTGCACTGTCGATGGAAGGTCTGTGCGCGGATACTCGAATTCGGCAACGGTGAACTGGGCAATCCGGTCCGCGGCGCGGGGCCAATCCATGAAGAACGTCGGGAAAGGAGTTCCTCTGACTTCCAGCGCAACTTCGTCGGCATACTTCTGAACCGGGCCAAAGACCACCTTCTCCGTGAAGGTCTTCAGCGCGCGGTTCCGCAGCCGCCCGGCGTGTCCGGCCGACGGTTGAATACCCAGTCCGTAGGGTGCGGTGTCCCGGCTGGCGAGGCTGAGCGGGACAATGCCGCAGTTGATGACGGCTGGATACGCGGACTTCCGCCCGGCCAGCAGCAGCGCGGCGCCCATAAACAGCGATTCCGCCAGGACGGCGTCCGCCGGACGCTCGGAAAGGGCGGCTTGGATTGCTTCATACTGCGCCTTCCCCGGACGCATGAAGATCTCTTTGATGTCGAACCGGATTCCCTTGGGGCCCTTAAGCCCTACCCTTCCGGGAAAGGCTCCATCGAGATTGCTGTCGTCGAAGTCTGCCTCCGACGGGAGTTGGACGAAGGTTGCACCGGTATCGGCAACACGGTCCTTGTACCGTTTGCCGGTGAGGAAGCGGACATCATGTCCGCGTTCGACGAGGCCGGCAGCGACCGCGAGCATCGGTGTGACATGGCCGATCAGGGGACTGGAGCAGACGAGGACCGCGGCCATGATGTTCTCCTATGAAGTTGGTTACGTTGAATCAGTTTTCATTACTGTGAGACAGTAGTCAATATGGAAAGGCAAGATTCTCCGCCCCGCAGGTACAAGTCGGTGCTCCGGACCGAGCAGGCCAACGCGACGCGGCATCGCGTGTTGGAAGCGGCCGGCCATTGCTTCGCCGCAAAAGGGTTCACAGCGACCACTCTTGGTGCCATCGCGGCCGAGGCTGGAGTCTCGGTGGAGACGGTCCAGTCGCACGGACCCAAACGCCGGCTCCTGCTGGCTGCCCTGGAGACGGCGTCGGCAGGCGTGGATGGTGGCCGTTCCATTCTGGAGGTGCCGGCGGCAAAGGCGGTGATGGCGGAGGAGAACGTCAGGGAAGCTTTGACCGGGCTCGCCCATTTTGCAGCGGATCTGAATGCGCGGGTGGGCCGGCTTTGGCAAGCGGTAGTGTCCGCTGCCCAAGGCGATCCGGACATCGCAGCGGCGCATTCCGCATTGCAGACGCGAATCCGTGCGGATTTTGTGCAGGTCGCCCAGGTGCTTGGGCAGCGCGGGGGGCTGCGGCCGGATCTGGACACCGAAGATGTGGCAGCTACCCTGTGGGTTCTGACGTCGCCGTATCAGTATGAACTGCTGGTCGTTCAATCGGAATGGACGCAGGAACGCTACCGAGCCTGGCTGGCGCGGATGGTTTCCGAAGCGGTGCTGTCCTGACTGGGCTGGTTGCAGCGCAAACTGCGCAGTGAGTCTGGGCGCCCTGCACATTCACATTTCTCTTGAACTCGAGGAGCCGGGCCCGCTGGCGACAGGAAGCGGAGAGCCGGTGCGTGGCCGTGATGTTTAGGGCAGACTGGTGGCGTGAGCGGAATCCCATGGGTACTGCACGTCGATCTCGACCAGTTCATCGCTGCCGTCGAAGTACTCCGACGGCCGGAGCTTGCAGGCAAGCCGATCATTGTCGGAGGCCGGGGCGACCCCACGGAACGAGCGGTGGTTTCGACCGCATCCTACGAAGCCAGGGCGTTCGGCGTGGGTTCCGGAATGCCCTTACGCATTGCGGCCCGGAAAGTGCCCGACGCCGTGATCCTGCCCGTCGATCAGGAGGCTTACCTCGCGGTCTCTGAAACGGTGATGGCGACTCTGCGCGCGCAGCCCGGAGCGACCGTGCAGGTGCTGGGGTGGGATGAAGCCTTTGTGGGGACCGAGACAGAGAATCCGGAAGCCTACGCCCGGCAGGTGCAGGCCGCTGTGCTGGAGCGAACGCAGCTGCACTGCAGCGTGGGCATCGGCGACACCTTGGTCCGGGCCAAGAACGCCACCGGGTTCGGCAAGCCGGCCGGCGTCTTTCGCCTTACTGCCAAAAACTGGCTGGACATCATGGGCGGCCGTCCCACCAAGGACCTGTGGGGCGTCGGTACCAAAGTGTCGGCGCGGCTGGCCAAGCTCGGCATCAACACCGTCGCCGAGCTCGCCGCGGCCGACCCACGGGACCTGGTCCCGGAGTTCGGCCCCAAGATGGGTCCTTGGTACGCCGAGCTTGGACGCGGGGACGGCGCCCGCGTTGTGGACGACACTCCGTGGGTCGCCCGCGGGCATAGCCGGGAGACCACCTTCCAGCGCAACCTGACCGAGCCCGCCCAGGTGGACGACGCCGTGCGGGATCTGACAGCGCGAGTCCTCGAGGACGTTGTCTCCGAAGGGCGGCCGGTCGTAGGCCTGACCCTCAAGGTTCGGTACGCACCGTTCTTCACCAAGACCCACGCGAGGAAGATTCCCGAGACCTTCGACCGGAACGAAATCCTCGCGCGGGCCCTGGACCTCGCAACCGCAATCGAACCGGGCCGGCCCATCCGACTCCTGGGCCTGCGGGCCGAAATGACAATGCCGGACGACGCCCGAAAGGGACATACGCCAACCCGCGGCGGTTGGTGAAGCTACAGGACGAACTGGGCTATGAGTTGCGAGAGCCCCTGCACATTGACGTTTCCCTTGAACTCAAGGCGGATCTTGCCAAGCCCGCTGAACCATAGGTCAAGCTCGCCGTCGAGGTCAAAGGTACCGGCGGTTTCCACGGAGAACGCCTGGACCTTCGAGTAGGGAAGTGAGGTAAAGTCGCGCTTCTTGCCCGTCATGCCCTGGATATTAACGGCGATCAAGCGCTTATCGGTGAAGACCACGAAATCGCGGATGCCACGAAAAGCGGCAATCGCATTTTCGCCCTGAATGAGCAGTGGTTGGTCCAACAGGTGGAGGTTATCCGCTAGCAGGGTCTCCAGCTCTTGCCGCCCGGAGCATAGCAACGCGGACCGGTGTACCCCGGGTAGGGATTCTGTTGGGCAGGGGCCGGAGCCGGCGCAACGTTGTTCTGTTTCGGCGCTTCGTAAGCCGGTGCTCGTGGAGCCGGCGGGGCGGCGCGTCGCCGCTTCTGCTTCCGCTGCCGGGCGGGCGACATTTCACGAGTGTCTTAGGTGAGTGCCTGCCACCTCATCGCCCGGAAGGCCGAGACCAAGTCTCCGGTGGCCTTCGACATCGCGTAACGGCCGTACAAAGGACCGATTCTGCAGCATCGGAGTGTGCCAACCAGCCGGCGCTGGTTAAAAGGCGGGGCCCCGGATCAACTCGATGATCGCGGCGGCATCGCCGATGACTGGTTCTCCCGGAACGGTCGCGGTGTAGATGGCTCGGGGTATCACAGTTGCTCAGCTTCAGTGAGCCTCGGCCTCGACACCACCAGAAGAGCTGATGCAGACCCCTATAGACCCGTCTGGCTCACTCCGTACTCGGCCTGCTCGGGGGTGAAGCCCTCGAATATCAGCTGGTCGTACAGCCCGCCGCGAGAGAAGGAAGTGTAGTCGAGGTAGTCCTTGGCTTTGTTGGCAGCCTGCTCGTTCCAGTCGACTGTCACGCGGTCTACTGCCCAAGTCGCATCCTCGGTCGAAAACTCCTCGAACTCCAGTTGACCGATCAGACCGGTGCGTGAGAAGGCGGTGTAGTCGAGGTAATCAGCAGCTTTCCGCAGAGCATTCTGCTGACTGATTGTCCCGGCATTGGCCTTGGCAGCAGCCTCAGCTTCTGCCTTGGCGGCAGCAGCCGCCTCAGCTTCTGCCTTAGCGGCAGCATCCGCCTCAGCTTTCTCCTTGGCAGCAGCATCAGCTTCTGCCTTGGCGGCAGCATCCGCCTCAGCTTTCTCCTTAGCAGCGGCCTCAGTCTCAGCGTCGGCTTTAGCATCGGCAGGATCCTCTGTTGGCTCTGCCGCGGTAGCAACAGCGGAGCTTTCCGGGGCGGAAACGGCCGAGACGGACGTTGTGGGAGCCGACTCGCCGCGGGTGGCGTTGAAAATGATGCTCAGGACGATGAAAACACCTGTGACGATCCAGGCCATTTTCTTGTGTTTGTCGTAACCCTCCAGCGGAAAGCCCCGCTTATCGCGGGTCTTGTTCGCCAGAACGAGAATAAGGTCGACGAGCGCCCATACGCCCAGACCGCCGAAGGTGACCAGCTTGAGGACACCGGTTCCGATTTTGCCCAGGTAGAACCGATCCACGCCCAAAACGCCGAGGAGGAGGGAGAGCAACCAAGTCACAAGGAACGATTTATTGCTCAGCTGCGGCTGTCCATAGCCGTGGGTTGGAGGATATGGGGCAGTGTAGGGGTTTTGGCTCATGAGAGTCCTTCCAGAGGACACTTGACCGACGTGCGATGCGAAGTGTGCGAGGTGGGTGCGGTGATGGACGCGCATAGAGGGAACTCAGCATGGAGCGCGGGCCGCAAAGGCGGTTGATTGCGCCAACAGACAGTTAAAAACAAATCGCTTCCCCCAATAGCGACACGGGCGTAGATGCCCGTAAACGTCTGCTACAGCTTAATCGATACATCTATGCAAATCAATCGAATTGGAAGTGACTTATCAGGCGTCGACGCTGCTTACAGCGACCGCTCCAGCAGGCAGGTCAGTTCGCGCACGCCTTCGGGCTGTCCGAGCCGCTCGGTGTCGAGGATCAGCGAGCGGGAGAAGTACGGGCTCATGTCCAGGCCGAGCCCGACGCCGAAGACGTTGACCGCCCCGGAGTCCTCCAGTTCCCGGACTACGGTGGCGAGGTGCTGCTGCAGGTAATGCTCGTCGTTGGCCAGGGCGGTGGCGCCGTCGGCCGGGCTGCCGTCGGAGAGGACAATCAGGATCCGGCGCTGTTCGGGCCTGTCGGCCAGCCTGCGCGCAGCCCACTGGACCGCTTCGCCGTCGATCCCTTCGCGGTACAGCGTGGTCTTCAGCAGTGCCGCGATGCCGGGCCGGGCCTTGCGCCAGTTGGTGTCCGCATCCTTGAAGAGGAGGTGGTTGACCTCGTTGAGCCGGCCGGGGCGGCGCGGGGAGCGGGCACGCTTCCAGTCGCGCGCGGCCTTGCCTCCGTTCCACGCCCCGGTGGTGAAGCCCAGGACCTCGCTGGCCACCCCGATCCGCTCCAGCGCGCGCAGGAACACGTCCACGTAGGCCGCGATGCCCTCGCCGTGCTGCTTCATGGAGCCGGAGCAGTCGATCAAAAAGGTGACCACGGTGGCGGGCCTGGCCTCGTGCCGTTCGGTCTGGAAGAGCCGGCGTTCGGCGGGGGAGCAAACTAGCTGGCTGAGCCGGGAGCCGTCGATCATGCCTTCCTCCTGCCCGCTGTTCCAGCCCGAGGTCACCGGCACGCACAGCAGCGGCTCGAGCCGCCGCGCCAGCAGGGCCACGTTCACGCCGCTGTCCACGATCCGTTTATCCAGCCGGCGCCGGTAGTCGTGCAGCAGCTCGACCCGCACCAGCGAGTCGGCGCGTTGCACGCGGTCATAAGCGGTGGTGAAGGCGCGGTAGGCTCCGCCGTCGTCCGCCAGCGTGGGACTGGTACCCGAGGCCGCGGTCTCTGGCAGCCAGGCATCCTCTTCTGCATCCACGAGCAGGCTGAACTGCTCGCGGGTCTTGCGCGCGGAGCGTTCGGCGCCGCCGTCGTTATTCGCCTGCGCGGAATCGGCCAGTGATTCAACAACGACGGCGATCGCCAGCGCCGGTTCGGCGTAGTCCGCCTGGCGGGTGCGCAGCCGCCGCAGGAGGGCCAGGTCCGAGCCGAGCAGGGCCGAGAGCCGGCCGCGGGTCTGCTCGATCAGGTCCTCGGTCTCGGCGACCACTGGCTCGCCGGTCACGCGCGACCGGCAGACCTGGGCCACCGTGTAGAGCAGCAGGCCCAGGGATGTCTCGGTCAGGCCGGAGCGGTGGAACTGAGTGGACCAGGCCTCGTGGCGCACCCGCAGGTTGCGCACCACGCCGGGCTGGCCGGCGAGTGACTCCGTCCGGAACTGCTCGAGCAGTTCGAACACCAGCCGGGCGGTCTGCCCGGCAGGCCGCAGCCGGGCATGGAGCGAAGCGTCGGAGTGCAGCAGCCGCAGCGCCATCCCGTCTGCGGCGCCGCGGGAGGAACCGAAATCTGCCGCATCATCCGGGTAGAGGTGCGGCGCATTCAGCGGGAGCACTGTGCGGCCCCGGTAGAGGTGGTCGCCGCGGAAATCGAGCGCCGGGTCCGCGGCCAGCGCGCGGATGCTCGCCGCGCACAGCTGCCGGATTTGCTGCTGCCGGCGCCGGGCAGCGGTATCCGGCGTCACCGTGCGATCTGCCGTCGCCGTGCTATCCATCGTCACGATGACACTCAGGCGTACGCGGGGGCGCGCTCGAAGGATTCCTCGAGTTCGGCGTCGAAGCAGCGCTGGAAGTATTCGGCCACCACGGTCCGCTCCGACTCGTCGCATTTGTTGACGAAGGAGAGCCGGAAGGCCAGCGCCGGGTCGCGGAAGACCGCCACGTTCTCGGCCCAGCTGATCACGGTCCGCGGGGACATCAGCGTGGACACGTCGCCGGCAAGGAAGCCTTGCCGGGTCAGGTTGGCCACCTCCACCATCGAGGCCACCAGCGCCGTGCCCGGTCCGTCCGCCAGAGATGGAACCCGGGACTGGACAATGGCGATCTCCTCCGCGGCGGGCAGATAGTTCAGCGAGGCCACGATGTTCCAGCGGTCCATCTGCGCGTGGTTGAGCCGCTGGACCCCGTGGTACATCCCGTTCAGGTTGCCCAGCCCCACGGTGTTGGAGGTGGCGAAGAGCCGGAAGCCGGGGTGTGGGCGCAGCACGCGGTTCTGGTCCGTCAGTGTGAAGCTGCCGTCGCGCTCGAGCAGTCGCTGGATGACGAACATGACGTCCGGCCGCCCGGCGTCGTACTCATCGAAGATCAGGGCCATGGGCTGTTGCAGTGCCCACGGCACCACGCCCTCCTGGAAGCGGGTGACCTGCCGGCCGTCCTCGATCACCACGGTGTCCTTGCCCACCAGGTCCAGGCGGCTGATGTGCCCGTCCAGGTTCACCCGGATGCACGGCCAGTTCAGCCGCGCGGCCACCTGCTCAATGTGCGTGGATTTGCCGGTCCCGTGCAGCCCCTGGAGCAGCACACGGCGGTTGTGTGCGAAGCCGGCCAGCAGGGCCAGCGTCACGTCGTGGTTGAAGCGGTATGCCGGGTCGATCTCCGGCACGTGCTCGTTCGGTTCGGGGAACATCGGTACCATCAGGCCGCTGTCGATGCCGAAGGCGTCTCGGGCCGAGACCATCAGGCCGGGGCGGAACTCCATGCTCATCCTCCTGCCAGTGAGAGGGCGAGTGAGGGCCCATCGGACATCTGCTGTTCTTCGATCCGGCCTAGGGTTTCCGCCGCGGCGCGCAACGAGGGCAGCAGGCGGACCAGGTCCTCCGAGGACATCCGGACAATGGGCGCCTGCACGGCCACGCACATGTTGGAACGCGTGGTCGCGTTCGGGACGAGGACGGCGATGCACACCAGACCGTCGAGGAATTCCTCGCGGTCCAGCGCGTAGCCGTCCAGCCGGATCTGCCGCAGTTCTTCCTCCAGGAGCGCCGGATTGGTCTGCGTGTGCCGGGTGAAGACCTTCAGCGGCTGCATCGCAATCACGCGCTCGCGTTGGGCGGGGCCGAACTGGGACAGGATCATCTTGCCGCTGGCCGAGCAGTGCACCGGCACGCGGGAGCCCGGGCCCAAGTGGATGCGCAGCGGCTCGGTGGTTTCTACCCGGTCCAGGTAGATCACTTCGTTGCCGGAGAGCGCGGTGATGTTGCAGCTTTCGCCGATCTCGTCCACCAGGCTCTTCAGCACCGCGTGCCGGGAGCCATGCCGGGTGTCGTTGAGCAGCACGTCCTCGGCCATCCGGCGCATCCGGGCGCCGGTGCCGTAGTGCTTGCCGTCGCTCTGGCGCATCAGCAGGTCCGCGCCTTCCAGCTGCTGCAGCATCCGGTGCAGGGTGGGTTTCGGGATCCCGGTCTGGTCCACCAGGGACTGCAAGGTGAAGAGCTGGTCGCGCGTGGTGATGAACTCCAGCAGGGCGAACAGCCGCAGTGCCGGCGTCTCGCCCTGGACGCTGCCTACCGGACCGAGGTCCGGCTCCGTCAAGCCTTCCATGGTGCCTCCTTGCCGAGAAAATGTTCCGCTGTTTCAAAAAATAGTACCATCGGGAAGAAAAAACGGAATATGTGTTGACCAATGTGATCCAGACCGCATATGTTGTTGCCAGTCCCGTTTTCGGGAGCAATCCGAATCATTTTTTGGAACTTCTTATCGCCCAGCGCGGCGGCACGATTCAAAGGAGAGTTGTTATGAGCGAGCAGAACACGGGCCGGGAGGTCGTCCAGGGCGTCCAGAAGATGACCCCGTCGGAGGCCTTCGTCGAGACCATGGTCGCCAACGATGTCACGGACATTTTCGGGATCATGGGCTCGGCCTTCATGGACGCCATGGACATCTTCGCCCCCGCCGGCATCCGGCTGGTTCCCGTGGTCCACGAGCAGGGCGCCGCCCACATGGCGGACGGTTACGCCCGGGCCAGCGGCCGCCACGGCGTGGTCATCGGCCAGAACGGTCCCGGCATCAGCAACTGCGTGACCGGCATCGCCGCCGCCTACTGGGCGCACAGCCCGGTGGTCATCGTGACCCCGGAGGCCGGTACCAACGGCATCGGCCTGGGCGGCTTCCAGGAAGCCAACCAGCTGCCCATGTTCCAGGAGTTCACCAAGTACCAGGGCCACGTGGTCAACCCCGCCCGCATGGCCGAATTCACCGCCCGCTGCTTCGACCGTGCCATGAGCGAGAACGGCCCCACCCAGCTGAACATCCCGCGCGACTACTTCTACGGCGAGATCACTACCGAAATCCCCAAGCCCCGCAGGGTGGACCGCGGCGCCGGCGGCAAGGAAAGCCTGGTGGCGGCGGCGGAGCTGATCGCCACGGCGAAGGCCCCGGTCATTGTCTCCGGCGGCGGCGTGGTCATGGCCGACGGGGTGGAGGAGTGCAAGGCGCTCGCCGAACGCCTCGGCGCCCCGGTGGTCAACAGCTACCAGCACAACGATTCCTTCCCCGCCAGCCACCCGCTGTGGTGCGGCCCGCTGGGCTACCAGGGATCAAAGGCGGGCATGAAGCTCATCTCCGAGGCCGACGTCGTTATTGCCCTCGGCACCCGGCTGGGCCCGTTCGGCACGCTGCCCCAGTACGGCCAGGCCTACTGGCCCGAGAACGCCAAGATCATCCAGGTGGACGCGGACCACACCATGCTCGGCCTGGTCAAGAAGATCGACGTCGGCATCTGCGGCGATGCGAAGGCCGTCGCCACCGAACTCACCCAGCTCCTCGCCGACCGCACGCTGACCAGCGACGCTACCAAGGCTGAGCGCGCCGCGCGGATCAAGGCGGAGAAGGAGGCGTGGGAGCAGGAACTCAGCGCCTGGACCCACGAGCAGGACGAGTACAGCCTGGACGTCATCGAGGAGGCCAAGCACGAGGAGGGCAACTGGCTGCACCCGCGCCAGGTCCTGCGCGAGCTGGAGCTGGCCATGCCCCAGGACGTCATGATCTCCACCGACATCGGCAATATCAACTCGGTGGCGCACAGCTACCTGCGCTTCGAGAAGCCGCGCAGCTTCTTCGCCCCGATGAGCTTCGGCAACTGCGGCTACGCGCTGCCCACCATCATCGGCGCCAAGGCCGCCGCCCCCGAGCGCCCCGCCGTGGCCTACGCCGGCGACGGCGCCTGGGCCATGAGCATGGGTGAAGTCCTCACCGCCGTCCGGCACAACATCCCGGTCACCGCGGTCGTCTTCCGCAACCGGCAGTGGGGCGCGGAGAAGAAGAACCAGGTGGAGTTCTACAACCGCCGCTTCGTCGCCGGCGAGCTGGATAACGACGGCGAAAGCTTCGCCGAGATGGCCCGCTCCATGGGGGCCGAGGGCATTGTGGTGGACCAGCTGGAGAACGTTGGCGCCGCGCTGAAGGACGCCCTGAACGCCCAAATGAACGACGGCGTCACCACGGTCATCGAGGTCATGTGCACCCGCGAACTCGGCGACCCGTTCCGCCGCGACGCGCTGAAGAAGCCGGTCCGGATGCTCGAGAAGTACAAGGACTATGTCTAAACCCCAGCGCGCCTGAACCCCGGCGCGCAGCTCGAAGCAGCTCCACGTAGCAGGACAGGCAGGCCGGTGCCCCATGGGGTGGCACCGGCCTGCCGCACCCACAACACAGGATTGGCACCAACTGAAGCACTGATCGGAGAACACAATGGGCAACTCGAAGGCGCCTGAGCAAGTAGTGGTGGTAGGCGCGGGCATGGTGGGACTCTCCACCGCCTGGTACCTGCAGGAACGCGGCGTGCACGTCACCGTCGTCGACAAACAAGGCGTCGCCGCCGGATCCTCCTGGGGCAACGCCGGCTGGCTGACCCCCGCGTTGACCCTGCCCCTGAGCGAACCGGCGGTCCTGCGCTACGGCCTCAAGGCCATGCTCGATCCGTCCTCCCCGCTCTACATCCCGCTGTCCGCCAACCCGCAGCTGCTGCGTTTCCTGGTCGGCTTCGCCCGACACTGCACGCCCGGTAAATGGCGTGAGGCGATGGAGGTCTTCACCGAGGTCAACCGCACCGGTATGGACGCCTACGATGAACTCGCCGAAGGCGGCAACCTCCTCAACACTTCACATCAAACAACGACGACGGCGGCCGGCACCGTCGGGAGCAGCGCAGCCTCCGGCACCACCACAACCGCGCCCCGCGCCGGCACCACCACTATGACCGCCGCGGCCACTACCGACGGCGCGGTCCGGGAGCCTACCAGGGTCGCTGATCCCTTCCTCGCGGGCTTCGTCTCGCACAAGCACCGCGACGCCCTGGTGCACGAGTTCGACGCCGTACGCCGCGCCGGCGGCACGGTGGACTACAACCTGGTGGACGGCGACGAGCTCCGTGCACTGGAGCCGACGCTTGGCTCCGGCGTGCGCGCGGGCGTGCAGATCCGCGACCAGCGCTTCATCAACCCGCCTCAGTTCATGGAGTCCCTCGCCGAGTCGGTCAAGGCCCGCGGCGGCGAAATCGTCAGTGGCTTCGACGTCGTGGACATCCGGGACGACGGAACCGGAGTGCGTGTGATCGCCGCGGACAGCCGCCTGCTTCAAGCCGACAACGTGGTCATCGCCAGCGGAGCCTGGATGGGCAAGCTTGCCCGCCGCTTCGGCGTCAAGCGTGTGGTGCAGGCCGGCCGCGGCTACAGCTTCACCGTGGTCCCCGAAGTCATGCCCACCCACCCCATCTACTTCCCGACCCAGCGCGTGGCCTGCACCCCATTGGGGGACCGCTTCCGTGTGGCCGGCATGATGGAATTCCGCGACGCGGACGCACCGCTGGACCCGCGCCGGATCAAGGCCATCATCGACGCCGCCACCCCGATGTTCAAGGGCATCGACTGGCAGGACCGCAAGGAGGAATGGGTTGGCTCCCGCCCCTGCACCACGGATGGACTGCCTCTCATCGGCGCCACCAAGTCTAGCCGCGTCCATGTGGCCGGCGGCCACGGCATGTGGGGCGTCGCCCTCGGCCCGCTAACCGGCAAGATGCTCGCCGCCTCCATCGCAGGCGACACCACTCCCGCCATCATGCGCCGCTTCGACCCGCTCCGCTGACCAACCCTGTACTGCCGATGCCGCTGGCGACTGGGCGCCCATTCCCGGGCCCAGTCGCCAGCGTCGCCCTATGCCAATTTCCAGGAGGCAAGAGAATGAACGTCCAAGATACCGACCTCATCCATGTCCTGCCGGCGGGCCCCGCTGCCACGGGCGCCCTCGCCTCGCGTGCGGTGGTTGCCGGCGGCCTGGTGTACGCCACCGTCATTTCCCGCCGGGAGGACGGCAGCATCGAGACTGGCGACATCAGTGACCAGACAGAGCAAGTCTTCGCCAACCTGGAGGCTGTCCTCAGTCAGGCCGGATCCTCAATGGATCGGCTGGTCCATCTCACGATCTACTTGACCGACATGGCGGATCGCGTGGCTTTCAATCACGTCTATGAACGCATTGTTCCGCGGCCCTTTCCCTCACGATGCGCCATCGAGGTGTCTGCCCTCGCAGTCGAAGGGATGAAGGTAGAAGTGACAGCCGTCGGTGCTGTATGAGTCATCACGCACCGACGTTCCCTGGAACCGGAGCCAGGACCTTGTCGCCGCCGCACACTAACTAGGCATCGGCTGCCACTTCCAGAAGGTCTACCTCTCCGCAATCACCCATGAAGCGTCCACGAACGACGAGGTGGGACCATGAGGGCGCCATTGAAGGCCGTCCCGTGCGCCGGTTCTAGACGGATCCTGGGTCTCGCCGGCTCCTGAGGCGGTGTTGCCGTTGAGGCGGCGGCCGGTGGCGAGCGTCTAGCGTGCCTACGTTTTCCGATCCTCCGCAGGCAGCCCGTCCGGCCAGCAGCAGGACGGCGGCGGCAGCCAAGACGCGAGGGAGTCCGGCCAGTTACTAATGACCAGGAGATGTGTTGGGGGCTGCTGGCTTCCCCTGAGGCCCGATGCCCGGCAGATGCGGGGACGACCGTTGTTCGTGATGGTCCCGGTGCACTGGCAAGGACGGGCGCGCTGATATATCTCATCCAAAATGAGCATTGCTCTTGTAGTTGATCGATAAATCTATACATTAATGTCAGCAGCGCCAGTTTTGTCCGTTTGCTGCATGACAATGTCTCTTTGCAATTGAGGGGTAAGCATGAAGAAGAAGACCGCAGTTCTTTCACTCGCCGCCGTTGTCGGGGTCTCTGTCCTGTCCGCAACACCTGCCATGGCCGTGGGTACCGCCTTCGACAGCTGCGCCGACGCAGCCGCCGCCGGCATGTCCAACATCCCCGCGGGAGCACCGGGATACGGCACCCACTTGGACCGCGACCTTGACGGCATCGCCTGCGAAGAGGGCGGCGCCGGCGGCGAAGCGGTTACACCAGTGCCGAACCAGGCCGATTCCGGGCAGCAGGTCACCCAAGTGCCCGTCGGCGGCGTCGACACCGGTGTGCCAGCCGAAAACCCCGCCGACATCAGTGCAATCGCCCTGACTGGCGGCCTCGTCCTGGCAGCGGCAGGCGGCGGAACCTACCTGCTGCGCCGTCGCGCGGCAGTACGGGCCTAACACCACCTCGGTCGTAACCACCAAGGCATGACTGATTCACTACTCGGCCGCCGCGGAAGCCATTTGGCTGCCGCGGCGGCCGCTTTGATTCTCTTGGCGGGCTGCGCCGCTCCCGCAACGGAACCAGCCGTCCAAGCCGCCCCGACCAGCCCAGCCTCGACGGCAGCTGCCCGGGCAGAACACCCGGCCCCAGAACCAACACAAACGACAAGCTCCGCCGCAGCTGCAACAGAACAGCCGAAGTCAGCACCTTCTGTCGTGCCCAAGCTGGAGAAGGTTCAAGAACCGATCCTGCCGGAATCAGCGCCGGTCACCGTGGCCATCCCGTCGCTTGGCATGCAGTCCCAGCTGCTCAGACTTGGTCTGCAGAACAACGGCACCCTTGAAGTGCCGCCGGGAGATCCGGGCTCGCCCGCCGGCTGGTACATCCATTCCCCCACACCAGGGGAACGCGGGCCAGCCGTGCTCCTGGGCCACGTCAACGCCTACGGCAACGGCCCCGGCGTCTTCGCCGGCCTGCGCGAGCTGAAAGCCGGAGACACCATCGAAGTCGACCGTGAGGACGGCACCACTGCCATCTTCACGGTCGACCGCGCTGAGGCCTATTCCAAGGACGCTTTTCCCACTCAGACGGTGTACGGGAATACGGCCGGCTCCGAACTCCGTCTGATCACTTGCGACGGATACGATTCCGCCACCGGCCGATTCGACGACAACTACGTGGTCTATGCCAAACTTCTCACTTGATATCGCAGCGGGCGTACTTGGATCGGGAGTCCCGTCATACGGATTACGCGTGACAAGGGGTTCGGATTCATCACCCCCCCCGGACGGTTAGATCAGGGTGCGTAAGGCTTGCCGCAGTCCCGCAATCGTTGTATCTGGGCTTCATAGTGATTGAACCATGCTCGGGTCGGCAGCTGTTAGTAGAGCGCCGAGCAGGCCGGCAGCGATGGACTTCAAGACTTCATCTGCCACGCCAAAAAACCAAGGACCGTGAAGCTCATCGCTACGCCGATCAGGATAATGAAATCAGCGTGCGTTTATGGCCGCGGGCCGCAAGTGGATCTTCACGGATCATGGCGTTAGCAGTACGAGGGCAACCAGTCAGAGCTGGATAAGCTGCTCGATCACCCGCGGGATGGCGCGAGGTGGTTCTGTCTGGAAACTTGGCCAGTTGGGCCGCAACACGTGCGACCTTCTTGCCCTGAAACGATCTCCAGTTGGCATTTCGGTCAGGTACTGCAACTTTGCCGGAGCCTAAGACGAGGAAGGGCCTACGACAGCTCGTTCAGGAGAGGGAAACGAAGCATCTTCTTCATTGCCTTCTGTCAGTTTTCCGTAGATAAGTTGCTGGGCTACTTCGGTGAGCATATGCAGGCCCTTAACCATGTCATTGTCTGTGGACAGTTCCCGTTCGCAGTGGGAGACGCCGTCGACGCTCGGGATGAACAGCATGACCGTGGGGACGATGGAGTTCATGGCGACAGAGTCGTGGCCGGCCATGGTTGCAAGGCGCCGGGTGGAGAGACCGAGATTGGCGGCGGTTTTGGCGGTCAGCTCCAGCCCGGACTCGGGGTAGTGCTGAATCTGGCGGACGTCGAAGTCATTGACCCGGATTTCGATGTCGTGCTCGCGGGCCAGTGCTTCGATGTCGCGCAGCAATTTTTCCCTGGCTGATCGGACAATCACGGGGTCGCCGGAGCGCAGGTCAGCGACGAGATGGACGCGGCGCGCGACGACGATGGGTGAGTTCGGTTCTACGAAGAGCCGGCCGATGGAGGAGACCAGGGCCTCCTCCTCGTAGTCCTTGGTTACGTCGTGGACCATCAAGACAATCTTGGACGCGGCAATAAGTGCGTCGTGGCGGTCGGCCATGGCGGTGGCGCCGGTGTGGGACTGCTCGCCCAGTACCTCGATATCGAGTTTCTGGGTGTACCAGCTGTGTTCGACCAGCCCGATGTCGATGCCTTCGCGCTCGAGGATCCGTCCCTGCTCGATGTGGATCTCGGCATACGCCGCGGGTATCGGACGCGGGTCCGTCCCGAGGAACCCGATTTCGGACAGGGCCTGCTGAACGCTGATGTTGTCCGGGTCGACAATGGCGAGCGTCTCGTCCTCGTCGAAGAGTCCTGCGAAGACCGAGCTTCCCATGAGTGAAGGGGCGAACCGGCTGCCTTCCTCGTTGAACCAGTTGACGACGGCGAGGTTGAATTTAGGCGCCTGTTCCGTGCTTTTGATGCGACGGTTGATCTCCTGGGCAGCGTGCATCGCCGCGACTACGCCGTAGGCCCCGTCGAACCGTCCAGCCAGGGGCTGGCTGTCTAGGTGGGAACCGATGAGGACATAGGGGGCGCCCGGAATCCATTCGATGAGTCCAAACATGTTGCCGATGCCGTCCACGCGCAGCTCGTATCCTGTGTTCTGGATCCACTGGGCGAACCAGGTTCGGGTGGCCGCGTCGTTGGCCGTCGCGGCCTGGCGGTCCACGCCATTCTTGGCGGTCGCGCCGATGGTCGCTACGTAATGAAAGTCTTGCAGGAAGGAGTGAGCGTTCATGGGGTGCAAACCTTTCGTCGTTTATCTAGTTAGGTTTATGGCAAGAAGTCGTTGTCAGGGAGCCCTTTCGAGGGCGGTCCCGGAG
Organism: Arthrobacter crystallopoietes; assembly: GCF_017603825.1. Taxonomy (NCBI): domain Bacteria; kingdom Bacillati; phylum Actinomycetota; class Actinomycetes; order Micrococcales; family Micrococcaceae; genus Crystallibacter; species Crystallibacter crystallopoietes. Next base: position 1,215,245 of record NZ_CP072014.1, read on the forward strand.
TTCTAAAGCCTGTGAGGCCGTCTCCTCCTCAGGCTTCCGGACTGCTGAGGCTGGGGGCCGCCAAGCGATACGGTGCGCACCCCGGCACCTGCTCTAGCACTGCCGCAGCCTCACTGACCACCCGACTGGCGTCCGGTCCCGCGGCGATCAGCACCAGCGCCTGTCGTTCGGGGGGCAGCCGGTCGTCGGGCCGTGTGCGCACGTCTACTCGTCCGCCGGCTAGCTGGATAACATGCCAGGTCCCGTCGTAGTCCTGGACAACGCCCTTGGCCCGGACCAAGCACGCAGATTGTGAGGCTAGCGCGCGGGTGAGTGCGTCCACGTCAACGGGCTCCGGGCACTCGAGTGTGGTGGTCGCGTGAGTCTCCGCGTGATCCGTCCCGTCGTGGCGGTGCGTCACCCAATCAGCGCTGGCCTCGTCGTCGACCGCCTCCCGTGCCGGTGCGGCGAGGGCTTCAGCTGCAGTCGCCCCCGGATCAGTGAAATTCTGCAGGATCAGACGCGCCTGCGGCGCCGCTGCATGGCACGCCTCCGCGGCGTCCTCGGTTTCGGCGGTCAGGGCCAAATCGGTCTTCGTCACCAGCACCACCTCCGCCGCGGTGAGTTGCCGTGCCACTGTGTCGCCGACGTACTCGTCGCGCAGGAGCCGCCGGATGGCGGTCGCGTCTGCGCACACCAGCACCGGGCCGGGGGAGAAGCCCGGGAAGTCCCGCCACATTGCGAGCTGGCCGGGGTCACCGACGCCGCTGACTTCGCAGAGCACATGGTCAAGGTCTCCGCGGGCGGCCAGAGCGGTCATCGTGCGGGACGCATCGTCGCTGATCTGGCAGCAGATGCACCCGTTCGTCAGCTCTATCGTGTCCCCGGACGCCGAGGCGATGAGGTCCGCGTCGATGTTGACGCTTCCGAAATCGTTGACAACGACGGCAGTGCGCCCCGGCAGCACGCCCGCCAGCAGCCGGTTCACCAGAGTGGACTTTCCCGAGCCAAGGTAGCCGCCGATGATTCCCAGCCGGGCGGTCACAGAGCGAGCACCCCCGAGAGGGCCGCAACCTTCGTAGCGTGGTGTCGGCCGCCGACTACGGTGCCAAGGACATGGATGTCGCCGATGCGTTCGGGCTCGACGGCGAGCGGGTCCTCGGCCAGGACGGCCAGGTCCGCGAGCTTCCCCGCCTCGAGCGAGCCGACCTCGTGATCCATCTTCAGCATGTACGCTCCGCCGATCGTCACGGCCTCCAGCGCCTCCTGCACGCCGATCCGCTCATGCTCGCCCATGACCCGCCCGGAGACCGTCAGCCGCGTTACTGCGTGCTTCACGGAGTGCAGCGGGCCGAGGGGCGTGACCGGAGTGTCCGAATGCAGGGAGATCGGCACCCCGAGGCGCAGCGCCGTGGCGGCCGCGTTCATGCGGTGGGCCCGGTCCGGGCCCACCGTGATATCGATGTGCTGGTCACCCCAGGCCCAGATGTGGTTAGCGAAAATGTTGGCGCACACGCCCAACGCCGCCATGCGCCGGTACTGCGCCGCAGTGCTCATCTGCGAGTGCGTGCAGGTGTGGCGGTGGTCGGGACGAGGGTACGCAGTCAGGATGGCCTCGAGCGTTTCCAGGAACAGCTGGGTGGCCTGGTCGCCGTTGCAGTGCACGTGCGCCAGCAGCCCGGCCCGGTGGAACGTCTCGAACGCCTCGAGGAACTCCTCCGGGCTGACGTTCCAGATCCCGTTCGGCTGTCCGCCGTGGTAACCCGGCTCCAGCAGGCGCGCGGTGAAGCCCTGGATGGAGCCGTCCAGCATGAGCTTAACGTTGCCGAAGCGCAGCTTGTCCGTGGATAGCTCGCGCAGCCGCACGAGCCGATCCGCGGCCTCCGGCAGGGACAGCGCGACTGGGCCAATGCCTGCGCCGAAGTGGAACACATTCAGGCGGGCAGGAAAGTCGTCGTCGACGACCGAGCGGTAGAGGGCGACGCCGTCGTCGTCCATCAGCAGGCTCGAGCCCAGATCCGTCAGCGTCGTGGTGCCCGTGTTCACGCCTTCCTGCGCGAACCGGCGCAGGGCCTCGGGACCGATGTTCAGCAGACCCGAGCCTTCGACGAGCTCGCCGACGAGCCCCATCGCCGCGAACTCCTGCAGCTCCCCAGTGGGCTCGCCGGTGCCGTCCTTGACCACGCCGGCGACGCGCGTGGACGCGTCGATCCCGAACCGGCGAAGCACCGCCGAATTTACGGCGCACACGTGCCCGTTGGTGTGTGAGACGTGGATAGGTCGCGTGGTGGAGACCCGGTCCAGCTCCGCTGCGGCCAGTGGCTGGCCCGGGAAGTAGATCGGGTCAAGGCCCCACGCCATCAGCACCTCGTCCGGGTCTTGCAGCTCGGCCTCGGCCGCGCGCAGCCGGTCCAGAACCTCGTCGATGGTGCGGCAGCCGGGCCAGCGACGGCCGTCCGGGTCGATCCGGTCCACGAGGCCCACGTAGGTGTTGGCCCAAACGTTGCCCGAGCCCGCGTGACTGTGGGCCTCAACGAATCCGGGCAGCAGGACGGCGTCAGCGTAGCGCTCGTCCATCACCGCGCCCGGGTAGGCCATGAGTTCGGCAACGGAGCCGACGGCGCGGATCCGCTCGCCGCGCACGGCGACGGCTTCCGCCGCAGGGCGGGCCGGGTCCATGGTCCGGACGATGCGGGCAGGGTAGACAGTGGTGTGTTCCAAGATAGTCCTATCGGTTGGTTTCCTCTTTCAAGAGCGGTCCGTGAACTGTGAAGCTAGTGTGGCCGTCTCATCCCCGGGGCTTGGAATTGATCGTTGTTGATGCGGAATCGCGCGGGGCCGCGGCATCCGGAGCAGAGTCGGCCTCTGCTAGGAGGGCTTCGGCGGCTGATGCGACTTGGCCTTCCGCCGGGGTCTTGTCGCTCGTAAGGCGGCCACGCCGGAAGGCGTGGAAGTACGCGATGACGGTTTCGTCGTCGGAGTGGCGCGTAGCGAGGCTGACCACGACGAGCAACACGGCGGAGGCCACGAGCCCCGGGGCGATCTCATGGATGCCGAACGGCGTGCCGGCGAGGCGCCACGCCAAGGAGGCGACCAGGGCACCGATGGTGCTGACGATGACGCCGGCCTTGGTGGCGCGCTCCCAGAACATGGCGGCCAGCACGGGTGCGACCAGCGCAGATGCCGTGAACGCGAGGGCTATCTGGTAGATGGCGATGATGTCCTTGACCAACAATGCGATCACCAGGCCGAAGACGGCCATGAAGCCGACGGACAGGCGGGAGACCTTGAGGATCTGGGCGTCGCCGGCCTTAGGGTTGATCCACCCCTCGTAGATGTCCTTCGAGATGTTGATGGCGCCGCTGAGCAGGAACGAGGTGGCGCCGGTGAGCAGCGCCGCCAGCAGCGAGACCATGAGCAGACCGCCAATGGAGCCCGGGAAGATCTCCGCGATGAATGACGTGTAGATGGCGTCCGGCGCGGTGCCTGCCGGGAACGCCTGGACCGCAGTGATGCCGATGAAGATTGCTAGGAGGCCGATCACTCCCGAGATGATAAAGCCGACGACGACGGCGGAGACACCCACCTTGGTGGACTTCGCGGCAGTGAGGCGCTGCCACGTTGTCTGCCAGACGAGGTAGAAGGGGCCGAAGATCAGGAACCAATTCATCAGCTCCATGAAGCCGATGCTGCCGAAGCTGACCAGGTGCTGCGGGGTCGCTGCGGCGACGACCCCGGGACCGCCTACGTAGGCGATGCCGATGACTAGCGTGAGCACCACGCCGGCCAGGATGACTATGGTCTGGATGGCGTCCGTCCACGCCACGGAGGGCATCCCGCCGATGAGGGTGAAGACGAGGGTCACGGCGAAGCCGAGGACAATGCCCCAGAAGAACGGCAGGTCGGTGATGGAGGAGAGAATCGAGCTCATGCCCACCAACTGCATCCCGAAGGTGGGGGTCATATAGAGGAAACCGATGATCAGCGCCGGGATCAGGGCGGAGATTTTACCGAATCTGCGGGCAAACAGCTCCGGGACGGTGTAAAGGCGCAGCTTCCGGATCACCGGCCCCAGGACCAGCATCCCAACGATCGTGAACAGCACGAAGCTGATGACCGTCACGAAGTACGAGATCCCCATCTCGAAGCCCTTGCCGGCCCCGCCGATAAGCGCAGCAGAGCCTGTCACCGTGGCGATGATGGAGCCGCAAATCGGGAAGAAACCGAGCTTGAAGTCAGCCATCGCATAGTCGTCTGCCGTCTTGACGGTCTTCGACGACCTCAAGCTAACGGCAAACAAAAGGAGCAGAAATCCAACAATCCATACCAGATACCAGTTCACGGGCAGTACCGCCGTTCCAATCGGAGCTCGACCTTACTAAATTCGCACAGTTGATGCGGAGTCTCTTGATGAGGGTTACGGAGTCCCTGTGTAGGTGCCGCGGCTCACCACCAAGCCATCCACCATGTGTTGTAAATCACCTTCGCGGTGTTTCTGGGCGGGGGAAAGATCCAGATTGCCTGGGTTTATTGGGGACCAGCACCTTTGAACCGCCGTTTTCAGGGACCGCTAGCTCATCGATCGGGGCAGGATGTGCGCCACGATGCTTAGGGAAACCCGACTTCGTAGTGGGCCGGTGCCCTCTCAGCCCGGATGGATTGCGCCGTGAAATAAACCCGACGCTCACCAACTGCCACCGATTGGAGGACGCCATCGGAGCGGTTGACAGGTCAGGCCTCCTCGTCTGCGCATCGCGGCGTCGCCGCCGGATCTTCCTGGGGCAACGCCGGCTGGCTGACCCCCGCGTTGACCCTGCCCCTGAGCGAACCGGCGGTCCTGCGCTACGGCCTCAAGGCCATGCTCGATCCGTCCTCCCCGCTCTACATCCCGCTGTCCGCCAACCCGCAGCTGCTGCGTTTCCTGGTCGGCTTCGCCCGACACTGCACGCCCGGTAAATGGCGTGAGGCGATGGAGGTCTTCACCGAGGTCAACCGCACCGGTATGGACGCCTACGATGAACTCGCCGAAGGCGGCAACCTCCTCAACACTTCACATCAAACAACGACGACGGCGGCCGGCACCGTCGGGAGCAGCGCAGCCTCCGGCACCACCACAACCACCACCCGCGCCGGCACCACCACTATGACCGCCGCGCCCACTGCCGACGGCCCGGTCCGCGAGCCCACCAAGCGCCGGCGGGCCCCGCTGCTACAGACGCCCTCGCCTCGCGTGCTGTGGTTGCCGGCGGCCTGGTGTACGCCACCGTCATTCCCCGCCGCGAGGATGGCAGCATCGAGACTGGCAACGTCAATGATCATCACTGGTCTGGCTGGTGCATCAGACCATCTATCTGACTGATATAGCGGCCCGTGAAGTCTTCAACCAAATCTATCAACGTGCTGTCGCGGTCATTTCCCTCGCGATGTGCCGTCGAGTTGTCCGCCCTCGCGGTCGAAGGGATGAAGGGAGAAGTGACTGCCGTCGGCGCCGTATGAGCCTTCACCACCGACGTTCCCTGGAACCGGAGCCAGCACCTTGTCACCGCCGCGCACTAACGGGGCGTCCGCTGCCACTTCCAGAAGGTCCACCTCTCCGCAATCCCACGAAGCGCCTACTGGTGTCATATGCGCCGTTATCGGGCGTTGCAACACCGCTTCATTGAGCGCATTATTGCCTCGGCTAACTCCTTTCGCTGCGTCTGCTATCTGCTGGTTGTCTGCGCGTGTTCGGTTTCGTCGAAGCGTTCGAGGTCGTGGTTGAGCCCTTCGTAGACGTCGGGCCGTTTCCTGCGGAGGTACGCCGCGTGAAGGAGCCCGCCGGCCAGTGCGGCAAGCAACAGGAGCGGGAGGGCCGCGATGACGGGTGCGTCGGAGCCGGCGAGGGTCGGGAAGTTGATGATGGCCAGTACGACGATCACCGTGAGTCCGAGAAGGCCGATGCCCGGAGCGACGAAAGTGGAGAACATCCGGGGGTCGCGGGTGCGGCGGAAGTGGACGACGATGGCCAGCGCTGCGAGCAGCTGGAGGGTGATGATGCCCAAAGTGCCGAAGCCGGTCATGCTCGGGACCAGGGAGATGATTGGATCGAGTCCGGCCAGGGCGAAGAGCCCGGCCACGGCGGTGGCGAAAATGAACTGCACGATCGACGCGCGCTCCGGAACCCCGTTGGCCCGGGTGCGGCTCAGGCTCCGCGTCAGGATACCTGCACGGCTGAGGGAGTAAATGTACCGTGTCGCCGAGTTGTGCAGGGCCATGAGCGCGGCGAAGAGGCTGACCAGCAGAAGCGCCATCATCATGGTGGTGAGTGTTGTTCCGAGGTAGGTGCTGGAAAGCGAGAAGACGAGGTCGCCCGCCTCCAAGTGGTCGAGGGCGGTCGTTTGGGCCTGGGCGGCACCGGTTGCGCTGACGATGGCCCAGGTGGTGAACGCCGCGAAGACTCCGATGAAACCGATGGCCGTGAAGGTGGCGCGGGGAATGGTTCGTTTGGGGTCGCGGGCTTCTTCGCTGAACAGTCCGGTTGCTTCCACGCCGACGAAGGCGTTGGCAGCGAAGAGGAAGCCGATGCCGACGGCGCCGGTGAAGGCGATTTCGGGCTTGAATACGCCAAGGTCGAAGCCGTGGGTGAAAAGCACCGCGAAGTCGAAGACGAGGAGGATGAGCACTTCGCACACAAGGGCGACACCGAGCACTTTGGCGCTGAAGCCGATGCCCTTCCGGCTGAGGGCGAAGGCCGCGACGACGGAGATGATCGCCCAGAGGTACCAGTGGAGGTCGAATCCGGTCAGCTGCGCGATGACGATCTGCGCGAAGAAGCCGATGGTGCCTACAGCGCCGGCAACGAAGAAGTTGTAGCCGATCATGGCAATGAGGCCGGTGACAAGCGCCGCCGGCCGGCCGAGTCCCTTGAGCACGAAGGCATAGAATCCGCCCGCGTTGACAAGCTCGCTTGACATGCGGGCGTACCCGGTTCCGAAGAGCAGCAGTATTGCCGTCACGGCGATGAACGAGGCGACCATACCGCCGCCGTTGCCGAGGGCGATCCCGATTGCGGTCACGACGACGATGCCGGTCAAGGGGGCCACGGCGGCCAAAACGAGGAAGGCGACGCCGAAGACGCCCAAGGAGTTCGTTGACAGGGCGTCTTGCTGGGTGTTGGTGGTAGGGACGGTCATGGGCCGGCCTTTCATTTCTGGTGGTTTAGGCAGGGAAGGAGGATCGGCCGGTATAGCCGAAGTCGGAGAGCAGGTTCACCCCGTTGACCGCGCGGGAGTGGCGGGAGGCCAGGTATCCCACGGTCCATGCGATGTCTTCTGCTGTCTGGACGGGGTAGGCGGCGTCGGCGAAGGTGTCGACGCCCAGGCCGCGGCGGGCCATCGGCGTGTCGACGATGGATGGGCACACGCTGTTGGCCCGGATGCCGTGGGCGTCGAAAAGCTCAACGGCCAGGGCGCGGGTGAGCTGGACCAGCGCCCCCTTGGACGCGTTGTAGGCCAGCATTCCCGGTACGGCAACGAAGCCGGAATCCGAACCGATGATCACGATGCTGGCATTCTCGGCGCGCTTGAGGTGGGGCAGGGCATGCCGGACCGCCAGGAAAGTGCCCGTGACATTGATATCAAGCACTTCGCGGAAGGAAGCGGTTGTGACGTCCTCGCAGGCCGCCCCGATCTCCCCTTCCGCGCCGGCAGCCGTGACCAGGGCGTCGATTCCGCCCACTTTTCCGGCCAGTTCGTCGATGGCCGCTTGGATCCGGAGTTCGTCACTAACGTCGGCGCAGACTGCGGCAAGCCGGCTTCCCGCTGCCGGGCCCAGTTCCGTCACGGCAGCGTCCAATCGATGCTGGTTTCGTCCGATGATACCGACGCTGGCACCGGCGTTGAGGAAGTGCCGCGCGACGGCCAGGCCGATCCCCGAGGATCCGCCCGTAACGACTACCCGCCGGGGAAGTCCGTTGTCAGTGGGTTGGGCCGTCATGCTTTCTACTCCGCTCTGTTCGCTCCGTACCGGCCCGATTGGACCGCCGTGCAGCGAATTTACCCGTGTGATTCAGGTCATGGGAATACATGTCTAATTTCCAGAATCGAAGTATGGAAATCAGAATGGTATTTCGAGAAGCGGTCTGCGATGCCAGTATTAATTCCAGAAGCAAAGCTCGGCCCGTGAGGGGCATTATCGAAAGGATCACCATGACGAACCTGTCCCGCGAGGCCGCGCTGTCCGTCGCCCGGGCGGCCCTGCCGTCCTTTGGAATCGGCGCCGATGCGTCGGTCGATTTCGTGAAGCGCCGGGAGAACGTGGTCTTCCGTGTAGCGGATGCCCGGAGTTCATATGCGCTGCGTGTCCACCGGCATGGGCATCGCAGTAACGCTGAAGTGCGCACGGAGAATGCGTACATGCTTGCCCTGCGCGAAGCCGGCGTACGGGTTTCCGAGGTCGTCCCCGCCGCCAATGGTGAACTCTTCGCGGTCGTTGCCGACGGGCAAGGCCGGAATCACCAGGTGGATGTCCAGCGGTGGGTCGAAGATTCGGCACCGCTGGGGGACGCCATTGAAGCGTGGACGGGGACGGAGCAATTGGAAACCGGGGCGTTCGAAAAGCTCGGGGATTTCTGCGCCCGCTTCCACCTCGTGTCCCGGGAGCTGGGAGCTGTCCCGGGCTACGCGCGCCCGGCCTGGGATGCTGATGGCCTGGTGGGGCAGGCTCCGCTGTGGGGTGACCCGCGCAGGCTGGCGGAGATGGAGGATGACCGTGCAGTGATCGGGGAGGCCATGGACGGGATCCGACGGACCCTGAAGAACCTTGGTACTGGCCCCGACGTCTACGGTGTCATTCATTCGGATTTCACCCCGGAGAACATCCTCCTCGCCCGAGGGGAACTCACCCTCATTGATTTTGACGACTTCGGTGAGGGGTGGTGGCTGTTCGACCTCGCCACCGTGCTGTTCTGGTACCACCGCCATCCGCGCGCGCAGGAGTACCGGAACGCCCTGCTCGCGGGCTATGAACGGCATCTGGTCATCCCGGAGCAGGCCCGGACGGCTCTCGATGCCCTCATCCTCGCCCGCGGCCTCACCTACCTGGGATGGGCCGCCGAACGCCCCGAGGACGAGACCAGCGCGTTCCTGCGTGCCGAAGTCCTGCCGGTCGTCCTGGAACTATGCCGCGAATTCACCAGCAATCCCACGACGCCTGAAGGGGATCCCTTGCCCGACCGTGACCGGCTCCTGCTCGCGAGGCGCGCGGAGACCATCGGCCCCTACTCCCCGCTCTTCTACGACCGGCCGCGGCACTTCGTCGCCGGTGAAGGCGTCTGGCTGACCGACGCCGACGGCCACCGCTACCTCGATGCCTACAACAACGTGCCGCAGGTCGGGCATGCCAATCCCCGCGTTGCGGATGCCGTATGGGCGCGAATGCGCACCTATAACGTCCACACCCGCTACCTGAGCGAGCCGGTCGTCGAGTACGCCGAACAATTGCTCGCGACCTTCGACGCTCCGCTGGACCGCGTCTACTTCACCAACAGCGGATCCGAAGCGAACGAACTGGCGCTGCGCATCGCGCGACACCGGACTAACCGCAGCGGCATCATGGTCACCGACCACAGCTACCACGGCAACACGATCACGCTGGCCGCGCTGACGACCGGACTGCCGGTCTCCGAACCGTTCGGCGAGCACGTCCGCGCCATCAGCATTCCCGACCTCGACGATCCCCGGTCCACAGATCCCGATCGGCGGCTGGAGACAGCGTTCGCCGAGATCGACGCGGCGATCGCCTCGCTCGAGCAGGCCGGGCACGGCATAGCAGCCCTGCTCATCGAACCGGCCTTCACCACCGAAGGCCTGCCGCGGCTCCCTGAAGGCTATCTTGCCGGGCTCGTCGAACGTGTCCACGCCGCCGGCGGCCTCGTCATCTCCGACGAGGTCCAGGTCGGCCTCGGACGCCTCGGCGACGTCTGGTGGGGCCACCAGGCCACCGGAATCAACCCGGACCTGGTCACCCTCGGCAAACCGCTGGGCAACGGATACCCCCTTGGAGGTGTCGTCACCAGCAACGCGATCCTCGAGGACTTCAGCAGCGCCAACCTGTACTTCAACACCTTCGCCGGCACCCCTGCCGCAGCAGCAGCCGGACACACTGTCCTGAACGAGATCAGGGACCGGGACCTCATCTCCCGCACCGGCGATCTCGGACGCCACGTGGCAGAACGCCTGGATGCGCTCGTGGCAGGCCACCGGCACGCAGCCGCCGCGAAGGGCCGCGGCCTGTTCTTCGGCCTGGCCCTCGTCGACGAACACGGTCAGCCCGACGGCGCACTGGCCAAACGCATCGTCGAGGCGCTCTTGCGCGAACACATCCTGATCAGCCGCATTGGGCCTCACGAAAACGTCCTGAAGATCCGCCCGCCCCTCGTCATCGAAAAGGTGGAACTCGACCGGGTCATCGACGCCCTCGATTCAGCGCTCGTCGCCGAGACCCACAGCCTGGCGGGACGGGCATGAACACCACCTACCCGTCAGCGGCGCAGAGCCAAAACATGTCTGATGAGCCCGGGCTCGATGATGAACATGCGGGACCTTCGGTCTCGCTGCGGAAACGCCAGCAGCTGCGCACCCGCCAGGACCTGGTCCGCGCTGTCATTACCGTCATCAGCGCCGGGGGACTCGGCGCCGCGACCATCGAGCGCATCACCAAACGGGCAGGGGCTTCACGGGCTACCCTGTATGCGCACTTTCCCGGCGGCCGTGCCGATCTCATCGCCGAGGCGTACCAAGCGGTCGGACGGGACCTGATCGAGGCAGCCGAACGCGACGCCGCCCGGCACAGCGACTGGATCGACCGGCTCTGCGCGTACCCGCGGGCCATGCTCGGACTCTCCGCTCAACGCGAGCTCGGCCTCTTTTACAACGTCTCGGGCCCCCAACTCGTCGGCATGCAACGCCGCGGCACCGGATCCCAGCGCACCCTCGACGCCCTGATTGCCGGACTGCTACAGGCCCAGGAGTCCGGCGAAGTGTCACCACAACTCGATGTAGAAGCGATCGCGGCCCTCCTCGTCGGCGCGATTCGCGAAGCAGGAATCGATACCTCCCGCGATCCCTCGACCGCTCCACGCCGCCTTGCCGCGTTCCGGCAACTGCTGGAAGCAATCCGCATCTGAACGACCAGGATTTCCAGCAGCCCTTTTACCAACTCCTGCCTGACGGCGGCAGGTACACATTTGTCTTCCCGTTCAGCGCGACGGAAGCACCGTTATCGAGGCCGGGTTCGCCGGTTGTTTGCTGCCGCAGGAGCTTCCCATCGCAGATGGGTGCCCTGTCCCGGGTTGCTGCTGACGGTCAGTGTCGCGTCGAGCGCGCGGGCCTGCTGTTCGAGGGTGCCAAGCCTGCCGCTGTTTCCGGGCACGGTAACTCCTCGGCCGTCGTCGTCGATGGTTAGACTGATCAGGTCGTCTGTTGCCGAGACACAGATACTAATGGTTTGTGCCCGTGAATGGTGGACCGCGTTGTTCAGGCCCTCGGTCAGGACTGCGAGCAAATGCCGTCCGGCCGGTCCGAGCAGGGCGCTATCGACCAGGCCCTCGAATTGCAGGTGGGGTACACAGCCGGAAGTGCTGGTGGCTTCGTGGACTACGCGGACGATCCGGGCGCTGAGGCTCTCTTGAACGTCGGGATCGGGGCTGAGGGCATAGATGGAGTCCCTGACCTGCCTGATGATGTCGTCCACCGCGGCTGTCAGGTCTGTTATCCGCCGCTGCACGGTTTCGTCCGGCGTGAAGCGGCGCAGGCTTTGCATTTCCAGTCCGGCGGCGAATAGCCGCTGAATCACCAGATCGTTAAGGTCGCGCGCGATGCGGTCCCGGTCGGTGAAAAGCATCAGTTGTTCCCGGGACCGCTGGCCCTGGGCGAGTTCCAGAGCCAACGAAACGTGTTCGCAGAAAACTCCTGTCATGTCGACGTCGACCGGCGGGAACTGGTCTGCCTCCGCGCTGCGGCACAGGATGAGCAGGCCCGGGTTGGGGCTGTGGCGGTTCACCGGAGCGATGACGGCCGCCGCCAGACCCTCGCCTCCACTGTTCAACAGGTCCGCGGCCGCGCAGAGCAGTGGCGTGTCCATCTCCAGAGCCTGCTGCAACGGGCCGGGATTGATCGCAAGGTTCGGCCAGTCACCGGAGGCGGCATGGGGTCCTGCCACCGCTCGGCAGCGCGGTCCGCTGTCATCGGAGGCCGGCGAGGCCAGCAGCACCAAGTCGGCACCGGAGGCCGCCAACGCGTGTTGGACGATCAGCCCGGCTTCGCCTTCGGGGGCGGCCGGAAGGTCCCGGGTGAGGTTCAAGGAGATTCGCAACCAGTGGCGGCGCCGCCAGGCGTTGTCGATGGCGAGACCGGCTAGCTCGGCGAAGGAAGCCACCAGTGCTTCGTCTCTTGGGGTGAAGCCAGGGCTGCCCTCGTGCCGGCTGAGGCGCAGGTGAGCGTAAATGATGTCTTGGGCGCGGATGGGTACGTTCAGGCTCAACCGGCCCCCAGCGATCCGGTCCGCATCCGCATTAGCGGCGCTGGCTCCCGGCAGGCGGGCAGGACTGCCGTTAGCCGCGTCGACAGCGATGAACCGCCCTGATGCGTCGGCGCTTTCGTCGGCAATCTCCAGTGCACCGAAATCGGCGCCGACCGTCTTGCTACAAAATTCGACCATCCGTTCCAGGGCGACGGTCAGCGTACGGTCCTGTGCACCCAAGGCGGTAGCGGCCTGCAGATCCTCCAAACGGCTCTTCCTGCGTGCGGGATCCTCAACATTCATCTACCCACCCTAAACTCCTCCGCCACAGCCAGCTGACTGCGTTCCACCTTGCCGTTATTCACGCCCGGCCGTCGTAACGGGCCAGGTACCCGCTTCAAGAACCCATACCTCGGACAACTCAACTGGTTAGAAGCGGATAGAAGCGCCTGACCAACCAGATCCAGGGCTAGCAGCACGGCCTTAGACGTTGCCCAAAGGTCTATTTGATTGCTTCGAAGCGGCGCTCTATTCCCGGCGGACTTATTCAGCTCACATTCAGGCTTGGGGTCCCTGTCTCAGCGATAGGTCGCTAATTGCGAACCGCCAAAAGTCCGCTACGGTCGCATCCATGCCGATGAAGCGGTTAGAGCTGTCGATGGCAGATGCTGGGGCGGGACAATCCATTGCTTCGTCGGCCACAGCAGCACAGGACGGCTACTGCTGTCTCCTGGGTATTGAAAAAGGAATTACTGCGACAACGCCTGTCCGAAGAAGTGACTGACCACGATGGCCGGGATTTCGTGGGGCGGCGGCCTCATCAGTGCCCTGGTACTGGAGTAGAGCCGGTGTGATGCCCCCTGGCCTGGGGCCTGCGACATTCAGTCCAGCGACCTCGATGAGTGTGAGCGATCTGGAGAACGAGTCACTGAAATCATTATCGCGTAGTTTTATGCACTGTTATCGGTGTGAGGGGTTGGAACTGGCAGCAGAATGAAGCGCTGAAGCCGATTACTTGACTCCAGCGACACATCCATCGTCTCGTCCGTTGTTGTGGCTTGGTCAAGAAGCGAACTATCGGTGAAAAAGCGGACAAAGCATTGGCCGTCGTCGGAAATGCTGTTATCTGTATATTGTCAGCCCCGAGAGCAGGGGTGCTACTGGCCTACGGATTCCAAATAATCGGACATTGCCCAGGGGTCATCCGTGAAAACCCCGTCGATTCCTGTCTCGAAAAGCGCATGAGCGACGCTGGGGTCATTGACAGTCCATGCCCATACGCTCAGGCCCGCGTCCTTCATTGCGCTAATTTCGTCCGAAGGGGTGTCTTTGCTTGGCCCGATGTATTCGATGCCGTCTGCGACCACGGCTTTCGGGTTTATCTCGGTCGATTCTGTCGTCAGGTACAGCGTATTGAGTCCGGTGGCGGCTAACTTCCTGGCGGTGCTGTAGTCGAACGTCTGGACAATCACGTTGTCCTTGAGGCCGTGTTCGTGAACAGTGCCGGCGAATCTCTCGACATCAACGCTGGGGTCTTTGAGCTCCGGCACGAGAATGTTGTCCTGACCATAGGTTTGCAGAATCTTGTCCCATGTTGTGGGCGTACCGGGTTTTCCGTTCACGGCAGAGCGGATGGACGCTTTCTCCCAGGCCTTCGCGGTGATTGTCGCTGGCGTCCCTGATACCCCTGTCATAGTGCGGTCAACCGTCCGGTCGTGTAACGGGACGAGTGTTCCGTCTTTCAGCGCCCGGAGATCGAACTCGAGGGGGTACCCGGATTCCGCCGCCGCCGCGAATGCCTCCATCGAGGACTCCGGATAAGCGACAGCGCCGCCCCGATGCGCTACCAGAACGGGCTCCGGCGCTGGTGTACAGGAGGAAAGAAGCACCGCAAGCACGAGCACGAGGATGGAAGTTCGTTTCACCGCATAAGCCTATAGTCCAGTGAACCGGAGCCGGCACACCGATCCTGACGACCTATGAGACCTATGAATAGATCCCAGCCAGACATATGCGCCGTTATCGGCGTTGGAGCTCTCGAGCCGCAGTGGATGCTACGTCGGAGGATCGCTCGGGGGGACTTTTCCTCTTGGGTAACGTTCCCCCAGCAAATCGGGAAGGTTGTCATGCAGACCCTGTCTTCGGCGAGCAGCCGAAACATCTAGTACATTGCCGTTTTCCAGGAGGGTAAGTGCGATGAGTACGGCATGGGACAACTCTTCGCGGGTCATGTAGTTTACGGGCTTGATTCCAGTTATGTCCGCAACTTCCTGCGTTGAACGAGTTCTGGAGGCCAAGGTCCGGACGCGAACTTCAGCCCAGCCCTCCTGCTGGACGGAAGGCACTTGGGCAAGGTTAAGCTCGTCGAGCTGTTTACTTGTATCTGCCGCTTCTGGCACGGCCCCTTGCGGAGCGGTGCTTGGGTCAGTCTCGAGTGCTTGGTTCCGCACCAGGCCAGGGGTCTCCCTGATCGGCGCCGCCGCTGTAGGGAGACTGTCTTCCCTGCGTTTAGTATTGCCAGACCGTGAGCCGGATTCCGCTGCCTTAGCCGCCGCTCTGGTCCCTCTGGGAGGAATGGGGGCAAGAACATCGGTCAGAAGCTTCCGGCTGAGCCAGATTCTCCCTATCTGCCCATCAGGAAATGACGCAGCAGTTGGGTCTGTAGGAGTCTGGCTGCATAAACCGGCGCCCTTGTCTTGACACAAATGCGCACCCCGTAACGCCGTCTTCTTGATCGGAATAGTGGCAGTCTCTGGAATGACGTACTCGTACCAGTTTCGAATTTCATCCATCATGGGAACGTCGCCCTGAAGATATCCGCAGCTGGGACAGGTATAGCCGAGGTAAGGGTGCCCAGCCATTGTGCTGTTCTTATGCCGCAGCGGTGCGGGTCTGGCCAAGTCACTGTCTGCATAGAGCGCCTTGATAATAGCCGGCCAAGCCGCCTTCTCAACCCTGTCTTCCAGGTGCAGCCGGCCGAAGTATTCTGCGCCGATTGTGCCTCTCAGACCACAGCGTGTTTCAACTTGTAGACGCTCGAGATAGCAGATAGTCATCCATGCCCGGCACTCAGGACGGAAGCACTTCTTCATGCCGGTCGAGATGCTAAAGGCGGCAACGGTGGCCTCAATGAACGATTTGTACCGCCCAGTCAATATTTTGCGGACAGCTGCGGTCAGCTCCAAGTCCCCACCCGCATCTCCAAGGTCAGTTGGGGGCAATTCGATGAGGACGTCATTCGGGGCAGTTTTGATCACGAAGGATGGAACTGAGGCTGCGTTCTGTTGGTTGTGGGGTGCTACTAGCCAGATGCACTCAATCCCTCAGGCCTCGTAGCGTTCTTGCCGCCGGTGGAATTCCTGCGGCTGTTGTCCGGAAAGCTGAATTTCTACAGCGACTCGTCTTCCGTCTTTTTCTGCTAAGACGTCAGCAATCCAGTTGCGATCGGGGCCAGGGTATTCGATGATGGCAACCCATCCGGCTGCTTTCGCCGCTGAGGCAACCGCCGCTTTGAGGGCAAGATGTTCAGGACTTTCCGGGCCGCCGGTGTGGAGTGTGCAGTCCGCTCCGGGCTTGTGTGCGAAATACTGAAACTGCAGTTTCGAGTTCTTTGGTATGCCGGGCTGCCCACAGGTCATCACAAGAGTGCCTTGTTTATACCTGGACTTTAGAGCCGCCCATTCATCAACCGAGAGCTGATTCGCTTCGATTCTCTGACCGTTAAACTCCGCCGCCAATGGCATAACGCTTTCCCCCAACGTCAAACATCACCCAGGCTGGTTTCCTTTGATCAGCGTGGACGACAGGCACTTAACCTAGCTGACAACACTGTCTCATCCACTACTGACAGAATCACCGAGACTTTCCCATGGCGCTGGAGGAATGCGGAGAACCCGTCCAGCAGGGGCGGCAGCTTCCTCGTGGGCCATTTCTGGGAACCCAATATTGCTATGGCATGAACCGATGCAGTGCCCGCGTGTCATACGCGCCGTTATAGCAGTGCAAATGTCACTGCCAACTTGGGATGTCGGCGTATCCACTCCCTCATGCCGGTCATCCTAAGCAGCTGAGCTTTCAAAAACCTCAGACGTCCGTCTCGACCTGGTTTGATTCCGTAGCCGGATTGCTCACCTTGTTCCGACTGATCCGAGCCCGCCCAAGCCTGCAAAGTTACCAATCGTCTTTAACCACCGTTTATGACTGTATGCATTACGTAACTTCAGCTCATCACAGATCCACAACTCAGTGACAAATTTTGCGATCGAACCCAAGTGGCTAGACTTTCAGCCGGCCGTGTATGACACCTTGGAACCGTCCGGGCGCCCCACAACGATGTGTGCACTGGAGGTGCTTCCCGGACGTCGTCCGATCAGGGGCAAGGACAGGAAGTACATCACAGGCGTAGGGATCCAAGCAATGATCTTGGTGACGGAAAAGGGCGAGGTGGAGATCGCTGCTAGTTCCGATTCGCTCGAGAAGCTGGTTAGCGCTGTAAATGGCGGGCCGTAGCTCAAAACGTCACGGGCAATGGACTTCCTTGGACAAGGCGGTTCACCGTACTGCTGGCGACCTTGAAGAGTTGGGCGATCGCGACGGTTGGGGTGGCCCGCTCGCGGCAATCTCAGCAAAGGACACGAAACATAACTAGCTGACGAAGGAGCTCCTTACATACTTCGAGCTGGATGGGTTCATATGATCGGGGGTGGAAAGGGAGAAGCTAAATGCCTAGGAAACTCCAGAAACTCACGTGGATTCCAGTGCACATGACGCGTCAGGACGGCCGAAAAGTCACCCTGGCCGGAAACGCAAGAATCCGTCTGAGTGACAAGATCATTGCGCGCAAGTCTGTCGATGTGAAGGACCTGCAGGGGAACCCGATTGGGAAGTTAGACACCATCACGACAGTGGTTCCCTAACAGTTGTCTTCGTGCTTAATGACGGCGCCGTAAACCCGGGCGGCAAGTTTCTCTTGGGTCTAAAACGTGAAGGCATCCATGTGGCGTACGCGCTGTCAGCTGCGGAACGCCGGCTAGGTGACGAGCTGTCCCGCCAAGAGGATGAGCTGCCCCGGGCATACGTGGGGATGCTGGGAGAAGAGTTCTGATTGCTCACCGCCAGTGACGGCCCGGATCAGTCCGCGAGCATCGAAGCGGTATCAATGCCGGGGGACTTTCCCCTGGGACAGGGATCAGCCTGCAACACTCTTCTCGCCTCTTGCCGGCGGCCGCTCCAATCTCGGCTGACATTCGAACGGGCGCGCTGCCATATAAGCTAAGGTTCATTCGCTAGCACTACTTGGCTTGCGCCCCTCGGCGTCCTGTTCGTGGATGGTAAGCAGGATGCCCCCGAGGAGCGCAATGCTCGCCGGGGGCGTCTCTCGCTGGTGTTAGTTCTTCTTTAGATCAACCGTGGTCGTGGTTCCAAGCGCGCTGACCTTGTAGCTGATGGTGTCACCTTCGTACGTGAACTCTTTGGTGTCATCGGTGGATGCCAGGATCGCGGAGTCAGTTGCCGAAGCATCCCTCTCTGAGGTCCATGTGTACGGTTCGCTCGCGTCGGTTGGCGCTTCGAACGTTCCAACCCAATAAATCGAGGTCGTATCGCCGCCGTCGGTAACCCATTCGACGGTGATTGTGTCCGCGGTGATTGTTGCTTGCTGGTAAGAGTCCTCGCTGGCGGGGTTGCTCTGCTTCCATACGCCTGTCAGGTCAGGAGCCTGGGGTGCTTCTTCAGCGGCCTTGGAATCGGCAGCACCGGTCGGGCTGGTGTCTGCTCCGCCGCACCCCGTCAAGGCAAGGGCGGCAGCAAGAGCAAGAGGTGCGATGAGTTTTTTCATAGTTTCACCTCTACACACGCATCTGACGTTTCTTGTCCACTGCCCGATGTCGTAGCAGTGCAGGATGCTGACTTTTGCAGTTCGTGGATTGGTGCCCTCGCGGTGGCGCTCCTGACGGGTGCGGTAGGCATTGTGGTCGGCCCTGGCATGCCTGATAGCAGCCGCCGTGATTTTGCTGGTGGTTGGGGACCCGGCACTCCTAATGTGTACGAACTTGTCAGTCACCCATAAGTGGAGAGGTGCGTCCAGTCAGGTGTTCCGTCTTAGCAAAGGACCGCCTATTGAGACGGCGGGATCTCCCGAACGTCCGTCTCTCGAAGTGGCACAAAGTCCATGCATGTAACTTTCTGCGATAAATGGCGCTGAATTGGGGGCGTGATATGGCGCGATCAGGTGCCGATGAGCAGAGTTTCGCTGGCGGCTTCGACGACTTCGGCGGTGATGGCGGTGAGCTGGTTGATGTCGCGGATGCGTCTGATCTGAGTGAAGAGCTGCTGGATGAGCCGGAAGTTGCATACCGGGTCGGCTACGGGACGTGCCGCATTCGACCAGCTGAATCCATGCGCTCAGCCGTTGAGCTCATTAGTGACGACTTCGTACTCCTCGACTTCGAGGATCTCCAGCGTCAGGGAGTTACTTTCCTCAGAGCGAAGGCTGTTCGCCGTCTCCTTACTTGCAGTCAGGTTGTCCTCCGTGGCTTATGACGCTGTGTCGGGTGGGTTGGGCCGCAGTCGACATCACCTGAAACGGCCCGCCCCGGCTCGAGACGGTCGCCCAGATAACGGAAAACATTGAAGCCGAGCTACGTCCTTTTACCGACCCCGAAAACTCGCTCGTGTAGACCCCGGAGAAATCGGAGCATAATCATGACGGCTGCCGCCCTCCTGAATGGAAGACGGGCCGTCGGTGGTTTGATTTGGGCTATCGCTTAGCAGCGGTTGCCCCGCTGCTCTGCGTTAGAGGGGTTGTTGTAGCAGGTCTCGCCTGTGCTGCGGACGTCGGTGGTCACGATTGGCGCTCCCGGGGCTTCGGTCTCGGCGACAAGCGGCTCGATGTTCTCACGGGTCACGGTGACAATCGGCTCGGCGGGCACGGTCTCCGTCATGACTTCCTGCCTCGTTTCCCCCTCGGTGACCGTTACCATCGGGGCGATCGGCGCGCACTCGGTGTCCGATTCCTCATCGCCGGGCCGGGTTCCGGTGGTCACGATCGGGGTGCCCGGAACCTCTGCTTCCGTTACCACTGGAGTCCCTGGAGCCGTTGAGGTCGTCACCACCGGGGCGCCGGTGGGGGTGGGGATGTCAGTGCCGCGGGGGAAGTTGAACGTGGTGGTCGTGGTGGTCGTGGTCCGGGTTGTCGGCTGCGAGGTGGTCGCCGTGCGCTCCGTCTGCTGCGTCGTCATCGTGGCGATCATCGTCTGGTATGTCGTGGTGGTGCACAATTCACGCTGCTGGGTGCTGGTGAAGACCTCGGTGTACGGCGTCGTCGTGGTGATCAGCGTCTCCCGCGGCTGGGTGGTCGTGGTGACCCGTTCCTGCGGGGTGGTTGTCGTGGTGACGATCGTTGTGGGCGTCGTCGTCGTGGTCAGGACGGCCCGCTCGCATCTCTCCACGGGCCTTGCGGCCCGCTCGTTGTTTACCCTGCGGCAGTTGGTGGTCGTGGGCGTCTCGGTGCTCGTCGGCGTGCCCCGCTCCGTCCTTGTTGTGGACGTTGGCGTGCCGGGAACAATAACGTCCTCGCTGACAGCCTCGCCGGCATTGCGCTCTTCTTCGGTCACCACCGGGGTGCCGGCGCGCTCGGTCCTCACGACAGTCGCGTCGCCGACGTTGCGTTCCTCGGTTGTTACCGTGGGATTTGGCTGGCGGGCTGGAAGCGATGTGTCCACGGTGACAGGATCACCCACGGGGCGGTCGGCACTGAAAGTGGTCGTCGGAGCCCCTGATGGAACATCAGGACCCACGACAACAGTCGTGACCGTGCAGACCTGGTTATTGCCGGTGCCGGTGAGCGTTCCGCCCAGGGCCGTACAGTTGGCCTGCCGTTCGGCGGGACCAGCGAATACCGGACCGGCTGGTGCCAGTGCGACGACGAGTCCCAGCGTCGTCGCGGCCACCAATGAAGAAAAACGCATGATGAACTCTCTTCTTCGGGATGGGCCCGCGCGCGCGGGATTAGGGCGACACTAGCAGGCTGGCCAGACAGCGGCAATGGAATCGAAGCGGATCTGCGGCATTCGAGTAGTGTTCGGGACAGAAACCAGTAATTGCCCCGAGCGATAAGTACCGGCCTGGCCTCTCCTAGGTGGGAGGAAGCCCCGCCGGGCGCTGCAGGCGTGGGAGAGTTCCTCTAGGCCAAGACCTCCGGCCCGGCCGGCAGTCGATTGCTCCCTGGCATCTCAAATACGACCCTTTGCTGAGGTATGGACAGACGGGCTGCCTCTCGGCAGGTCATCGCGAATTTTTTGGCGCCGGCTTGTCTCATCAATATGTCTCACTCGGACCATTCTCAACAATTAAAAGGAAGACCTTTGGTGGGACCGGGGGAGCGGCATCGCCAGCGTCTTTCTGTTAGTTAAAAATGGCGGTTCTTTGAAGCTCAATTTGGCGGCTTCATGTCTTGCAGGGCTGTGGCACTGTATTTCCTTTTGTTCATGAACCATCTCGTCCATGCCACGCCCGGAGAATGTCCAAGGAGCGGGCTACCGGACTTTGGAGGTTGCAGCCGACGTTTTCGCCACAGTGGTGTACCCGGTCTGGTAACCGGTGACCTTTACCTTGATCGTGTCGTAGCGGTCGGCAGTGACCAGCTTGTAGGTACGGCCGGTGGCGCCCTTGATTGCCCTGCCTGAGCGGTACCACTGGTAGGTGAACTTTGTGCCGGCCGTCCAAGTCCTCGGGTTGGCCGTCAGACGGTAGCCGACCTTCTTCGTGCCGGAGACCGTCGGGCTAGACACCTTCAGGGTGCCCTTGGCAACGGCCGTGGTGGCCTTCGAGTAGCGGTAGGACGTGTTGTACCCTGGGAGGCTGGTTGCCAGTCGTACCTTGATCGTCTTGCCCGCGTCGCTACCGGTCAGCTTGTAGGTCTTGCCGGTCGCACTCTTGATCGCGGTGCTGCCTCGGTACCACTGATAGCGCATGGTGTGCGTCTCGTCCGAGGGAACTGACGGGCCGGACCAGTAGACGGCACTTTCCGGGGCGGTCAAGGTATACCCGACCTTCTTCGTTCCGGTAGGTGCGACGACGACAGGTTCAGCGTTCCCGAACGTTCCCTTAGCGACCGTTACGGTGAAGGGATCGGACGTCTTCGTGAGAGTGGTGTAGCCGGCCTTTGATCCGGTCACTTTGACACTGTAGGTGTGCCTGCCGAGGTCGTAGACAGTCGGATAAAACTCAGGCCTCGTTGCTCCCTTAACCGCTAGTCCGTCCCGGTACCACTGGTGCTTGAAGGTTGTGCCTGAAGCCCACCCTTTGGAGTTCACGGCCCAACGGTGACCGACGGTCGGGACCCCGCTGATAGTCGGAGATGCTGGGTTAAATGTGCCTATGGCAACAGGCTCAGTGGGAGTTGATGTCTTTGATGTGGTCTCGTATCCGATCCGCCGGGACGTGACTTTGACACTGATCGTCTTGCCCAGATCGGCGGCGGTCAATGTGTACTTGCCAGCGGCAGTGTGGAAATACCAGGGGTCCATCCACTGCATGTCAACCACGTCACCGTCGCGCAACCATTCGACCTTGTAGTTATTCTGAACCAGTGCCGGCTTCCAGATGCCTGGGTCCATAGTGAGCGTGTGTCCGACTTTCGTGGTTCCGCTGATCGTCGGGATTCCCGGCTCAAAGACCGCAAGCACGACGGGATGGGTCGGCGCGGAGGTGCGCGTAACCGTGTGAAATCCGGGGCGTGACCAAGTGACCTGGACGGTCAAGCGCTTGCCTGCGTCCGCAGTCTCAGGAGAATAGGAGCGGTAGTAGGATCCCTTCGGAGTGACTGGCGCTCCGTCAGCGAACCACTGGAATTCATATGTAGCCGGGTAAGCCACAAGGCCGATGTCGGCGTTGAGCACTGTTCCGCCTTGTGGGGCGCCGGTGATTGCTGGAGCAGGCGGATCCCATTCGGACAGCGGCACAGACACCGGAGCGGATTCACGGGTGGTGGTGGCATATCCCGACTTCTTGGCCGTGACCTTCACGGTTATGTTCCCGCCACCGTAAAACGGGCTCACGGTCAGGCTGGTTCCGCTGCCAACAAAGGCTCCGTTCCGGTGCCAGGCGTAGGTCAGGACCGGCTCGGGGCTCCAGGTGCCGGGGTCCACGGTGAGTACCGTTCCTGGAGCGCCTGTGCCGCTGAGGACTGGCACCGGGGCATCTGTGAACTGCTCGAGGACAGGTGCAGCCAAGGACGTGTCCGGCAGCGTTATGCCGGGGGAAGTGACGGCGACTGGAACGGCTGTTTCGGGCCCAGCTGCGTCCTGGTGCCACTCCGTGATGTAGGGACCGTCCAGACGGGTCTGGGTGTCGGCATACCGGAGGCGGTAGGAACGGTCGCTGGACAGGGCGAGGCTGTACTGGCCGAGCGTATTGGTAGTTCCAGTCGTATCGGCAGGTACTCCCGAGACTCCGGCGTCTGGGCCGCTGAAAGCCGAAACCTGAATGCCATAAAGTGGCTTACCCTCCGCGTCCACGACCCGCCCTTGCAGGAATGCATCGGCTGCGTGTGCGGGAATAGCTCCAGCCAGCGATCCGACAGCAAGGACGGCCGCGACGAGCATTGCGTAGAGAGACTGCCGCGCGCGCGACAGTGCAAAAGTGCTATTCAAGTTTCCCCCAACTGAAAGGTTTACCCATACAGGCCAAAAAGCTTCGGACTGCTGCCGAAATTGTAGCTGGGAATGGATGCGACTATTAACGGTCGGTCATGACGGAGGAATCACTCCGGAAGCAAGCCGACCCAAAGATTCAGCTGCTTTCACCCGAGCGTGAAGACGGCAGTCCTGTGAGTAGCGCATGGGCGCGATCATGGGAGTTGGGCATCGCCCACTCGGCCGAGGGCTGGCCGTCCTTCAACCAACTGTCCTGACCGTCGGGTAGAGATTCTGGATCAGATTGACCTCGACCAATCCACAGGAATCCCTTCCTTGGGCTACTGGCAAACTCTTCCCGCACCACAAGCGACTCAAGAACGTGATCTTCCTGAGGCTCTTTCTCGAGTGCGGGTTTCCGAAAGACGAACTCATGAATCGTTTGGATCATGACCCCAGCTGGCAAGTCGAAAGCTCTGACAAATGGCCAGAGTACCTGCGATCAACCCTAACGGGAGGTAGGCGAGACTTGCAGCCCTCACAATGACAGGGTTGCGACGGGGCTGAGCTTGCTCAGGAGACTGAACGCGACTACGCGATGGCAGCGCATTTTATCGGCACGCCGGCCTCTTTCTAGAGTCTCGCAGCTAGCCGGGAATGCTGCGATCGTGGGCCAGTCGGATCCTCGTTGGCTTAGGCCGCCGAATCGATGCCAAGATGTACCCACTCAACGATCGGAGATGAAGTGGTGCGTGTTCGGCCGACTGCAACGGTCAATGACTGGCTTCTATCGGTGGCGGAAGTTCTTCCCCTTCCGCATCGGACTGTCCGCCCATATACCCTGGGTGAAGCTGTCGCCGAACTCGGCGATTACGTTCAAACTGGCGATGTTTCGACGTGGAATTCGAGGTCTTCGACAAGTCATCGCGCTTCTCTGCGAACTGAGATCAAGGCACAGTCTGAAGCCGTCGGGGGACGGCTTGGTACTTTAGTCGCCCCTTTGCTGCACGACCTGCGCCTCGACGGTAACCAAGAGGCCATTATCGCTACGGCCGATCAGTTCAATGAGATTTGGCACTCAGAAGTAGCCATCGCGGAGGCGTTCTGGGATCTTTGCGCAGCCGCGAAGGTCCCTGGGAAGACCAGCGATACATTGCGCAAGCTGTCGGCTATCGTTGCTTCTCAAGTTGGCCCTGCCGCCCACGGCGCCTTCTCATTACTCAGTTACGCAGCCGATGCACTCGTCAACACCGAGGAACAATTGGCTTGGGAGCGCGACGTACAGATTCTTGAACCGCTGACTGAAGAACACCGACTTGAAATGGCGAGAGAAATCCTCGTTGCCCCACCGGTAGGACGGGTAGTCGTATGGACGGTGTATTCCCGCGCTCTTCTTTCGGGGATGCGGAAGGTTATAGGCCCGATGACGTTCCTCCGAGCGGATTGGGCGCTTCCGAACGCTTTTGAGCACAAATGGCATGACTTTCCGGAACGCGCAGAGTTGCGCGAACTTCGCGAGGACGTCCACTGGCTCGACGACCTCCATAGCGAAGCGCTGAAACGGGAAAACAGACTCACGCCTGTACGCGTCGATCTCGGGGAACGGCAGGTGGCCGGCGCGGCGGAGGAAGCCAGGCGACGAATTGAGGCGCTAATAAGTATCGCTGTCGAGGCAGGCGGCGTCTCGTGGCAAAGCGCGGGTGCAACTGCCATCCTCCTTGACGGAAGGTCTCGCAGCTCATCGGGCGGACTCACTGTCCGCCAGTCTAGGTCCCTCGACGATGACAGTTATGGGATTGGCGGCACAAGCGAGATCCTCAGTATTGTCGCAGATCAGTTTGCCGATGTGCTGGCCAAAGAGCCCATGCCCGAGCAGTTTGTTGAGGCGCTGACGTCGCTACGTGAGGCACGGATGACTGATCATCGCGACGTTTCCTTTTACGGGGCCCGTCGCGTCACGCCCCGGGTAGCAACAGCGCTCGAGGACCACGCGATGGAACTCTTCGCATCCGTACTAAACGTGCGTGCGTCAGAATTGGCTACTTCCCTCCAGCGTCGAGAAGCCCTCAGGCGCGCTGACAGTCGGATCGCTGGCCAACTGATGGCTCCATTGGAGGAAGCATGGTCACGCGGACCAAACGCAGGCCGAGATGAGCTCGAACGGAAAATTTCCAAATACAGCCGAGGTGGAATCCGTTTGGTGTCCGTCGCAAAGGCTGTTGCACTGCAAGATGAAATACGCGCACTTCCGATGTCCGAACTTAAGCGCGCAGACCTGGAGGATGCGCTTGCAATCTGCACTGTTCCTGACCGGGAGCGGCAGCTCCTTGACGAGACGTGGCGCGAAACAGGCTTGCTCCGTGCTCGGCATCGACGCGTTCGGAACGCGGTCAACCATGGCCTACTGCTGGATGAGACAACCCTAAACAGCATCCGCAATTATGCGGAGTGCACTTCGAAAACCGCTTTGGACATCGCCCTCACCTGGTTCAAAAACGGCGAATCGGGCGCGGCTCTGATCCAGCGAGAAGAGAAGACCTGGACCGCACGTATGGATCGGATCAGTTCAGGCATGAGCTGCGCGGACGAGGACGCCCGGACCGAGGAAGAGTCGTAACCTCCAATTTCGAGTTACAGCTGGGCTAACTTTCGTTCACGGTTCTGCCGCAGTTCGGCTCATGGCCGGACCTGACGGTGGGGAGATGACGGGCAACCTTGGAGGATCCCAGCGGGCCGGCTAGGGCGAGTTGCGCGAGGACATGCGCCTCCGGCCGCCTTCGATCATGCTTCAGGCAGGAGAGAGGCAGAGGCAGAGGCCGGCGACGCATCATCAGCTGTCGCTATGGTGGCTTGACGCAGGTACTGGTAGACCGTTTCTCGGCTGATGCCGTAGTCCTTGGCCAGCGTTGCCTTCGGGATGCCGGCCGCGGCACGGCGCACCAATTCGGCGGCCTGTTCCGGGGAGAGGGTCTTCTTCCGACCGCGATAGGCGCCCCGCTGGCGAGCCAGGGTGATTCCCTCGCGCTGGCGCTCCTTAATAAGGGAGCGTTCGAACTCGGCGAAGGCCCCCATGACCGAAAGCATGAGGTTGGCCATGGGGGAGTCCTCGCCGGTGAAGACGAGTCCTTCTTTGACGAATTCGACTCGGACGCCCTTGGCGGTCAGTTTCTGAACCAGGGACCGCAGGTCGTCCAGGTTTCGAGCGAGCCGGTCCATGCTGTGTACGACGACGGTGTCTCCGTCGCGGGCGAAGCGGACGAGTTCGACAAGTTGTGGTCGGGCAGTGTCCCGGCCGGAGGCCTTATCGGTGAACACCCGGTCGAGTGGCTGGCCTTCGAGCTGGCGTTGTTCGTTTTGCTCTAAGGTGCTGACTCGCACGTACCCGACTCGTTGCCCCGCCACCGCGCCTCCAACCCATATTTGTCAGCTTGAAATCTAAGAGTTTGTGAAGCAAGCGTCAAGAAAGGCTATTTTGTACTC
This sequence comes from Arthrobacter crystallopoietes, assembly GCF_017603825.1. Lineage (NCBI taxonomy): Bacteria > Bacillati > Actinomycetota > Actinomycetes > Micrococcales > Micrococcaceae > Crystallibacter > Crystallibacter crystallopoietes. The sequence continues at coordinate 1,241,836 of NZ_CP072014.1, forward strand.
TATTCTGACGCTTTATTCGATGCGCGCCTGACGTCAGGTTGAGGTGTACTCCAATTGGACGCAACGGAGTCGGCGCCTGCCGTGTGGTCACACTTCCAGCTCTCCTTCAGGAAATATAACCAGACCATTCGCACGCCATGAGTCGGTCGTTTGGCAGGGAGAGGCCTGCGATAGCGCCCTATCGGCTTTATATAGCTAAGGCGTATCAATGAGCGGGGAATGAGTCTTTAACATTCTTAGTGTCCTGCTCCTAATATGGATAGGCCTAACTGCTGCCCGCGCATGTTTTTACGGCGGCAGTTTCAAACCAGTGAGCCGCGGGCGCTGCCCCGTGAATGCAAGGAGATCCACCATGGCCAGGACGCCAGAAACTAAACGCGTGTCACGACGCGCCATTCTTGGTTCTTTATCCGTAGCCGGGCTCGCGCCGGCCCTGGCCGGTGCTGCCCAACCGCCCCAGTCCGGAAACTCTCGTATAGGCCCTCGCCGCAAGGCCCTGACTTCGGATGCGAAGAACAGACTGATCTTGCTGGGAACGTCAGGCGGACCCCCGTGGTGGATGGAAACCGACCGGGCAGGTGTGGCTTCCGCGGTCGTTGTCGGAGACCGCTACTACCTGATCGATGCTGGACACGGAGTGGGACGCCAGATCAAGGACGCCCGTCTGGGCACCTGGGACAAGGACATGCAGGGCCCTCTCGACGGACTCGAGGCGGTGTTCCTCACGCACTTGCATTCGGACCATATCGCGGACCTGTACGGAATCTTAGGCACGGGTCTGCAGAACGGCCTGTCCCGGAGGGACAGGATTGTGGAGATCTGGGGCCCGGGTAACCGCGGCGCTCTGCCGGTGAACTACAAGGGCGAGGAAATGACTGAGGTTGTGGCGCCGGAGAACCCGACACCGGGCACTGGGGAAACGATCGACATGATGGTCCGGACTTTCGCGACGGACTTCAACGACCGGGTGATTGACAGCGGTTACCCGACGCCGGACAAGATCTTCGCCGGCCGCGACATCGCGTTGCCGGCGGGGTACGGCAAAGACCCGAACGGGAACCCGCATCCGCGCATGTCGCCGTTCAGCTTCTACGAGGATGACCGGGTCAAGGTGTCGGCAACGCTGGTCCAACACGCGCCCGTGTTCCCTGCGTTCGCGTTCAAGTTCGAGACTGACACTGGAACAGTCGTCTTTTCCGGCGACACGGGTCCCAGCGAGAATCTCGTGGAATTGGCCGCCGGCGCGGACGTTCTGGTGCACGAGGTCATCGCCGAGCAGTGGATCGCTCAACGTCATCCGGAGCCCCGCGATGCAGCGGCAGAAGCGGAATACCAACACCTCAAGGGCGCCCACACCACCATCGAAGAGGTCGGTGTGATTGCCGAGCAGGCCGGCGTCAGCACGCTGGTCCTGAACCACATGGTTCCGGGCAACTGGCCGGTCAAAGAATTCAAACGGGCCGGTGATAACTTCTCTGGCAAGCTGATCGTAGGCGAGGATCTGGATTCCATCCCCATCGGGGCGATGGCACGGGCCCGGTAACCTCACGCAAACTAAGGATGCCGGTGCTTTCGGTTCCGTTGCAACGGCCTGAAAGCACCGGCGCTGCTCTGTGCTGAGCGATTGCAGGACTCTGGTCAAGGCCGACCCTATGGGGCGGCAGTGTGTCGTGTATACGGCGTCTGCTGCGAGCGGATTCCGTAGTTGTAGTCGGCTATATGACGGGCAGGGTTTCGGGGCTGGTGGTAACCGGAGGGCGGTTTCCGGTGCGGGTGGCGCCGATGCCGGCGGCGATGACCAGGGCGATCCCGAGGATCGCGAAGGGACTGGGAACCTGACCGAGGAAGGTGAGGCCGACGACCATGCCGATGGCCGGCTCCAGGCACATCAGCGTGCCGAAGGCCGCGGCGGTGAGCCGGCGCAGGGCCAGCAGTTCGAGGCTGAACGGCACTACCGGCAGCAACAGTGCAAGTCCGACGCCGGCCAGCAGCAGGCGCCAGTCTAGATGGGCGAACGCTTCCGGCCCCACCGTGAATGTCGCGACGAGCGCCGCGACCGGCATGGACACAGCCAAGGCGCCCAGTCCTTCGGCGGCGTCGCCCGCCCGCTGGGTCAGGAGGATATAGGCGGCCCAGCAAAGGGCCGCACCCAGTGCGAAGAGCACGCCAACGGCGTCGGTCTGGCCATGCCATGGCTCGGTCAATGCGACGACGCCTGCGCCGGCTACCAGCGCCCACAGGCGCGACACCCCTCGGCCGCGCACCAAGGCCACGCCCAGCGGGCCGAGGAACTCCAGCGCGACAGCGGTGCCCAAGGGTAGCCGTTCGGCCGCGGCCATGAACAGGATGGTCATGCCGGCCGTGGCGACGCCGAGCATGACGCAGGTGCGCAACGCCGTCGAGCTGAAGCGGATCCGCCAGGGGCGTGCGATGGCAACCAGGATCACGGCGGCCCACGCAAGGCGAAGCCACGCGACACCTCCGGCGCCGAGCCGGTCCACGAGTCCCACGGAAACGGCCAGACCTATCTGAACGCAGCACATGGCGGCGAACGCCATGGCGGTGCCGGAGGTCGTGCCGGAGATGCGGAGCCCAGTGGTCATCCCACTAGTAGAACCGGAATCCTCTATTTACGTCCACGTGATGATTGCGTGCATACCGTTCACAAAACATGGACAATCAGAAGCGTGGATATTCGACGGTTGCGGACGCTGCTTGAGCTCTCGCGCAGTGGGTCGATGCGGGAAGTGGCGGACCTGCTCGGCACTACGACCTCGACGGTCTCGCAGCAGATCGCACTGCTGGCCCGCGAAACGGGCACGGTCCTTCTGGAACCTGAGGGCAGGGGAGTGCGCCTCACGCCGGCTGGACTGCGCCTGTCCGAGCATGCGGCCACTATCCTCGCTGCAGTCGAGGCGGCGCGGGCGGATCTTGATCCGGAGGCGGCTCCGTCGGGCACCCTCCGGGTGGCTGGTTTCGCCACCGCAATCCGCAGGAACATCATCCCCGCCGTCAAAGAGGCCGCGGTCAGTCATCCGGCGCTCAGGATTGCCGTGCAGGAACACGAGCCCGCTGAGGCGATTGAAATGCTCTTGGCGGACCGGACCGACCTCGCGCTGACCTACGACTACAACCTCGCTCCGGAGCTCGACGATCCCCGGCTCGACAGGGTTCCCCTCTGGTCCACGCCCTGGGGACTCGGCGTCCCCGCGCGTGACAAGCAAACAGTGCAAGGCAACGCCCCGGAGGTTTTCAAAGCGTTCCGCGACCGTGACTGGGTAGGCAACTCCCGCAACCGGGCCGATGAAGTGGTGGTGCGCTCTATCGGTTCCCTTGCAGGTTTCGAACCCCGCCTGCGCCACGAAGCAGACAGCCTCGACCTCGTCGAAGACCTGATCCTTGCCGGCATGGGCGTCGGGTTGCTGCCTGCGGACAGGAAGCCGCCACCCGGCGTCGTAATTCTCCCGCTCGCCCAGCCCGAAGTCCGGCTACGCGCCTACGCCCATACAAGGAAAGGGCGCACCACATGGCCGCCGTTGCGTTACGTGCTTGCCCGCCTGGAGTCGGGAGCGCGCTAGACGCCCTCCCGCCGCCGTGAGGAACGGGTACCGCTACAAGCCTTGGTTTTCCAATCACCGAGGTTTGGCCATTTCGCCTCCCAGCAAGGTGCCCTTGCCACGGCATAGAAGGTCATCGCGCGCGAACGAACTCGTACATTTTTATGACATAGGGAAGGTCTGAATCTAGGCCAGGCGTAGGGTGGAATCTAGACGACAGGAGCACTTCATGAAGAAAATCCTCATGGTACTGACCAGCGTTTCCGAGATCGGCGATACTGGCGAGAAGACCGGTTACAACGTGGCCGAGGCGGCACATCCCTGGAAGGTCTTCAAGGATTCCGGGCATTTCGTCGACTTCGCGTCCATCCAAGGCGGCCAGCCACCGCGTGACGAGGTGGACTCGGAAGATCCTATCCAGGTTGCCTTCACGAAGGACGAGGTCACGCGCGCTGGGCTCTATAACACTGCACGCGTCGACGTTGTTGATCCCGGTCAGTACGACGCAGTCTTCCTCGTGGGAGGTCATGGCACCATGTGAGATTTCCCGGATAGCGAAGGCTTGCAGAATCTAGTGGCCAGCGTCTACAACGCCGGCGGCGTGGTGGGCGCGGTCTGTCATGGGCCAGCCGGCCTGCTGAACGTGGAATTGGAGAACGGGCTTCGCCTCGTCGAGGGCCGGAGGGTAGCGGCCTTCACCAACGAGGAGGAGGTCGCCGCAGGGAAGGAAAAGGTCATCCCGTTCTTTTTGGCAGACCGACTTGAGGAACAGGGCGCCACCCACGTCTCCGCTGATGTCTTTCAGGAGAAGGTTGCGGTCGACGACCGGTTGGTGACCGGCCAGAACCCGGCTTCAGCCGCCGGCGTGGCAAAGGAGATGGAGAAGCTCCTTGCGGAGGTCATCCACCAGGAAAAAGCCGAGAAACAGCACGAGACGGAGACTCTGCGCGCCGAGAAGGACGCCGAGAAAAACGCCAAGAGGGCTGCCGCAGAAGCGGAGCACTAACACCCACAGCGCCAGTTGGCGTACGTGCCGGCAACCACATTGTCCAACACATCGCGGACCTGCTTCAGGTTCCGCGCTCTACGATCTGCGGCCACTTCACAAATCGAGTATCGAACGAACGGGCGGCCGGTTCCCCTCCTAACCTTAGGCAGCGGCTCGAAACGCATGCCATGCAAGAAGACTCAAAGCCTCGGGTTGCGACACCGAGCGGTCACAGAATGCCGCGGCCAAGCGTTAAAGTCATACTCGTCAACGGTCGCTGGCTGCCGGGCGTGACTCTTCCCTAGGTGCCTTCCGTTCCATTTGGGTAAGCACCGCTTCGACCTGGGCCCGGTAGATCTCGAAGAAGTTGATGGTCCGCAGGTCCTCACGTGCGGCCACTACGTAGGGGTATTCCTCTGGACGCGCCGGTTGATACTCCTGGTTCCACTCGACGTCACCGTTGGCCTCGGACTCTTCGCGCACGGCGATGCGCGCGGCATGTGTGCCGCTGGCAGAGAGGACCAGATTGCTGAATACGTGGTACTGAATTACGGCTTCGTGCCCGGTCCAGCCGGCGTGGTGGATGGCTTCGAGGACAGCATCGACGGCTCGCAGCTCGTTTGGTCCACGGGTCAGCCGGAAGAACGTCTGCATAGCAGCCGCCGGATGCTCCGCGAATGTCCGCCAGGCGCGGTAGGCGAGGTCTCGGAGCGAATCCGCCCACGACTCGGATGGCTCGTATCCCTCGATAGACATGCCAATGAGCTCGTCGGCCACGGCAATGACGATCTCATCACGGCTGGGGAAGTGCCGGTACATCGCGGTGGGCGAGGCGCCGAGCTCCTTGCCTAGCCGGGTGAACGTCAGCCCCGGGTTGCCGTCTTCGTCCAGGATCCGCAGGGCGGCCGCCACGATTGACTGGCGGGTCAGGGAGCCGCGGTTGAGCCGGTGCGCCGTCCGGGCGGCCTTGGCTGCCGGCTCTTCTTCGGTGGTGGTCATGGTGCCTCCCTGCGGATGTTCTGGTACCGAGTCTAAAGCCGGGTGTCTCTAGGACAGCCTCCTCGGTGGAAGTTCCACGGTAACAGTTAGTGAATGCCATTGACAACGCAATTCACTGGAGGGCATGATCATGCTTGTGTCCCGGATCACTTCGCCGGGAGTCCCTGCCGCCGGAGCTTATTCCGGCCCGGAACTAACCAAGGACAATGCCATGACCAGTACAAGTACGCGGACAGCTGCCGCCGTCGCCGGACCCGTCCCCGCCCTCCGTTACGCCTTCACCATCGTGGCCCGGGTGGATCCGTACATCCCGCTCATGGGCCGGGCCGCCGAACAGCTCGAGCTGATCCCGATCACCGGTGGGCACGTGAGTGGGGAACTTGCCGGCGACGTCGTGGCCGGTGGCGCGGACTGGTGCACCGCCCGGGCGGACGACGCATTCCAGGTTGAGGCGCGCTACGGCATCCGCACGCAGGATGGACACTATGTCGACGTGGTGAACACCGGCATCCTGCGCCACCTCGACGGCGAGACCGGCGACTCACAGCACATGGGTTACTTCATGACGTCACCGGTCTTCCGCACCGCCGCCCCCGAGCTGCAATGGCTCACACGCTCTGCTTTCGTCGGCCGCGCCCGCGTTTTCGACGGGAACACCAGCATCGACGTCTACGAGATCACAGCCTGACCCGCCCCGCGACCACCCACCCACGGAAGAGACCCATATGCGAATCAAGACCCTTCTGCCCCTAGCCTGCGTGGCCGCCGGATCGCTGGCCCTTGCCGGCTGCACCACTGGCTCCTCGAGCGGGTCGCCCGCCGCCGGCGGCGAGATGTCCACCGACACCATTCGCACGACGCTGGAAGTGCCTACTTCCTTCGATCCGACCCAGACCCTCGGTCTGCCGGACTTCTGGATGGCACGGATGGGCTTTGACACCCTCGTTCGCCAGGACAACGGCGGCGAGTTCGCTGCCGGGCTCGCCGAATCCTGGGATGTGCGTCCGACGGGCACTACATTCACGCTCCGCGACGGGATCACGTGCTCCGACGGGACGCCCATTACGCCCACCGTAGTCAAGGACTCCCTCGAGTACCTGGCAGACCCGAAGACAGCCTCGCCGGTCATTGGCCAGGTCTTCGGGCCGGGAAACACCGCCACGATCCAGGCTGACGACGAGGCCGGCACCGTCGACGTTACCCTCGAGAAGCCGTGGCCCGACCTGCTCGCCGGCCTGGCCATGTCCAGCGCCGGGGTCATCTGCCCTGCGGGACTCGAAGACCCGAAGGCCCTTGCCGACGGCACGGCCGAGGGCGCCCAATCCGGCCCCTACGTCCTCAGCGACCGCCAGCACGGGGTCTCCTACACCTTTACCCTCCGCGACGACTACGACGCGTGGCCCCAGTACAATTCCGAGGTCGCCGGAGTCCCGGCCAAGAACCTGGTGTTCGACGTCGTCGCCGACCGCAACACCCAGGCCAACCTCCTCCTGAGCGACCAGCTCGACATCATCCAGATCGACGGCGCCCTCATGGAGCGTTTCCAGAACGAGCCGGCCTACACGGTCGCTGCCCAGCCCTTCAGCGACTTCTTCGTCGTCTTCAACCAGCGCGAAGGCAGCCCCTTCCGAGACCCCGAGATTCGAAAGGCCGTGGCCCAGGTCCTGGACGCCAAGACCTTCGAGGACATCACATCGAACGGCCACGGCCAGACCAGCCGGTCACTCGTCGCCGAGGGCACCACCTGCGCCGCACCCGAGGAGGCACCCGTCATCAAGAGCAACCCCGAGGCGGCTAAGAAGGTCCTCAAGGGTGTCGACATCCGGCTAGTCGGGCCGAACATCGCCGGCCCCCAGGGGTCCGGCAACGTGTACATCCAGGAGCAGCTCCGCGCGGCCGGCGCAAACGTGACCCTCAAGAACTCGGACGTCGGGAGCTGGATCGGCCAGGTCTTCGGCGAACCCAGTTCGTGGGACATGACGATGTACGCTGACCTGAACTTCCCCGGCACCATGGCGAACCCCCTGACGGCCTTCGTCGGACCCACCATCCAGGAGGGTGGCGCCAATGTTGGGGCCACAGACAATGCCGAGGCAGAGCAGGCGTTCGAGGACTTCCGGACCGCAGAGGATGAGGCTGCCGCTTGCGCGGCACTGCAAGAGAGCATGCACAGCCTCATCGCGAACGCGGATGCCATCCCGCTGAGCAATAATCCGCGTTTGACCGTCGCCGCCGAGGGCTTCGAAGTCTCGCACCGTGGCACCACGATCGACGACCCCATCCTGCGAATCACCCAGTAGCCCCATCGAGGCCCGGCGCCGGCGCACCGCAAGACTGTGTGCGGGCGCCGGCGCCACCCCAAAACTTGAGGAAACACCATGGATCCCTTCAGCTCGGCGGTCAGCCTGGCCGCCCAAATCCGCACCCGCCAAGTCAGCCCCGTAGAGGTCGCCGACCTCTACCTGAACCGAATCGAGGCGCTCAACCCGACCCTCAACGCTATCGTGTGGCGCAACGACGAGGATGTGCGGCTTGCCGCCAAGCGCGCAGAGCAGGCCGTCATGGATGGCGGCGACCTGCCGCCGTTCCACGGAGTGCCACTGCCCATTAAGGATCTGACCAGCGTCGCCGGACAGCCGAACACGCATTCGTCCTTGGCCATGTCGGATGCGCACCAGACGGAGAGCGACCTGAGCGCCGAAAAGCTGACCGCCGGCGGTTTCCTGTTTATGGGCCGTACTAACAGTCCGGAGCTCGGTCCGCTGACGGTCACGGAGAACGCCCGCCACGGCGCGACCTGCAACCCGTGGGACGTGCGCCGCACCCCCGGCGGTTCCAGCGGCGGCGCCGCAGCCGCGGTGGCCGCCGGGCTGGCACCTGCCGCACATGCTTCCGACGGCGGAGGCTCCATCCGCGTCCCCTCGTCTGCGTGCGGACTGGTCGGCCTCAAGCCCAGCCGCGGCCGCGTGCCGCAGCGCGTCTTCGGCTGGGAACACTCCACCACCGAAGGGGCCATTGTGCGCCACGTGGAGGACGCCGCCTCGATCCTCGACGTCATGGCGGGGCCGGATCCGCTGGCATGGTACTCGGCGCCGGCGCCCGAGCGGCCCTTTTCCCGCGAAGTCGGCGCAGACGCGGGCCGGCTGCGCGTCGGACTGCTGCTGACGGCGCCCACCGGCGTGCCCGTGGATGCCGAGTGCGCGGCCGCCGCGACGCGGCTCGCGGGGATCCTCGAGGGGATGGGCCATGACGTCTACCCAGTGACACCCACACTATTCTCCCGCGAGGCCATCGACGGGTTCCAGATGATCATCGGCGCCTCGCTCGCCGCTATCGATTACGATGATCCGTCGCGGGTGGATCCGTACATTGCCCACCGCCTGGCCACCGCGGCCGGGCGCAGCGCCGGAGACTACGCGCGCGCCTCCGCCCTGCTGCAGCTCGAGTCCCGGGAGATTATCGAACAGTGGGGGCGGGACTTCGACGTCCTCGTCACCCCGACCATGGCCTGCGAGACTCCGCTCGTCGGTTCCGTCTACAACGAGGCCAACAATGACCCCGCCGGCCCGCGACAGACCGAGCTGCAGATGATCTCCTTCACCTCGTTCTGCAACATCACCGGCCTGCCCGCCATCAGCCTCCCGGTCCATACCTCCGCCTCCGGACTGCCCGTTGGCGCCCAGATCGTCGCTGGCCCCTACCAGGAAGCGACGCTCATCCGGCTCGGGAGCGCGGTCGAACGGCACGTCGGCTGGACCGGCGCGATCGCCCCGGCCTACGCCTAAGCGGCACCCCCGGAAGGAACTACCGACATGACCCTTACCGCCAAAATCCCGGGTGCTCCGCGCGCCCGGTCCGCCGATAGGTCGCCGTTGCGGCGCCGGCTCTCGTCCTCGCCCTGGCTGGACTTCGCCCTGCGTCGCGCCGGTGGGCTCCTGCTGTCCCTGTTCGTACTGGTCGTCCTGACATTCATGGTCGTCCCGCTCATCCCCGGTGACCCGGCCCTGGCCATCGCCGGTCCGGACGCCAGCGCCGCCGCCGTCGAACGCCTGCGCCAGGACCTCGGGCTCAATGACCCGCTTCCGGTCCGCTTCATGGACTACGTGGGCGGGTTGCTCCAGCTGGATTTGGGCAACTCGTTCCGGTTCGGCGACCCGGTAACCGGCATCATCGCCGGCAAGCTGCCGTTCACTGCCCAGCTCGCCTTCGCCGCGATCGTCATCGTCCTGCTCGTGGCAGTGCCCGCAGGCATGGCCGTTGGCGTCCTCACACGCGGCGGCCGCCGCCGCTGGCTCGACCTGGGCTTCAGCAACGTCGCAGGGTTCTTCGCCTCGCTACCCCCGTACGTCACTGCCACCCTGCTGATCGTGCTATTCGCGATCATTTGGCGTGTCCTGCCCGCCGGCGGCGCCAACAGCTTCGAGGCCCTGATCCTCCCGGTCGCCGCCCTCGCCGTCGGACCGACCTGTGCGGTCGCCCGCGTAGTGCG